>CAZRFU010000001.1:0-674 GCA_964599475.1 uncultured Thermoanaerobaculia bacterium
CACGGCGACGGCGAGCAGGGGTGGCAGATTCACCGCTTCAAGGGTACAGGATCCCCACTACGACTGTTAGCCCCAACGGGATCTGAGCCAGGCGGTGATGTCGTCGCGGCGGTGGGGTGCGGCGTAGACGCGGTAGCGCTCGATGCGCCCCAAGTGGCGGATGAAGTGGCTCGCCTGTTCCATCGGCTCGAGCCGGCCGTCGCCGAAACGGACCAAGACCCGCTTGGATCCGAGACGGTGGGGATCCTTCGAGGAATTGGACACCAACACCTCGTCGTTGCCGAAGTCCGCCAGAAGCTCGGTCAGCAGGTGCTCGAAGGCGGCCTTCTCCTCGCGCTTGAGGTGTTCCCGGGTCTCGAAGGCGAGCGGGTAGCGCGACCGGGTCGACACCGCGCGGGCGTGTCGGCTGCTCGAGCGGCGCATCAGCAGGGTGACGGTGACATCGTCGTGCTCGAGGAACTCGGTCGGGCGCGAGGGCCAGAGGATTCGGTCCTCCTGCAGCCAGCGGTTGAAGTGCAGTTCCAGGGCTTTGCCGACGACGTTGAAGTAGACCTGCGTGAACATGTAGTAGCGCGCCAGGACCAATGCTTCGAGGGCGTGGACGCCACCCTCTGCGACGCCGATGCCCACTTCGCCGGAGTCCGGGGCGGCCAGCGGCTCGACCGTGTCGAGGA
>CAZRFU010000001.1:706-118226 GCA_964599475.1 uncultured Thermoanaerobaculia bacterium
CGCCGCAGAACAGGCTGTCGCGTAGCAGGTAGTCCATCTTGTCGACATCGAGCTCGCCCGACACGATCTGTCCGAGCAGCGGCTCCCCCTCACCGGCCAACAGAGCGGCGACGGCAGCCGGTTCGAGACCATCGCCGTGCCGGGCGAAGATCTCGGCGATTTCGTCGGTGGCGAGCAGCCGTCGTGTCATCTCCTCGTGGTCGATGGGCTCGTCGAACAGCTCTTCGGCGGTGTGTGAAAACGGTGCGTGGCCGATGTCGTGGAGGAGCGCGGCGACCCGCACCAGCCGCCGTGTCGGAGCTCGCGGGTGATCCTCGAGGGCACCGTTGGACTTGCCGGCCAGCGCGTCGTAGAGCCGGCCCGCCAGATGCATCGTGCCGAGGACGTGGGAGAAGCGGCTGTGCACCGCCCCTGGGAAGATCAGGGAGGCGAGGCCGAGTTGGTGGATCGTGCGGAGGCGCTGCAGCGGCAGGCTGTCGACCAGGGCGGTTTCGAGAGCGTCGGCGCGGATGAAGCCGTGGATCGGATCGCGAATCGACAAGCCTTCGTTCACGGAGACACCTCCACCTGCGGCTGCTGCTCGAGGAGCAACCGGCCGCCGCGCCATGCGTCGTCCATGGCCGCCACGGCGAGGCAGGCGATCAGGACGCCGGCGAAGCCGGCAGCTCGGCGGAGTCGACCGGGAAGGATGGCTGCAACGGCCAGCAGGGTGGCTGCGGCGAGGACGGCGGGCAGGGCGCCGGCTCCTCGCGCGTGATTGGCAACCAACGCCGGAAGGCCCAGCCACAGCAGCGGCAAGCCCACGATCCCCGCGGCCCCGGCGGCCCACGGTCGCAGCCCGAGCGCAACCTCACCGGCGGCCGCCATCAGCAACACTCTTGCGGTGGTGGCGATCCACACCCCCGGCCCGGCGGGACTGCCGCCGCGCGCGAGGCACTCGGCGACCCATGCCGTGGCGATTGCCCCGAGCAGGCCGAACGTTGCGATCAGCCACCAGGCGTTGCGCTCGAGCGTTGCGCCGCCGATCAGCGCGACCAAGTCGGCGGCGACGAGTCCGGCGAGGCAGAGCAGCACGGCCAGCGCTCCAGCGGAGCCGGCCTGCAGCGACGCCCCGACAGCGTCGTCGGGGCTGGTCGCGACCAAGCGCAGGATCACGGCGCTCAGAAGGCTCGGGGCGAGCAGGAGGCCGAGAATTCGCCGCTGTTGGGGCTCGAGGACACAGGCACCGCGCCCCGCCATGAGGTGGGCTCCCAAGACCGCTGCCTCGAGCACCGTGAGAGCGAACAGTGTCAACACTGGTGGGAAAGGCTAGCAGAGACGGGTAGGCTTCTGCGATGCACCGCGTCGTTCTGGCTCTCGGCGCCAATCTCGGTGATCCGCTCGGTCAGATTCGGGCAGCAGCAGACCTGATCGCTGCTCGCGTGATCGACGCACGCGTTTCGGCGCCGTATCGGTCGTCGGCGCTGCCCACCGGGCAACCTCAGCCGGACTACGTCAACGCCGTGGTGGTCGGGCGCTCGGTCCACACGGCGCGGGAGTGGCTCGCGATCGCCAAGGCCCTGGAGCTCGCCGCCGGACGGCGGCCCGGTGAGCGGTGGGGCCCCCGGGTGCTGGACGTCGACGTCATCCTGTGCGGGAACGCTGTGATCGCCGCAGCCGATCTGCAGGTGCCGCATCCCGAGGCGGCACGGCGGTCCTTCGTGCTCGCGCCCCTGGCCGAGGTCGCGCCGGACCTGGTGTGGCCCGGCACGAACCAAACCGTCGCCGAGCTCGCCGCGGGCCTCGACGATTTCGGGATGGACCGGATCTCCTGGTGAGCCCACCGAAGATGGGTGCCAGGGGCCGGGGACCAGGGACAGCCGGATGGTGCCTGAGGAGCTGTTCAGAGCCTGCCTCAAAGAGGTTCCGGCAAGTACCCGATACCCGGTACCCGGTACCTTGGAGGAGGTGCACTGCTGGCGCCGTTTGGACCAACCGGGGCGCACCTCGGCTAGTGCCATGGGGACTACTCGCCGTCCTGATACCATCCCGTGATGTTCGCGCGTGCGCTGACCCTCACCAGCCTGACCCTCCTCCTCGCCATCGAGCCCGCCTCGGCGAGCTCGCCGAAGCCTGATCCACGCGCCGATGGTGTCCGACCCCAGGAACGCCTCGGCCTGCTGATGGACCGCGTGAGAATCGAGCAAGAGCAGCTCGCGGGCCTTCGAGCGAAATTCGTTCAGCGCAAGGAGAGTCAGCTTCTGGCCGAGCCGCAGACGGCGTACGGGGTGTTGTCCTTCAGCAAGCCCGACAAGGTGCGCTGGGAGTACCACGAGCCTGATCCGATGTTGATCGTGATCAGCGGCGAAACCATGGTCACCTGGTTTCAGGACCTGAAGCGCGCCGAACGGATGCAGATCGGCCGGTACTCCGAGCAGGTGTTCCGTTTCATGGGTGCCACTGCCGCTTTGGACACGCTGAGCGAGTACTTTCGCGTCGAGGCAAGTTTCCCGGGCGATGCCAAGGAGCCGTATCGGCTGCAGCTGACCCCGCGGTACAGTCGTATCGCCAAGAAGCTCCAGAGCATGTCGATCTGGATCGACGCCGAGACCTTTCTCCCGGTGCGGCTCTCGTACCACGAGGCCGACGGCGACCTGACGGAGTACGAGCTGAAGGATCTCGAGCGTGATCCCGAGCTGTCCGGCGAGCTGTTCGACCTGACGCTGCCGGCCGACGTGGTCGTGCGCGAAGTCGATCTCGGCTCGAAGAAGTAACCTGCGCCAATGGGCCTGAGCTTTCGCGTCCACGCCAGCGACGGCCATGCCCGCCTCGGGGTTCTGCGGACCGACCATGGACCGGTCGAGACGCCGGCGTTCATGCCGGTGGGGACACTCGGCGCGGTGCGTGGGCTCGGGCCGGCAGAGCTCGAGGCGCAGGGCGCTCAGGTGATGCTCTCGAACCTCTACCACCTGCGACTGCGACCCGGGATCGACGCGATCGAGGCCCTCGGTGGGATCCACCGCTTTACCGGCTGGCGTGGGCCGATCCTGACCGATTCGGGCGGATTTCAGGTCTTCAGCCTTGCCCACCGGCGAACCATCGACCGTGATGGCGTGACCTTCTCGAGTCACGTCGACGGCGACCGCATCCGCATGACTCCCGAGGATGTGGTGCGGTGGCAGCAACAGCTCGGCGTCGACATCGCGATGGTGCTGGACGAATGTCCCGCCTGGCCTGTGTCCGAGCGCGATGCGGAGCTCAGCTGGGCCGTGACGCTCGACTGGGCTCGGCGCGCCCGGGTCGCCTGGCAGAGCGAACGGGGAGCGTTGTTCGGGATCGTCCAGGGGTCATCGTTCGAGAGCCTCCGGCGGCGGGCCACCGCCGAGCTGGCGGATATCGCCTTCGATGGGTTTGCGATCGGCGGCGTCAGCGTCGGCGAGCCGGAGGCCGAACGCCAGGCGGTGGTCGAGTGGTGCGCCCCGGCACTGCCGCCGGAGCGGCCGAGGTACCTGATGGGGGTGGGCTACCCACGCGACATTCTGCATGCCGTGCGTTGGGGTGTAGACCTCTTCGACTGTGTTCTGCCGGCCCGCAGCGCGCGGCACGGTCTGCTGTTCACCTCGGGCGGGACGCTCAAGCTCAAACACGCTCGGCTGCGGCACGATTCGCGACCGGTGGATCCCCAGTGCAGCTGTACCACCTGCACGCGCGTGCCGCGGGCGCTGCTGCATCACCTGATGCGGCACGAGCCGCTTTCGGCGAAGGTCCTCGCCACGGTCCACAATGTTTACTTCTACCTTGACTTCATGGAGCGAGTCCGCCAAGCTATCGGATCTCGGACGCTGGCCGACCTCGAGGTCCCGGTTGGCGACGCCGACTGAACCGACTCGTCGCAACCCCGAGTTGCGCTCGATTCTGCCGAACACACCTTCAGATCCTCCAATTCCGCCCCGCGTGGGACGCATTGGTGAAAGTGCGTCGGTCGCGTTCGCGCGCAGTCGTCGTCGCCGGTCCTCGTGAGCGGTCAGGGAGGTTTCGTCGATGTCGATAGCAGTACTCGCAGCGGCGCCTGGGCAGCCCTCGATGTTCCCATCGCTGATGCTGATGGTGGTGATCACCGCCATCTTCTGGTTGGTGGCGATCGCGCCGATGCGCAAGCGCCAGCAGCAACTCCAAAAGCTCCTCGAGGGGCTGCAGCGGGGTGACCGGGTGGTCACCAGCGGTGGTCTCATCGGCGAAATTTCGGCGATCGAAGGCCAGATCGTCTGGCTCCGGATCGCCGACAAGATCAAGGTCAAGGTCCTCAAGTCGGCGATCACCGGCCTCGAGGACGCGGGAGAGACGAAGTGAATCGCAATTTGCTGTGGCGAGGGATCTTCATCCTCGGCGTGACGGCACTGATCGGCTGGCAAGCTTGGCCGCCGAAGGAAAAGGTCAAGCTGGGGTTGGACTTGCGCGGAGGCATGTACCTGGTGCTCCAGGTCGAGGTCGCGGACGCGATTCGGGCCGACCGCGACAAGGTGATCGACCGACTGGTGTCCGAGTCGAAGGACGAGGGGATCGGTTCGATCAGGGCCGAGGCGACCGGCGACACCTCCTTCGTCGTTTCCGGCGTCGGTGTCGACCGTGACGAGACCATTCGTGCCATCGTCGAGCAATTTCTCGGCGTGGACGTGTGGACCTGGCGCCGCGAGGGCGACAAGCTGGCCTTCTCGATGTCGGACCGGGCGGTCGAGCAGCTCAACGACATGGCGGTGCGTCAGGCCGAACAGACGATTCGCAATCGTGTCGACGCCTTCGGCGTGGCCGAGCCGGTGATCACGCGCCAGGGCTTCGGCAGCAATCGCGTGATCGTGCAGCTTCCAGGCGTCGACGATCCGGAACGTGTCAAAGGCCTGATCAAGTCGACGGCCTTCCTCGAGTTCCGTCTGGTCGACTACCCCGACGGTGGCCGCTCCGCGGCGACCGAGGAAGAGGTCCTCGCGCACTACGGCGGCGCCTTGCCCGCCGGCATCGAGATCATGACCGAGGATATCTGGGACGAGGCGGGGCAGCTGGTCGGGCGCCGCTACTACGGCGTGCAGAGCCGCAGTGTGATCACCGGTCGCGACCTCAAGAGCGCCCGCGGCAGCCAGGGTCGGTTCAACGAGCCGATCGTGCAGTTCCAGCTGACTCACGAGGGTGGCAAGATCTTCGGCGACGTCACCGGCGCCAACGTCGGCAAGGGCCTCGCCATCGTGCTCGATGGCAAAGTGCGTTCGGCTCCGCGGCTCAACAGCCGCATCACCGACTCCGGCATCATCGAGGGGCGGTTCTCCCAGCAGGAGGTGGAAGATCTCGCGATGGTGCTGCAGTCCGGCGCCCTGCCGGCCGGGATCACCTATCTCGAAGAGCGCACCGTCGGCCCGTCCCTCGGCGCGGACTCGATCCGCCAGGGGGTTCGTTCGGGCATTCTTGGAATGGCCCTCGTCATGCTGTTCATGCTGGTCGTCTACAAGCTGACCGGCATCAACGCGGTGGTGGCGCTGTCGATGAACATCGCCCTGCTGTTTGGGGCGCTGGCATCCTTCGGCGCCACGCTGACCCTGCCTGGAATTGCCGGCATCATCCTCACGCTCGGCATGGCGGTCGATGCCAACGTGCTGGTCTTCGAGCGCATCCGAGAGGAGCTGCGCTTGGGGCGGACGGTCAAGTCGGCCATTGCCAACGGCTTCGAGAAGGCTCTGTCGTCGATCCTCGACTCGAACTTGACCACCCTGTTGTCGGCGATGTTCCTCTACAACTTCGGCACCGGGCCGATTCGGGGCTTCGCCGTGACGTTGTCGATCGGCATCCTGGCCTCGATGTTCACCGCCGTGGTGGTCTCGCGGTGGCTCTTCGACATCCTGCTGGCCCGACGCGAAGCCGCCAGCAAGGCGTCGGGACGCGCCATCGAGAGCCTTTCGATCTGAACCGGAGACCGTCATGGAATTCTTCACACACGCCAACTTCGACTTCATGGGCCGGCGCCGGCTCTTCGCCACGATCTCGGTCATCGCGATCGTGGTGTCGGCCTTCGCGGTCTTCGTGCACGGCAAGCTCAACGTGGGCATCGAGTTCGCCGGCGGCTCCCAGCTGACACTACGGTTCCGTGATGCCATCGATCTCGAGAGTCTGCGCAAGACCTTGGCTGATCGCGGCGTCGGCGACGCTCAGCTGCAGCGGTTCGGTGAGGCTGAGAACCACGAGGTGATGATCCGAGTGCCGGCTGCTGCCGACGCGGCGCAGACGGGCGGCGCCCGCGTGGTCGAAGCGCTCGCCGCCGAATACGGCGCCGGTGGCGGGTTCGACCTCAACCGCCGTGGTGCGGACGCGCTGTCGGCCCTGATCTTCGAGTCGGATCCGCTGTCACTGCGCTCGCTCGACGAAATTGCCGCGCGCCAGCAGTACGACGATGTTGCAGCGGCCGTCCTCGAGCGCCGCAAGGAGGTCGGGATTCTCTCCTCCTACGACCAGCTGGCCGGCGTCGATGCCGTGGGCCCCGAGGTGCTGGCGGTCCTCCAGGCGAAGACCACGCTGGGCGCCTTCTCGGTCTTGGGCGAAGAGTCGGTCGGTCCGCAGGTGGGCTCGGAGCTGCGGCAGAAGGGCATCTACGCGGTGCTGTTCTCGTTGCTCGGGATGTTGGCCTACATCTGGTTCCGCTTCGAGCTGAGGTTCGGGGTCGGCGCGCTGGTGGCACTGCTCCACGACGTGCTGATCACTCTGGGGCTGTTTGCGGCCCTCGACTACGAGTTCAACCTGACGACAGTGGCGGCGTTCCTGACGTTGGTCGGCTACTCGGTGAACGACACCGTGGTGGTGTTCGATCGCGTGCGCGAGAACATGCGCGCCCGGCCGCGTGAGGACTTCGAGCAGACCCTCAACGTTGCGCTCAATCAAACCCTGTCGCGCACGATCCTGACCGGCTTGACCACCCTGCTCGCGGTGGGAGCGCTGTACTTCCTGGGTGGTGACGTGCTGCGGGGCTTCGGTTTCGTGCTCCTGATCGGCATCTTCGTCGGAACCTACTCGTCGATCTTCGTCGCCAGTCCGATTGCGCTGATCTGGGATCGAATCGCCCACCGGCGCTCCGTCACGGCGAAGCCCGCGCGGGCGTAGTTTCGTTCCTGATCCACGGGATCCGGTGGCGGCGCCGGATCCCCTTCGAGCCGCACCGAAGCGCGGCTATCATGACGAGCTGTGATTCGCTTCCGTCGTCGCTCGGCCGCCCCGGTCAGCCCGCCCACGCTGCGCGGGGTCGAGGACGTCGTGGGCGCGCTGCGCCTGCAGCGCGGCGAGTGTGATCACGAGCGCGTGAGCCGCGCCTGGCTCTTCACCGAGCGAGCCCATCAGGGGCAGAATCGGCTGTCCGGAGCCCCCTTCGAGACTCATCCCCTCGCGGTGGCATTTCTGCTGGCATCGCAGGGTTTCGACGAGACCTCCGCGATCGTCGGCCTGCTCCACGACACGGTGGAGGACACGACGGTTTCATCGGAGGAGCTGCGGCTGGAGTTCGGCGACGAGGTTGCCGACCTGGTCGAAGGCGTGACCAAGATCGGGCGCCATTCGTACGTGCGCCGCGATGAGGTTCAGGCCGAAACCTTTCGCAAGCTGATCCTGGCCTCGGCCCGGGACGTCCGCGTGATCCTCGTCAAGCTGGCGGATCGCCTGCACAACATGATGACCCTCGAGCACCTGCCGGCCGAGGATCGCCGTCGCATCGCTCTCGAGACGCTCGAGATCTACGCCCCGATCGCCCACCGGCTGGGTATGGCTCAGGTCAAGGGAGACCTCGAGGACCTGGCCTTCTTCCACCTGTGGCCGCGGCAGTGGTCCGAGCTCCACGGCGAAGTGCAGCAACGCCTCAAAGGCGGTCGGCGGCTGATGCAACGCCTGGTCGGCGATCTCGAGTCGCGACTCGGCGAGGAAGGGATCGGCGCCGAGATCTCCTTTCGGGTCAAGCGCATGTGGTCCATCTACCAGAAGCTGCGGCGACAGGGGATCGACATCTCGCAGCTCTACGACTACCTGGCGGTGCGGGTCGTGACCGAAACTCGCAGCGACACCTACCGCACGCTCGGGGTGGTCCACGAGCGCTGGCGGCCGGTCCCGGGGCGGTTCAAGGACTACCTGGCGATGCCCAAGCCCAACGGCTATCGTTCGCTGCACACCACGGTGATCGCAGATCACGGGCAACCCTTCGAGGTGCAGATCCGGACCCGCGAGATGGACGACATCGCCGAACGCGGCATCGCGGCCCACTGGGTGTACAAGCGCCCGACGCCCGGACGTGATGGTCGCAGCAGCGGCGACGAGAACGTGCGCTGGCTGCGGCAGGTGGTCGAGTGGCAGGGAGAGGTCGCTGATCCGCGGACATTCATGGCGTCGCTGAAGATGGACCTCTATCCCGACGAGGTGTACGTGTTCACCCCGAAGGGCGAGGTTCAGGCTCTGCCGAGAGGAGCAACTCCGGTCGACTTTGCCTACCGTGTCCACACCGAGATCGGCGATAACTGCGTCGGGGCCAGGGTGAACGGACGCGTCGTGCCGCTGCGAACGCCGCTGCGCAACGGCGACCAGGTCGAGATCCTGGTCGAACCAGGCCTGGGTCCCCAGCGAGATTGGTTGGGTTTCGTCGCGACACCCCGGGCCAAGGCGCGAATTCGTCAAAGGCTCAACCTCGAGGCGCGACGACGGGCCAAGGATCTCGGTGGGCGGTTGCTCGAGCAGGAGGCGCGCCGGATGGGGACGACCTCGCGCCGCGTGCTCGACCTGCTGCACTCGCAGCAGACCTCGGCGGCGGAGGAGTTCGACGCCGACGACGTGCTGGCGCGCATCGGTTGGGGCAAGGTCGCGGCACGCGACGTGGTCGAGCGGGTTCAGGGGCAGCTCGAGGCGCGAGGCCGACTCGGGCATCTGGTCGACCGGCTCCGACCGGGAGGCTCGGATCTGATCGCCGTGGGTGCCGACTCCGATCTGTTGGTACGTCGGGCTTCGTGTTGTCAGCCGCTCCCCGGCGACGACATCGTTGGTGTCGTCAGTCGCAAGCGGGGTGTCGTCGTTCACATCAGAGGATGCGCGCAGGTCGATGAGATCGCTGATCTGCCCACGCGTGAGGTGACGGTGCAGTGGGAGAAGGGCGCCAGCGGTCCGTGGCCGGTGACCCTCCGATTGACGGCGCGCCCGGAAGCCACGCTCGCTCCGGCGGTGACGGCTGCCGCCGCGCAGGCTGGTGCCGTGGTGCTGGGCGTAGCTGCCGGTGGCGAGCAGGATCGGGAGGTCGAGCTGCGCCTCGCGGTGCGGTCGCGGGCAGAGCTCGTGGCTGTCGTCGAAGCCCTCGATGCCCTGGCCGCCGTCGACGCCGTGCAGCTGATTTCGAGCGGCTCCGGGCGGAGTGCACTGAGGACTGTGCGCTCTCGCCCGAGCTGATGTATCGCCATGCGGTCATAAGTGGTACACTGTCCACGAGTTGGTAACAAAGCGAGTGGGGTTTGAACCCAACGATGCATCCGCTTGACACTGTTGCACCTGGCCTGCTAGGCTCCAGCAAAACTTTAGGAAAGCGTCCATAAGTGCCATGACCACAGCGCTTTCAACGGGGGTATAGGACACGTGCTGTTCTCTCGCGAAAAAGGCGTCGCCGGGCTGGACATCGGGAGTTCCGCGGTCAAGCTGGTCGAGCTGAAGGAACGCAAGGGCGACTTCCAGCTCCTCCGGGTAGGCCTCGAGGCCCTCTCCCCCGAAGCGATCGTCGATGGCTCGATCATGGACTCGTCGCTCGTCGTCGACGCGATCCACAAGCTCAACGACGAGACCAAGACGAAGAACACCAACTACGGCACCTCGCTGTCCGGGCACTCGGTGATCATCAAGAAGATCCAGGTGCCGGCGATGGCACCGGAGGAGCTTGCCGAGTCGATCACCTGGGAGGCCGAGCAGTACATCCCGTTCGACATCTCGGACGTGCGGCTCGATTATGTCCCGCTGGGCGACCCGGAGCCGGGCCGCGACCAGATGGACGTCTTGCTGGTCGCGGTCAAGCGCGACAAGGTGAACGACTACATCTCGGTGATCTCCCAGACCGGCAAAACGCCGGCCTTGGTCGATGTCGACGTGTTCGCGCTCCAGAATGCCTACGAGGTCAACTACGACCTCGACCCGCTGAAGGTCTTGGCGTTGGTCAACATCGGCGCGAGTGTGACCAACATCAACGTCCTGTCGCGCGGGCAATCGGTCTTCTGGCGAGACATTTCGTTCGCCGGCAACCAGTTCACTGAAGCTCTCCAGCGTGAGTACAGCCTCTCTTTCGAGCAGGCGGAAATGCTCAAGCGAGGTACGCCGGTCGATCGCTACAGCGCGGCTGACGCCCGGCCGGTGCTCGATGGCGTGTCGGCAGAGATGGCCGGCGAGCTGCAGAAGACCTTCGACTTCTACCAGGCGACCACTCAGGAAGGTTCCGTCGACGAGATCGTCATCGCGGGCGGCGGCGCACTCACGCCGAACCTCGCTCAGGTGCTGCGCGAGCGCTTCCAGGTTCCGGTCGAGATCCTCGACCCGTTCCGCAGGGTTCACGTCAAGGAGTCGGACTTCGACGCTGGGTGGCTCCGTTCGGTGGCCCCCATGCTGACCATCGCAGTGGGCCTGGCGATCCGCAAGGTCGGGGGGTAGGTTCGATGATCAAGATCAACCTCATCGCCGAAGGTCGCAAGCCGGTCGTCGCTCGCAAGGGTGGTCGCGACGTCGTGTCCAAAGCGGCCGGCCTCGGTGCTGGCTCCCTGAGCCTCACCGATTGGGCTTTCCTGGGAGCGCTGATCATCGGCGCCCTGGTGGCCGGCGGCTGGTTCTGGATGCTCCGTGGGGAGCTCAACGACATCCGCTCGCAGGTCGAGGTGGCCCAGGCCGAGGTCAAGGAGCTCGAGCCGATCATCAAGGAGGTCGAGGACTACAAGAAGCGCAAGGCCGACCTCGAGCGCAAGATCGAGGTGATCGAGGCGCTCAAGCAGAGCCAGCGGGGCCCGGTCCGGATCATGGACGAGATCTCCCGCGCTCTGCCCGACCTGCTGTGGTTGAGCTCGCTGTCGGTAAAGGGCTCGACGGTCGAGCTCACCGGGACCGCGTTCAACACCAATCAGGTCGCTGCGTTCCTCGAGAACCTCGGCAAGGTCCCCGAGTTCCAAGAGCCGGTGCTGAAGGAGACCGTCCGCCAGGCCGGGCAGGGACAAGAGACCTACACTTTCAGCATCAACTTCAACTTCGTCATTGCCAAGCCGGCCGCCGAGGCCGACGAAGCTGGGGGCTGAGGCGTCATGGCGGCAATATCCCAACTCGAAGGCAAGCCCTGGTACGTTGGACTGGGCGTTGGCGCTTTGCTGGCAGGAATCGCGGTCTTCGCTGTGCACGAGCTCAAGCTCAAGCCGATGAAGCAGGAGATCGCGGCACAGACTGCCGAGCTCGGCGTGTTACAGCAGAAGATCCAGGAAGGCAGGGCAGCCAAGCAGCGTCTGCCCCAGTTCCGCGAAGAGGTGCGGCGCCTCGAGCTGGAGCTCGAGAAGCTGCTCCGGATCCTTCCGGCCCGCCGCAACACCGAGGATCTCCTGCGCCGCATTCGGCTGCTGGTCGAGCAAGGTGACCATCAGCTCGAGCGGTTCGCTCCGGGCGGACTGCAGGATCAGGAGTTCTATAGCGAGTGGCCGATTGCGATCAGCCTCCAGGGCACTTACCACAACCTGGCGTTGTTCTTCGATCGGGTCAGTCGCTTCCCCCGGATCATCAACATCGAGAACCTGGCAGTGCAGGCGAACCCAGGTGGGCGGTATACCATTCGGGCGACTTTCACTGCCAAGACCTTTGTGTACCGGGAACCCGCGGAAGACGAGGAGGCGCCGTGACAGCCAGGTCGATTCTCATCGGTTCGCTCGCGAGTGTGCTCAGCCTCGCACCGATGCACGCTCGTCAGGATCCAGCGCCGGCGGAGCCGGCTGCCGAAACCGCAGCCGTGGAGCCGGGGGTCGGTGAGCAGCCTGTCGAAGGGGGCGATCAGATCGATGAGATCTTCGCCGAGGAGGAGGCGCTGCTGGCAGGATCGGCAGCGACGACCTACGATCCCGAGGGTCGCCGCGATCCCTTCCGGTCCCTGTTGGAACGCAACGTGATCGACGATCAGCGGCCGAGACCGCCAGGTGTTCCGGGGTTGCTGATCGACGAGATCGACCTCGAGGGCATCTTCCTCAAGGATGGCGTGTGGGTGGCGATGGTCCGGGCCGGAAACAAAGAGACGAGTTACCTGATCCGCGCGGGAGACGAGCTGTTCGATGGCGATGTCCTCCGCATCAACCTCGATGAAGTCGTGTTCAAACAAATCGTGAACGATCCGAAGATCTTCAAGCCGTTCCGCGAGGTCGTCAAGAAGCTCAACCCGGGGTCTTGAACCCGTGGGATGGAGGCGCGCGCCATGGGAGATGTCGTGATGAGCTGGAACCGTAGATCGTGGCCGAGGGTGCTCACCTACGGCTTGGCCACAGCCGCCTTGGTTGGCGGATGTTCGGCCGGTGGTGGGGAGATCGTGTCTCCGCCCGTCGCTGAGGTGTCGTCGGTGCCTGCGGCCCAGGCCGAAGCACCGGTCGTCGTCACCGGTCTGACGCTCAGAGAGGCGGCGCCGGGCATGCGCCTGGATGTCGAGGCCAACGGGCCGGTGGTGTGGACCCAGTACCGTGACGCCGAGGGGCGCCTGGTCCTGGAACTGCCCAACGCCGTGACCGCGCCGGACGTCGCCGGACTGGTATCGGAGTACGGACTTGTCGAGGGGGTCGAGGTCGACGCCATCGACGGGGCCGGTAGGCCGCTGGTGCGCGTCACGATTTCCTTCCGGGAGCCGGGCGATGGCCAGCTGTCGAAGGAGGGCAACACGCTTCGGGTCGCGCTGGCGCCAATCGGCTCCGAAGTGGGCGAGGCGATCGCCAGCGCGCCGTTGACCACTGCGCAGCCGAATGTCGCAGAACCGGTGGCTGCAGCGCCCCTCGCGGTCGATGCCGCGCCGGTCAGTGAGACGCTGGTCGAAGACGTGTCGGTCCCTGCGGCAGGGGTTCCTGCGACGGGTACTGCGGACGCTCCGACGATCGGCGGAGTCGAAGCGGCCACGGCGACCCGGCTTTCCGGTGTCGACCTGGAGGCCCGTGACGGGGGTGTTGGCGTCGTGATCCGAGGCGATGGCAGCTTCTCCTGGAAGGCCTTCCGTCTGTCGGCTCCCGAGCGCTTGGTCATCGACCTCGACGGCGTCACCAACGCCACGGCGGGCTCGGCGATCACTGGAGACGGTCGCTTCGTCGACCGGGTCAGAGTGGCGCAGTTCCAGACCAGCCCCGAGGCGATCTCGCGGGTGGTCGTCGATCTTGCCGGTGGCAGCGAGGCCCGGGTCCTCGAAACCGCCAGCGGCCTCGAGGTGCTGTTCGGTGAAGGATCGTCGGCGCCGCCGATGGTGGCTGAAGCGGAATCGGGACCGGCGCAAGAGCCGGCCGCGATCTCCGAGCCCACGCCGGCTATGGCGGAGCAAATGCCTCCAGCAGAGTCGGTGGTGGTCGCCGACGCTGAGCCGGCTGCCGAGGCGCCGAGTGAGCCGGTGGTCGTAGCAGTTGCGCCAGCACCTGCCCTGCCCAACCCTGTGGCGGTGACTCCGCAGCCGCGTCAAGTCGCGCTCTTCGAGGCACTGGACATGCCGCAGGAGCCGGCGCCGGCCGTCGCCGCCGCAGAGGCCCCCAACTACGCTGCCCTCGAAGTCGGCGAGATGGAGACCAAATACACCGGTGAGCCGATCAACTTTGCCCTGCGGGACGCCGACATCCGCGAGGTGCTTCGCACCTTCGCGAAGCTGAGTGGACTGAACGTGATTGTCCAGCCGGGCGTCACCGGGTCGGTGACGGTGCAGTTCGAGCAGGTGCCCTGGGATCAGGCGCTCGAGCAGATCCTCAAGATCAACGGCCTGTGGTACGAGCTCGAAGGCAACATCATGCGCATCGCGCCGCGAGATGTCCTGAACGCCGAAGCCGCCGCTGAGGCCGAGCGTCGCAAGGCGGTCGAGCTGTCGGTGCCGCTGAGGACGATCGTCAAGCGGGTGAGCTACGCCAGCGCAAACGAGGTAGCGAGCCTCCTCCGCAGTGGCGGCCAGGGTGGGCTGCTGTCCCAGCGGGGCAGCGTGACGATCGACTCCCGTACCAACACGCTGATCATCAAGGAGCTGCCGAGCTTCATGGACTCGGTGCTGGCAATCATCGAGGAGCTCGACGAGCCCGAACCGCAGGTGCTGATCGAGGCTCGCATCGTCGAGACCACCAAACGAACCTCGCGTTCGCTGGGCATTGCCTGGGGCTTCGAAGGGAACGCAAACGCGGCGCTCGGCAATACGACGGGCCTGGACTTCCCCAACAACATCGCGTCCGAGGGGTCGGTCAACCTGCTGACTGGTGGTCAGAACGGGCTGATCGGAATCACGCTCGGCAACGTGCTCGACAGCTTTATCCTCGACGCCCAGCTTCAGGCAGCCGAGAGTGACGGTCTGATCAACATTCTGTCGACGCCCAAGATCGCTACCCTCAACAACGAGCGCGCCGAGATCCAAAGCGGCCTGCAGATCCCGATCCAAACGGTGTCGAACAACACCGTGACGGTGCAGTTCGTGAACGCGACACTCCGCCTCGCGGTGACCCCGCAGGTGACCGCCGAGGGCACGGTGCTGATGGAGATCGACATCCAGAAGCGCGAGCCGCAGCTGGCCTTCGCTATTGCGGGCGCGGCCAACGCGCCAATCGCCACCAAGGAGGCCAAGACGCGGGTGATCGTGCGCGACGGTGGCACCACCGTGATCGGCGGCATCTACGAGGTCTCTGCCGACCAGGGCCAGGATCGGGTCCCGGGCCTCGCCAACATTCCTTTCCTGGGTCGTCTTTTCAAGAACAACCGCCGCACGGATGAGAACGAAGAGCTCCTGATCTTCATCACTCCGCGCGTGATCAAGATCTGAGGTTCCTCGAGGTGGCCACCATGAAAACCATGCGATCGATCGGCCTTTGCTCCCTGCTGCTCGTGGCGACGGTCGGATGCGAGTCTCGCACCGACAAAGTCGACGGTGGCGGGGTCCTGCTCTCGGTGAGCGACTACGACGGCGTACCGATCAACGTGAGCGTCAACAGTGCGGTGCTCAACGGAGGAGTGGTTCAGATCGAGCAGATCACCCTCCAGAACATCGCCAAGAACCAGAACCAGCCGACCAGCGAGCTCATGAACGTCGAGCTGCAGTCCTACGAAGTGACGTTCTCGCGCCTGGACGGTGGCACTCGGGTACCGCCGCCGTACGTGAGGGGCATCTTCGGCGTCGTTCCGGTCAACGGCACGGCGCAGTACGACAACTGGCCGATCATGGGCTTCGAGCAGTTGACCAACCGGCCCCTCTCCGACCTTCTGCTGGAGAACGGCGGCGTCGACAGCGAGACCGGGCTGAATGTGATCACGCTCAACGTCCGCATTCGCTACTTCGGACGCACGCTCTCGGGCGATGCCGTCGATACCGCGCCAATCAACTTCTCCTTGCAGTTCCTTCCCTGAGGAGATCAGCATGTCACTCGAAGTGAAGAAACTCCTCGGTGTTGCTGGTGTGGCGGTCGCGACGATAGTCGCGGGCTGCTCCAGTGACTCCCCAACGCAGCCGACACCTGGCGGCACGCCGCCGGGCTCCGGCGCTCCTCAGGCCACCTACACCGTGACGGTCACCCCGAATCCCGGCGAGCTCGAGCGCGAGAATCCCGATCAGGTACTGACGAGTCAGATCAGCGTTCGGGTCATCCGGGTGAACGATGGGACGCCGCCCACGGGTGGCGCGGTGTCCCTGTCTGTCGACTTCGGCAGCTTTGACAGCGGTACCTCGAGCTTGGTGCTTCCCCTCTCCGGGGGAACTGCGACCGCGCTCTACCGCGCTCCCCTGTCGGGCGAAGGGACGGCCAGATTCACCGCGCAGTTCGATGCCTTCGTCGGCAGCGCGACGGTTCTGGTGCGCAACAAGTCGCCGTTCTTCCTGAACTTTGTCAGCCCGTCGATCGGCGACCCCGCCGGCGGCTACACCGCGACCGTCAACGGTGGTGGGTTCAAGGCGCCGGTGCAGGTGACGATCGACAACGTCTCTTCGGAGGTGATCAGCGTCTCGAGCTCGCAGATCGCGTTCCGGGTCCCCGCATCGCGTACCCCGGTGGCAGCGGGAGAAACTCGGTCGGTGACAGTCGGCGTCGTCAACGAGGTCGCCACACCGAACTCGCAGACCGCATCGCTGGCGAGCGGTTTCGTCTACGCCCTCTCGGGCTCGCTCAACCGCCCAGTGCTTACCTCGGTGACGCCAAACACCGGGCCGCGTGACGGCGGCACGCCGCTGCTCATTCGCGGTACGGGCTTCGAGAGCCCGGTCCAGGTGACCTTCCGATCGTCCAGCGGCCAGGAGGTCGAGGTGCCCGTCCGTCGGGTGTCGGCGACCGAGGTCGAAGTGCTCTCGCCCGAGGCAAGGCTCTTGGGCAATCCGGGTAATAACTCCGGGATCACGATCACGGTGCGCAACCTCTCGAGCGGCCTCTTCGGTCAACTGGCCGACGGCTTCCGCTATGCGAGCTCGATCCTGGTGACCGCGGTCAGCCCGAACCAAGGTCACTACGCCGGTGGTTACGATGCAGTGATCTTCGGGGAGGGCTTCCAAGCCCCGGTGCAGGTACTCTTCGGCGGCATTGAGCAGACGGTGCTGAGCGTGAGCGGGCGCGAGATCCTGGTCCGCGTGCGAGGGGTTCAGCCGAGTGGCTGCACCGACGTCACGGCACCGGTTCAGGTCGTCAATCTGGCGACCGGCGAAGCGGCGACCGGCCCGAGCTTCCTCTACCGCGTGTTCACCCCAATCGTCACCGGCATCAACCCCTCTTCGGTGCTCGGCGGCGGTGGTGGCCAGCAGGCCACGATCACGGGTGCCAACTTCGAGGCCCCGCTCCGGGTGGAGTTCGGCGGCCAGTCCGCCTCGGTCCTGAGCTCGACCTCGACTTCGATCCAGGTGATCGTGCCGGCGCTGGCCGGGACCTTCGACGAGGTTGCGTGCGACGACAACGGTGATGGCACCGAAGGTCAGCGCTTCGTCAACACCGCGGTCGACATCACCGTGACCAACCTGGTGACGGGCTGCTCGGACACCTTCACCGGCGGCTTCCAGTATCGGCCGACGGACACCACCTGTCGGGGCGACGTCGCTCCGGAGGACCCGGGTGGCGGTGGCGGAGGTGGGCCTTCGGGAGAGCCCTGAGCTTCCGCGGATCTCTCGAGTGGCGGGCGGTCGTCTGGACGGATGACCGCCCGCGTTCGTATACTCGCCTGCCATGCTGAAAAGAACCTCCCTCCGTGCCCTGAGTGTCTGCCTGCTGGTCCTCGCCGCGTGTGACAAGTCGTCGCCGGTGGCGCCCAGCGGAACCGTCGTCTCCGTGTCCGTCAACCCGAGCAAGATTGCCCTGGATGGGACTGCGAGTGTGCGCGTCGTCGCGGTACGCCCCAACGGCACTCCGGTGACGCCGGGGACCTTGGTGACTTTCACGACGACCCTCGGGAGCATCGACTCTTCGGTCGCGACCGACGCGCAGGGGGTCGCGGTGGCAACCCTGCGGGGGGACGGGCGGCGCGGCACGGCCACCGTCACGGTGCGGACCGGGAGCGTCGAGGCGCAGACGGCCGAGGTGACGATCGGCCTGGATGGGGCACAGATCACCCTTCAGGCCAGTCCGTCGACCGTCGTCGAGACGGGGGCTCGAGTGGATTTGCTGTCGATCGTGTTCGACGAGGACGGCAACCCGCTCGCCAACGGCCAGGTCGTGTTTTCGGCTGAGGTCGGCCGCTTGGACTCGGGGGGGAGCATCGTGACCAGCAGCTCGACCGGCGAGGCGCGCGACACGCTTCGGATCACCGAAACGGAGCTCAACGCCCTGACCGTCGACAGCTTCCAGGTCCAGGCGACGAGCCCACGAGCCGGCGGTGGGAGTGCGACCGCCACCGCGACGATTCGCGTGCAACGCAAGCCGGTGGCAAACTTCATCTTCACCGTGACCCGGCTTTCGGCCGCTTTCACGGACACGTCGACTTCGAATCCGACCAGTTGGCTGTGGGACTTCGGGGATGGCGAGACGAGTCAGGCACGGAATCCGACCCACACCTACTCCGCCCCAGGAACGTACCTGGTCACCTTGCAGGCTACGAACAGCGCTGGGAGCGACTCGATCACCAAGGCGGTGACCGTTTCGACCAACTAGGGGAACTGGATGAGTGACGGCACCTCGACACCCTCGGCGGAGCACCGGCTCGCTCAGCTTGCGCGGCTTCGCGACCTCTGGCTCGAGAACCGTTCGACTCGTCAGTTCGTCCAGATCGCCGAGGAGCTGAGGCGGCTCGGCGACGCCGAATCTGCGGCTGCGCTCCTGGAGGTCGGGCTCGAGAGCCATCCTCGGTATCTGTCTGCCCAGGTGGCCCTGGCTCGCTGTCGCGTGGAGCTTGGCCAAGCTGAGGCTGCGCGTGGCTTGTTGGAAAGTGTGGTCGAGATCGACAGCACACACCCCCTGGCGACGAGGTTGTTGGTCGAGGCCTATCTCGGCGTTGGCGATGCTGCGGCGGCGCGCGAGAAGCTCGAGCTCTATCGCCTGTTGAACGCCGGGGATCCGCAGATCGAGCGCTTGGAGGAGGGTGTGCAAGCGCTGGAAGGAACCCCGGCTGCCGCGCAGGCGACCGAGGTGGCGGAGGCTGGAGCGACCTCGGCGACGGCGGTTGCCGAGCCAACGGGCCCCGCCGAAGCCGCCGTTCAGACCTCGGACGGCGTCGAGGAGGTCGAGGGAGGCCGGCGTGAGAGCTCGCCGATGGCTCGAGCAGGGAGCGGTCCAGCGGAGCCTGGGGCTGGCGGCTCGAGGCGCGGCCTCGCCCCGCCGTTCGTCTTGGAGGCCGACGGTGTGGCCCGAACGGGTGAATGGTCTCGGCCGCGAGGGCTGACGGCTCCCTTTCTCTGGTCGCCCGGCCGGGGCGGGGTGACGACTGCCGCTGGGTCGAGCGAGCGGGGGCTGGAGCCGCCGTTCCAGCTCGCCCCTGGGGCGAGCGCGGTCGAGCCGGTCTCCGGCGATGCGCCTTCGGAAGCGGTGTCGCCGGCGCCGGTTCTTCTCGAAGAGCCATCTGCGGGTGCTGGACCAGCAGATGAGTCGGTCTTCGAGGCTGGGGACTTGCGGGCGGCGATGGAGGAGGAGGTCGAGGCCTGGCCGAGTGTGGCGCCGGCTGTGCAGACAATCGCAGGCCCGGCTCCAGAGATGGTGGCTGAAGCGCCACCCGTGGCTGTCGGGCTCGAGTCGGCCGAGGCGGACCAGGTGGCCGAGGTTTTGGGTGAGACCGAAGTAGCCGAGGCGGTTGATGCGGCAGTTGGAGACGTCGGTCCCGAGGACTCTTCGCTGGGGACGGACCTCGCTGCAGAGCAAGGCTCGGTTCCGCCCGACGAGGCTGCCGAGCCGCTGGCCGAGTGGGGCGAGCAGCAGCCCATCCTGGTCGCCGGCGCGGCAGAGGTCGAGCCCATGATCGAGGCTCCACCCACCATGGAGGATTCCGGGGCCCTGCCCTTGGTAGCGGTGTCGGCGGGTCCCACGGTGGGACCTCTGGCCGCCGGCGAAGGGGTCGGGGCTGCGTCGCCAAGCTCGCTGCCCGCCGAAACGACGACCCTCGGCCAGCTCTATCTCCGACAGGGCCACAGCGCGGAGGCTGAGAGGATCTTCCGTCGCGTGCTGGACCGAGAGCCGGCGAACGACACGGCCCGCGAGGGCCTCCGCCAGGCGATGATTGCCACGGACCTGGCGCGGGCCGGCGCCGCGGCGCCTCCACGCGGGATCACCGAGCGGAAAATCCACCGATTGACCGGCTGGGTGAGCCGGTTGCGCCGAACCTGAGGAGGCTTGGTGATGTTTCTCGATCGTCTCTCGAGTGTGAGCAGTCGGATCGAAGGCGCCCGAGCCTTGTCGCTGGTGGCGCCCGACGGGATCCCGGTCGAGTCGTTCAGCGCCGACAACAGTCTCGACCTCGATGCTTTGGCAGCCGAGCTGATCTCGCAGGTGCGAGGGATCGCCCAGGACAACCGCGACCTCGAGGTCGGCACCGTGGAACAGCTGTCGGTCAGTACGGATCGGATGGTCCTGATGGTCTCGGCCCTCTCCGCAGGCTACTATCTGTTGCTGGTGCTCGACCACGGCGCGAGCCACGGTCGCGCGCGGTTCGAGTTGCGGCGGGCGCGCCTGCTCTTCGACAGCGAGCTCGAGTAGCTCCCACCCAACCAGTTCACCCTTTCTTCGACTCCATCCGAGGAGGCCGTTCGTGTTGACCTTCGAGCAAATCACCGAGCTCATCGGGCTCGTCGCCCACCACCGCCTGCAGGGACTCACTCTCGAGCAGGAGGGCTTCCGCTTCGAGATCCAAGGCTATGAGCCGCAGCCGGTGGTGACGATGGCGGCCTCGGCTCCGAGTCCCCACCTGGCTGCTCCCGTGCAGATGAGTGCCGCTGCGGCACCTGCAGCCGTCGCGGCGCCCTCGGCGCCGGCTTCGGCAAGTGCTGCCGAGACTTCCGCGTCGTCGACCGGCCATGTCCTGACCTCACCCATCGTGGGAACCTTCTATTCGGCGCCGTCGCCCGATGCTCAACCGTTCGTGCGAGTGGGAGACCGGGTCAAGAAGGGACAGGTCTTGTGCATCGTCGAGGCGATGAAGCTGATGAACGAGATCGAGAGTGATCTCGAGGGAACGATCAGCGAGATCTTTCCGAAGAACGGTCAGCCGGTCGAATATGGCGAGCCGCTGTTTGCGATCGCCGAGGGGTGACGTGTGTACCGCAAGATCCTGATCGCCAACCGCGGGGAAATTGCGCTGCGGGTGATCCAAGCGTGTCGAGAGCTTGGCATCCGGACGGTGGCGGTGCATTCCACCGCGGATCGCGACAGCTTGCACGTGACCTACGCCGACGAGGATGTCTGCATCGGCCCGCCTCTCTCCAAGCAGAGCTATCTCGACATCTCCCGCATCGTCGCTGCGGCCGAGATCACCGGGGCCGAGGCGATTCATCCGGGCTATGGCTTTCTCAGTGAGAATGCCCACTTCGCGGAGGTCTTGGCGGCGTGCAAGATCGGCTGGATCGGGCCGCGGCCCGACACGATCCGGAAGATGGGCGACAAGGCCGAGGCTCGGCGCACTGCTGCCGCGGCCGGTGTACCGACCGTTCCGGGTAGTCCCGGTCCGCTCGAATCCGGTGGTGCGGCCAAGGGCATCGCCGCGGAGATCGGCTATCCGGTCATTCTGAAGGCGGCTGCCGGCGGCGGCGGGCGCGGCATGCGGATCGTCGAGCGCGAGGCCGACCTCGAGGGCGCCTTCATGGCCGCCAGCGAGGAGGCTTTGCGAGCCTTCGGGGACGGGTCGGTGTACCTCGAAAAGTACCTGGTCAAGCCGCGCCACGTGGAGTTCCAGGTCTTCGGCGACCAGCACGGCACCGTGGTGCACCTCGGCGAACGCGAATGTTCGATCCAACGCCGCCATCAAAAGCTCATCGAGGAGGCTCCCTCCCCCGCCTTGGATCAGGATTTGCGGGCGCGTATGGGCCAAGCGGCGGTCGCGCTGTGTGAAGCCGTGGGGTACGTCAACGCCGGAACGATCGAGTTCCTCGTCGATCACGACGGGTCGTTCTATTTCATGGAGATGAACACCCGCATCCAGGTCGAGCATCCCGTCACCGAGACCGTGCTCGGCGTCGACTTGGTCAAGGAGCAGATCCTCGTCTCACTGGGCGAACGGCTGTCCTTCCCCGGTGGGATGGCGGCGCGGGGGCACGCGATCGAGTGCCGCATCAACGCCGAGGATCCGGAGAAGTTCCGGCCCTCCCCAGGCCGGATCACGGTGTTCCATCCACCCGGAGGACCCGGCGTCCGCGTCGACACCCACGCCTACGAAGGCTACGTCGTGCCGCCTCACTACGACTCGTTGGTGGCCAAGCTGATCTGCTGGGGCCGCGATCGGCCCGAGGCGATCGCGCGCATGCAGCGAGCCTTGGATTCGTTCGTGATCGAGGGCATCCAAACCGCAATTCCGCTGCATCGGCGCATCCTCGCCGACCCCGACTTTCGCCGGGGTGAGTTCTCGACCAGGTTCATGGAGAGCTTCCTCGCGAGATCAGCGGTGGTCTCGGCACCTCCCTCGGGAGTATGAACCGCGCCGCGAGCCTCTATCCGATCGTCGACGTCCCCGACGACGGGGCGGTTCCGATCGAAGGCATCCTCGGCCTCTTCCGCGAGGCCGGGGTCGAGTGGTTCCAGCTGCGAGACAAACGTCCGGCGGATCGAGCCCGGCTCGAGCTCGCCCGCCGAGCGGCTGCCGCCGGACGGGGGCTGACCTTCTGGTACAACGATCGACCGGACCTGGCGGTGCTGGCTGGCGCCGATGGAGTGCATGTGGGTCAGGAGGATCTGCCTCCGGCAGCGATTCGTGGCTTTGCGCCACGGCTGCGGGTTGGGCGCAGCACCCACGACGCTGATGAGCTGGGTTTGGCTGCGGCCGATCCCGCAGTCGACGTGGTGGCGGTCGGTCCGGTTTTCCCCAGCGCAACCAAACGTGGGCACGCTCGCCCGGTGGGGTTGGAGGGCCTGCGTGCCGCCCGAGCGACGACCGCGAAGCCCCTCGTGGCGATCGGAGGCGTCGACCCGTCGACGATTGGCGAGGTGCTTGCGACGGGAGCCGACCGGGTCGCGGTCATCGGCGCCCTCAGCGGTGCGACCCTCGCCGCCGTGGAAGCGCGGCTGGCGGCTATGATCGCTGCCATTCCTGAAGGGAGACGGGCATGAGCCAGGCCGATCACCAGACCTTCTCGTCGCGCTGGGGGCTGCTCCTCGCGACCCTCGGCATGGCCGTCGGTACCGGCAACGTGTGGCGTTTCCCCCGGGTGGCGGCGAGCAACGGCGGGGGCGAGTTCCTGGTTGCATGGGTAGTGTTCCTGCTCCTGTGGTCGGTGCCGCTGTTGATCGTCGAGTTCGCGTTCGGCAAGACCGCGCGCAGAGGTCCGATCGGCGCCTTCGCCGCTCTGGGCGGGCCGAAGATGGCGTGGATGGGCGCGTGGGTGACCTTCTGTGCGACGGCGATCATGTGCTACTACTCGGTGGTCGCCGGTTGGTGTGGTCGATTCCTGCTGGCGAGTCTCGGCGGCGAGCTGCGTGAGCCGGGGGCCGCCAAGGCCCTGTGGTCTGGGTTCGTGGCCACGCCGACGGCAGCGGTCTTCCATGCCGGGGCACTCGCGGTGGCGGTCGCCATCGTTGCCCGCGGTGTTCGCGGGATCGAACGCGTGGCGCGGGTGTTGATGCCGCTGCTGCTGGTGCTGATCGTGTTGCTGGCTGTCCGGGCGGTGACGTTGCCCGGTGCCGTCGAAGGGCTGCGATTCTTGTTCAGCCCCGACTGGGAGGCCCTGGCGGCGCCGCGGATCTGGCTCGAGGCGTTGACGCAGAACGCGTGGGACACCGGTGCGGGATGGGGGCTCGTGGTGGCCTATGCCGTCTACATGCGCAAGCGCGAGGACATTCCCCTCAACGCTCACCTGATCGGATTCGGGAACAACTCGGTATCGTTGCTCGCCGGCATCATGGTGTTGTGCACCGTGTTCGCGATTCGGCCCGATGCGCAGGCCGAAATCGTCGGCGCGGGCAATACCGGACTCACCTTTGAGTGGATGCCCGAGCTCTTCGGTCGGATCCCGGCAGGCGGTGCGTTCATGGCCGTCTTCTTTCTGGCGCTGACCGTGGCCGCCCTGACCAGCTTGATGGCGATGGTCGAGTTGGCGACTCGCTCCCTGACCGACCTCGGCGTCGACCGGGGCAAGGCACTGGTGGCGGTTGGACTCGTCGGGCTGGTCGCCGGTTTGCCGTCCGCCCTGTCGCAAGCCGTGTTCGACAATCAGGACTGGGTGTGGGGCGTTGGCCTGATCGTCTCGGGCCTGTTCTTCGCCCTGGCTGCTCGGCGCTTTGGGCTCGAACGGCTGCGAACCGAGGTCGTCAACGGTGATGGTGCGGATCTGGTTCAGGGGCGCCGTTGGACGGTGCTCGTCGGTATCGCGGTGCCGGTCCAGGCGGTGATCCTGGTACTCTGGTGGCTGTGGCAGGCGCGTGGCTGGGATCCTGAAGGTTGGCTCGATCCACTGGCCTCGGCATCGGTCGGCACCGTGGTGGTGCAGTGGGCGGTGGTGCTCGTCGGCCTGGTCCTGCTCAACCGCTGGCTGGTGCGCCGACTCGCACGGGAGGCAAGGACCTGATGGCGTGGATCATGATCATGGTGGTGATCTGTTCGACCGTATGGGGAGGTCTGGCCTGGCTGCTGCTGCGCGCCGCCCGAGCTGAACAGCAGGGGCGTCACGCCGAGTGAGGATCTACCTCATCGGCTTCATGGGTGCGGGCAAGACCACCGTCGGTCGACTTCTGGCCGATCGCCTCGGGTGCCCGTTTGTCGACCTCGACCACGAGATCGAGCGTGATGCCGGGCAGTCGGTACGCGAGATCTTCGAGAGCGAAGGTGAGGCCGGCTTTCGCGCCCGGGAATGGCGGCGACTCGAGACCACTCGAACCTTGCCCGCCGCGGTGGTCGCCACCGGTGGGGGTACCGTTGCCCAGCCTGGAGCGCGCGCGGCGATGGGCGAGGGGTTGGTGATCTGGTTGAACCCTCCATTTGCTACGATCGCGCAACGGATCGGCGTCTTTGGCAAGGCGGAACGGCCCCTGTTTCGGGACGAGGCACAGGCGATGGACCTCTACCGGCAGCGGCTCGATGCCTACCGCAGCGCCGATCTGCGGTTCGACACGCGGCCGGATGAGTCTGCCGAGGAGACGACGTCGCGGATCGAGCTGGCGCTCAGGCAGCGGGGGATCTCATGCTGAGGACGACAATCGCGAGAGGGATCGGCGGCGCCACGTGAAGTATCTGATCGTCTCGGACATGCACGGCAATGCCGACGCGTTTTCGGCCGTGTTACGCAGAGTGCGTCGCAAGCGGTTCGACGTCGCTCTGGTGCTCGGTGACCTGGTCGGGTACGGCGGTGGTCCGAATCAGGTAGTCGAGGCGGTCAAGCAGCTGCCCGGCCGCGTGGTGGTGATCCGTGGGAACCATGACAAGGTGGCGGCCGGAATCGAAAGTGGTGAGAACTTCAATCCTGCGGCCCTCCAGGCGGCGCGCTGGACCGGGGAGCGGTTGACCGCGCCGAATCTGCGCTATGTGCGGGAGCTTCCCCAGGGCCCACTCGAGGTCGAGCCGGGTCTCGCGATCTGTCACGGCTCACCTCTCGACGAGGACGCCTACGTATTCTCCGACTTCGACGCATTCCAGATCTTCTCCGCGACCGACAGGCACCTCACGTTCTTTGGGCATACTCACATCCCCTCGCTGTTTGTCGAGCACGCCGGCGGCATCGATGTCGCGCTCCTGCGGGGTGACGAGGGCACGATCGAGATTTCGAGCGAGATGCGGTACCTGATCAACCCCGGATCGGTCGGACAGCCGCGGGATCGCAACCCCAAGGCATCGTTCATGACCTACGACTCGGCACGCCGGCAGGTCCGCTGGTACCGCATCGAGTACCCGGTCGAACGCGCCCAGCAGCGGATCCTGAAGGCAGGTTTGCCACGCATCCTGGCGGACCGACTGAAGGTCGGCGTCTGAGCGCACGCAGCCGGACCTCGCGCGGCGGTGCCCGACCGTTTGCGCTATAGTTGCCAGCTTCGCAGCAAGGGGTGCCGGGGAGCCGGCCGTGGTGGGGCAGGCTGCCAAACCAGGAGGAGGACGTTCATGGAGCGGATTGGTGTACAGGCGGTCGCCGCAGTGGTTCTGGCGTTGGTGCCGGGATCGATGATACTGGCTGCGGGCTTCGACCCGGTGACGCGAGCCGGCGAATGGCTCGGGTCGAACGCGGCAGAGCTCGGGCTGAGCCCCTCGGACCTCGCCGAGCTCGAGGTGACGAGCTCCTATCGGAGCGTCAAGTCCGGTGTGCAGCACATCTGGCTCCAGCAACACCACCAGGGTGTTCCGATCACCAATGCGCTCCTCGGGCTGCATTTCGATCGCACCGGGCAGTTGATCTCGGTGGGCGACCGCTTCGAGCGCAATGTGCTCGGGCGGGTCGGCCCCGTGGCAGCCACTCTCCAGCCTGAGCAGGCCCTCGATGCAGCGGTCGGCCACCTCGGTCTGCTTCTGATCAGTCGTCGTGATGTCGTCGAAGTCGAGCGCCTCGGTGGGCCGACGGTGCGGGCTCGCTTCGCCGGCGGTGCCCTTTCGGATCGCCAGATCCCGGTCGATCTGACCTGGGTCGCCGCGCCTGATGGCGGACCGATCCGTTTGGCCTGGCGCGTCGAGGTCGACCGTCAGCGCATCGAGCAACGATGGCCGGTGGTGTTCATCGACGCCGAGTCTGGTGACGAGCTCGTGCGCTTCGATCAGGTCGCGCATGGTACGACCGCCTCCTATCGAGTTTATGCGGCACCGCTCGAGAGCCCCGGTCACCCCGGAGCCGCCCACACGCTGGTGAGCGATCCGTGGGACCTGGTGGCATCACCTTTTGGGTGGCACGACACCGATGGGGACCTCGATCCCGATTTCACTGACACTCGCGGCAACAACGTCTTCGCGCAGGACGACCTCGATGCCAACAACGTTGGTGGCAGCCGACCTTCGGGCGGCGCAGGCGCGCCGCTGACGTTCGATTTCGCACACGACGACACCGAGGACCCGATCACGTTCGGAACCAATCTTCAGGCCGCCATCACCAACCTGTTCTACTGGAACAACGTCACCCACGACATCCTCTACCGGGTGGGCTTCGACGAGCCGGCGCGCAACTTCCAGGAGAACAACTACGGCCGCGGCGGAGTTGGGGGCGATCCGGTCGACGCGGACGCGCTCGATGGCTCGGGAACGAACAACGCCAACTTCGGCACCCCCGGTGACGGCAGCAATCCGCGCATGCAGATGTTCCGGTGGACGGGGCCTGCGGCGGTCGACATCAACCCGGGTGCCACGACCTATGCAGCGGAACCAGCATCGTTCGGGGCTGCCCTGACCTTCGGGGGCTTCACGGACGACGTTGCGATCGCGAGTCCTCTGCAGGCCTGCACGGCCGTGACCGGCGTAAGCGGAATGATCGCGTTGGTCGAACGTGGCGGCTGCGAGTTCGGCACCAAGGGCTTCAACGCCCAGGCAGCCGGCGCCACCGGGATGATCGTCTTCAACAATTCTCCCGACCCGCCGATCCCGATGGGCCCGGGAGCGCAAGGCGGCTCGGTCACCATTCCCTCCGTGATGGTGTCGCAGGCGGATGGTCAGGCGATTCAGGGAGGTGTGCCTGGAATCACTGCGACCTTGCGCAAGGCCTTTCACGATCGCGACTCGGATTTCGACGCCGGAATCATCGCCCACGAGTACGGCCACGGCTGGTCGAACCGGCTGACCGGTGGCGCGAGCGTGGCGTGCCTCCAGAACCAGGAGCAGGCGGGTGAGGGTTGGTCCGACTTCCTCGGTCTGGTCATGACCATGGGCGACGCGAATGCCTGCTCGAGTCCCCGCGGGATCGGGACCTACGCATCCTTCCAGCCGCCGAGCGGGCCCGGCATTCGGCGTTTCCCCTACACGCCGGACATGGGCACCAATCCCTTCACCTACGGCGACACCAACGATACGGCGCAAACCGTACCGCACGGCGTCGGCTCGGTGTGGGCGACGGCGCTGTGGGATCTGACCTGCAACCTCGTCGGCGAGCAGGGCTTCGACGATTTCGCCGACCTCGGCAACGGCAGTGGTGGCAACACCGTGGCTCTGCAGCTGGTCTCGGACGGCCTCAAGCTCCAGCCTTGTAGCCCCGGCATGATCGATGCCCGCAACGCCATCCTCGCGGCGGATCTCGCGGCTTACGGCGGGTCACACACCTGCTTGATCTGGGAGACCTTCGCGCGTCGCGGCTTCGGCTTCAGCGCCAGTCAGGGGTCGAGCGCCAGTCGCGCGGACCAGGTCGAGGCCTTCGACATGCCCGCCGGTTGCCCGGCTGCCGGCGACGTGATCTTCCGCGACGGCTTCGAGATCGGCGATTCGTCGCGCTGGAGCGCCGAGGTTCCCTGAGCCTCCTTGCCGGTTGATTTCTTCGACACACACCCCCGGGATACCCCGGGGGTGTCTTCTTTCCGGGGGCAAGCCCGACGCTTCTGCGCCAATCTCCCGATCCCCGATCCCCGATCCCCTGATCCTGCGCGAATCGCGTCGTCTGCCGGCTAGCCCGCCGATCCCTGCCGCAAACGCTCCACCAGCCGACTGTTGCGCTGCGAGGCCTTGGCGTTGCGCACCGCCAAGGCCAAGGCTCGGCGATTGCCCACGACCACGACCAGCCGCCGGCCGCGGGTGATCGCGGTGTAGAGCAGGTTGCGCTGCAGCATCACGTAGTGCTGGGTGTGGAGTGCGAGCACGACACAGGGGTACTCGCTGCCCTGGGACTTATGCACCGAGCAGCAGTAGGCAAGAGTCAGGTCCTCGAGGTCGGGAGCCTCGATCTCGACCTCGCGCCCATCGAAGTCGACCCGCAGGATCGCTTCCTCCGGGTCGTGGCCTCGGATGCGGCCGAGGTCGCCGTTGAAGATCTGGAGGTCGTAGTTGTTGCGGGTCTGCAGCACGCGGTCGCCGACGCGCAGGCCGCGACCCGCCGGTACTGGCGCTCCCGAGGGGTTGAGGCGCTGCTGTAGGAGCTGGTTGAGGCCGGCAGTGCCGAGCTCGCCGCGGTGCATCGGTGCCAGCACCTGGATGTCGACCAGAGGATCGAATCCGAAACGCGCCGGGATACGTTCGGCGACCAAGGCCTCGATCGTTGCTCGGGCGTCGTCTGGGTCGTCGCGCGAGATGAAGAAGTAGTCGGCACCGGGCTCCTCAAGCGAGGTGGCAGTCTCCGGCAACAGCCCCCGCAGGATGCGATGGGCGCCTTCGACGATGCGGCTGCCGCCGCCCTGGCGGAAGATGTGGCTGAGCCGGACGACCGTCACCTTCGGGCAGACGATCAGGTCGCCGAGCACCTGTCCCGGGCCAACCGAAGGGAGCTGATCGATGTCTCCGACCAGGATCAGGGTGGCCTGGCTCGGCAGCGCCGCGGTCAGGCTCGCGGCGAGCGCCAGGTCGATCATCGAGGCCTCGTCGACCAAGAGCAGGTCGAGCTCGAGCGGGTTGCCCTCGTCGCGCTGGAAGCGTCCGCTGGTGGGCTCGACCTCGAGCAGGCGATGGAGCGTCTTGGCGTCCAGGTCTGCCGCTTCACTGAGGCGCTTTGCGGCGCGTCCGGTGGGGGCGGCCAGGGCGATCCGGCGACCTTCCCGGGTCGCCAGGGCCACGATTGCCCGCACCAGCGTGGTCTTCCCGGTTCCGGGGCCGCCGGTGATCACCACCAGGCGGTCGCGGAAGGCGGCGCGCACGGCGTCGCGTTGTTGCGGAGCAAGCGCAATCCGTGCCCGCTGCTCGAATGCCTCGAGATCCCGATCGAGCTGGTCGGGGAGCGGCCGCGGGGGTAGCTCGAGCCGCTGACGCAGCCGCCGGCTGAGATCGACCTCTGCTTGGTGGAGCCGGCTGAGATACACCCCCTCGGCTTCGACTACCACCCGTCGCGCGGCTCGGAGGGACTCGAGGGCCTCATCGAGCGGGAGCGTCGACGCCGAGTCCGGGGCCTGGTCCGTGGGCGTCAGCAGGGCCTTCGCCGCTTCGAGCAGAGCGCTGCGGGCGAGGAGGGCGTGACCGCTGCTCGAAGCCTCGCCGAGCACGTGCAGCAGACCGGCGGCGGCGCGATGGACCGAGGTCGCGGGCAGACCCAGCCGCTGGGCGATGGCGTCGGTGGTGCGAAAGCCGATGCCGCTGATCTCGGCCGAAAGGCGCCAGGGGTTCTCCTGCAGTCGCTGGATTGCCTGATCGCCCCACGAGCGGTGAATCCTGAGGGCGGTGCCGACGCCGATGTCGTGCCCGCGCAGGAAGACCAGCAGCTCCTGGACCCGGCGCTGTTCGACCAGCGAGTGCCGGATCGCTGCCGCACGCTTCGGGCCGATCCCGGGAATCGCCGCGACCTTCTCCGGCTCGCGGTCGAGGGTTTCGAGGGTCTTCTCACCGAAGGTGCGCACGATCCGTCTCGCGAGCACCGGCCCAACGCCTCGCACCAGACCCGAAGCCAGGAATCCTTCGATACCTCGGGCGGACTTGGGCAGGATAGGCAGGGCGGCGACGGCGGCGAACTGCTTGCCGTGGCGAGGGTGATCGACCCAACGGCCGTGGAGCCGCAGGCGTTGGCCGGCGTCGACGGTCGGCAGAGGGCCAACCGCCACGAAGGGCGGGCTGCCGCGCATGCTCACCCGGGCGACGCCGAACAGGCCTTCGGCGCGCTCCTGGTGGAAGAGCATTCGCTCGAGCCGAACTTCGAGCTCGAGGTCGCCGTCGCCGCTGGTGGCCGACGAGCTCGCCCCTTCGCTCGCCGCGGTCACGAGTCCAGCAGGTGCTCGATCGCAGCCCGTTCCTCGCCGAGCTCGGTCTCGGTCGCTCGCATGCGCTCGCGGCCGAACTCGTCGATCGCCAGGCCCTCGACGACGGTGTAGTCGCCGTTGGTGCAGGTCACGGGGAAGGAGTAGACGACGCCCTCGCGAATGCCGTAGGTCTTGCCATCGCTCGGGATTGCCATGCTGGTCCAGTCGCCTTCGGGAGTCCCAAGGAACCAGTCGCGCACGTGGTCGATCGCCGCCGAGGCTGCCGAGGCCGCCGACGACGCTCCGCGGGCCTGGATGATGGCGGCGCCGCGCTGTTGCACCGTGGGGATGAAGGTGTCGCGGGTCCAGCTCTGGTCGACGAGCTCGTTGGCGGGACGGCCTCCCACCATGGTGTGCGACAGATCCGGAAACTGCGTGGCCGAGTGATTGCCCCAGATCGTCATTCTCCGCACCGCGGTGGGATGGGTGCCCGTCTTGGCAGCCAACTGGGAGATCGCACGGTTGTGGTCGAGGCGAGTCATGGCCGTGAACTGGCGCCGGTCGAGCGAGGGCGCGTTGCTCGCGGCGATCAGCGCGTTGGTGTTGGCGGGATTGCCCACCACCAGGACGCGGACGTCGCGATTGGCCTTGGCATCGATGGCTTTGCCTTGGGTCGAAAAGATCGCGGCGTTGGCCGCAAGCAGGTCTTTTCGTTCCATACCCGGCCCGCGGGGCCGGGCTCCGACCAGGATCGCCGCGTCGACGCCGTCGAAGGCTTCTTCGGCCTGGTCGGTGGCGACGACCTCGTGCAGCAGGGGGAAAGCGCAGTCGGAGAGCTCCATCACCACGCCGCTAAGTGCGCCGAGGGCAGGGGTGATCTCGAGCAGGTGCAACGACACCGGCTGGCGGGGTCCGAAGAGATCGCCCGCTGCGATCCGGAAAATCAGTTGGTATCCAATCTGACCGGCGGCGCCGGTAATGGCAACTCGTTTCGGAGTGGTGGTCATTTCTCGTTCCTCCAGACGCCAATCGTAGCAGTTGCTCATGGACCCCTCGGTGGTGAACGCCGGTCTGATGAGAATCGAGCCGCTCCAGCACCACCCACAAGGTACTGGGTACCGGGTAACGGGTACTTTCGGAGTCGCGCCCGGGCATTCCTGTAACTCATGCAGCAACTCATGCAGCCCTCCGTGGTTCATCCCCAGGGATGAAACTCGGCATTCTCCAGGCCCTCAAAGAGCCAACGGCCGGGCATGAGCCCGGCCGCTGCGTTTCCTGGACCTTGTCTGGTTCGGTACCCGGTACCCGGTACCTTCCGGAATCAGTTGGGAATCAGCACCGTGTCGATGACGTGGATCACGCCGTTGCTGGTCATGATGTCGGTCTTGACGACGTTGGCGGCACCGACCTTCACACCGCTCTTGGCGTCGATCGCCACGGACTGACCGTTGACGGTCTTGGCGGTGGTGAGCTTGACTACGTCAGCCGCGGTGACCTTCCCGGCAACGACGTGGTAGGTGAGGATCGAAGCCAGCTTCTTGGGATCGGCGAGGAGGGACTCCAGGGTTCCCGCCGGCAGCTTGGCAAAGGCATCGTCGGTCGGGGCGAAGACGGTGAAGGGGCCTGCGCCCTTGAGGGTGTCGACCAGGCCGGCGGCCTGGACTGCCTTGACGAGGGTGGTGAAGCTGCCGGCACTGATAGCCGTGTCGACGATGTCCTTGGTGGGCGCCGACGCGGCGTTCACAGCCGGGGCCGTGAGCAGAAGGGCGGAGAGAACGAAGAGGGCGGTTCGCATGTGTAGTGACTCCTTCAGAGGTTGTGGCGAAGCCGATCGGCGACTTCCTGGACAGTATATGGACAAGGTGGGCTCGTGTCAAGCAGCTGTCCAGAAGGTGTCGAGATTGTTTCTTGACGAGGTCGCTCGCCGGGCGTAGCATCGTGGGATGAACGAGTCCGGAGCTCCCCGCCACCCGATCCGTGTCGTCTGTCGCCGAACCGGCCTCAAGCCGGATGTGATCCGGGCGTGGGAGCGCCGCTACGGTGCGGTAGCCCCGGCGCGGACGGACACCGACCGTCGCTTGTATAGCGATGAGGACATCGAACGACTGGTGCTCTTGCGCAGGGCGGTGCTGGCCGGGCGGAGCATTGGCCAGGTGGCGACACTCGAGCGAGCAGCTCTGGAGCGACTGGTCGCCGAAGACCTCGGTGGGGCCCTGCCGCCAGCCGAGACCCTGGTCGCAGCCTGGCGCTCGTCTCCAGGCGAAACGACATTCGCCAAGGGAGACCCTCCCCCAACGATTGCCCGCCACCTCGAACGCAGTCTGGAGGCCATCGACCGGCTCGATGCCGCAGCGTTGATGCGCCAGTTCGAGCTGGCTGGGCATGACTTGTCACGTCGACAATTGCTCGAAGACCTGATCGTGCCGCTGATGCACGAGCTCGGCCGGCTGTGGCGGACCGCCGCGCTCAGCCCGGCTCACGAGCACCTGTCCACTTCCGTCGTCCGCACCTACCTTGGGACGCTCACCGATGCCTTCCGGCCGGTTCTGCAGGCGCCGCGACTGATCGTCACGACACCGGCGAATCAGTGGCACGAGCTCGGTGCCCTGATCGCCGGCACCACTGCGGCAAGTGAAGGGTGGTCCGTGACCTATCTCGGCGCCAACCTGCCTGCGGTCGACATCGCGCTGGCTGCGCGTCGAATCGAGGCCAAGGCGATCGCGCTCAGCGTGACCCATCCGGAGGATGATCCCGGGTTGCCGGCCGAGCTTCGGCGGTTGCGGGTCTTGATTGGCGCGGATGTCGTCCTCCTCGTCGGTGGGCGGGCCGTCGATGCGTACCGTGACGCTCTCGACGAGGTCCAAGCTCGGCGGATCGGCGACCTCGATCAACTGCGGCGGGAACTGGCGGGGCTGGCCTGACGAGGTACCGGCTACCAGGTACCGGTACTCCTCAGATCCCCGATCCACGGGGCAGTAAGGGTACGGCCGGTGCCCGGCACCCAGCCCTTGTGTCAGGATTCGCTCCATGATCACCGACCTTGCCAGACGCGCCGAGTGGCTGCGGCGCGAGATCGCGCGCCACCAAGATCTGTACTATCGACTCGGCAGGCCCGAAATATCCGACCGCGATTTCGACGCACTGTGGACGGAGCTCGAACAGCTCGAGCGCAGCCATCCAGAGCTGGTTGCGGCCGACTCGCCCACGCAGCGGGTCGGCGGTGAGCCCCTCGAAGGTTTCGCCTCGGTGAACCACGAGCCGGCCATGCTGTCGCTTGACAATTGCTATTCCCTCGACGAGCTCAGGGAGTGGGGCGCGAGGCTCGAGAAGCTCCTCGGCACCGCCCCCGCCCTGGTGTGTGAGCCCAAGATCGACGGGGTGTCGATCTCGTTGCGGTACCAGGATCACGTGCTGGTGCAGGCGGCGACGAGAGGGAATGGTCGGGTGGGTGACGACGTGACCGCCAACGCACGGACGATCCGGACCCTGCCGCTGCGACTCCCGAGCACCGCACCCGCCGACCTGATCGTGCGCGGCGAGGTCTTCATGAGCCGGCAGGTGTTCGAAGCGCTCAATCGCGAGCGCGAGGAGCAGGGGGAGGCCCTCTACGCCAACCCTCGTAACACCACCGCAGGGTCGATTCGGCTGCTCGACTCGCGGCAGGTCGCCCGCCGTCGTCTCGAGCTAGCGGTCTACCAAGCCGAGGCCGACCTCGGTGATGCGACCCACGCCCAGCTCCTGGAGCACCTGGAACGGTGGGGTTTCCCGGTTGCGCCAACTTGGGCTCGTTGCGCTGATCTCGCGGCGGCGATCGCGTGGATCGAGGCGTTTCGCCTTGCCCGCCGGGACCTGCAGATGGAGACCGACGGTGTTGTGGTCAAAGTCGATCGTCTCGACCTGCGGCGCCGCGTCGGCACCACCGCCAAGGCGCCGCGGTGGGCGGTGGCGTTCAAGTACGAGCCTGAGCAGGCCCGGACCCGAGTGGTCGGGATCACCGTTCAGGTCGGCCGCACCGGAGTGCTGACTCCGGTTGCCGAGCTGGAGCCGGTGGCTCTCGCGGGGACCGTGGTGCGGCGTGCCACGCTCCACAACTACGAGGATCTGGCGCGCAAGGACGTTCGGGTAGGCGACGTGGTGGCGGTGGAGAAGGGCGGCGAGGTGATTCCGAAGGTGGTTGCGGTCGACCTCGACGCGCGCCCGAGCCAGGCCGAGCCGTTCGCGATGCCCGCAAGCTGCCCCGAGTGTGGAGCAGAGGTCTTTCGGTTGCCCGAAGAGGTGGCCTTGCGCTGCGTCAATCCGTCGTGTCCGGCGGTTTTGCGCGAGAGCCTGATCCACTTCGCCTCCCGCAATGCGATGGGGATCGAGGGCCTGGGTGAGAAGCTCGTCGATCAGTTGTTGCGCGAAGGTCTGGTGGTGGACTTCGCCTCGCTCTATCGACTCGAGCGGGATCGGCTCGCGGAGCTCGACGGTTGGGGTGAAAGGTCCGCCGACAAGCTCCTGGCCCAACTCGAGGCGTCGAAGCACAAAGAGCTCTCGAACCTCCTGTTCGCGCTCGGAATCCGTCACGTCGGCGAGAAAGTCGCGCGCCTGCTCGCGGAAGCCTTCGGCACCCTCGATGCGCTCCGCGGCGCCGGGGAAGCGGACCTGGTGGCGGTTGACGAGGTCGGCCCGAAGGTCGCAGCGTCGATCACGGACTTCTTCGCAGTGCCTCGCACCCGGCTGCTGCTCGACGAGCTGGTTGCGCTCGGCTTGCCGACCCGCCAGCGCTCGAGGCGAACGGCGGGCGGGCCGCTTTCGGGCAAGACCGTGGTGCTCACCGGCACCCTCGAGTCGATGAGTCGGGAGCAGGCCGGCCAGGCGCTCGAACGGCTCGGAGCCAAGATTGCCGGGTCGGTTTCGGCCAAGACGTCACTCGTCATCGCCGGGGACAAGGCCGGGAGCAAACTGGCAAAGGCCGAGGCCCTGGGAATCGAGGTCTGGAGCGAAGGCGACCTGTCGACATTCCTCGCCGAGACACCCGAAAGATCGGAATAGAGAAAGTCCCCGAGCCTGGCCGGGCTCGGGGACTGATGCGAAGGGAGTCGCAAGAACGGGTCTCAGGGAACCGTTGCGCTCCAGGCGGAGGTGTCGCCGCCTTCGAAGCCGTCACTGAAGATCACCAGGAGGATCCAGCCGATGTCGCGGAACTGCTCGAGCGTCAGATCGACGTCGTCGGTGAGCGCCGGGGTGATTGCGGGTTCCATCAGCAGACTGGGCGTGGCTGCCGGGCTCCAGTGTGAGATCGACGAGCCGGTCTGCAGCGGGTTCGGCGCGTTGAGGCGCAGGAAGCCGCCGTTGATGCCGGCCTGTTCGGTCGCCGAGTAGCCCAATGTGGCGTCGACGCCACCGCCGAGCTCGGCCTTGATCGAGTTTCCGAGGGCTTGGGTGATGCCATACGACGGAATCGTGATGGTCGGGTCGGCACCACCCATGGGCGGCAGGCCGGCCTGGTTGTTGGCCACGAGCACGCCGATGGCCCCAACCGCCTGGGCGTTGGCGACCTTCACCGAGAAGTTGCACACGCCGCGGTCCACCAGCGCAATGTTGCCGGCGATGGCGCCGCCGTTCACGAAGGCCTGGCAGCCGTCGGTTGCCGTGCCTCCCGATCCGGAGGTGTCGTTGTCGTCGGCGAGGACCACGTTATCGGTGGTCCCGCCGGGTTCCGGTGGAGCCGGACCGAAGGCGGCAATCTGCGCGTCGTACTCGCCCTGGATCGAGACCGGGCTGTTGATGATGGCCTTCGAGGTCGGGTCCATCAGCAGCAGGGCTGCTGCGGTGGCGTTCGGACCGGTCCACACGACATCGGGATCGTTGATCGCCGACGCAATTCGCTGAGTGTTGTCCATGGCGTTCCAGTCCATGCCAACCTCGAGGTCCCGGGTGAAGGTGCTGTAGACGTCGGGAAAGCCGTTGGCGAGGGTCCCGGTGGCCTCGTTGACGAAGTTGGCGAAGCCGAGACCGTGGCCGTACTCGTGCAGCATGACTGCCAGCAAGTCGGTTTGGGCACCTTCGTTGTGGTCGTAGCCGTAGTACCAGCCGTTGCCGCCGAGGCAGTTGGGGTCCGCATCGAGATTGATGTTGAACTGTGTGGTCACATCTGGATTGGGAACGTCGAGGTCGACCCCTGCGATCGAGTTCGCCAGGGCCCCGTGGTACCACGTGCCGGCGAGGGGCGCATTGACGAAATCGCGGGATGCCGTCGCGGCGCCGGCAGAAGCCAGAACTGCACTGGTAGCGTCACAGAACTGACTGGCGGTCTGCGCACGGATCGTGATCGGCACGTCGCTGTCGAGGTTGCGAGCCCAGATTTCGGCGGCGCGCTGGAGCACGTTGAGGCGTTGTTGCCCGAGCGTGGTGCCGGGATTGCCGGCAATGGGGGCTCGTGGCGCCGGATCGTTCAGCCCCGTCCCGGCCGGATCGTTGTTGATGATCACCACCGTCGCCCCAAAGGACGCCGAAGCGGCGAGGATGGTGCCTGCGGCGACGGCTGCGAGTGAGCGCACCGTGTTACTGGTCATCCCGGGCCTCCACAGCGGGAGCTTCGCTCCCGAGGATCAAATTGGCGAGGGTGTGGCTGTCAGGTGTGCACTGGTGGGCAACGGCACCTGATTGGCTCTTGCGAGCGATCGAGTAGCTGTGGAATCGCTCATCGAGCTGAAGATTGACGCTGCCGTCGGAGAAGGTGGTCTCGACGAGCCCCTCGGTGTGCTGGCTCGTGCGCTTCACGTAGGGTTCGATGCGCGCCCACTCTTCCGGCGTCGGGGCACGCAATTCACCGGTCTCGGCGTCACGCACGGCGACGAGGGGAGCGGCATTCGGAACGTCTGCGGACAGCTTTCGGACCTGAGTCACGACGCGGTCAGGCAGGGCTTCCTCGGAGTGGGCAGGGATCGCAGCCAAGGCGGCTAGCGCTGCCAGCAGTAAAACGGTTGTTCCGGTGGTTGGTCGGGCGCCGAGGACTGAGTGTCAGAGCAGGATGGTCGTCGCGTTCGCGATCACCCCGATCCCGATCAAGAGGACCCCGAAGCAACCCTGGGAGGTCTTGACCGCAGGCCCCGAAGGTGGCGGTTGCCGCGTCTCGAAGGCCTCGACGGCAGCCTTGGACTCGGCGAGACCGAGGCCTGTGGCCTCGCGGTAGCGCTTGATCGCCTCGATCTTGTTGCCTGAGCCCACCAACCGGGCAACTTCCTCCATCAGCACTGGGTCGCCGATCCCGAGCGCGCCCATGCTGGTAGCGGGTGGGTTCGGCGCCTCGGCAGGCGCAAACTCGGCCGATTCGACCGCGGCCTTCGCCTCGGCGAGGCCGCTGCCCGTCACCTCTCGGTAGGCCTTGATCGCCTCGATCTTCCTACCCTCGCGAAGCAATGACTCGATCCGGCGCCGGCCATCGGGAGTGAGGTTCGTCATCGGGGTGGCGTCTCCTGCGAGAATGGTAGCAGTTGCGCTGTGCCCCTTCGGCTGACCCCGGGATCGTCTGGGCGCCCGATCGAGTGGATGGCGAGAGAGGATTCGAACATGGTTTCGGCACTTTTCGACCCGGCCCGGTGGAGGGCCGTCGAGGGATTCGGGTTTCGCGACATCACCTATCACCGCGCGGTCGACCAGGGGACCGTGCGGATCGCCTTCGACCGGCCGGAGGTGCGCAATGCGTTTCGGCCTCAAACGGTCGACGAGCTGGCGACCGCACTCGATCACGCCCGGCAGTCGAGCGACGTTGGATGTGTCCTGCTCACCGGCAACGGCCCTTCACCCAAGGATGGTGGGTGGGCGTTCTGTTCCGGCGGCGACCAGCGCATCCGCGGCGCCGACGGCTACAAGTACGAGGACGCCGGCGGAGTGGATCCCGCGCGGCTCGGGCGCCTGCACATTCTCGAGTGTCAGCGGCTGATCCGGTTCATGCCCAAAGTGGTGATCGCCGTGGTGCCGGGGTGGGCCGCCGGTGGGGGGCACAGCCTCCATGTGGTCGCCGATCTGACCCTCGCGAGCCGCGAGCACGCGGTGTTCAAGCAGACCGACGCCGACGTCGCGAGTTTCGACTCGGGCTACGGGTCGGCCCTGTTGGCTCGCCAGGTGGGGCAGAAGCGCGCGCGGGAGATCTTCTTCCTCGGCTTCGATTACAGCGCCGAGGAGGCGGTGGCGATGGGCGCCGCCAACGCGGCCGTGCCTCACGCGGAGCTGGAGAAGGTGGCACTCGAGTGGGCGGCGGAGATCAACTCCAAGAGTCCCACGGCGATCCGCATGCTCAAGTACGGTTTCAACCTCCCCGACGACGGACTGGTTGGTCAGCAGTTGTTTGCCGGCGAGGCGACCCGGCTGGCCTATGGGACCGAAGAGGCTCAGGAGGGGCGCGACGCGTTCGTGGAGAAGCGCCCGCGCGACTTCTCGCGCTTTCCCTGGCGCTACTAGCAGGCTGCTAGCAGTTCCCCATACACCCTCCGGTGCACCCCGGCCGATGAAAGCGGGCCGTACCCAGTACCCGGTACCAAACCCCCCCCCTCTCAACCCCCGGCGCGCGGATCAGCGGTCTCGAGCCGTTGCTCGAGCTCCAGACCGAGGGCGTCGAGCGCTGCGAGCGACGTGGGCTCGGCGCCGCGCAACGGCATCTCGACCACTGGGTGGGCGTGGCCGAGGAGCTCCCGCAAGGTCGCGACACTTTCGGCGTCGCGCTCACCGAGCCAGCGCAGCAGTCGTCGTCCGGGGCTGTCGCCAGATCCCGGGCTCGTCTCGGGCGCACGGGGGTGGACGCGGTTGACGACGACCGGGCCGAGATGGAGCTTGCTTTCGCCGAGCTTGCGGGCGAAGAACAAGGTGTCGGCGACGCGCTCCTCGCCCGGGCCCGACACCAGCGTGAATTGCGTCTCAGGCGCACGCAGCAGGGTCTCGACGTCGGCCGCGCGCTTGCGAAAGCCCTCGAACAGCGGGCCGAAGGCCTGGAAGAACTCCGCCATGTCGCGCAGCAGATCGAGCCCGACGGCGCGGTCGAAGAAGCCTTCGACGGATCGTCCGAGGAATCCCAGGCGCCTGGTCGCCGCCAGGTGGCCGTGCTCGTCGAACCAGGGCTTGAGGGCCACCTTGAGGGCCCCCGAGTCGAGGAAATCGACGATGCGACGCGGCGCCTCGAGGAAGTCCAGAGCTTGCCGAGTCGGCGGTGTGTCGAGCACGATCTGATCCCAGGTCCCCTCCGTCGACACTTCGAAGAGGCGTTCGACCGCCATGTACTCGAGGATTCCGGCGAGTGATCCGGCCAGGTGGTCGTAGAACCGATTGGAAAGAATGCGGTCGCGCGCCGCCTGGTTCGGGGCGTAGCGCTGCACCAGCCGGTCGAAGGTGCGGCGAGCGTCGAGCAAGCTGGCACTGAGGGTGCCCGGCGTCTCGACCGGGACCTCGACGACGTCGTCGCGGGCGGCCTCGCCGACGCCGAGAGCATCCTTGAGGCGCAGGGAGGGGTCGAACGTCATGACCAGGGTGCGCCGGCCGCGTGCCGCAGCTCGCAGGCCGATCGCCGCGGCGAGGGTGGTCTTGCCGACCCCTCCCGAGCCGACCACCACCCGCAAGCGGGCTTCGACCCGATTCCCGATGCTCACGGCTCACCGGATCGACGCCAGGCATCGACGAGTTGCTCGACCAACTCGGGACCGCGACGTGCTGCGACGAACGGAAGGGTGACGAGGGGCGCGGTCAGAGCCGCCGACAGACGCAAGAGCTCGCGCTCGTTCACCGCACGGCGCTCCCTCCACAAGGCCAGCAGCGGGTCTGCCGCTGCGTCACGATGCTCGAGAGCGCTCAGGGTGGGGTAGAGGGCGTTGGCGATCACCCCCTCGGCGTCACGGCCGAGCTCCGAGCGCAAGGCTTCGAGCAGCTCGAAGGCCTCTTGGACCGGCATCTCCTCGGCCGTGGTGACGACCATCACGCCGCAGCGCCGCGAGTCTGCGGCGAAGGAGGCGAGCTCCTCTCCCATCCTTCCGATCGGCCCTCCCTTGATCACCTCCGAAACCACGATCGGGGCGCGCAGCAGCGACAAGCCGTGTCCGGTGGCGGGAGCATCGAGGATGACGATGTCCGCCACTTTGCGCCGCACCGCGTCGAGCGCGTGGCCGAAGACGGCGAGCTCCTTGAGGCCCGGAGCGCCTTCTGCGAAGTGCTGGTACACCGGGCTGGCGAGCACTCTCCGAGCGAGCATCTCCACCTTGACTTGCTGCAGGACCAGGCGATCGAGGACATCGCGAGGCTTGAGGCTCTGGAGCCGAAGGTTGCCGCCGGCCGGCACGACATCCCCGCCGGAAGGGGCGATCCCCAGCATCTGGTGGGCGTTCTCGCGCGGATCGACCTCGATCACCAGGGTGCGCTTGCCGGTCCCTGCCAACAGGCGGCCGAGAACCACCGCCATCGCTGTCTTGCCCACGCCACCTTTGCCGGTGACGACCAGCAACTCTCGCTGGCTACACCGCTCCAACACCTCGCGCGCCGGATCCCCACTCATTTGCCGGATTGTAGCTGGGCGAGCCCAGGCGCTGGGGGGCGATGCTGCCGGCGCCGGCCACCAGTCCCTTCCCTGAGAAGTTGCCCATGCAGCCCTCCGTGGTGCACCCCGGAGGATGAAAATCCGGTCTTCAGTACCCGGTACCTGGTACCCGGTACCCATTTTCTGAGCAGGCACTCGGCCCCGCAGACGAGGTCCCACACAGGGGCGCCGGTTCACTCCTGAACGGGCGCCTGCTTGGGGTCCGCGCAGTTGTCGCGGATGGTCTCCATCATGTCGTTGAACGAGGCTTCGACCTCTTTGAGATAGGCGTCGGCCTGCCTCACGGTCAACGTGCGGTCGAAGTTGCCGTCGGCGACATCGTCGAGTGCCCGGCGCACGGCGATCCACGGGCCGGCGAGCCGATGGGTGGTGAAGACCCCGAGGCCAAACACTGCCAGCAGCAGCAGGGAGGTCTGCACCACGAGGATCTGGGTCATTTCGCTCAAGACCTCAGGGGCGAGCGAGTCGGCGAGAAGAAGGTAGGTACTGCTCGAGGCGACCAGGACCGCGGCCACGGTGACACCCATCCAGAGTCCCGCAAATCGTCCAATCAAGGGGAGAGTCTGCTTGACGCCACTTCCACGTCGTCGCTTGCGCGTAGCCATCGATTGTTCCTCCGGTTCACCACGGATGGTATCAGGAGCTCGTCTGCGAGCGCGTTCGGTGAGCGTGAATGGTATCGTGCCGGTCTTGTTGACCAGGGGCGAGGAGTCCGGATGACCGTCCGCCGCACGAGGGCACTTGCGGTGCTGGCGGCGCTCTACTTCGTCCAGGGGCTGCCGTACGGCTTCCAGGTCACCGCGCTCCCGGCCTACCTGCGCAGCGCCGGTGTTTCGCTCGCGGCGATCGGGCTCGCGAGTCTGTTGTCTCTGCCCTGGGTGCTCAAGTTGGCTGCCGGCCCGTTGGTCGACCGTTTCGGTTCCCCGCGGTGGGGACGGCGGAGATCGTGGATATTGCCACTGCAGCTCCTGCTCGCCTCGGCCTGCGCGTGGGGCGCCTGGTCGGTCGAGGGCGCCGACCTCACCCTGCGGCCGCTGCTCCTGGCGGTGTTCGCGGCGAACCTCTGCGCCGCGATCATGGATGTCGCAGTCGACGCATTGGCCGTCGACGTGCTCGAGCCAGCGGAGCTCGGCTACGGGAACATCGCGCAGGTGGTTGGCTACAAGCTCGGCATGTTGGTCGGCGGAGGGCTGTTGGTGTCGAGCAGCGAGGCGTTCGGCTTCGGCCTTTCGGGAGTGTTTCTCGGTATGGCGGTGCTCGTGGTAGCCATCGCCCTCGGCGCCCTGGCGGTCCCGGAGCGAGCGATGGTGGGCCGGGCAGTGGTGCCGTCCCCGAGCCCGATCAGCGTGGGTGAGGTCACCAGGAGCTTGTTGCGAGCGATTCGCGCACCAGGCGGGCTCTGGTTGGTCGCATTCGTCGCAACCTACAAGTTGGGCGAGACGATCGCCGACACCATGTTCAAGCCTTTCCTGATCGACGCCGGCTATACGGCCGCCGAGGTCGGATTCTGGCTCGGCACATTCGGGTTGGCGTGGTCCATGATCGGATCGATTGCGGGTGGCGTCCTGGCGTCTCGAGTCGGGCCGCTGGCGGCGGTCGGGTGGACGGCGGCGCTGCGGGCGGCGGCAGTGGGGGGGGAGTGGTGGTTGACGACCATCGATCATCCCGCTGCGGCCGGCCTGGCGGCCGTCGTCGCAGCGGAACAGCTCTTCGGCGGGGCTTTGACGACGGCCCTGTTTGCTCTGATGATGATGCGGGTCGACCGGAGGATCGGTGCTACCCACTACACCTTCCTCGCGACTGTCGAGGTCGCCGGCAAGCTCCTGGCAGCCCAGGTCTCGGGCTTCGCTGCCGAGGACCTCGGCTATGCTGGGGCCTTCGCTCTGGCGACGGTGCTGGCGATGGCCTTCCTGGTACTGTTGATCCCGGTCCGATCGACCCCCCGCGAGGACGTCAGATGAAGTCGACCCCGATCGTTCGCGACAATCGCGGCGCCTCGCACCTCGGGACCGTCGTGTGTCTTCACGGCCTGGGCGAGTCCGCGCTCTCCTTCGCGCCGCTGTTGGCGGACCCGCGGCTTCAAGGCTGGAGAGTCATCGCCGTCGATCTGCCGGGCTACGGGAGATCACCCGCTGCGGCGGACCATCGCGGCCTCCTCGACCACGTCGACAGCGTCGGATCGTGGCTGGCCGGGCAGGACATCGGGCCGGTGGTCCTGGTTGGCCACTCGATGGGTGGGGTCGTGGCGGTCGCCTGTGCCGAGCGATTCCCCGAGCTCATTCGGGCGATCTTCGATGTCGAGGGCAACGTTACTCCGGATGACTGTGCCTACAGTGGTCCCATTTCCGCGATTCCGGAAGAGCGATGGCCGCTGCCCGGGCTCGCCAGCATTCGTGAACGCGTCTGGCGCGCTGCGCAGGACGACGAGGCTCACCGTCGCTACTTCGCGAGCCTGGCCTTCGCCGATCCGCTGGTCCTGCGCCGCGATGCGCTCGACCTGGTGGCGTGGTCTGCGCGGGGGGATCTCGCGTCGCGTCGAGCACGGCTGTCGCTACCGCTGGAGTACGTGGCGGGAGAGCCCGGCGGTGCCGGCGCCGCGTCGCGCGCCGCCCTCCAGACTGCCGGGGTGGAATGGTCGACGATCGCACCGGCGGGCCACTGGCCCTTCGTCGATCAGTACGACAGCTTCGTCGAGCGGCTCGTCGCGTTCCTGGAGCGGCTGGAGAAAGGGACTGAGGGACAAAGGGACTGAGGCGACGGGAACGAGGGACAACGGGACGGACGAGTAACTAAGGCCCGTGTTGGGCGCCTCAGCCCGCGAGCGCCGCCAGGAACGCCCCCAGACCCGGAACCGCCTGTACCCACAGGATGCGGCGGCTGGCAGTTGCAGCACCGAACAAGCCGGCGATCACCACGCAGCCGCAGAAGAACAGCTGCAGTGGTCGTCCGGCGTCTCCGAGCCACCACGCCCATCCGAGGCCGGCGGCGAGGAATCCGTTGTAGAGCCCCTGGTTGGCAGCCAAGACCCAGGTCTTCTCGGCGAGCTCTCGCGTGTGGCCGAAGACCCTTCGGCCCACGCGGTGACGCCACAAGAACATCTCCAGGACCAGGAATGCGAGGTGCAAGGCGGCAACCAGCAACAGCAACACATCGCGAACATGGTGGAGCATCGATCGAGTTTACAGCGGATCCCTGATCCCTAATCCGACATCGCGATGCCGCGATGCGGCATAAAGCTTGCCGCAGCTTGACATCGAATGCCGCAGTGCGGTAGGCTGTTCTTGCCGCAGAGCGGCGCTATCGAGCCGCCGCTCCAGATCATCGAGGAGCCACCCATGATTCGAGTCATCAAGCGCTACGAGAGTCGCAAGCTGTACGACACCGAGGAGAGTCGCTACGTGTCCTTGGACGATGTTGCCACCTGGGTCCGTGAGGGCCAACAGGTGCGGATCGTCGACAACGCCTCGTCGGAGGACGTCACCGCCCAGACGCTGACCCAGATCATTCTGGAAGAGGGTCGCAAGGGCATTTCGTTCCTACCGAGTGAGTTGATGCACGAGCTGGTACGCCTCGGGGAGCGGGCAGTGTCGTCCAGCGTCGAGCAGATCCAGCACGGCGTCGATCGCCTGGTGCGCGGTTCTCTCGACCGGTTTGCTCCGCTGCGCCGGGTTCGCGAGGACATGACGCTGCTGCGCCAGCGCCTGGAGGAGCTCGAAGGCTCGCTGTCGTCGCTCGAGGCCGAGCGTCAGACATCGACGAAGGATGTGGTCGCGGCCAAGCCCAAGTCGGCGCCGAAGCCTGCTGCCAGGGCTGCAGCCGCGAAGTCGGCCGAGCCGGCGAAGCCGATCGCCGCCAAGCCCGCGGCCAGCCGGCGGCCCCGCGCCGTCGTCAAGAAGGTCGCGCCGAAGGCCGAGTGATCGGATCTTTGAACCGACCCGCGCACGCCGCGCGGGCTGACTGAGGAGAATTGCCATGACTGCCAAGAAGTCCACCGCCAAGAACGAAGCAGCCGATCGCTTCGCCGCCGAGCTGCGCGAAGGCGCGCACAAGATCTGGCTTGCCGGCCTCGGAGCGTTCACCGTCGCCGAGGAGGAAGGCAACAAGTTGTTCAAGAGCCTGGTTGAGCGCGGCGAGGAGTTCGAGTCCCGCGGTCGCGACCGGGTCGAAAAGGTCAAGACCAGCGTGGAAGAGGCTGCCAAGACCACCCGCGAGCGCATCGGCGACGCGTGGAGCAGCTTCGAGACCGGGCTCGACGAGAAGGTTGCCGCCGCAGTGCACAAGCTGGGGGTGCCGACCCGCGAGGAGATCCACACGCTGACCAAGCGGGTGGAGGAGCTGACCAGCGCGGTCGAATCGCTGCGCGCCAAGAAGGGCTGACCATCCGTGCCAGCCGCGCGCCGAGCTGCCACGAAGTCGTTACCCAAGATCGCCCTCGCCCTCGCGGGCGGGGGCCCCGGGGGCGCCGTCTACGAGATCGGCGCGCTGCGGGCTCTCGACGAAGCCGTCGAGGGTCTCGATCTGAATCAGGTCGGCATGTACGTCGGCGTCAGTGCCGGGGCGTTCATTTCGGCGTGTTTGGCCAACCAATTGACACCGGCGCAGATGTGCCGGGCGATCATCAAGGACGAGCCGGGCGAGCACCCGTTCGTTCCCGAGACCTTCTTCCAGCCGCTGCTATCCGAGCTCGGGAGTCGCGCGGCGTCGTTGCCGGGCCTGATCGCCGACAGTGTGCGTGAGTTTCTGCGACGTCCCGGAGATCCGGGCCTGATCGAGTCGTTGACGCGGGTCGTTCGCGCGCTGCCGACCGCTGTGTTCGACAACGAGCCGATCCGCCAGTACCTGGCCTCGATCTACACCATCAAGGGTCGCACCGACGACTTCCGTCGGCTCGACCAGCGTCTGTTCATCGTCGCGGCCGACCTCGAGAGCGGGCGCGCAGTGCGTTTCGGCGAGCCGGGATGGGACCACATCCCGATCTCCCGGGCGGTGCAGGCGAGCACCGCACTGCCGGGGTTGTATCCGCCGGTCGAGATCGGTGGGCGCCACTACGTCGACGGCGTGCTGCTCAAAACCGTGCACGCATCGGTGGCGCTCGATGCCGGCGCGGAGTTGGTGCTTTGCGTCAACCCGATCGTGCCGGTCGATCTCTCGAAATCCGCAGATGCTGCCGGAGAGTTGATCCGCCGCGGACTGCCGGCGGTGCTCTCCCAGGCGATGCGCACGTTGATCCACTCGCGCATGGAGGTCGGTTTTGCGGCCTACCACGAGCGCTATCGGGGCTCGGACATCGTGTTGCTCGAGCCGGAGCGTGAAGACCACACCATGTTCTTCACCAACATCTTCTCGTTCTCGTCGCGGCGCGCCGTCTGTGAGCACGCGTACGAGGCGACTCGGCGCCTCCTGCTCGCGCGCTACGACGAGCTGGCGCCGGTGTTCGCGCGCCATGGCATGAAACTGCGCCGAGATCGGCTCGAGAACGGCGGCGGAATGTGGCAAGGCCTCGGCCTCGAGCCCCACCAGGGCCGCGAGGATGTGGAGATCGTCACGAGTCGCCTCGAGTCGATGCTCGATCGCGTCGAGCGTCTGGCGCGCTGCTGACTCTGGGAGCCGGGAGCCGGATCGACGCCTCCGTGTCGGGCGCCGGCCCGCTCGGGCGGGTGCCCTGGCCGAATACCGGTACGATAGAGGCGTTGACTCACTTTTGTTCTGGGGGGACAGTCATGAGCCGTGCGCGCACTCTTGCTTTCGGACTCCTCGTGTCGGCGGTGGGCGGACTTGCTCCGGCGACTTTTGCGGTCGGTGAGGGTCGCATTCACGGGACCATCAGTGACGAAGAGGGCAACCCGCTCAGCGGAGTCACCATCCAGGTCACTACTCCCGAGCGTCCGACGTTCGAGCTCGAGGAGTCCACGGACGCCAAGGGTGCGTATGCCTTCACCATCCGGGACGCGTCCCTCATCTACACCTATCGATTCAGCAAGTCGGGGTACCAAACCCTCGAGCATGTAGAGCGAATCCCCTTGCACACGAACACCAAGCGTGATTTCACGCTGAAGACCGAACGTGCTGGCGGAGCCGCGACCGCGGTCTTCAACGAGGGGGCCGTAGCTGCGCAGGCGAAGGACTACGCTACCGCCGAGGCCAAGTTCAAAGAGGCCGTGGCTCTCGATCCGGCGCTGGCGCCAGGATGGTCGGCTCTCGCGGCGATCTACCTCGAACAGGGCAAGACTGCCGAGGCCGCGGCGATGGCGGACAAGGCGGTGGAGCTTGCTCCCGACGTGGCGCGCCACCAGCACCTGCGCTACGAGGCGTGGCGCCTAGCCGGCAACGCGGAGAAAGCCGCCGAGGCGAAGGCAGCGTTCGAGAAGCTCGACCCCAAGGGCATGGTGATTCCGCTGGTCAACCAGGGGATCGAGGCCTTCAACCAGGGTGACATCCCGGCCGCGACCAAGGCCCTCGAACAGGCAATCGCGCTGGACGACACCAACATCAAGGGCCTGTTCACGCTGGGGCTGTGCTACGTCAATGCCGGTAACTCGGCCAAGGCGAAGGAGACGTTCGAGAAGTACCTCGCCCTCGCTCCGGCCGACGATCCGGACATGGCCACCGCCAAGGAGATGGTCTCGTACCTCTAGGCCTAGCAAGCTCGTGGTGCACCCCGGTCTGACGGAAATGGGAACCGGCCGCGGACGGGCACCAAGGTACTGGGTAGCGGGTACCCGGGTACTGGCCCGGAGCGCCCGCGGCATTTGCTGAGCAGTTCCTCATGCACCCCTCCGTGGTGCACCCCGGAGGATGAGAATCAAGCCCGCCGTCCGGTCTGGGTTCCGGATCCCTGGTCCCGGGTCCCTGGTCCCGGGTCCCCATTTGCTGAGCAGTTCCCCATGCACCCCTCCGTGGTGCACCCCGGCCGATGAGAATCAGGTCCCTGATCCCTGATCTCCGGTACCCATTTTCCCAGCAGGCTGCGAGCCCATCTTCCTCGCTTCCGGGAGTACCCGGTACCCGGTACACCCGCTACCCCTCTACAACATCTCGCTCGCCAGATTGGCCAGTGCCGAACGTTCACCCTTCTTGAGCGAGACGTGGGCGTAGAGCCCTTGTCCGCGCAGGCGCTCGATGACGTAGGAGAGGCCGTTGCTGCGGGCATCGAGGTACGGTGTGTCGATCTGGAACACGTCGCCGGTCAACACTACCTTGGTGCCTTCGCCGGCGCGGGTGACGATCGTCTTGACCTCGTGGGGGGTCAGGTTCTGTGCCTCGTCGACGATGAACAGGATCTGTGAGAAGGAACGGCCGCGGATGTAGGCGAGGGGCGCGACGTGGAGCTTTTCTTGCTCGATCATCTCGTTGATCCGCTTGTGCTCGCGGTCCTTGGGGTCGAACTGCGACCGGATGAACGAGAGATTGTCCCACAGCGGCTGCATGTAGGGGTTGATCTTGGAGGCGACGTCGCCCGGGAGGTAGCCGATGTCCTTGTTTGAAAGGGGTACGATCGGCCGCGCTAGGTAGATCTGGCGGTAGTGGCGCCGCTGCTCGAGGGCTCCGGCCAACGCCAGCAAGGTCTTGCCGGTGCCGGCGGGGCCCGCCAGCGTGACCAGGGGCACGTCGGTCGTCAGCACCGCGTGGAGGGCAAAGGTCTGCTCCGCGTTGCGCGGCCAAATCCCGTAGGCCGGTTGTTTGATGATCCGCTCTAGCCGGTCGGTGCGCGGGTTGAAGAATGCCAGGGCCGAGCGGCCCGGTGACCGAACGATCAGGTACTGGTTGGCCAGCGGTGCGAAGACACTCTCGAAAGAGGATCGATCGAGGAAGCCGTGCTCGTGGAGGTGATCGACCAACGCGGCGTCGCCGAGGTCGATCTCGCTGGCCTCGGCGGACAGGCGCTCGAGATCCGACACGCGAACCGTCTCGTAGTCTTCGGCCACGAGATTGACGGCGCGAGCCTTGAGGCGAAGGTTGATGTCCTTCGACACCAGAATCACCGGTCGGTCCTGCACCTGCTCCTTGAGAGACAGTGCTGCGTTCAGGATGCGGTGGTCGTTCTTGTTCGACCCGAACAGGGCATTGGTGTCGACCGGTCCGGTCTGATCCGCCAGGACGCGGAAATTGCCCCTCGTCGAACCGTTCAGAGGGATCCACTCGCGCAGCAGGTTGCCGCCTGAGAGGGTGTCGAGCTGGCGGATGAACTCTCGCGCCTGAAGGTTCATCACGCTGTTGCCCTTCTTGAACTGATCCAGCTCCTCGAGCACCGTCAGCGGGATCGCCACGTCGTGCTCTTCGAAGTTCTGAATCGCCAGGCCGTCGTAGAGGATGACGGACGTGTCGAGCACGAAGATCTTCTTCATTTGGCGGTGATCCCCCTGTTTCTGGCCCTCGGGTCTCGACGCACACGGCGGAGAGAAGTGCGAGACGCTAGCGTTTCTGATGGCTGGCGAACGGTCGAATAGCGGAGCACTAGGCGGGAACGATATCGTGAGCTCGTCCATGCGGCAAGGCGACGGGCGCGAGGTACACTCTGCGGATGGTCGCCGAAGGGAGTAGCGGGAGACTTCGAGAGCTGGGGCTCCTCAGGCTCTTGGTCGCGCTGCCCTTGGTCGTCGCCGCGATCGCCTGGGTGATGATGCCGATCGTGTCCTATGACACGGATATCTGGTATCACCTCGCAGATGGGAGGAAGATCGTCCAGACTGGGGAGATTCCCCACACACTGGATTTCTCTTTTCTGGCTCAGCGTGAGTGGGTCGACTACTTCTGGGGATTCCAGGCACTCCTCTACACGGTCTTCGATGCGTTCGGTTTCGGAGGCTTGATCGGTCTTCGCGCCGTGCTGTTCGTCGCCGTGCTGGGCTGCATCACGGCCTTGCTCTGGCCAGCCGGTGTGGTGTGCTGGCGTTCGTGGCTTGCCACCGCGGCAGTAGTCAGCTGCTACGCCGTGATTCTCGGGCCGAGGTATCACCTCGTGCGCCCGCACACCGTCAGCTATCTCCTGATCGTGGTGGTTCTGTACATCACAACTCGTCGGCCCAAGTGGGTATTGGCCCTTCCGCTCGTGGCGCTGGTGTGGGTCAACGTTCATGGGGTCACATTTCCGGTCTTGCTGTTATGCCTGGGGTCGCTGTTCGCCGACCAGGTGGTCGGGAGAGTGAAGGATCCGGGCGGTTCTCAGCGAACAGAGCCTCTTCTGGCAGTGTTGCTGGGCGCTGCGGCGGTACTGGCCACTCCGGCTGGCTCAGCACTGCTCCCGCTTCCTTTTGCGGATTGGCGCTTCGCCGCCGGCTACATCGAGGAGTTGGGCAAGCAGAGCCTGGGTGACATCTTCGGTTTGGAATTCGAGGGCCTCGGGCTTTCCCAGGGTTCGGCGCTGACGGTTGTGGGCGCCATGGCGGTCGCTGGGCTGTGGAGGTTGCGCGGTCGTTGGTTGAGCGGAACTGGCGCGTTGGTTCTCGCGGCAGGCGGTTTGGTGTTGTTCCTGCGGGGGCATCGCTTTGGGGTCGAGTTCTCGCTGCTGCTCTTGCCCCTGATCAGGGTCAGCCTTGGGGGGGCTGAGAGGTGGACACGGGGAATCGTCACCTGGGTCGTCGCCTTGGTGTGGCTCTCGGGTTGCGCTGCCGTGTGGAAGGGTACCGAGGCAGGGAGGTGGGCAGGGCCTGTTGCGCCTTTCCGCCTGCCGCAGGGCGCCGTCGAGTACCTCAAGCGGGACCCGCTGCCAGGGACGGTCATGAACCCTCCGGCCGTGGGTGGTTACCTCCTGTGGGCGCTGCCGCCGAGGTTCCAGTTTGCGATGGACATGAAGGTGCCCATTGTCTTCACCGATCAGGATTTCTTTCTCGCTGATGGGTTCTACTGGCATGGGCCGATCCTCGACCGAGTAATCGCCGAGCACGATCCGACCTACGTGATGCTGCCGCTCAGCTCGGAGCCTTCCCTGCGTCGACTCCGGCAGCGGGCGCCTGAATATTCGCCGGTGTTCTTCGACGATACCGTTGTACTCTTTGCCGACCTGCAGCAACGCCCGGGAGCCCGCGTGCTCGAATCCATCGACCCCTATCGGCTCGACAACGGCGAGTCGATCCCCGAGTTCGACGCTGAAACCTCTGTAGTGGTCTCCCGAGAGCTCAACTATCTGCTGTCGATCCACCCGACCGGCTTGCTGACCAACCAGCTCAAGGCGATTCTGGCCACGCGCGCCGCACGGTTCGAGGAGGCCGAGCGCGCTGCGCGAGCCGTGATCGCCGTCGTTCCTGGCGGAGTCGCCGGTTGGCTGCTGCTTGGCGATGCTCGATCGGGACTCGGTGAACTGGACCGGGCAATCGAGGCCTATCGCCATGCAGAGCGGGTCGCGAGTGCTGCGGAGCGGCCGAAGGCCCTGCGGTCGCTCGCCATCGCACTGGCACGGGCGGGCAAGTCGGCTGAGGCTTACCGCACGATGGTCGAATTCTCCGGTTGGTACAATCCTGAAGTTTCGCTCGACGACTTGGAGCTTCTGGGTGGGCTCGCCGTGGAGCAGGGAGATCTGGAGGCTGGGGCCAAGGTGCTGGAGCTGGTTCTGCTTCGAAGCTCGCCCGAGGACCGCAGCCGCGTGGATCGCGTGCGGAAGGTGCTCGCCGACCTTTCTGCGCTCACGGCCCAGTAGGGTTTCCTTCAACGATCTCGAGGTGTCCTGTCGAAGCGGGTTCCTTGCCTCAGGTCGCGCTCACGAGACGGTGGCCTCGCGGTGGGCGGGCTGAATCGACACGGTGATCTCACCGGCCTCCAATCCCACCGCCACCGTCGCGCCCTCCCCTGCCTCGCCCGAGAGCAGGGCGCGCGCGATCCTGGTTTCGAGATGGCGTTGCAGCCAGCGCTTGAGCGGCCTTGCGCCGTAGACCGGGTCGTAGGCTTCGCGGGCGATGAACGTCCGGGCGGCGTCGCTGAGCTCGAGTCGCACCCCGCGATCCTGCAGGCGTGCGCCGAGATCGGCCGTGAGCAGGTCGACGATCCGCTCGACCTGGGGCAGGGACAGTGGCGTGAACATCACGATCTCGTCGACCCGATTGAGGAACTCCGGCCGGAAGTGGGCGCGAAGCTCTCCCAACACCTTGGCCCGAGCCGATTCCTCGAGCTCACCCGAGGCGGTCACGCCCTCGAGCAGGTAGGGCGAGCCGATGTTCGAGGTCAGGATCACCACAGTGTTCTTGAAGTCGACCGTACGGCCCTGCGAATCGGTGATGCGGCCGTCGTCGAGCAGCTGAAGCAGGACGTTGAAGACGTCGGGGTGGGCCTTTTCGACCTCGTCGAAGAGGATCACGCTGTAAGGCTTGCGGCGGATCGCCTCGGTGAGCTGGCCACCTTCCTCGTAGCCGACGTAGCCGGGCGGGGCACCCACCAGGCGCGAGACGGCGTGTTTCTCCATGTACTCCGACATGTCGATGCGCACCAGATTGTGCTCGCTGTCGAACAGTGACTGTGCGAGAGTCTTGGCGAGCTCGGTCTTGCCCACGCCGGTCGGGCCGAGGAATAGGAAGGAGCCGATGGGCCGTCGCGGATCCTTGATCCCGGCCCGGGCGCGCAGCACCGCGTCGGCGACGAGATCGACCGCCTCGTCTTGGCCGATCACCCGCTGGTGGAGAATCTCGGGGAGACGCAGGAGCTTCTCGCGTTCGCCTTCGACCAGGCGAGTGACCGGGATGCCGGTCCAGCGCGAGACGATCTCGGCGATTTCGGCGTCGGTGACCTCTTCGCGCAACATCCGACGACCGTCCGAGCTCGACGCGGCGACTCGCCCTTCTTCGGCCTTGAGCTTGGCTTCGAGGTCCGGGAGGGCACCGTGGCGCAGCTGGGCGGCCTTGTTCAGATCATAGTCGCGTTCGGCCCGTTCGATTTCGACGCGCGTGGCCTCGATCTTCTCGCGCAGGCCGCGGACGTGCTCGATGGCCTGCTTTTCACTGTCCCACTGGGCTCGCATCGCCTTGGCGCGATCTCGCAGGTCGGCGAGCTCCTTGGCGAGTGCCTCGAGTCGTTCGCGGCTGCCCTTGTCCTTCTCCTTCTTGAGCGCCGCCTCTTCGATCTCGAGCTGCATGATGCGCCGCGTCACCTCGTCGAGCTCGGCCGGCATCGAGTCGATTTCGGTGCGGATCATCGCGCACGCTTCGTCGACCAGGTCGATTGCCTTGTCGGGAAGGAAGCGGTCGGCGATGTAGCGATTGGAGAGCACCGCGGCGGCGACCAGGGAGTTGTCCTGGATGCCGACGCCGTGGTGGACCTCGAAGCGCTCTTTGAGCCCGCGAAGGATCGACACCGTGTCCTCGACACTCGGGGCATCGACCTGGACCGGCTGGAAGCGACGTTCGAGCGCAGCATCCTTCTCGATGTGCTTGCGGTACTCGTCGAGAGTGGTGGCGCCAATGCAGTGCAGCTCACCACGCGCCAACATCGGCTTGAGCAGGTTGCCGGCGTCGGTCGAGCCCTCGGTCTTGCCGGCGCCGACGATGGTGTGAAGCTCGTCGATGAACAGCAGGATCTTGCCTTCGCTTCCTTTGACCTCGGCCAGCACGGCCTTGAGGCGCTCCTCGAATTCGCCACGGTATTTGGCCCCGGCGAGCAGAGCGCCCATGTCGAGGGAGAAGATCGCGCGGTCCTTCAGCCACTCTGGGACGTCGCCCTTGACGATGCGCTGCGCCAAGCCTTCGACGATGGCGGTCTTGCCGACACCGGGCTCGCCGATCAACACGGGATTGTTCTTGGTCTTGCGCGAGAGAATGCGCACCACGCGGCGAATCTCGGCGTCGCGGCCGATCACCGGGTCGAGCTTGCCGCTGCGGGCTTGAGCCACCAGGTCGACGCCGTACTTCTCGAGGGCCTCGTAGGCACCTTCGGGAGTGGCGCTGGTCACGCGTTGGCTGCCGCGGACTTCCTTCAGTACCGCGAGCACCGCGTCGTGGCGCACGCCGCGCTCGCGCAGGATCTTCGCCGCCGGCGCTTTGCCGGACTCCTCCAGGAGCGCCAGCACCAGGTGCTCGACCGACACGTACTCGTCCTTCAGGCGTTTGGCTTCGGCCTCCGCCGCGACCAGGATCTGCTGCAGTCGCGGCGTGACGTAGAAGCTGCCGGCCTCGGCGCCGGGTCCGGCGACCTTGGGGCGGGCGTCGAGCTCGCGGCCGAGGTCGGCGACGATGGCCTCCGTGGATGCTCCCAACTTGGCCAGGAGGCGCGGCACCAACCCTTGGTCCTGGGTGCACAGGGCCACGGCAAGGTGCTCGACATCGACCTGTTGGTGGCCGCGTTGCACTGCGAGCGAATGTGCGCTCTGGAGCGCTTCCTGGGACTTCTGCGTCAGCTTCTCGGGGTTCATGTGGTCAAGTCTCCTTCTCCGGCCTCAGCTCACCGTCTCACCCGGCCGGGGAGTGAAGGTGCTGCGCGAAGCGAGCTCGCGCCACAGGCGGGCTTCGTCGTCCGACACCGTCGTCGGAACCGTGATCCGAAGCTCGGCGAAGAGATCGCCGCGGGCGCCGCGCGGCGTTGGGAAACCCTTCCCGGCGAGGCGGATACGCCGGCCGCTCGAGGATCCGGGAGGGATCTTGATGGTCACTGTGCCGTCGAGGGTCGGGACCCGCGCCTGGCCGCCGAGCACGGCCTCCCACGGCGCCACTGGGACCTCGACGCGCAGGTCGTCGCCGTCGAGGGTGAAGGCCGAGCCGTTGGCGAAGTCGATCGACACCAGCAGGTCGCCTCGGGGGCCGCCGCCGAAGCCTTCGCCTCCCTGGCCGGCGAGACGGATCTTCTGGCCGGGTCGGATGCCCTGAGGAATCTTGACGCGCAGAGTGCGGCGTTCGCCGGTGTGTGGGTCGGCCAGCTGAATCGAGCGTTCACCCCCGGCCGCGGCTTCCTCGAGCCCGAGGGTGAGCTGGACCTCGTGGTCGGCGCCCCGCGAAACCCAGTGGGCGCCGCCGCCGGCTTGCGCGCGAGCGCCGCGACCGAACAAGGCTTCGAAGAAGGAGCTGAAACCCGACCCGCCGAATCCTCCGCCGAAGTCGGTACCGCCGAATCCACCGCCTCCTCCCTGGAAGCCGCGGAAGATCTCCTCGAAACCCGGGGGCGGTGCGCCGCTGCGTTGGCTTTGATTCCAGGCGGCGCCGAACTGGTCGTAGCGAGCCCGCTTCTCGGGGTCGCGCAGGACCTCGTAGGCTTCGCCGATCTCCTTGAAGCGGTCCTCGGCGCCCGGAGCGCGGTTGACATCCGGGTGGTACTTGCGCGCCATCTTGCGGTAGACCTTTTGGATCTCCTCCGCATCGGCGCTGCGGTCCACTCCCAGGATCTTGTAGTAGTCCTTGTATTCCACTGCTCCTCCAGCGCCGCCGCGAGCTCTCCCAGCTCCCCGCAGGCGAAAACATCTTAGTGATGCCCCTGCAGATCTGACAACGCGAGGCGGGGGCGAAAGATTCCCGATGTCAGGACTATCTTAGCCGCGCAGACTCATATCGAGGGGCGAGAAGGAAGGGTGAACGGGGGGCGGGCGGAACAGAGGGCCTCGTCCCTTGCCAGTTCCCCGTCCCTCTTCCCCCCAAACACAACGGCCGCGCTCATCGCGCGGCCGTTGCCCAATCCGGAGGAGCGGCGAGCTCAGGGAGCGTCGAAGCCGAACTTCTGGTAGTTCATCCCGATGTACTTCTTCCACTCGTCCGGGACCTCTTCCATTGGGAAGATCGCCTGAACCGGGCAGGCATCGACGCACAGGCCGCAGTCGATGCATTCCTCGGGATGGATGAAGAGTTGGTTCCAGTCCTCGTTCTTGCCATAGATGCAGTCGACCGGGCAGACATCCACGCAGGATGTGTCTTTCACGTCGACGCACGGCTCGGCGATGATGTGGGGCATCTCGGGTCCTTTCGTTGGCCAGCGCGAGAACATGCTCGCTCGCTGCGGATTCTAGCAGGGGGACCAAGGTACCGGGTACCAGGTACCGGGTACCCGTCGGAGCGCCGGAGGCCTCTTCCGAGCGGTTCCCCATGCACCCCTCCGTGGTGCACCCCGGAGGATGAAAATCAAGCCCGCCGTCCGGTCTCCGTTCCGGCCCGGTCCCGGGTCCCCGGTCCCCGGTACCTCCCGCCCGGGCCTTCAGCCATGCCACAGCGGCCTCCAGCACCTCGTCGCGGCCGGCAGCGATGCCGGCGCGGGTTGGTGTCACGACGACGTCGGGGATGACTCCGCGTCCGCGGATGTTGCCGTCTGGACCGTGGGCAGACATCCCGGTGAAGTAGAGGCGATAGCCCGCCGGGAGCCACAGGCCGGTGAAGTTGCCGTTGGTACCGGCAGACGGGCTGCCGACGATGGTGGCGAGGCGCTGTTCGGCGAACATGGTGAGGAGGGTTTCGGCGTAGCTCAGGGCGTTGTGGTCGGCCAGCACCACGATCGGGGCGCGGAGCCGCGGTTCGAGCGGCGGCACGGTCCACCGCGAGCATTGCGGAATGCCGGCGCCCGGCCGGTCGCGCTCCGGGATGCAGAACTGGGGACCCGCCAGTGGTCGATCGCTCAGATGGCCGAGTTTGGATTCGGAGATCACTGGATACCCGCGCAGGTCGAAGATCACGCCGGTTGCTGCGGCGAGCCTCGGCAGGACTTGCTCCCAGGTGGTGTCGTCGACCCGCCGCAGGTCGAGCGAGAGCACGCCATCAGCCTCGACCCGCAGGCTCGGCCGTTCGTCGACCAGGAGCTTGCCGAGGCTGCCGGCCGGTCGAGCGGCAAGCGCGACCGTGCGCCGTGCTCCGTCGATACCCTCCGCCTCGACCTCGACCAGGTGTGGGGCTGAGCGCAGGACCAGGTTCTCGAGGGCACGAGCACGTCGGTGGGGCTCGGTCGCGCCGGCGGTTCGTGCGAGGGCGTCGAGCAGGGCTTGATCCATCGTCCGCCCGTCGAAGCGAAGGAGCCGATCGCCGACTCGCACCTCAGAAACGTCGTCGGCGGTGCGAGTGACGACGACCTCGCCATCGATGTCGGCCACGAGGAAGGGCAGGCGGAACTCGCGGCCACCCTCGGGCCGCCCGAGCAACGCGTGACCGTCGTTGGTCGCACCGACCAGGCGCTCGAGCGCGTGGGTCGCCTCGCTCGCCGAGCCCGCAACGGCGAGCTCGCGCAAGGCTCGCCGCAGGACGTCCTCCCACGCGGCGGAACCGGGTGGACGTTCGGGATCGAACTGCTCGAGCACGCCCCAGGCGAGAATCGCCGTGGCCAAGCGGGTCGACCGATCTGTCGCCGACGGCGCCCACCCTGCTGGGCGTACCGGGATCGGGCCGGCTGCCGGCGCCCCGGTGGCGCAGGTGTCGAGGGGGATGTCGGCCTCGAGTCCCTCGCCGAGATCGACCGTGGCGCGACGCGCGTCGGTGGTGGGGACGAAGCTGCTGCGAAGCTCGAACGCCGCCATCGGCACGTCGAAAGGTGCGCCCAGGTAGGTGCGCCGGTGCGAGCCACCCGGGCAGAGCGACGACCCCTGTCCGCTCGGCGAAGCTTCGATCGACAACCCCGGTGCGAGTGGGCCGAGAGTGGCCATCAGTGCTTCGGCCGGAACCCCTGGGTGGTTCTCCACCTGTTCGACGGCGGCGATGGCTGCGAGATCCCAATCGACCGGCGGATCCGCAACCGGGCCGAAGAAACGCAGGATCGAAAGCAGGCGTGCGAGCATCACCAGGCGGGTTTCGCCATCCGCCGAGAGCGGCGCGGCAGATTTATCACCCATGCCGAGGGCGATCCCAACCTTCGCGTCGAGATCGGCGAGGCCGAAAGTGCCTGCGCCGAAGGCCGCGACCTCGATCAGCACCGCATCAGCGTCGTCGCCGACCTCGACGACGAGCCCGGCCGGCGCCCATGTGTTGGGCAGTCCGCGGCCGGGACTTTCGACGCGAAACAGGCGTTCGCCGCTGTCCTTGACCGCGGTGGCAATCAGCCGAGCGACCCCGCTGTGTTCGGGTTGCGGTGCGGACCAGGTCAGGGCGCGCAGGTGGAGCCTGTGCCCCCGCCACGGTGTGGCGTCGACACGCTGGACCAACCGTGCAGCCGGTACCAGAGGTCCCGTCGCCCGCTCGCAACGCAGGACCGCCGCCCACCGGCCCCCCAGCCGCTCGCGCTCGAGTGCGCAGGCGCCGCCGGTCCGATCGTCGAGTTTCCACGCCTCGAGCGCCGCAGGACGGGAGAAGTCACCACGGATCGCAACCGCTCCCGCCTCCGGCGACTCGGGTGCCGTGCCGCTACCGAGGGTGGCGATCGCCAGTACCACCGTGCCGAGCCGCGGCACTTCAGTCGCCGGCCAACTCGACGAAGCGCTGGGCCAGTTTGGGCCCGATGCCCCCGTCTTCGTGCTTGAAGAATACGTACGCCTCGGCGAGACCCGCGGCTCGCAGCCGTTCGAGCCAGGCAACCAAGCGTGCCTCGTCGTAGGCTTCGCGGCGCAGCCGCACATAGGCAAAGCGTGCGGTGACCGCCACCTCGGGTTCGGGTGCGTCGTCGACGTCGGCGGTGCACCAGGAGCACGCGCCGTGGCTGCGGACCAGCTCGAGCACCGCCGGATCCGACCAGCTCGGATGGCGCATCTCGAGGGCACAGGGCAGGCCGGCCGGCAGGTCGGCGAGGAAGCGCGCGAGGCGGTCGTCGTCGCGCCTGAGGTTCGGTGGGGTCTGGAACAGGATCGGGCCGAGCTTCGGGCCCAAGGCCTGCGCCTGTTGGCAGAGGTATGCGACGTTGTCGGCGGTGTCCTTCAAGCGCGCAATGTGGGTGATCTTCTGCGACGCCTTGAGCACGAAGCGAAAGTCGTCCGGCACCTGCGCCGCCCACCCTTCGAGCACCGACGTTTTGGGCATGCGGTAGAAGGTGTTGTTGATCTCGACCACTCCGAGGCGTTCGGCGTAGTAGCCGAGCATCTGGTCGGGTTTGATTCGCTCGGGGTAGAAGGACCCCTTCCATTCGGGGAACGAAAATCCGCTGGTGCCGGCGAAGACCTTCATCGAGAGCTCCTTGTGCCCGGTTCGGTGCGCCTAGGCTGCAGCGGGTGAGCCCACCAGGAGCGCCGCTTCGAGCCGGGCCACCAGGGCCGCGACCTCGAGGCGCGAGACCTTGGCGCCGGCACCGTCACGTTCGACCCGGTCGAGGGTGGCGCGGGCGAGCAACACCGGCAGCGCACAAAACGCCACGACACCTTTGGGGGCTTTGTGTTGTTGGAGCAGGTGCACGTATTCGGTGGCGCGTTCGAGGTCGGCGCGGGCGATGGCGAAAACCTCGGTGCGATCAACCGACCGCGGCACGTAACAGCGGCCTTCGCCGCGATCGTCTTCGGCGTCCTTCAAGATGTTGACCAACTGGAGGCCTTCACCGAAGGCGCGCGATCGCGATCGCAGGGCCTCGGCACCGGCGGCCAGTTGGGGGCGGCCGAGCAGGAAGAGCTCGGTCAACATCTCGCCGACGATGCCCGCGACCACGTAGCAGTAGTCGCGCAGATCGTCGAGGGTCTCGAGCGTCAGCGAGCCCGCATCGGCTCCGCTCGCGACGAATCGCGCCATGCCGGCGGCGCTGCCGTCCAGGTGCCGATGAAGGATCGACCGCGCGTCATCGCCGAGCTCGCGGAAGGCCTGCATCACCCGGGGCGTTTCGCGCAGCAGCTCGAGGTACCCAGGGTGCTCGAGCGGCGGCTGGTGCAGCCACCCCTCCGCCTCTGCCACCGCCTCGAGTGCCGTGGGGCGCTCGAGCAGGGTGCGAAAGCCCTGGAGCTCCCGCACCCGACGATCCCGGCCCCAGGCCACCGCGTCCTCGAGGGTGTCGGCGATGCGGAACAACAGGTAGGCAACCGTCACCTGCCTCCGCGTCGGTTCGGGCAGCCGGGGAATCGACAGCGCAAAGGTGCGGCTGGTGCGTTCGAGCAGCTCGTCGAGAGTGGGCACGGGGGAATGATACCCAAGGCGCTCGGTGCACGGAGCCGGCGGTACAGTCGAGCCCGACTGTCTCGCCCGTTCCCACTCACTCGAGCCAGCGAACCCTGCCGGAGCCGATGTCGTGGATTGCGCCGACGACCTCGAGCTCTCCGGCCTCGATCAGTTCCCGGATCAAGCTGCTGTCGCGGCGAATCCGCTCGACTGTCAGGCGCACGTTGGTTTCGGTGACCGCGGCAACGAAGGCCGGGTTCGAGCCACTTCGCGGCTCCGGCCCAGGGGTCGCGGCGACCGCCGGTTCGATCTGGTCGAGCAGGCCGGTGAGGTGGCCGAGCTCGGCACCGTCACAGGCGCCGACGATCGCCCCGCAGTGATCGTGACCCAGCACCACGACCACTTTCGATCCCATCAACTTGGTGGCGAACTCGAGGCTGCCGAGCAATTCGTCGGTGACGATGTTGCCGGCGATCCGGCCGACGAAGAGGTCTCCAAGCCCTTGGTCGAACACCAGCTCGGGAGAGGCACGCGAGTCGAGGCAGGCGATCACCGCGGCGAAGGGCCGTTGGCCGGCGGCGCTGCTGGCACGTTCGGCCTTCCAGTTGCGAGCCTTGAGGTGGTCGGTCGTCCAGCGTTCGTTTCCGGCCCGCAGGCGCTCGAGGGCCTGACGCGGCGTCATCGCCTGCTGGTCGGCCTGCGACAAGGTGGTGGTGCGGGGTGCCGGACCTCGATGGGCGCAGCCCCCGAGGACGGCTACGGACAGGAATCCTCCAAGGAACACTGATGTCACGCGCTGCATCGTCGTCTCCGGAGCAGTTTCGGCCAGTGTAGCGGATCGCCGAGGTCGGGTGCAGGGCCCGGGTTGCCCTGCGGCGACCGATCCATGCTCCGATCCCCGATCCCCGATCCCCCTAGGCCCGCGGTACCAGCGTGCCGACTCGCCCCTCCCGGCGCAGAGCGGAGGCGAGGGCGCCGGGCGTCGTCCCATCGAAGATCCAGGACTCGACGCCGCTGCGCGCGAGCTCGAGGGCGGTATCGACCCGCAGCCTCACGCCGCCGGTGACATCGACGCCGGCGGCGCCCGCAAGGGCGTGGTCGAGCTCGGCTCTTCGTTGCTGATCGACCAGTGGGACCAGCTCGCCGTTCCGGTCGAGGATGCCTGGCGTGGCTCCTGCCCACAAGGCTCGGTCGACTCGCCAGCCGGTCTGCGGCAAGGCGTCCACCAAGGCTGCGAAGACCTGCTCGGTCGAGGCGATGGTGGTTCCAAGGCGCGCGTCTGCGACGATATCTCCGCAGACCACGGGGATCGCCCCAGCCTCGAGGGCTCCGGCCAGGGCGTCGACCGAGGCCATGAGTACACTGCCTCCGGCGAGGGTGAGCCAGGCAGCTGGGCGCAGAGACAGCGCCGGCAGCCGCGCTGTGACCAGCGCACTGAGAAGAAGTCGGTGAAGCTCTCCAGCGGCGAGTTGAACTCGGGCAGCCGCAAGCGTTCGCGCAGCTCCGGTGCGCTCGCGAAAGCGGTGTCGATGGGCGGCCCAGTGGCCGAAGGAGCCGCTGCCGTGCCCCAGGATCACCGCCGGCGCGTCGGGTCGGGCGGTGACTGAGGTGAGCTCCTCGGCCAGGCGCTCGATCACCTCGCGGCGCAGCGCCCGCGGCCGCTGCTTGTCGGTCAGCAGGCTGCCCCCGAGCTTGACCAGCGTGACCGGCCGCATCAAAACAGGTGCTCGGAGCTGATCGCAGGTCCGTTGCCGACGTGGTCGCTGATGACCTCCTCGACGCCTGGAACCGCGCGCAGGAGCGCTGCCAGATCGGCCGCCGACCGGCTTTCGCAGATCGCGTGGACGTTGGCTCCGGCGTCCATCGTCGCCCAGGCCGGCAGGCCGTCCCGGCGGGCCCGGCGGACCGCTTCGAGCACCGCCAGGGTGGCCGGGCGCCAGTAGAAGATCGGCGGCCGCGACGACATCGCGATCAGGTGCAGCTCGATCGCCTCCTCCTCGAGCACCGGGCCGAGGAGGTCGAGGCGGCGTTCTTCGATCGCCAGTCGGACGGCGGCCAGACGGGTCGGCAGCAGGTTGCGACGGGTCTCGAAGTGGGGGCTCGTCGCGGCGCGGCGATGACCGTCGATCGAGGCGACGTCCTTCTCGGCCGTTTCGACGACCGCGATCACGTCGGCGAGATCCCAATGGGAGGCTGGGAAGAGGGATGCCGCCGGGGCGTCGGGGTCGTCGCCCGGAGGGGCCGGCCACTCGACATATCCGCCGAGCACCGACCGGCTGGCCGAGCCCGAGCCCGACAGCCGCGCGCGGATCGACAGCTCCCGCCCACTCGGCTGCTCTCCGAGAGCGCTCGAGACGGCGGTGGCGAGAGCCGCAAAACCGGAGGCCGAGCTTGCCAGGCCGGCAGCGGCAGGGAAGCTGTTGCGGGTGGCGACGCGGAAGCCGCGGCCGGTGCCGATGTGCGCGCGCAGACGCTCGAGATGTGCCAGCACCCGGGCGGCGAAGCGTTCGGGTGCCACTCTGGCGGTACCCAGGGAATCGATCAGCTCGATCGAGTCGGCGGCGCCCTCTGGCAGCGCTTCGACCGTGGTCGTGGTGGCGCAGACCGACAGAGTCATCGAGATCGACGGATCGAGCGGCAGCGCCGAGCTCAGGTCGCGGGCGCCCCAATACTTGACGAAGGCGATGTTGGCCGGGGCGACGATGGTGGTCTTCATCAGGTCTCCTCGAGGCGTGCGCCGACGGCGCCGAGTGTGGTGGTCAGGGGCGACCAACCCAGTAGGGCTGGCTCGAAGCGCTCGAACGGATCGTGGGCGAGGACGGCGCCCGCGCCGGGATCGGACAGCGCACCAGCGCCCGAGATCTTCGCACTGATGCCTCGCCGACCGAGGGCCTCCAGCTGTTGACGGACTGCGGGTGGTACCACGCCGAGGTGTTCGAGTGCCTGTTCGCAGTCGTCGATGGCCACCGCCAGGTTGCGGCCGTCGCCCGCCACCAGCGCATCGCGCAGCCGGTGGGTGGCGGCGCCGATTCGATCGTTGGCGGCCTCGACCACATCCGGGTGCAGGTTGGCGAGTCGTCGAACGGCAGCGACCACCGCTCCAGTGGTTTCGTTGGGGCGCCCGGAATCGGCCAGCGCCAGATGACTGAGGAGCTGCGGTTCAGCGACCACGGGACTGACCTCGAGCTGCTCTCCCCAACCCGCTCCTTGGTCGTCGGCGCCCGCAGCCAACCGACGGCTGATCCAACATACGCCGCCGTGGAGCACTGCGGCGTTGTCGATCCCCGATGGCCGGCCGTGCTGCAGCCGCTCGACCGCGAGCGAGGCGTCGAAGAGTGTCGCGGGCTCGAGGAGGTGCCCCAGTGCCGCTGAGCCGGCTTGGAGCACCGCCACGGCCAGGGCGGCTGAGCTTCCGAGGCCGGCGCCGAGAGGGATTTCCGAGGTGACCACGAGCCTCAGCGCCGGCATCCGGTCGATGGCGAGGCGACGACCGAGCTCGTGCAGCGTCGCAGCGATGTGCGCGAGCGGGTCCTTGGTCCCGAGCGGGGCGCCGGGGTCCGCGCACCAGCGATGCCAGGCAGCCTCCGCGGCTTGGGCGAGGTCGTGTGCGCGGTCGCACGCGAGGTCGTGGCGGGTGCCTGCGAGGTGGATCTGGTGGTTGGTGCCCGCGACGGTTGCCGCCTCCACGCTCAGCCGCAACCCGATCGCAGCGATCAGGGCGGGCCGGCCCCACACCGCTGCGTGTTCTCCGGCCAGGATCGCCTTCCCCGGCGCCGAGGCGACCGCAGCAGGCATCGTCGGATCAGCCGCCGAGCTCTTCGGGCAGACGCCCGCGCCCCAGACGCTCGTGGGCGCGAGCGAGGTCCTGGCTGGTGAAGGCCGCCATCAACGACAGCTCCGAGGCCAACACGACGGCACCGAGGATCTCGGCGAGCCGGCGCACAGCCGCACCGGGCCGCTCCGGATCCGGCACCACTCCGAGCATCGACAGAGCTTCTCGTTGGGTGTCGAGCCCGGTACCGCCGCCGACCGCGCCGAGCGGCACATCCGGCAGGAAGATCGAGAAGTGTGCAGCGTGGTCGGGCCGCTCTTCGATGCAGGTCACCCCTTGCGAGGCGCCGACGACGTGAGCGAGGTCTTGACCCGTCGCGATGAAGAAGGCAGCGACCGAGTTGGCGAAATGGGCGTTGAAGCCCTTGGCGCCTGCTGCGATCGAGCCCAGGAGGTTCTTGCGGTACTGCACCTCGACCAAGCCCACGGCCGAGGTCTTGAGTACGTCGTGCAGCACCTTCTCGGGCAGCAGCACCTCGGCGTGGATGCGCTTGCCGCGACCCTCCTGGAAGTTGATCGAGGCCGGCTTCTTGTCGATGCAGAAGTTCCCGGACAAGGCGACGCAGTGGACGCCGGTCTCCTTCTCGATGTACTCCTGCACGATGCGATCGCACGCGATCGTCGCCATGTTCATGCCCATGGCGTCGCCGGTGGCGAAGCGGAACCTCAGGTAGACCGAGGTCGAAAAGGCAAATGGCTTGATATCGAGCAGCCGCAGATGCCGGCTGGTTGCCGCCGCCAGCTCGCGCATGTGGTCGGTGTGAGCCTCGACCCACGCAAGGAAACGCCGCGTTTCGTCGATGCCGCCGGTGTGGAAGACCGGGGCGCGGGTCATGCCGACGTCTTCGACCGAAACCCGCACCCCGCCGGCGGCGCGGATCGCAGAACAGCCGCGGTTGGTGCTGGCGACGAGCGCACCCTCGGTCGTGGCCAGGGGGACGTAGACCTCTTCGTTGGTGATGTCGCCGCGGACAGCGAGGGGTCCGACGATCCCCATCGGGACCTGGGCCACGCCGAAGAGGTTTTCGCAGTTGCGGCGCGACGCGCGTTCGGTGTCGAAGCTGTGGTGCCCGAGGTTCGGCAACTCGACGTGGCACATCGCCTCGATCGCGCGTCGGCGGATGTCTGCAGCCAGGGCGGCGGGAAGCTCGCGCGGGAGCTGGTGGAAGCGCAGGTCTCCGGAGACCAGGGCGGTCACCAGCTCGTCGGCGAGCGGGGCGGATTCGGCGGGAAGGGACGAGGTGCGCGCCGTCATGGCGCCTCCTTTCGGATCGGAGCAGCGGCGCGCAGAGCCGTCGCGTTGGCGGCGCCCACACAGAACATGGCGATTTCGAGCTCGAGGCGCAGACGATCGATGCGCTCGGCGACGCGGTCGGGCGACTCCATCGCGGCCTCGAGGAAGGGTTGGGCGACGCCCACGAGATGGGCACCCAAGGCGATGGCCTTGGCGGCGTCGAGTCCCGAGCGAATCCCGCCGCTGCCGATCACCGTGAGCCCCTCGATGGCGGCCAGGGCGCGGATGGATTCGGGGGTGTCGATGCCGAGCTCCCCGAACATCTCCGCCAGCTCGGCGTCGTCGGCGCGGGCCGCTTCGATGCGGGCCCAACTCGTACCGCCGACGCCGGCGGTATCCAGGATCCGTACGCCGCGCGCGGCCAGGGCCCGGCCGACCTCGGCCGAAAGCCCGCTGCCGACCTCCTTGACGATCACCGGCACCGGCAGGGCCGCGGCGACGTCGCCGATCTTGTCGAGCAAGCCGGCAAAGTTGCACTGGCCCTCCGGCTGGAGCGCCTCCTGGAGCGGGTTCAGATGCAGCACGAGGGCGTCGGCCTCGACCATCTCGACTGCTGCGCGACAGTGGTCGATGCCGTAGCCGTAGTTGAGCTGGACCGCTCCGAGGTTGGCCAGGATTGGCACCGACGGGGCGGCGTCCCGCACCCGGAAGGTCGAGGCGAGCTCCGGCTGCTCCAGGGCCTTGCGCTGCGAGCCGACGCCGAGGGCGACGCCGCGGTCCTGTGCGGCGATCGCGAGCCGACGGTTGACGTCGGCTGCGATCTCGGTGCCGCCGGTCATGCAGGAGATCAGCAGCGGCAGCTCGAGGCGATAGCCGAGGAATTCCGTACCGAGGTCGATCTGCGCGCGGTCGATCTCCGGCAGGGCCGAGTATTCGAGCCGCCAAAGATCGAACGCGCGGCGTCGACCCTGCATCGCAGGCTCGAGGGCGAGCCGAATGTGGTCGGCCTTGCGGTCGATCGGCTCGGCCGATGCCGCCAACGGGTGCGGACGCTTCATCCTCGGAATCGACATGATCGGGGACGCTCGGGAGAGCGTCGGCGGATCATAGCAGTAGCCTTGCAGCCTTCCGCCGACCGGGCACGCGGTGCTCGAGTACCCGGTACCCGGTACCCAGTACCTTGGTGGTGGTGCAGGGCCGGTGCTTTCCGGTCCAATCTGGGTGGGCCACGGAGAGGCCTGTGATCGAATCAGCGGCCGTATTCGAGGGCCTGCAGCTCGAAGGTCGCTGGGGTGGGAGTCTGCGGTCGGCAGCGCACCGAGAGCTCGTAGAGGAAGATTTGATCGTCGCCCCACCACATCCGATGATGGGCCCGCAGGTGCGGCTCGAGGTCCACCGTGCGGATGCCTGCGCCCTGCTCGGTCCGCAGCTGGGTGACTCCGCCGAGATCGAGGGTGGTGCTCGGATCGCCACCCGTCAGACGCAGGCGCAGCACCGACACCGGCTGGGCCGAGCCGATCAGGAGGTGGCCGCGGACCAGCGCTGGGCAGGTCAGCGATCCCTCGAGGGGAAGGACGCCGCGGTCGAGGAATTTGATCCACAGGTTGTGGTGCACGATGTCCTCGATGCCGGCGGGCTTGAGGTGGCTCTGCGTGGTCTCGTAGGGGAGCAGGGCCCTGGCCGCCGGTGTGACCCAGCGGTAGCTGCCGTCCGGCCCGTAGGGTGCTGCGCGTGGGGCGACCCAGAGCGGCCAGATGAAAGGCGCCGCCACCAATGCGACCGCCGCCGCTGGCCAGGGACGCGTGACCCGCGTCGGGACGAACCACAGCGCCGGAAGCAGGGGCATCAAGTAGCGATTGGCGAGCGACCCGCCGCCCCCCCAGAAGTTGATTGGGCGGTTGAGGGCGAAGAACAGCATCGCCAGAGCGAACGCTGCGACCAGGCTCCAGGCCAAGGCGCCGCGAGGTCGGCCGACCAGGAGCAGAAGGACGGCGGCAAAGTAGGGGAGCAAACCGACGTGGCGGCCGACGAGGGTGTAGAGGAGATTCCAGCCGAGGCGGTCGGCGCCCCAACGGGCGACCTCGACGGCGCCGGCGGGGCCTTCCCACGCGGCGTCGTCACGGGTGTCGTCGAAGCGCGCCCGTGCTGCAGGTCCACCCGCGCCCACGTCCGGCCACCCGGTGTGAGCGTAGAAGCTGCGTCGTTCGCCGCCGTAGGCCGAGTAACTTCCCGTGCGGGAGCTCTGCGACCACAGCAGCCCTCCCGACACCAGCACGGCGCCCAACACGAACGCACCTGCCGCGGCCCGCCGCCGGCGCGGCGGCAGGGCAACGATCACGGGAAGCAGCAGCACTGCGTAGGGAGGGCGGCTCCAGATCACCGCCGCCAGCAGGGCACCGGCAAAACACCACGGGATCCAGGCGAAGGAGCTCGGCCGGGAGAAGCGGTTGCGCTCTCGTTCCTGCAGTTCAGCAGCCATGATCGCGGCCAGCGCCAGAGCAACCAGGGCCATCGAGAGGAGGTCCGAGTGGGCCCAGAAAACCCACGCGAAGGTGACCGTTGCGAAGACGTGGGCGGCAATCCAGGTCGCGGCCCAAGGGCCGGTGCGGGTCGTCAGGGCGAACGCGGCGCACAGCGCCGCCAGGCTCAGGGCGAAGGCGTTGGCGATGAAGGGCCCCTGTCGCCCGAACAGGGCCACGAACGGGGCGGCATAGAGGGGCCAGAGCACCGGCTTGCCGTAGAACAGATCGCCGTTGGGGCCGCGCTGCAGGATCAGGCCCTCGGGCTCCACTTTCCAGCGCTGGCGGAAGCGCTCGAAGTCGTCGGCGGTGTAGCGGTAGTCGCCGTCGAAAGCGAGGCTTTCGGCGGCCATCAGGTAGGTCGCTTCGTCACCGACCAGAGTCGGCCAGGTTCCGCGGTCGATCGTGGCCGCACCCACGAGGAGGGCAACGGACAGCGCTACCAACAGCAGCAGTGGCCAGCGTCGCCTGGGGAAAACCGAGAGGTCGGGACGTGACGAAGGAATCGGGTGGCTCCAGGAGGCAGAGAAATGTGCCGATATGAGCTTAGCGCTTGTTCTCGCGGCCGGTCCACGTCACCATGCTGGTCGAGGCGCCGAAGAGATCCGAAACCCGATCCGAGATCGACCGCGGCAGCAGGGCCATGATCGCCGGGGTGACCTTCACCATCCATGGTTCGAGCACCGCCACCTGTCGCCGACGCACTGCCTTGACCACCAGTTTGGCCATGCGCTCCGGGGTCAGCAGGGGCGTGAGCAGCGGTGGTCTGACCCCTTCGAACATGCCCGTGGCGACGTAGCTCGGGCAAACCGTGGTCACACCGACATGGCGATGGCCGAGACGCAGCATCTCCATTCGGATCGACTCGGAGAAGCCGATGACGGCCCACTTGCTCGCGGCGTAGGTGGAGCCGAACGGCAGGCCGAGGAAACCCGAGGCGCTCGCCATGTTGACCAGGTGGCCTTCGGGAGCGTCGATCAAATCACCGAGGAAAGCGTGCGTTACCGCCACCACGCCGTCGACGTTGACGCGGAAGGTGGCCTGGTGCCGCTCGATCGGCACCTCGAGGAAGGGCCCTCCGAACACCACGCCCGCGTTGTTGATCAGGACGTCGACCCGTCCGTGCTCGCTGCGGATGCGGGCGCGGGCGGCTGCAATCGACTCGAGATCGGTGACGTCGAGGGTGACGCAGCCGGCGCGCGGGCCGAGCTCGCCGGCAGCGGTGGTCGCTGCCGCGCCGTCGAGGTCGGCGATCACCACCGCCGCGCCGGCGGCGCTGAATTGGCGCGCCATTTCGAGGCCCATGCCTCGGGCCCCGCCGGTGATCAACACGGTCTTGCGGTCGAGGGTCTTCATCGCCACCGATCTCCGGAAAGGAGGTCCGGCAGGATCTCCGGCCGGACCTCCGAGTGATCAGGCTGCGGCGTAACGCTGAGCGACAGCCTGCCAGTCGATGACGTTCCAGATCGCGGTGAGATAGTCGGGCCGCCGATTCTGGTAGTTCAAATAGTAGGCGTGCTCCCAGACGTCGATGCCGAGGATCGGGGTCTTGCCCTGCATCAGCGGGCTGTCCTGGTTCGGCGTGGCAAGGACCTCGAGGCGCCCGTCGGCTACCACGAGCCAGCCCCAGCCCGACCCGAACTGTCCGGCAGCGGCGGCGTTGAGCTTCTCGCGCAGCGCTCCGAAGGAGCCGAAGTCGCGGGCGATCGCCTCTGCGAGGCTGCCGCCGGGCTCCCCGCCGCCACCGGGCCCGAGGATCTCCCAGAACAGGGTGTGGTTGGCGTGTCCGCCGCCGTGATTGCGCACCGCGGTCTTGATCGCGTCCGGCACCGCGTCGAAGTTGCGCAGGAGGTCCTCGACGGGCTTGCTCTGGAGATCCGGATGGGCTTCGAGCGCCTTGTTGAGATTGGTGACGTAGGCCGCGTGGTGTTTGCCGTGATGGATTTCCATCGTCCGCGCGTCGATGTGCGGCTCGAGGGCGTCGAAGGCGTAGCCAAGGGGTTTGACCTGGTGCATCGGGGTCTCCTCCGTGTCGTGAATCTTCAGTCGGGCCGCATCAGACGTGCCCGCACCCTCATCCTATCGCGTCACGACGAGCGGCGACCGACCTGCTCGGCGAGACTGCCCATTGACACGCTTTCGCCGCGAGCGTAGAATGCGCGTCGCTCTGCCGGGGGAGGTTAGCTCAGCGGTTAGAGCACCTGCCTTACACGCAGGGAGTCGGGGGTTCGAATCCCTCACCTCCCAGAGGGTTGCGGGGTTCTTTGGAACGGAGCGGTAGTTCAGTCGGTTAGAATGCCGGCCTGTCACGCCGGAGGTCGCGGGTTCGAGCCCCGTCCGCTCCGCCAATTCCACCCTTCGCATCTGCTCCCGATCTCAGCTTCGACATCCGAGGTTCATCATGCGCGACAAGATCAAGCTCGTCTCGTCGGCCGGTACCGGCTACTTCTACACGACGACCAAGAACAAGAAGACGAGCACCGAGAAGCTCAAGATGATGAAGTACGACCCGAAGGTGCGCAAGCACGTCGAGTTCGTCGAAGAAAAGCTTCGCTGAGTCTCGCGTCGGCCCTCGACCTTGTGGTACGCTCGCGTCTGCGAGCGTTTTGTTTTTTCAGGCGGGTGAATCGGACAAGATGGTCTGATCGCTGCGGGCTGTCTCCTCCACAGGAGTTCAGCTCATGTCGATCAGCTCTGTTCGCGCTCAGGATGTGTACGCGCAGGGGTCGCCCGACCCTTGTTCGCTCCCGTCCTGTTCGGTCGTTCCGCCGCCTACCCTCGCCGCGCCGAGCCACGCCTCCAGCCTCGATCTGGCAACCAAGCCGATGGTGGACTGGGTCGCCTTGACGTCGCGCATGCTCGCACGAGCCGCCAGGTCCCGCGGCCTCGCCATCGATCCCGACGACCTTGCCCAGGAGACCTGGCTGCGGCTCTATTCGCGGCGGGGTGGCGTGCCGAGCTTCGTCAACGAGGCTGCTGCCCGGGCCTATCTCGCGCAGATCGCGAGCAACATCCTCGCGAGCAAACACCGCGCGGCCCGCTGCGACCGTCGAGCCGCGGCGCTCGTGACCTCCACCGAAGAGATCGAGGTCGTAGCGCCGGCGGACACCGAACGCGACGTGCTGACCCGCGAGCGGGTGCGAGTGCTCGCTCGCTCGTTGAGCCGGGCAACGACCGCGGCGGTGCGCGGCCGAAACGCCACCATGCTGCGAGCGCTGTGGCTCGAAGGACTGTCGGCCGTCGAAGTGGCGGAGCGCTTCGGAATGTCGAAAAGCACGGTCAACACGATCGTGTTCCGCGCGCGCAGGGTCTTGGCCACCGCCTCTGCCAGGCACGACGACCTGGAGCCCGGCAGGAAGAGTCCCTCCGGCCGCTTCGGGGCCCCAGCCCCTCGGCCCGCGCCGGCACATCTGCGAGAATGTCGGAACGATGATCGTGTTGTGGCACCGTGAGACCCTGTTGCACCAGTCGCCGCCGGGGTATCCCGAGGTGCCTCAACGCGTGGAGCGGATCGTGGCGGGTCTCGCCGACGCCGGCTTCCGCGTCGTGGAGTCGCCCCTCGACCCAGACCGCACGCGCCGGCTGGCCGAACAGGTGCACACGCCTCGCTACGTCGCTCGGCTCGAGGCCGCCGCGGCGCGAGGTGACGGGATCTTCGACTCGGCCGACAATCCCCTCGGCCGCGGCACCTACCGGGCGGCGCTGGCCGCCGCCGGCCTCGTCGTGGCGGCGGTGGATGAGGTGGTCCGCGCGGAGGGGCCGCGGCTGGCTTTCGCCGCCGCGCGGCCGCCCGGACATCACTGCGAGCGCGACGTGGCGATGGGCTTCTGTTACCTGGCAAACGTCGCCATCGGTGTCGCGGCGGCCCGTGAGCTCGGGTTCCGACGGCCGGCAATCGTCGACTTCGACGTGCACCACGGCAATGGCAGCCAGCACCTTTTCGAGGAGGACCCGGAGGTGTTGGTCGTGTCGACGCATCAGTATCCGTTCTACCCTGGAACGGGTGCCGAGTCCGAGCGCGGACGTGGGTTGGGAGTTGGGGCGACGATCAACGTTCCCTTGCCGGCCGGAACGTCGGGCGAGGCCTACCTCGCGGCCTTCGACCGGGTCGTCGTGCCTGCCGTCGTCGCCCATCGCCCCGACATCTGCTTCTGGTCGGCCGGTTTCGACGGCTGGAAGGGGGACCCCCTCGGCGGCTTCGAGTTGGAAGCAGAGACCTTCCGCCAGATCGGCCTTCGCCTGGGTGCAGCCGCGCGCCGCAGCTCGGCGCCGCAGGTCGCGGTCCTCGAAGGTGGATACGACCTCGAGGCGCTGCCGATGCTGGCCGAGGCCCTGTTGCGCGGCCTCGAATCCGGAAGTCGTTGACTTCGGTGTGGATGTATCGCTACACTTCACTGAAAAGTTCATGTACCACTCGAACTAGGATGCTCGACGAGACGATGTGACGAGGTTCGGAAACGCGACGGAGGCCACGGGGCGATGGCGGTTCCGAGGGAGGTTCAGATGAAAGCGAAGGGATTGTGGCTCGCGGCGCTTGCTTGTCTGCTCGTGGCGCCGGTGCGGGCGGCGCAGCCGTTCGGGGCCTTCGACGGCCTTGCGGAAGGCGGCAACTCCACCAGTGGGGTGGCTGCTTTGGTGGGATGGTCCTTGCACGATGTGGGCGTCGAGTACGTCGACATCTATGTCGACGACCGCATCGTCGGCCGCGCGAACCTCGGCCGATCGAGCCCGAACGTCGCGCTGATCTACCCGACCTACCCGGATTCGTCGTTGGCGCGCTGGGGCTTCGAGCTCGATACGTCGCAATTCTTCAACGGGGAGTACACGCTGCACGCCTTCGTGCGGGCGGTGACCGGCGAGGGTAGCTGGCTGACCGGGCCGACGGTCGAGTTCCTCAATACCTCGGCGGACCTGCGCCCCTTCGGTGACCTTCGCAACCCACTGCCGAATCAGGAGCTCTACGGCGTCTGTGACCCGTCGGATCCGATTCGCCGCCACACGGTCGTCGACGGCTTTGCGGTCGATGCCGGGATGAGCGAGGTCGACACCGGAGTGAAGTGGGTGCAATTGCTGCTCAACGGCACGGTGCTCTACGACACCAAGCGCGACTGCGAGTACATCCCGGTGCTCGGCGGTCTGACGAACTGCTATGGCCTTCCCGATCAGGCGAGCGAACGCCGGTACCCCGGTTTGCCCGACGCTCCCCACTCGGGTTTCCGTTTCGTTCTCGACGTCGGCCATCTGATCGATGCCGGTTACGTCCAGGGCCACCACCGGCTCGAGGTGCGAGCCGGCGACAACGACGACCAGGTGCGGCTGTTCGGGACCCGGACGGTGTCGCTCCTGTGCGACGACTTCATCGGCAACGAGGGTGCCTTCGGGTACGTCAACCGCGTGCAACCCGCCGCCCTGTCCTCCAACCTGATCCTGCTGCGCGGGTGGGCGGTCGACTGGGAGGGCATCGCGGTGATCGACATCCGCGTCGACGGTCATTTGGTGGGGTCGGTATTCCCCTCCGAGGTGCGTCCCCTGGTCAGCCTGCGGTATCCAGGGTACCCGAACGCGGCGTTCCCCGGCTGGTCCTTTGCGATCGATACCACCAACTTCTCCAACGGCTCTCACAATGCTCAGGCCGTGGTGATCGATCTCGAGGGACATCAGACGATCATCGGCGAGCGCGAGTTCGTGATCCAGAACCCGGCTCCCTGACGCGTCCGGGTTGGGAATGAGGATGGAGGCCCTGGCGTGTCGCCGGGGCCTTCGCTTTTGCGGGGCTGCCTTCGACGGAGCGTTGCTGGCTCATGTGGCAGGCGGGCTCACCGACTGCGAGAGCCTCCGTCTCCGGCAGGCGGGCGTGCGCGTGCGATGGCCCGGTGCCCGGATACCCGCCGACCTCGAGGTCGAAGCTACTAGCGGGGCGCCCGCCGAGGATCGTTCGGCGAATCTCATCGCCGCGGCGAGGCGCTGGTTTCGCGACCGCCCTCTGGTCGGCGGGGTGCTGGTGGGCGGTGCCAGTCGGCGCATGGGCCGGGACAAGGCACTGCTTCCTTGGGGGCGAGGTCGTTGGATCGACCGGCAGGTGCGTACTCTGGCCCGTGTCGCCGACGAAACGTTCCTCGCCGGGAGGCCGATCGATCCTCACCCGGGCCTGGCGGACGCCGATGGCTCGGGTCCGCTCGCGGGAATCTGGGCGCTGGCCCAGGCCCGCCCCTTGGCCACCCTGCTGGTCGTGGCTGTGGACCAGCCGCTGCTGACGGCCTCCGCGCTCCGGTGGCTGCGCCGTCAGCGGCGGGTCGGGACCGACGTAGTCCTGCCGCAGCTGCATGGCAGGCTTGCTCCCTTGCCGATCGTGATCGAGCCGCCAGCCTTCGCGGCGTTGGGGCGCCTGGCGCGCGCTGGCAGGGGGCCTCGAGCGCTGCTGGAGGTCGCGACCGTCAGCCACCCTGAGGTGCCCCAGCGTTTCGTCCGGTCGTGGCGCGACTTCGACGCCCAAACGGACCTCGCCACGTTTGGGCTCGGCTGAGCGCGGATCTTCTCGGCCGGGGCTCAGGACGGAGGGGTGCATGGGGAGCTGCTAAAATGATCTCGATGACAACCTCCCCAGGGGCTGCTCCGGTAACGCTGGCCTGCCCGGCGTGCTCGAAACGGTTGCGGGTTCGACTCGACGGCACGGATGCCGAGCGCGTTCGGGTCCGTTGTCCGCAGTGTACCCATTCCTTCGTCGTGCGCCGGCGGCCCGCTTCGGAGCAGGCCCCGTCCGCTGCCTCACCCGTGGCGACCGAGTGGTCGCAGACCGCCGGTGCCGGCGGGTCGACCCCGGCTGACCTGCCGACTCACGCCTTTGTCAAGGCATCGTCCTCGACCCCCGCGTCAGGAGCGGAGGGCGGCGGTGACAGTCGCGCGTTTGCGATCGGAGAGCTCGTCGCCGACCGCTGGCGCATCGTCCGCTTCATCGCCCGCGGGGGCATGGGTGAGGTCTACGAAGCGGAGGACACGGCGCTCAAGGAGATCGTAGCCCTCAAGACGGTGTTGCCCGAGATCGCCGCGAACGATCGGGCGATCGAACGCTTCACCCGCGAGGTCTCGGTGGCTCGGCAGGTCACGCATCGCAACGTCTGCCGCATCCACGACCTCGGCACCCACCGCTCGACCTCGGCCATCGCGGCGCGGTACCCCAAAGGTGAAATCCCATTCGTGACGATGGAGATGCTGCGCGGAGAGCCGCTGTCGGCGCGGCTCGTTCGCGGCCGCTTCAGTCCCGAGGATGCGCTTCCCTTGGTCCGCCAGATGGCGGCGGGGCTGGACGCAGCTCATGCCGTGGGGATCGTCCACCGCGACTTCAAAGGGGGCAACGTCATTCTCGAGCCGGCCGCGGATGGCGTGCGTGCCGTGGTCACGGATTTCGGTCTCGCCCGCGGCATCCAGGCGGATGGGCGGTTCTCGGCCACCGTCACCATGGGTGATGGCCTGTTGGGATCGCCGGCGTACATGGCACCGGAGCAGGTCGACGGGCGAACCGCCGGGCCGCGTGCCGACGTCTATGCCTTCGGCACCGTGGTCTACGAGATGGTGACCGGGAGCTTGCCTTTTCGGGCCGACAACCCGCTCGCAACCGCAATCAAGCGGTTGACCGAAAACCCCATCCCACCCCGTGATGTGCGGCCGGATCTCGACGATCGCTGGGAACGGGCGCTGCTGCGCGCGCTCGACCGCAGCCCCGACGCGCGCTTCGCCTCGGCGGGAGAGCTGGTTGCGGCGCTCGAGGGGCGCCTCGAAGAGCCGCCGACGAAGGAGGAGATCGAAGCTGCCGCCCGCCGCCCCCCGCCAAAGCGGCTGGCGCTCGCCGTGCTGGCCGGGGTGCTGGTCGCGGGCGCATTCTTCGCGTGGTTCAACGTGTGGCAGCGCCGGCAGGCCGCCGAGCCCATCGAAGCCGGCTTGACCATTCCGACCACTGCTCGCAGCACCGTGGCGGTGCTCGGCTTTGCCTCGCTGTCGGAGGATTCGGAGCTCGACTGGCTCGACACAGCGCTGGCGGAGATGATGGCGTCGGAGCTGTCGCGCGGCAGCGGTGTGCGGCTGGTCCCGTCCGAATCGGTGGCAAGGTTTCTGCGCGAGAGCTCGATCGAGGACGTGCGGACGCTGTCGGCCGAGACGCTCACGCGCGTCCGCTCCTCGTTGGGGGCCGACTACGTGCTGATCGGCACGTTTGCCTCGATCGGGGCACCGCCCGACCGGCAACTGCGTATCGATGCCAAGCTCCAGGATACTCGTGCCGAAGGACGAGGCGGGGCAGCGGCCGCAACCGCGCCCGAAAACGAGGTGTTCGGACTGGTTGCCAAGCTCGGCTCGGAATTGCGTACGAGTCTGGGCCTCGAGCAGCTCGCCGCCGGACCCCAGCCGACCGATGTGAGCGCAGAACGCGCGTATGCCGAAGGCCTCGAGCGGCTGCACGCCTTCGACTACGCGGGAGCGCGGGACCGTCTCGTGGCGGCGGTCGAGGCGGTCCCCGCCGAGCCTCGCTATCACGGCGCGTTGGCGCGGGCTTGGATGGCTCTCGGCTATGGCGAGCGAGCGGCCGGTGAGGTCGACCTTGCGCTCGAGGGGAGGGGGACGCTGGCTCCCGGGGAGATCGCGCAGCTCGAGATCCTGCGCCTCGAAGCTCGCGGCAAGACGGGCGAGGCGGCGACGGCGGCTCACGAGCTGTGGAGAGCAAATCCCGACGATGTCGACGCCGGCCTGGCGGCGGCGCGGCTGCTCGAGGCCGCCGGGCGCGGCGTCGAGGCTGGGCCGCTGCTGCAGGTTCTCGAACGTCTGCCTTCGTCGGCGGCTGCGGATCCACGGATCGCCTTGGCGAAGGCACGCCTGTTCGCCGCGTCGGGAGACTTCCGCAAGCAGCTGGCGGCCGCCACGGCCGCGAGAGAGGCAGCCGAGGCCGTGGGGGCGCCAGGGGTCGCGGCGCGGGCGTTGCTCGCCGAGTCCGAAGCGCAGCGCCAGCTGGGCGAGGTGCCGGCAGCACGGTCGACCGTCGAGCGTGCCCGCGACCTTCTGCGGCAGGTTGGCGACACGCCCGGAGCGATCGCGGCGATGACCCAGGGTGGGGCGTTGGCCTTCCAGGCGGCCGACCTCGCCGGAGCCAAACGACTGTTCACGGAGGCACTGGCCGCCGCGCGTGAGCTTGGAGATCGACGCGCAGAGTTGTCGATTCGCAACAATCTGGCGGTGGTGACGCGGCAACTCGGCGAGGTCGAAGCCGCCGATCGTGAATACCAGGCCTTGATTGCGATTGCAGAAGAAACCGGCGACCGGTATGCCTTGGTGCAGGGATACGTCAACCGCGGGGCGACCCTGGTGCATCGCGGCAGGCTGGCCGAGGCCAAGACGCTGTTCTTGGCGGCTCGGCCGCTGGCAGACCAGCTCGGCGATCGTTCGCTCGTCGCCTCGACTCGTGCGAGTCTGGCTCTGGCGGCGCGGCGGATGGGTGACCTGACGACGGCGAGTGCCGAGCAGGAGGCGGCCCTCGCGACTCGCAGGGAGATCGGCCAGAAGGCAGCGGAGAGCTCGTCCCTGGTCGACATCGGCTGGGTAGCGTTTCTGCGCGGCGAGCTCGAGTCCGCTGAAGGCTCGTGGAATGAGGCCCTCGAGATCGCGCGAGAGGTTGGTGCGAAGCGGTTCGAGGCCGGAGCCTTGGACGGGCTGGGTCGATTGGCAGCGGTGCGCGGTGATCAGGTGAGGACGCGGGAGCGCCATGAGGAGGCGCTGGCTCTGCGTCGCGAGAGCGGCGATCCGGTGTTGGTGGCCGAAAGCCGACTGGCCCTGGCCAAGCTCGATCTGGACCAGGGCCAACGCGAAGACGCGCAGTTGACCCTTGGGGAACTGATTCCGGAGCTGCGTCGCCTGGGGGCCATCGACTCGGCAGCGGAGGCTGAAGCGGCGCTCGCGATGGCCGCGCTCAGCAGCCGGAGGACCTCCGAGGCCCGCGCTTCGGTGGAGTCCGCGGCGGCTCGACTGACGCAGAGTCAGAATGTGCTGGTAGAGCACGATGTGACCGTGGCGAGTGCCCGGGTCGCAGCAGCGCTCGATCGCGATGCCGAAGCGCGGCGCCAACTCGAACAGGCCGCCGAACGGGCGAGGTCGCGCGGGTTGGTGGGTCAGGAGCTCGAGGCCGAGTGGTATCTCGGTCAGCTCGAAGGAGGCGTGGCTGGGACGCGGCGGCTGGACGAGGTCAAGCGCCGTGCCGCAGAGCTCGGCTACCGCATCTGGGCCGGCGCCTGACTCGCTTGGTCTACTCGTCGGCCGCTTCGGCGGTCAGGGCCTCGATCCCACGCCGAAACTCTTCGAGACGCCGATTCCACACCGCGGAATCGGCAGGCACCGGGACGCGGGCTGCCGGGCCGAGGCGGATCGGGCCGGTGGTCGGGGCCGGCGTCGGGATGTCGATGGGGCGGGTTCGGGCGGACCTCTGCGCCTTCCAGAGGCCTTCGTCCCAGATGCCGCGCTGGTGCATCCGAGCTTCGCGCTCGGCGGCGCGAAGGTCTGCGTCGTCGTGCCCGGCCCACCCGAAGCCGCCGCGCACGATCTCGACCGCCAGATCGCGGCCGTCGGCGGTGAGGAAGCGAGTACGGCCGGAGACCGTCGCAATCGCGATCACTGAGCCCCTCCATGCCTGGGCGAGCTCGCTGAAGCTGCGCCCGAGCAGTGCCGGCTCGGTGGACCTCGCCGTCGGCGCGAAAACCCCATCGACCGGTACCGCGGCGGCGGTTCCGGAACAGCTCAACACGACCCGGTCCGGCGACGGAAGGTGGTCGACCGAGCAGGCAACGGCAGCAGTCAGCAGAACAATGGGCAACATAACGGCTCCTCCTTGGGGCAGAATCGGGACGTGTCGTTGGTCGAGGCAGATTCCCCATCGACAAGAAACGCCAAAAACCGCGGAGATTGCGCAGTGACTTCGAGCCCGGACCACGAGCTCCCGGCGAGTGCCTTCTGGCGCGAGTATCCGGAGACCGAGATGCTCGAACGCATTCGCGCGTTCGAAGGGGACCTGCTGCGTCGGCGCTCGATTCGGGCCTTCGATTCGCGACCGGTGAGCCGCGAGATCATCGAGCGAGCGCTGCGGGCTGCCGCCAGCGCCCCGAACGGGGCCAACATGCAGCCGTGGCACTTCGTGGTCGTTGGCGATCCGGCGATCAAACGAAGGCTTCGGGAGGCGGCCGAGGCCGAGGAACGGGAGTTCTACGAACGCCGTGCCTCTGAGGAATGGCTCGAGGCGCTGGCGCCGCTCGGCACGGATGCCCACAAGCCCTTCCTCGAACATGCCCCGTGGCTGATCGCGATCTTCGCCCAGTTGTCCGGTCGCGAGCCCGACGGAGCGGTGCGCAAGCACTACTACGTCAACGAAAGTGTCGGCATCGCGACCGGGATGTTGATCACCGGCCTGCACCACGCGGGGCTCGCAACATTGACCCACACCCCCTCTCCGATGCGATTCATGAACGAGATCCTGGGCCGGCCGGCCCACGAGAAGCCGTTCCTCCTGCTGGTCGTCGGATACCCAGCGGCCGACGCGACGGTCCCCAAACACGCGGTGGAGAAGAGACCGCTGGCCGAGATCGCGACCTTCCTGGAGCGCTGCGACTGAGGATCCGCCCGGGGCTCGTGCAAGGTATCTGCGCCCGATACCCCCTGCTTCCGTCCCTGATCCCTGGTCCCGGTCCCTGGTCCCTTCCGCTCCGTCCGATACCCGATACCCGATACCCAGTACCCGATACCTTCCAGATAAACTAGCCATCAGGTCCGCCCGCGACCTCCCTCATTCCCTCCATCCATCCCCGCGGAGAAGTCCATGAGCTCTGTCGACGTTGCTGCGTTGTTGTCGTCCCTTGGCCTCGAGGCCGAAAACCCCGGCGCCTTTTCGGACCGTTTCCTGCCCGGCAGGGGCGAGCGCCTCGAGTCGATCGATCCCTCGACCGGCAAGGTGATCGCCGCCGTGCGCATGGCATCGGCGGAGGACTACGAGGAGGTCGTGGCGGCGTCGGTGGCCGCCTTCGCCGCCTGGCGGGAGTGGCCGGCGCCGCGCCGCGGCGAGATCGTTCGCCAGATCGGCGATGCCCTGCGGACCCACAAGGACGCTCTCGGCGCGTTGGTTTCCCTCGAGGTCGGCAAGATCCTCTCGGAAGGCCTCGGGGAGGTCCAGGAGATGATCGACATGGCGGATCTCGCGGTCGGCATGTCGCGTCAGCTCTACGGCCTGACGATGCACTCCGAGCGTCCGCAGCACCGCATGTACGAGCAGTGGCATCCGCTCGGCCCTGTGGGGATCATCACGGCTTTCAATTTCCCGGTGGCGGTGTGGGCATGGAACGCGTTCGTGGCCGCGGTGTGCGGTGACTCGATGGTGTGGAAGCCGTCGGAGCTGGCGCCGCTGACGTCGATCGCGACGATGAAGATCGCCCAGCAGGTGCTCGAGAAGAACGGCGCCCCGCCGATCTTCGGCCTGGTGATCGGTGACGGACCGACCATCGGCGAGCGCATGACCGCTGATCCGCGCTTCCCGCTGATTTCGGCAACCGGTTCGGTGCGCATGGGCAAGCGGGTCGGTGAGGTCGTCGCTGGCCGCCTCGGCCGGACCCTGCTCGAGCTCGGCGGCAACAACGGCCTGATCGTGATGAACGATGCCGATCTCGATCTCGCCCTGCGGGCGGTGGCCTTCGGTGCGGTCGGGACCGCCGGCCAGCGTTGCACCACGACTCGTCGCCTGTTCCTGCAGCGCGGCATCGCTGCCGACATGAAGCGGCGGCTGGCGGAGGCCTACCGCTCGGTACGGATCGGCCCTGCGACCGACCCGAAGACCCTGATGGGGCCGCTGGTGACGGCGCGTGCGGTCGAGGGGTACCGCCACGCCATCGAGACCGCCAAGGCGCAGGGGGGGCGCGTGCTCGCCGGGGGCAAGGTGCTCGATCGCCCCGGGTTCTACGTCGAACCGACGCTGATCGAGGTGGATTCGATGTTGCCGATCACCTGTGAGGAGACCTTTGCGCCGATCCTCTACCTGTTCGAGTTCGACAGCCTGGACGAGGCGATCGCGATGAACAACGGCGTGCCACAGGGCCTGTCGTCCTCGATCTTCACGCTCAACGTGCGCACCGCCGAGACCTTCCTGTCGGCGGCCGGCAGCGATTGTGGGATCGCCAACGTCAACATCGGCACGTCCGGCGCTGAGATTGGCGGCGCGTTCGGCGGCGAAAAGGAGACCGGCGGCGGCCGCGAGGCCGGTTCCGATTCGTGGAAGGCCTACATGCGGCGCCAGACCAACACCCTCAACTGGGGGACGGCATTGCCGCTGGCGCAGGGCGTCGAGTTCGATCTGTGAGGTGGAGCGAAGAGGTACCGGGTACCGGGACCCGGGACCAGAGTGGGAGCCGGACCCATTCGGACGGAACCGGCCCGCGCTCCGACGAGTCCCCGGTCCCTGGTCCCTGGTCCCCTTGACCTCCACGGCGGCCCTGGCTCCGGCGCTGCTGCTGGTCATCGTTGCATGCGCCGGCGGCTTGTGGACCGGGGCAACGGCTCTCGGCGCCGCCGTCGTTGGACTTGCCGTGGCAGCGGCGGTGGCCGCCTCGGGAGGGAGGCTGGCGGCTCCCGTCGGGCCTGGCTCCGGGTGGGTGAGTATCGTTGTCCCTGCGGTGTGGCTCGTCGCCACCTTGGAATCGCCGGTTCCGCGTGCTGCGCTCGGGAGCTGGGTCGTGCTCCCGAGTCTGCTGGTGGTGCCGAGTCTGGTTGCGGCGGCGTGTGAACGCGGCTCGAGGGTCGTGGCGGGGGCGATCGGCGCATCGGCAAGCCTGCTCGGGGCGGCGGCGTTGGCCGAGGCGATGTGGAGCGGAGGTCCGGTGGCGATGCCTCTCGGCCACCATCTGCTGCTGGCAGCGGTGTTGCTCGGGACTTGGCCGGCCTGGTGGCTCGCGACCGTCGGCTGGTCCTGGTCGACGCGAGCTCTTGGGGCCGCACCCGCGGTCGTGGCCATCATCGCCACAGAGTCGATCGCGGCGCTGCTGCTGCTGGGCGTGCAGATCGCTTGGCTGGCGCGGACCAGGCGCTGGGCGGCCATCGCGATTGCGGTGGCCGGCATCGCTGCGATCGGGAGCGCGCGCCTCGTGACGATGGTGCAAGGGGTCGATCTGTCGACGCTGGCGCGTTGGCGTTACCTGCAGGCGGGATGGAGGGGAGTGTTGGACTCGCCGTGGTGGGGCCACGGTCCCGGCAGCACTGCGTGGTTGATAGGAAACTTCGGCGCTGCGGCGCCGGGTGAGCTGGTCGGCGATCTGCACAGCGCCTTCCTGACCATGGCCTTCGAGCTCGGTCTGGTGGGGCTGATCGCGATGGTGCTGGTGGCGTGCGCCGCACTGCGGCGCTGTCGGTGGGGCTCGGATCTTGCTCCCGTGATCGGCATCGCCGGCTTCCTGCTCCTCGAACCCACCTTTTCGTCGCCGGCGCCCTGGATCGTGCTGAGCGTGGCGGGGGGCCTCGCTCTGGCGCCTCACCCGGTGCCCGGCTCGTGGCGCCGGTGGCTCGGACCGGCGGTGGCAGTCGTCCTGTGCGCTGTCGCGGGGCCGGTGCTGCTCGGCCAGTGGTTCTGGGATCGGGCGGTGACTGCCGCAGACTCGCCAACGGCGCTGAGCTCGCTGCGCCGTGCCGCGGAGCTCGACCCACGGCATCCGCTGTACGCTTGGCGGCTTGCAGTCGAAGCCGGCGACGCCGAGGCGGCGGCCACGGCGGCAACGAAGGCCAACGGCATCGCCGCCCTCCACCTCGGCGCAGCCGCGCTCGAACCGGAGAGCGGCGACGCACTCGGCCGGGCACGCCAGCTCGATCCGAGCGACCCGTTTGCGGCGTGGCTCGAGGCTCAGACTCTGGGTGACGGCGCGGCGGCGGTCGAGTCGCTGGCGGTGGCGCTGCAGGGGGAGCCGCGGTTGCTGGCAGCACCTGCGATCCTGCTCGTTCCCGAGGCGACCCGCGTGGCGATCTCCCGACTGGTGGCGGATCCGAGTCTCGATCCGGGGTGGCGTACGCGCCTGCGTGAGGTCGCCCGGGTATTTCCCGAGGCCGGTGATGGATTGCTGCGCCGCCGCGCCGATGCCGAGCCGGCGACGAGCCTGTCGCTGCTGCTGTTTCGCCGCCGACCCTGGCCGGTGGAGCTTGTGCAGGTGCCGGTGGATCTCGATCTGGCCGAGAGCCTCGGCCTTGGACCGGCCTCATCTGCTTCGGTCAAATCGCGGTAGGCTCTGGACATGCGCGCGTACTTGGACCTGTTGCGCCTGATCCTGGAGACCGGGACCGACAAGGAGGACCGCACCGGTACCGGCACGCGTTCGATCTTCGGTCACCAGATGCGTTTCGATCTCGCCGCCGGATTCCCGCTGATCACCACCAAGAAGCTCCACCTGCGATCGATCATCCACGAGCTGCTGTGGTTCCTGCGCGGTGAGACCAACGTGCGATCGCTGCACGAGGTCGGCGTCTCGATCTGGGATGAGTGGGCAGACGACGACGGCGAGCTCGGTCCGGTCTACGGCAAGCAGTGGCGGTCGTGGGAAGGTGCGGGCGGGGTGGTGATCGACCAGATGCAGCAGGTTCTGCAGCAGATCCGCACCAATCCCGATTCGCGCCGCATCATCGTCTCGGCCTGGAACCCGGCCGATGTCCCCCACATGGCGCTGCCGCCCTGCCACCTGCTGTTTCAGTTCTACGTGGCCAACGGTCGGCTGTCGTGTCAGCTCTACCAGCGCTCGGCAGACGTCTTTCTCGGGGTGCCGTTCAACATCGCGTCCTACGCCCTGCTGACCGCGATGGTGGCGCAGGTGAGCGGGCTCGAGCCCGGTCATTTCGTCCACACCCTGGGCGACGCACACCTCTACCGCAACCACTTCGAGCAGGCCGAGCTGCAGTTGTCCCGTGATCCGCGACCACTGCCGACACTGCGGCTGGTTCCGAGCGTCACCGACCTCTTCGACTTTCGCTACGAGCACATCGCGATCGACGGCTACGACCCATACCCACACATCAAGGCCCCGGTGGCGGTCTGATGCGGGTGACGATCGTCGCGGCGATTGCCGCCAACGGGGTGATCGGGCGCGACGGTGGTCTGCCGTGGCGGCTGCCGAGCGACCTCGCCCACTTCAAGCGCCTGACCATGGGGCACACGCTGGTGATGGGGCGGCGAACCTGGGAGTCGATCGGGCGGGCGTTGCCGGGTCGACGAACGTTCGTCGTCAGCCGCCGCGGTGTCGACGCTCCGGGCGGAGTCGTCGTTGTCGACAGCCTGCTGGAGGCGCTCGCGCAAGCCCGGGCGTGCGGCGAGGAGGAGGTTTTCTTCGTCGGCGGCGCCGCGCTGTACCGAGAGGGCCTTGCACTTGCGGACCGCATGGTGATCAGCTGGGTCGACGGTGAGGCCGTCGGCGATACCACGTTCCCTGAAGTCGCGTGGGATCGCTGGCACGAGGTCGAACGAGTCCGCTCCGAGCCTGCAGCTGGGGACGAGAGAGCCTTCAGCGTCGTTTCCTACGAGCGGTACCCCAGCTGAGGGAGAAAGCGACCCTTGCGCCGCCGAAGCTTCCGCGCTATAGTCGACGGCTCGTTGGGGCCGCTAGCTCAACTGGCAGAGCAACAGACTCTTAATCTGTGGGTTCTAGGTTCGATTCCTAGGCGGCTCACCATCCAACGCTTCTTCCGGCCCGGTCGGCCGACCCTGTCGCCTCGACGGCACGGGCGGCAGCCGGGCCGTTCGTTTCTCTGCAGCTCGCCCGTCCCCCGGGCTTCCGCGAAAGTGGCGAAACTGGTAGACGCGCTAGACTTAGGATCTAGTCCCTTCGGGGGTGGGGGTTCGAGTCCCCCCTTTCGCACCACGAGTTCCCGCACGATTTCCACTCCACAGCTCTCGGACCCGGTCGTCGGTGTGATCGCCGGACCTCCTTCGAGCCGATTCCTTCAGGGGTAGTCCACCGATGAGTGTCGTCGTTTCCCGTCAAGATGTCGATTCCTGGCATACCGAGCTCACGATCGAAGTGCCCCAGCCGGCGGTCGAGGCCGAGACCCAGCGCGTTCTCGGGGATTGGCGCAAGAAGGTGAAGATGCCGGGCTTTCGCCAGGGCAAGGTGCCGGCGAGTGTCGTGCGGCAGCGCTACGCCGAGGAGATCGGTCGCGACGTGGTCGAGCGTTTGGTTGGTCGCTACTGGCAGCAGGCGCAGGCCGAGGCCGGGATCAAGCCGCTGTTGCCGCCGTTGATCGAGGACATCGAGCACGAGCTCGGGACGAAACTCTCGTTCGTCGCCAAGGTCGACGTGCGTCCCCCGGTCGAGTTGCGCGAGTTCCGCAGCTGGGAGCTGCCGGAGATGCCGGTCGAGCCGACCGACGAGGAAGTCGATCTGGCTCTCGAAGATCTCCAACGCAGCGCCGGTGCCTGGCGTGAGGTCGAGCGCCCGGCCGGCCGGGGCGACCGCGTGGTGGGCGAGATCGAGGCCGAGGGTTCCGAGGACGGCCCCCAGCGCCTGCGTGTCGAAGTGGGCGGGGAGGGGGTCTGGGAGGAGCTGACGCTGGCTCTCACCGGAGTCGTTGCCGGGAGCGAGACGTCGTTCGACCACGGCGACGAGGGCGGCGCCACGACGCACTACCGAGTCAAGGTCGAGCAGGTCCAAGAGCTCGAGCCGGCGACCATCGACGACGAGCTGGCCAAGAAGCTCGGAGTCGCCGACGCGGCAGCCCTGCGCGACGCGATCCGGCATCGCCTCGAGCACGGCAAGAAGGATCAGCGTCGACAGCGGCGAGAGCACACCTTTCTCCAACGGCTGGTCGAAGAGCACCCGCTCGAGCCGTCCGAGCGATTGATCGAAAGCGAGCTGCGGGGGATGCTCGAGGACTACGCGCGCGAGCTTCACGGGCGAGGTGTCGACCTCGAGCGTGCGGAGCTCGATTGGGCCCGCATCGGCGACGAGATGCGGCCCCAGGCCAAGCGGCGCATCCAGATCCGCTTGCTGCTCGACGCAATCGTCGACGCGGAAGATGTCGAAGTGCCGGAAGACAAGCTCGAGGCGACGCTCGCGAGCTTGGCCAAGGGGCAGGGCATCAGCGCCGGGCATCTGCGCCAGCACCTCGCTCGTGATGGGCGCCTGCAGCGTTTGCGCGCCGACCTGGCGCGGCAGACGGCTCTGCTGTCGGTGCTCGAGCCGGCGTGACTGAACGTTTCCCTCCTCTCGTACGTATGATCGTGGATATCGGCGGCGCCACGCCCACGGTTCCGCCGCTCACAACCCAGGCCCCGGCTCGAGACCGGGGCCGGCTTCACCCTCAGGAGCGTGCCTCATGTTGATCCCGATGGTGGTCGAGCAGACCAGCCGCGGCGAGCGTGCCTACGACATCTACTCGCGATTGCTGAAGGACAACATCATCTTCCTCGGCTCCCCGATCGACGACGATGTCGCCAACCTCGTGATCGCCCAGTTGTTGTTCCTCGAGGCGGAGAATCCCGAGCGGGACATTGCGCTCTACATCAACTCGCCCGGCGGCTCCATCAGCGCCGGCATGGCGATCTACGACACCATGCAGTACATCAAGCCCGACGTGGCGACGGTGTGTGTGGGGCAGTGTGCGTCGATGGGGGCGGTGCTGCTGGCGGGCGGAGCCAAGGGCAAGCGTGCCGCGCTTCCCAACAGCAGAGTGTTGATCCATCAGCCGCTGATGTACGGGCTGCAGGGTCAACAGACGGACATCGAGATCCATGCCAAGGAACTGCTGCGCACCCGTGATCGCCTCAATCGGATCCTCGCGCACCACACCGGCCAGCCGGTCGAAGAGATTCACCAGGCGACCGAACGCGACCGTATCTTCGAGGCCGACGAGGCGCTCGCCTACGGGCTGGTCGACCGCGTGATGCGCGAGCGCAGCGGCGTCTGAAACATCGGGTGTAGACTTGGAATCGAAGGTCCGGAGGGTTTCGATCCTCCAGTGATCGGACGGTGATCCCACGGCGAGTGGGGCAAGATGACGGCTCCATAGGGTCGTCGGAGGCAGAAGATGGCGAAGAAAGAATCCAGCGACGACGCTCTGCGGTGCTCGTTCTGCAACAAGAGCCAGCGTGAGGTCAAGAAGCTGATTGCCGGACCGAGCGTCTTCATCTGCGACGAGTGCGTCGACATCTGTCTCGACATCATCGCCGAGGACCGCATGCTCGAGCAGCAGCAGGAGACCTCGCTGCCGCGTCCGCAGGAGATCAAGGGGCTGCTCGACGAATACGTCGTCGGCCAGGACCAGGCGAAGAAGAAGCTCGCGGTGGCGGTATACAACCATTACCGCCGCATCGACTACGCCGAGCGTACTCGCAGCGACGTCGAGTTGCAGAAGTCCAATATCATGCTGATCGGACCGACCGGCACCGGCAAGACCCTGCTCGCGCAGACCTTGGCCAAGTTGCTGTCGGTGCCGTTCACGATCGCCGATGCCACCACGCTGACCGAAGCCGGGTACGTCGGCGAGGATGTCGAGAACATCATCCTCAAGCTCTACCAGGCGGCGGGCAACGACAAAGAAAAGACCCAGCGCGGGATCGTCTACATCGACGAGGTCGACAAGATCTGCCGCAAGGGCGACAACCCGTCGATCACTCGTGACGTCTCGGGCGAAGGCGTGCAGCAGGCGTTGCTCAAGATCCTCGAGGGCACGATGTGCAACGTGCCGCCGCAGGGAGGGCGCAAGCACCCACACCAAGAGTTTCTGCAGATCGACACCTCGAACATCCTGTTCATCTGTGGTGGTGCGTTCGTCGGCCTCGAGGACCAGATCGCCGCGCGCCTCAACCGCAAGGGCATGGGCTTCGGTGCCGAGATCAAGGAGCACAAGCAGCGCAAGAGTGGTGAGCTCCTGCCACAGGTGCTGCCCGAGGACCTGATCCGCTACGGACTGATTCCCGAGTTCGTCGGCCGATTGCCGGTGGTGGCGACTCTCGACGAGCTCGATGAGGCGGCCTTGGTGCAGATCCTGGTCGAGCCCAAGAACAGCTTGGTGCGCCAGTACCAGACGATCTTCGGCTTCGAGGACGTCAAGCTCGACTTCACCGAGGGTGCGCTCAAAGCGATCGCCTCCGAGGCGATCAAGCGCAACGTCGGCGCGCGAGGGCTGCGCATCATTCTCGAGGAACTGATGCTCGATCTGATGTATTCGATTCCGTCGCGGGACGATCTCAAGGAACTGGTGATCGACGAGGATGCGATTCGCACCAACTCGACCGCCACACTGCTCAAGAAGGCAGGCTGATTCGAGTGGAAGATCACGACCGGATGACTTGGCTTTCGTCGTCACAGGCGCGGTTGGCGGTGGTGCCGCTGCGCGACATGGTGATCTTCCCGCACATGATGGCGCCGTTCATCGTCGGCCGCGGGCCGTCGGTCAGGGCTCTCGATGTGGCGCTCGCCGACCCCGAGCGACGCCTGTTCCTGGTGGCGCAACGAGATCCCAAAGTCGACGAGCCCAACCGCGGTGATCTCTACGAGATCGGTGTGGTGGCGCGGATCGTTCAGAACCTGAGGCTGCCGAACGGCAACGTCAAGGTGATGGTCGAAGGCTTGCAGCGGGCCAAGCTCGTCACCCTCGAGCAGGTGGATGGGGCCAGTGTCGCCGACGTCGAGGTGTACGCCGTCGACTTCCCGGCGACCGAAGCCCTCGAGACCTACATGGGCCGCGTGCTCCAGCTTTTCGAGCAGTACGCCAAAGCCTCCCATCACCTCGCGTTCGAAAGCCTCGCCGCCACCCTCAAGACCGACGATCCCGATCGCTTCGCCGATACTCTGGCATCGCATCTGGGGGTGGGCACGACGGGGCTCGGCACGGCCGACCGGCAAACGCTGCTCGAGCTCCTGAGCCCCGCCCGCCGACTGCTGCGCCTCCATGACCTGCTCGATCTCGAGCTCGAGAAGCTCTCGATCGAGAAGCGCGTCAACGTGCAGGTCAAGAAGCAGATGGAGCGGGCGCAGAAGGAGTACTACCTCAACGAGAAAATCAAGGCGATCAACCAGGAGCTCGGTCGTCGCGACGACCGCGCCGACGAGCTCGCCGAGTTGCGCGAGCGGGTCGAAAAGGCCGGGCTTCCGGAAGAGGTCAAGGCCAAAGCCGAGCAAGAGCTCAAGCGCTTGGAGGCGATGCCGCCGGTGTCCGCCGAGGCAACCGTCTCGCGCAACTACCTCGAGTGGTTGGTCAGCGTGCCCTGGACCAAACGCAGCCGCGAGCTCAAGGACCTGGCCAAAGCGCAGCAGATCCTGGACGCCGACCACTTCGGTCTGGAGAAGATCAAGGAGCGCATCCTCGAGTTCCTCGCGGTGCGCCAGCTGACCAAGAAGACCCAAAGCTCGATCATCTGCTTCGTCGGTCCTCCCGGCGTGGGCAAGTCGTCGCTCGCGAAGTCGATCGCGGAAGCGACGGGTAGGCGCTTCGTGCGGCTGTCGCTCGGCGGCGTGCGCGACGAAGCCGAGATTCGTGGCCATCGGCGGACCTACATCGGCGCCTTCCCGGGTCAGATCATCCAGATGATGAAGAAGGCTGGGACCATCAATCCGGTGTTCCTGCTCGACGAGGTCGACAAGATGTCGATGGACTTCCGCGGCGACCCCTCCGCAGCGCTGCTCGAGGTACTCGACCCGGAGCAGAACGACGCCTTCGTCGATCACTACTTGGACGTCGAGTACGACCTTTCGAAGGTGATGTTCATCGCCACCGCCAACGTGCTCCATCCGATTCCGGCACCGCTGCGAGATCGTATGGAGGTGATCCAGCTCACCGGCTACACCCTCAACGAGAAGCTCGCGATCGCTCAGGGTTTCCTCGTCCTCAAGCAGCTCGAGAATCACGGGTTGAGTACCGATCTGGTGACCTTCGAGGACGAGAGCGTGCGTTCGCTGATCGAGGGCTACACGCGCGAGGCGGGGGTGCGCAACCTCGAGCGCCAGGTGGCGGCGGTGTGTCGCAAGCTCGCCCGTCGGGTGGTCCAGACGGCCGGTGAACATCCGCCGATCGTCGTCACCCCGGCGCTGGTCGCCGAGTTGCTGGGAGCCGCCAAGTTCCGGCCGCGGCGCAAGAACGAAACGTCCGAGGTCGGCGTGGCCACCGGGCTTGCCTGGACCGAGGCCGGTGGCGATCTGCTCGAGACCGAAATCGGCGTGATGCCAGGCAAGGGACGATTGACGCTCACCGGCCAGCTCGGCGAGGTGATGCAGGAGTCCGCCCGTGCCGCCCTGTCCTATCTGCGCAGTCGCTCCGAGTTGCTGCACATCGATCCCGAGGTCAGCGAGAAGCGCGATCTCCACGTCCACGTTCCGGAGGGCGCCATCCCCAAGGACGGGCCGTCGGCAGGTATCACCATGGCAACCGCCCTGGTTTCGGCGCTGACCGGGATTCCGGTGCGCAAGGACGTCGCGATGACCGGTGAGATCACCCTGCGCGGCAAGGTCTTGCCAGTGGGCGGGATCAAGGATAAAGTTCTGGCCGCCTACCGCGCCGGCCTCACCGAAATCGTGCTCCCCAAGGAGAACGAGAAGGATCTCGAGGATATCCCGGCCGAGGTTCGCGAGACGTTGACCTTCCACCTGGTCGAATCCATGGACGAAGTGCTCCGGCTCGCGCTCGACGGTGACCTCGCGTCGCCGACGGGGCGCGGAGGTTTCCCAGAGCCGAAGCCCTCGGCAGACACCATCGCTCACTGACCCCACATCGACGAGTCCAGCTCCGAGCTGTGGGGTTTCCCGCCGCGGATCCTCCCGGATTCGCTCCTTCCGATCTCCCCTTTTCCCATTCCGAAGGTACGAGTCCATGCGCGGACGAGTCACCACTGCGGACTTTGTGCGAGGCGCCCACGATGCCAAGAGCTTCGTCGCGGACGGTCGGCCGGAGTGTGCCTTGGTGGGGCGTTCGAACGTGGGCAAGTCGAGCCTGCTCAATCGCTTGGTGGGTCGCAAGGGGTTGGCGCGCGTCAGCTCGACTCCCGGACGCACTCAGGCCGTCAACTACTTCCTGATCGACCAGAGCGCCTATCTCGTCGATCTCCCAGGCTACGGCTACGCCAAGACCAGCAAGCAGAATCGCCAGACCTTTGCGGCGCTGACCGAGGCCTACTTGGTGCACAAGGGCAGGGACCCACGTTTTGCTCTCGTGCAGCTGGTCGATGGCGTGATCGGCGCGACCGAGCTCGACCAGCAGGCGCACCAGTGGTTCCGCGACGTCGGCGTCGAGCCGATCGTCGTCGCGACCAAGATCGACCGTGTCAAGCCCGGGCAACGCCGGGCGTCCATGGCGGGGATCTCCGCCACTCTCGACCTCGACCCCAACCACCCGCCGCTCTTCGTGTCCGCCAAGACCGGAGAGGGGATCTCCGATTTGTGGAAAGCCATCAACGCACGCCACGACCACGACGTGCGGTGAGGAGCCAATCATGCCGACCAAGACCCGTGTGCCCGAAGACGATCAAGCCAGTGAGCTGCTCGACGAGCAGCGCTCAGCCGAGGAGGCGGGCCGCGATCGTCGCGCCGAGAACACCCTCGACATCAGGGTGCTCAAGGATATGACCATTCCCGGTCTGGCCCAGGTGGCCAAGGATCTCGGCATCGACGGCTCGACCGGCATGCGCAAGCAGGAGCTGATCTTCAAGATCCTCCAGGCGCAGACCGAAAAGAGCGGCCTGATCTTCGCCGAAGGCGTGCTCGAGTGTTTGCCGGACGGCTTCGGCTTTCTGCGTGCGCCGGAGTACAACTACTTGCCCGGGCCGGACGACATCTACGTCTCGCCGAGCCAGATTCGCCGCTTCGATCTGCGCACCGGCGACACCGTTTCGGGCCAGGTTCGTCAGCCCAAAGAGGGTGAGCGCTATTTTGCTCTGATCAAGGTCGAGGCGGTCAACTTCGAGCATCCCGATGTCTCGCGCGGCAAGGTGTTGTTCGACAACCTGACGCCGCTCTACCCGCAGGAGCGCCTCCGGCTCGAGGTCCCCGGCGACATGTCGTCGCGGGTGATGGACTTGGTCACGCCGATGGGCAAAGGCCAGCGCGCTTTGATCGTCGCCCCGCCCCGCACCGGCAAGACGATGCTGTTGCAGTCGATCGCCCATTCGGTGGCGAAGAACCACCCCGAGGTCACCCTGATCGTCTTGCTGATCGACGAACGCCCCGAAGAAGTTACCGACATGCAGCGCAACGTGCAGGGTGAGGTGGTGTCGTCGACCTTCGACGAGCCCGCGACCCGCCACGTGCAGGTCGCCGAGATGGTGATCGAGAAGGCCAAACGTCTGGTCGAGCACAAGAAGGACGTGGTGATCCTGCTCGATTCGATCACCCGCTTGGCGCGTGCCTACAACACCGTGCAGCCGCCGTCGGGCAAGGTGCTTTCGGGTGGTATCGACGCCAACGCGCTCCATCGCCCGAAGCGCTTCTTCGGCGCCGCGCGCAACATCGAAGAAGGCGGGTCACTGACCATCATCGCTACCGCGCTGGTCGACACCGGCTCGCGCATGGACGACGTCATCTTCGAGGAGTTCAAAGGCACCGGCAACTGCGAGATCCATCTCGATCGCAAGTTGGTCGAGAAGCGGATCTTCCCGGCGATCGACATCAACAAGTCCGGCACGCGCAAGGAAGAGCTGCTCATGCCCGAGGGCGAGCTGCACCGCGTGTGGGTGTTGCGCAAGGTGCTCAACCCACTGTCGACGGTCGAGAGCATGGAGCTGCTCCACGACAAGCTGTCGAAGGTCAAGAGCAACGCCGACTTCCTGGGCGCGATGTCGCGCTAGCTAGGGGACCCGGGACCCGGGACCCGGGATCCGGACCTAACCCCTAACCCCGAACCCCGAACCCCTTGTTCTGCTCCATCGACCTCGCCGCCCGAATCGAAGCCTCCGAAGTCGAGTTGCTCCGCTCTGCGGCCCAGGTGGCTCGCGCGCGAGGTGTCACCGATGTGCTCGCGCTCGATGTCGGCGGAGGCATTGCGGTGTGGATCGAGGCCGGCTCGCCGCTGTGCAAGGTCGCCGGACTCGGTTTCTCGGGCGACTTCGATGTGGCGGCTCTCGGCCCCGCGGAGGAACACTTCGCCCGCCACGGTGCTGCGCTCCAGGTCGAGTTGTCGAGCCTGGCGGATCCAACCGTTGCGCCGAGCTTGTGTGATCGTGGGTATCGGCTGGTTGGCTTCGAGAACGTCCTCGGTCGACCTCTCGAGGGCCGCGTTCTCGAGGCGGGGACCGGCTCTGTCGAGGTGCGCGAGAGTCCCGCGGCGGAGCTCGGCCAGTGGCTCGAGCTGTCGATCACCGGCTTTGCCACCCCGGACGATCGGGGCATCGCCTCGCGCGATGTCTTTCCTCGCGACGTGCTCGAGCGGGCGATGACCGACCTCGTGCGCTGCGACGGCATGAAGCGGTACATCGCGGCGGTCGACGGTGCGGACGCCGGGGCCGGAGCGATGCGACTGTCTGCGCATGGCATTGCCCAGATGTGTGGCGCCGCAACCGTGCCGCAGCTTCGTCGGCGGGGAGTCCAGAACGCTTTGCTTCGCCGCCGGCTCGAGGTCGCGGCGCAGGCCGGCTGCGACCTTGCCACGGTGACCACCCAGCCGGGCTCGACCTCGCAGCAGAACGTTGGGCGACACGGGTTCGAGCTGCTCTACGTGCGCGCCATCCTGGTCCGCGAGCCCGAACGCTGACGGGGCCCTTTGTGGAGTCTGCGTTGTCCGTGGTGCGTCATCGCCTCGGACCTGACGCACACCCTCAGGCTCCCCTCAGCTGCGATCCCCGTACCCAGTACCCGGTACCCAATCCCTCGTCCTGTTACCCTCCCAACTCGAGACTTGCGTCCGCGAGCCCCGGCGAGGTGGCTGGCCGCAGAGCTCTGATGAGGATCACGTGGGTCATGCCGTAGGCAACCACCGACATCGCCCCCACGACGATGACCAGGTGGAGCACCGGAGGCCCGAGCTGCTGTCCCCAGAAGGGGTCGCGGAAGGCGAAATTGACGTTCTCGGCTGGATCGGTTGCGAGGCGTGCGAGGACGATCCCCGATCCGGCAATGCCGGACTGCAGCGCCCATCCGCGGCGGTCGTAGCCGGTCTGGACGAGGCACCAGACCACCAGCACCGGCCAGCCCAGGTGGTAGAGCGACAGCAACCGGGTGAACAGGGGGTACTGTGGATCCCACATGTAGGCGGTGCCGCCGAACAGGAAGGATCCGGTGGTCACCCGCGTTCCGGCATCGAGGGCCCACACCAGACCGATGATCGGCGCTGCGACGGCTTGGCTCGAAACCACCAGACGGTTGCCGACGAAGATCGCCAGCGCAGTCAGGGTCACGCCGAGGTTGCACAGGAAGAGAAAGTTGGTTGCGGGATAGGCGAGGGCGTAGGCGGGCACGTAGACCACCATCCACACCAATGCGACCCACCTCAGGGTTGGCCAGGGGTGGCGCCGAGCTGCATCCATCGCGCCATTCTATGCCGCAGATTGCCGGCCGACCTCGTCGTCCGAGAGGTGGCCGGCGGTCTGATCAGTAGCGCAGCCGCGCGGCCAGGGGCGGCGTCGCCTTGGATCTTGCGGTGTCTGCGAGGACGACAACCTCGCCGCCGAGGGCCAGCGTGTGGTGGACGGCCAAGTCGAGGAGATCCTCGTCGCCAGGTTGGTTCTCCGGGTGAATCTCCGTGGAGGCGTTGGTGGCGTCGTAGCGGCCCCAGATCGCCTGTGGGGTCGGAGCAAACAGCGTCGCGACGCGCCCTTCGACGGCGGCAGTGACGACACTGGCAGCATCGGTGGCGACGCGATCACGCTGAGGGATTTCGCGCAGCTGCGTGAGCGAGGCCTCGTCGCGCCGGCGCCAGGCGTCGTGGGCCAGGGCGCGAGCTTTGGTCGCCAGCTCGCGGTCTGAGATCCGATCGGGGTTCCCGTTGAGCTTGGCCAGCACCTCGAGGTCCGGATTGGCCCGCTCGAACAGCGGCTGATGTTCCTCGACAGCAGCGAGCACCACCGGAGCGTGAGCGGCCGTGAGGTCGCCGAGGGCTGCGCCGACCCGGCGGAAGAAGGTAACCAGGTCGGTCTCCCAGCGCTCCTCGTCGTCGTCTCCGTGGCCGTGCACGATGGGGGCCTGTCGGGCCAAGCCGCGGGGTCCTGCACCATGGCCGTGGAGCTCGCTGTGGTACTGCAGATCGCCGAGTGCCGCGGCCATGGTCGCTGGCAAGCTCGGAAGGTTCACCGGGCTGGCTCCGTCGGTGCCCACCTCGAGAAGGCGAACCTGGTTCACGCTCAGGGCAAGGACGTAGACGGTTTCGAACCGGGGAATCGTGGCGAGCAGCGGCGCGACTCGGAAACGCACGGGGTGGATGGAGACCTCGGGCTCGAACGCGACGTCCGAAACCAGCACCTGCAACTCGCCGGGAGCCAGGAACACGGCAAGCCCGTGCGCGGTGGGCGGGGCGTCCGCTGCGAGGGAATCGAGCCCTGGCAGTGACTCCAGGAGTCGTCGAGCGATGGGGGATTCGGCCTCTGCTTCAGCGATGAGGCTTTGGGCTCGGGCTCGGAGATCGGCGAGACGTTGGTGTTGGCCGTAGATCTGCGATCCGGAAGGCCGAATCGGGGCATACAGAGAAAGGCACGGGCCGGTTCGTTCGGGAACCAGGTCGAGGAGCTTGGCTTGCGTCGCGTGTTGGTACATTGCACACCTCCGAGATCAGCCTACGGCCGGTACCGCGAGACCAACCCACCCGCCGGTGCGAACTTCTGGTCCGCGCGCTGAGGCTGCCCGCCCCGGGGCGTGGCGCGCTACTCGCGCCCGATACGGACGATCAGCTTGCCTCGCTTCGAGCCGTCGAACAGCCGAGTCAGAGCGGCCGGGGCGTTTTCGAGCCCGTCGACGATCTCGTCGCGGCTCGTGATCTTGCCGGCGGCGAGCCAGGCTCCCAGCTGAGCCAGGGCTTCGGGGTAGCGCTTGCGGTAGTCGAAGATCACGAAGCCTTCCATCCGCGCCCGGTTGACCAGCAGCGAGAGGTAGTTCGCAGGGCCGGGCACGGGCTCGGTGGCGTTGTACTGGGAGATGGCGCCGCAGACGACCACCCGGGCGCCGCGTCGTAGGCGTGCGAGCGCGGCGTCGAGGATCGTCCCGCCGACATTGTCGAAGTAGACGTCGATGCCTTCGGGGCAGGTCTCCTTCAGCCGTTTGCCGACGTCCTCGTTCTTGTAGTCGATGGCCGCATCGAAGCCGAGATCCGCGGTGATCCAGCGACACTGATCAGGACCCCCGGCGATTCCTACGACCCGGCAGCCGAGGATCTTGCCGATCTGCCCTACGACCGAGCCCACCGCACCGGCGGCCGCCGACACGACGATGGTCTCACCGGCTTGGGGCTTGCCGACGTCGAGAAGGCCAAAGTAGGCGGTCAGGCCGGTCATCCCGAGGGGGCCGAGGAACAGCGGCAGCGGGAGTCCCGGCGGGAGCTTTTGGAGCTCCTTGGCGCCGGCCACTGCCCACTGTTGCCAGCCGAGGGCACCCGATACCCGATCGCCGGGAGCGAAGTCCGGGTGATTCGATACCGTGACCCGGCCAACCACCAGGCCACGCATCACCGCTCCGATCGCAACCGGCTCGATGTAGGACTTGCGATCGGTCATCCAGCCGCGCATGGCCGGGTCGAGCGACAGGTAGAGGTTCTCGACCAGGACTTGGCCGTCTTCCGGTGTCGGAACGGCTTCCGTCGTGGTGTCGAAGTCGGAAGCCTTGGGCAGACCGACCGGCCGGGCAGCGAGACGAATCTGGAGATTGTCAGTCACGGGGAGCTCCCAGGAAGTCGTTGGATCTGGTCATGGGGAAGTCGATCGCCCGTTCGCGGCCATCGAGCTTTCCTTCTATCCGAGCGCTGAGCCGTTCGCCGTCGAGACGTCGGTAGATGATCCGCTGCGGGAAGTCGTGATCGGGGTTCTCGAACACCACGTGGCTCTCGCCGATCTCGACCACCGAGAAGTGCGTCTCGGCTTGGCCGGATGGCACCGCCACGTAGGCCAGGCGTCCGGGCTCGACCTCGCGGATCGACAGATGCTCGAAAGCGACGGTGCGATCACCGCGGACTGTGCGGCTGACACCGAACATCGTCCCACCCTCGGGGCTGAGCCAGCACTCGCCAGAGCCGGCATCTCGGCCTTCGCTCGCCCAGCAGCCTGTGAGCCAGATCAGCTGTTCGATCGTTGGAGGTGCCGGTTTGGGCGGCGTGTCGGCCGCGAGTGCTACTGCCACGGCAATGAGCCAACTCATCGTGCTCCTTCTTCCTCGAAGTCGAGGGAATCCACGTTTTCGAGAGAATCGAAGTCTCGTTCAACGAATTTCACGAGGTCGCCCCAGGTAGAGCGCACGAAGGCGTCGGCGAGCTCGGATTCCGGTTCGGTTGCCGTGGTGACGATCAGATCCGCATCGAGCAGCTCGATCTCGGCAGAGAAGCCCTCGGCCTCGACCAAGAGGAACGGTCTGCCCGCGACCGTGGATCCCCCAGCCTCGAGCAGTTTCGCCGCCAGGGTTTCGGGTACCGAAACGTTGTAGCGGATGCGCCACACTCCACCCTCCCAGTCCGCAGGTTCGTCGAGGGCTGCAAGCGCTCCTTCGAGCCACTCGTCGGCGATCAACCGGGCGAGGTGGCTGTCGGCAGCAGCACCCGCGAGCATGCCTTCGAGCTCCCTGGAACAGAACCACGGCTCCCAGAAACGGTGCCACTTGCCGTTCCACTCGAACAGCCGCAGGCCGATCACGTCGCCTTCGACCAGGAAGCCGCTGAGGCCTGGCTCTTCGAGCTCGACCAGGCCGCCGGTGACGAGATTGCGCAGGCTGACGGTCAGGGTGCAGGTCTCGACCGACCACGCCTGCAACGGGGCCCGCAACAGCGCGGAGACGTAGGCGCCTACGTCTCCGTCCCGGCGGGGTGCGCCATCCTCGGTCAACAACTCGAGCGCCGTCACCCGGGTGCCGTCCGCTTCGACCGCAGCTTCGCTGAGAGCCCATTCGAGCCAGTGCTCGCGCACGGCACCCTGGCCGAGCGCCCGTTCGAGGCGCTGTGCGAGCTCACGATGGCCCTCGCCCAACAAGTCTGAGACGGCCTGATCGTGGAAACCCGGATGGCGCTCTTCCAGCCAGTCGAAGATCTCGCCGAGCAGCTGGACGCGAGCACGGCCCGCGCGTTCGAGCTGTTGGTCGGCGGCCAGGCAGCACGACTTGTACTTCTTTCCGCTGCCGCAGTGGCAGCGATCGTTGCGTCCGAGCTTGGTCATGTCGCAGACGCTATCAGCCCGGTCGGAAGATGGGTACCGGTACCAGGGACCGGGGACCCGGGACCCGGGATCCGGATCGGAGACTCGACGACGGTCCCGATTTTCATCCTCCGGGGTTGCACCACGGAGGGGTCCATGAGGAACTGTTCAGGGAATGTCCTCGCCGCGCTCCGGCGGGTCCCCGGTCCCCGGTCCCGGGTCCCTGCTCCGAACATCGCCAGCACTTCCCGGATCGGCGCATGCCACGGATCGGTACATCGCAGCTGCTGGGCTATCATCACGAGATGGGATCCTTCATGGGCGGCTCCGCCTACGCGATGGCCTCACAGATCAGTGAGGGGTTCATCCTGATCACCGAGAGAACCTTCCAGCGGATGCAGCTCGGCGAGATCGACCAGCTGGCGTTCGAGATCGAGAAGCGGACGCGGGAAATTCGCTCCGAGCAGCCCGACTTGGAAGATACGCAGGCGCTGCAAACGCGCAATCGCAAGCTGATGCGGCTGACCCAGGCATTGCAGATGCTGAACTTCCACAAGCAGAAGCGGCGTCGCTGAGTCGTGTTCGACCTTCTCGCGGTAGCCGGAGCAGGGGCGCTGGCGTGGCTCGTCGATCGCCGGACTGCGGCAGCAGGCTTGTCGCCCTCGGGCTTCGGCGAGCACCCGTGGCGCCGGTGGGCCGCCGGGGTCCTGCTGTTCTTGGTATTCTGGACGGCCGTAACGAGCCCGCTGGCGACCTTTGGGCTCACGCCCGACGTCGAGACCGTGCCCGTGTGGACTCTGTTCCTGGTTCACGCCATGCTGTTTGCGACGATGATCGGGTGGCTGGCGCTCGGATTCGCCGGGAGCGGGCGGGGAGCGGTGCCGGTCCTGCGTGGCCAGGTGGGATTGCGTTTCCCGGATCCCAAGGAGCTTGCGATCGGGATCGTCATCGGTGTCGCGGTGTGGCTGCCGGCGATCGTCTGCTCGGCAGGGGTGGCACTCGGAGGTTGGGCGCTCGGGTGGATCGAGCTCGATGCTCCGCCGCCCGCTTTGATTCCCTGGCTGGTAGGCCAGTCGCTGATGCTGCGGGTGGCTCTGGCCCTGTCCGCCGGGTTCTTCGAGGAGATCTTCTTCCGCGGCTTCCTGCAACCGCGGATCGGGGTGGCGTGGTCCACGGTGTTGTTCGTGCTGGCTCATGCCGGGTACGGCCAGCTTCCCCTGCTCGGAGGCGTGACCTTCCTGTCCTTGGTGTTTGCCGGCTTGGTGGCGTGGCGCCGTTCCCTCGAGGCAGCGATCGCCGCTCACGCCACCTTCGACGTGATCCAGCTGCTGGTGGTGATGCCGTTGGTCCTGCAGCAGGGGAGCCCATGAGCGGGCAACGCGAGCTGGTGGAGCTGGTTCCGGGGATCCGGCTGGATCTCGGGCTGGTCGTTTTCCGGACCTCGCGGGCATCCGGGCCCGGCGGCCAGAATGTCAACAAGGTCGAGACCCGAGTCGAGGCGCTGCTCGATCTCGAGAGTTGGGGCCTGCTGGCCGAGGCGCGGGCGCGGATCCAAGCCGCCCTGGCTTCCCGGATCTCGCGTTCAGGTATGTTGCGGGTTGCCTCCCAGGTGGGCCGCACGCAGGCGGAGAACCGCGAGCGAGCCCTCCTGCGCCTGACCGAGCTGCTGCGCCAGGCCCTCGACGAGGACGCACCGCGACGCTCCACCCGACCGAGTCGGCGGGCGAAACAGCGGCGTCTCCAGGACAAACGGCAGCGCAGCGAGGTCAAGCGGGGGCGTCGGGTGACCTCGGATCAGGATTCTTAGGGGACCCGGGATCCCGGAATAGGAATAGGGCCCGGGCGCAGCTGCGGCTTCCCCAAGCACCACTCCGACAGGTCCCCGGTGCCTTGGTTGGTGCCTTGGTTGCAGTCCTCGAGCGGCTCCGATTCAGTCCACCCGGGTGAGCCCGGAAGAATTGCGTTGGCAAAGAAAAGGGCCCGCGTTGCCGCGGGCCCTTTGCTTCGGGTCGAAAACCCGATCAGTGTGGTGTCAGCTCACGGACCGTAGGTAGCCGAGAGGTTGACCCCCGAGTAGGCGCGGTAGCCGCGGATCATGATGTACCAGGTTCCGGCGCTCGGGTTGGAGAACGAGCAGGTTTCGTTGTTGCCGCTCTTGTAGGGCCGGCAGTTGTAGCTGCTGGTGGTGGGAGCCGAGCCGAACTTGACGTAGAGGTCGGCGTCGCCGCTGCCGCCCGACATCGCGACGGTCAGGCTGCCGCAGCTGCTCGGAACCGCAACCGTGTAGTTGGCGGTCGAGTTCTGCGCTCCCGAAAGGTTCGAGGCCGAGCTGGTGGTCAGGGTGCAGCTGCTGCCGCCGCCGCCACCGCCCGGAGCGGTCCAGGTGGCGACGAGCGACACGCCCGAGTAGGACGAGTAGGCGCGGATCGCGACGTGGTAGGTGCCGGCCGAGGGCGAGGCGAAGGTGCAGGTCTCGGCGTTGCCGTTCTTGTACGGACGGCAGTCGTAGCTGCTGGTGGTCGGCTGCGAGCCGAAGCGGACGTAGAGGTCGGCGTCACCGGTGCCGCCCGACATCGCCACCGACAGGTTGGTGGCGCCGGCCGGGATGGCGATGGTGTAGTAGGTCATGCTGCCGGTCGAGCCCGACAGGCCGGTCTTGGCAACACCGTTCTCGAGGGCCGAGGTGCTGCCGCCACCACCACCGCCGCCGCTCGGGCAGCCGGGCACGCCGACCGCACACCAGGCCTGGTGCACCGCGTTGACCTCGGCCGAGGACGATCCGTAGAGGTCGGTCGCGGCCTGAGCGGTCGCGTTGCGGGCCGCTTCGAAGGTCGAGGACGAGGTCAGGTAGTTGACCTGAGCGCGGTAGAAGATCTGCTCGGCCTTGCTCATGCCGATACCCGGCACGTTGACCGTGGTCTTGTTGCGCGGGTGCGTGCCGCCGGTGACCAGGAGCTTGAACGCGAGGTTGGCGATACCGCTGTTGCCGTGCACGCCGCAGTAGTCGTTGTTCTGGGTGGGGCTGCAGGAGGGGTAGAGGCGCTCCGGGTAGTAGTCCGCGGAGTAGCCGTCGGCGGTCGGGTTGTCCATGAACCGCAGCGCGTCACCGGAGACGCCCGGGGTGTAGATGTCTTCGCCGAGCTTCCAGGTGTCGGCCGAGACGCCGCCGTCGACCCAAGCCTCGGTGGCCGCGCCGAAGATGTCGGAGAGGGCCTCGTTGAGAGCGCCCGGCTCGCGGTTGTAGACCAGGTTCGAGGTGTACTCGGTGACGCCGTGGGTGAGCTCGTGCGCGACCACGTCGAGCGAGCGCGACAGGGCGATGAAGGTCGTGCCGTCACCGTCGCCGTAGACCATCTGCGAGCTGTTCCAGAAGGCGTTGTTGTAGTTGCTGCTGTAGTGCGCGGTCGAGATCAGGGTCATGCCGGCGTTGTTGAGCGAGTCACGGCCGAACTTGACGTTGAAGTAGTCGTAGGTGGCGCTGGCGTTGTCGTGCGCAGCCTGGACCGCAACGTCGCCGCCGCAGGTCTGGGTGCCGGTGCAGCGCAGTGTGCCGGGCAGCGAGGTACCGTTGTTGGCGGTGTAGGAGCGCCAGCTCTTGGCACTGTGAATGGTCGCATGCTGGGTCACGAGCGAGCCGTTGGTGGCGTCGACGTAGAACCAGTCGCGGGCCGGGTCGCCGTTCTCGCCCTTGTAGGAGACCAGCGACTTCCAGGCGAGGGTGGCGTTGCCATCGTCGAACACGTAGGCGAGCTCGGGCGCGGTTTCGATCGAGCCGCGGATCCCGGCCTGGCGCAGCACGCTCGAGATCGAGCGGCCACCCTCGACGATCGCCGCCTTGGCGACGAAGCGGTTCGGGACGAAGTCGCCGTTGACGGCGTAGACCTCGCCGGTGGTGGCATCGGCGTGAACCACCAGGCTGGCGCCGTCGACCTTGAGGCCGTTGAGCTCCTGGGTGAAGCGGATGTGCACCATCCCAAGGTCGTCGCCTTCGACGGCCGTAGCCACGAACTTCTCGTCGCCGAGCGCCTGGAAGTTCGCCAGCGCGAAGTCCGCCAGCCAGTTGCTCGCGGCGGTGGCGATCGCGTCGCCGGCCTTGTCGGCCGAGGTCGGGGCGATCTCGAGCTGGCCGAGTTGGCCACGGACGAAGGTCGGTACGCCATCGGCGCGCGACATCAGAACTTCTTGGCTGGCGAAGGCGGAACCAGCCGCCAGTGCGCCGATCAGAATCAAGAGGCGTCGGGACATCGAGATACTCCTTCCAGGAATTGCCAGGTGGCGGAAACTTGTCGGAACACAGCTCGCTTGAGCACGAGCCGTGCCAGGCTCTCCGGGAAGGTCGGATCTCGAAGGAAATGTTGGGGTTTGCGCTCGTGACAGGATAGTGCTCGCCGGGCTTGCATCTGTTGCGGGTCAGAGCGTGACCCAACTGGAGGATCGAAACGGAGGGTCGCACATTGACCCCTGGGTAGATATCTGACCCGCGCCCAGGGAGCCCGCTTGGGACTCGCCCCACGCCATGCTGATAGCGTGGTGCGGTGCGCATAGCGGTGCTCGCGGACATCCATGGCAACGTGCCGGCGTTCGAGGCGGTGATCGGAGACATCCAGTCGGCCGGCGTCGACGAGGTGGTGGTCGGGGGCGATCTCGTCGGCCGCGGCCCCGAGGGACGACGCGTCATCGAGATGGTCAGGCGACTCGGCTGGCGCTGCATCGTCGGCAACCACGAGGAATACCTGCTCGCCTTTCGCCGTGGCGAGGTGCCGCCCGAGTGGCTCGAGCTCGAAGAATGGGCCGCGTCGCGCTGGATGGCGGCCGAGCTCGATGCCGACTCGGCTGCGTGGATCGCCGCCCTGCCGTTTTCGCTCCAGGCCGAAGGAGATCCGGCGGTCGAGGTGGTGCATGGGAGCCCCCGTTCCACCCAGGAAGGGATCGGGCCTTGGCTCGACGATCACCAACTCGAACGCATTGCGGCCGGCCTCGGAGCTCGGGTCTTGTGTTGTGGCCATACCCACCGAGCGATGGTGCGCCGCGCCGGTGGTCGTCTGGTCGTCAACGTCGGGTCGGTCGGACTTCCCTTCGACGGAGATCGTCGCGCCGCGTGGGCACTGCTGGAACGGACCGAAGAAGAGTGGCGGGCCTCGATCAAGCGGGTCGATTGGGATCTCGCGGAGCTGGAGCGCGTCTACGGCACTACGGGATTTCGCGCCGCCGGTGGCGTCACCGCCGAGCTGTTGTGGCTCGAGCACCAGGAAGCGCGGCCGTGGCTGGTGCCGTTCCTGAGCTGGTGCCAGGCAAGTGGAAGGAGCCCGCGGCTGAGCGAGCTCGAGGCGTTTCGTGACTTCTACCGCCCGGGCGAGTCACTTCGGGAGTTCCATCGCCGGTTGACGGAGCTCGCCCGGTAGCCGTGGCCCCAGCGCTCGCTAGCCTGCGCCAGTCAACTCAACCTCTCGAACGCCCACCGCTCCAACGTGGCGGCATCGGCGTGGAAGCGGCGGATGCCCTCGGAGAGCTTGTCGCTCGCCATCGCATCCTCGTTGAGCTCCCAGCGGAAGGCCGCCTCGTTCAGCACCATCCGGTCCTCGCCGGCCGCCGCGGCTTGGGACGGATCGAGCTGTCTGGCAACCGGGGCCTCACTTGCACCGAGCTCGGCCAGCAGCTCCGGGCTGATGGTCAGGAGGTCGCAGCCCGCGAGCGCCAACACCTGGCCGACGTGGCGGAAGCTCGCCCCCATGACCTCGGTGTGATAGCCGTGGCGCTTGTAGTAGTGGAAGATCCGTCGGACCGAGGCGACCCCGGGGTCCTCCTCCGGTGGGATCGCAGCGCCTCCCTGTTTGGCGCGGTACCAATCGTAGATTCGGCCGACGAACGGCGAGATCAAGGTAACCCCGGCGTCGGCACAGGCGATAGCCTGTCCGAAGGAGAACAGCAGTGTGAGGTTGCAGTGAATGCCCTCGCGTTCGAGCACCTCGGCGGCGCGGATTCCCTCCCAGGTCGCCGCGATCTTGATCAACACGCGGTCCTTGCCGATCCCATGAGTCTCGTAGCCGGCGATCAGGCGGCGGGCGCGCTCGATCGTGGCGTCGGTGTCGAAGGACAGACGCGCAGGGACCTCGGTCGAGACGCGGCCGGGGATCAGGTCGAGGATCCTGCAGCCGACAGCCACCGACAGGGCGTCGATGAATCGCGCCGAACGCTCCGCCTGTGCACCTGCACCAGCTGCGGCCAACGCCTCCTCCACCAGCGGCCGCGACTCCGGGCGGGTCGCGCTCGCGAGCAGCAAGCTCGGATTGGTGGTGGCGTCCCGGGGGCGATGGCGGGCGATGGCCTCGACGTCACCGGTATCGGCGACCACGGTGGTCATGTGGGAAAGGGCTTCGAGTTGGTTCATGGGCGCACGCAGCCTGGGTTCGGGTATCGGGTATCGGGTATCGGGTATTGGGTCGCTACGCGGGGTCGATCGCGGCTGCGCGGATTGCCAGAATCTCCCCGACGCCCGTGATCGTGTCGCCGACGCGATGGCCGAGGAGCTTGCCGGCGAGCTCGCTCTCGTTGCTCAGCACGCCGCGCTCGGGGTCACTCTCCCAGGGCCCGAGAATGGTCAGAGTTTGGGCTTGCTCCCCGCCGATGTCGACGGTGGTGCCGATGCGCACGGTCTCGAGGCCGGCGTCGTCGAAGCGGATCGGACGGGCGCGGCGCAGGTCGCGCTCGAGCCCCGAGACCCTTGCCGAGAGGTACTCGTGGCGCTGACGTGCGCTCTTGTACTCGAAGTTCTCGCGCAGGTCGCCGAGCTCGCGTGCCTCCTGGATCGCCTTGCGGTTGGCCGGGATTTCGCGTTCGAGCAGGTCCTTGAGCTCGGCCTTCTTGGCTTCGATCGACGCCTCGGTGGCATAGAGCGGAGACTCGGTCTGGCGTCGCAGCCCGGGGTAGCGCAGGTGCAGCGCGTTGAGCAGTGGGTCACGTTGATAGTCGGCGAGCCCGTGGGCCCGCTGGATCGCTTCTTCGGCCGCGCGCGCCTGGTCCTCGTCGAGCAGCGGCAGCAGACGGGGGGCTGTCGACCCGGTTTCGAACAGGGCCTCGATGCGCTTCTTGAACGGCGCGAACTTGTCGTTTGTGAGACCGGCGAGCAGCTGTTGCAGCAACTTGAGTGGGTTGCGGGCACGCGCCTGTTCGTCCTCTGCTGCGCGCTCCGCCAGGCGCACGAAGGCTCCGGGGGAGCGGTGCGGTTGGCTCGAGACCTGCTGCTCTACGGCGGCCAGGCTCTCGGGGGTGAGGGCAGCGAGGAGCAGGTCGATGAGCTTGGGCTCGTCTTCCACCAAGATCCGCTGGGCTGCGAGCTCCGGCCCGTTGGGTAGGGTGGTCAGCAACTGGGTTGCATGCTCGCGACCCGAGCGGTCCTCGATCTTGGCGATCAGCTCGAGCGGGTCGTTGTCGCTGAGGAGCCGTGCCGGAGCCCACTCGACGTCGCCGGGGTCGACGCCGGAACGCTGGATCGCCGCGGCGATCTCGTAGGCCCGCGCCGGGTCGCGCCCGGCGAGCCTGGCGGCCTCTGCCCCGAGCGTTTCGGCCATCTGCTCGCGCAGTGCTCCAGGTTCCTGCGTGCGCAGCAGGTCGAGGCGTTCCTTGGTGTGGGCTTTTTCGAATCGCTTGCGCAGGGTCTCCGTCGCGTCGGCACTCGACGAGGCCCAGGTGTACTGCTGGCGCCCCCCGGGAAGGGCGACGACCTGGGGATGCTTGCGCGCGGCGTTCCACCATGACGTCCACTGGGCCGGTGACACGATGCCGCCGACCAGCTCGCGCACCTCCTGAGCGGTCATGGGGCCGTCGCTGGTCGACAACACCAGCGCCAACAGCGCCGAGGGGTCGCGATCTCTGAGCGCCTCGAGTGCCTCGGGCTCCTCGACCTTGCGACGCAGGAAGTGACCCTCCGGGAGGAGGGTGAGGAGTTTTTTGGCGCCGGCGAACCCAACGGTGATCGGCACCTTGGTGCCCACCACCTCGACTTTGAAGGCCTTGAGGGTGAGGTTGACCTCGACCACCCGGCCCGCGCCTTTCCCGTGCAACAGAACCACCGAACCAATGTCGTATGCGATCACGTGTTCCAATCGTTCGACTTTCTCCCAGGTCTTGGGAATGTCGTCTTTGGCTCGCTGGAGGCCGACCCACTCTTCGAGGTCGGCGAACAACGAGTGCGCGCCGAAGCGGCTGCGCAGGATTTTGATGATTTCGCCGTGGAGCTTGGATGCCGGCAAGAGGCGTTCGCCCCAATGTCGCAGCAGCCGTTGCCGCCCTTCGACGTCATTGCGTGCGATCAGCGCCTCGTCCAGCAGCTCGAGGAGGGACTTGGTGCTGTCGGCCCGCCCCGCTCCGATCAAGGCTCGAGCCGCGTCGTGGAAGAACTCGAGGTCGAGCGCCTCGTCCTCGAGGGCGGCGAGCCACGCTTCTTCCAACGGTTGGGGGTCACCCTTGATGAGTTTGCGCCGCAGCGCCGGGTCGACGGTCATGGGGTGGATACGATACCCCAGGTGGACGATTCGACGAGACTCGCAGCCGACGGGACCACTCCAGAGGCGCCAGCCCGCACCGTTGGGAGCGAGCAGCTGCTGACGTGGGTCGAGGCTCACCTGGCCGAGCTCGAGCCGGATCTCGCTTTGCGGGTGCTGCGGCACCCCCATGCCGGAGCCGAGGTCGTCGCGCTGATCGGCCAGGTGCCGAGGCTGCTCGCGACCTACGAGGTCAGCCGCGAGATCGCCCGCCATCCGCGAGCCCCGCTGGTTCTGGCGACCCGCGCGGTCACCACCTTGTTCTGGCGTGACCACTTGGAGGTTGCTCTCGACACTCGGGTGGCGCCCCAGGTCCGCCGCCTCGCCGAGGCGCGGATCCTCGAACGACTCCCAAGCCTCGCGGTGGGGGAGCGCATCAGCCTGGCACGGCGGGCCTCTGCCCAGCTCCAGGCACAACTGCGGCGTGACCCGGACCTCCGCGTCGTGCGGGCCTTGCTGGAGAATCCGCGTCTGACCGAGGGAGTGCTCCTGCCCTTGCTGGTCGCCCCCGACACCCGCCCCGACGTGCTCCAGATGGTTGCGACCGACCGCCGCTGGGGCAACCGCGTCGAGGTGCGCCGAGCGTTGGCCCGTCATCCCCGCACGCCTCCCGATACCGCGCTGCAGCTGATCAGCGGTCTGCCGCGCGCCGACCAGCGCGCGATCGCCAACGATCCGCGGGTGGCCGAGGTCGTGCGTCGGCGGGCGCGCCTGCTGAGTGGGATGGGCTGATGGCGCCGGGAGATCATTCGGTGTTGCGGGTCGAGGGGGCATCGACCCACAACCTGCGCCACGTCACGGTCGAGATCCCCCACGGGCGGGTGACCGTCGTCACCGGTCCCTCGGGCGCTGGCAAGTCATCGCTGGTGCTCGACACCATCCATGCCGAGGCGCAGCGTCGATTCGTCGAGTCCATGTCGACCTGGGCTCGACGTTTTCTCGAAACCGGCGAGCGCCCGCCGTTCGAGTCGATGACGGGAGTCCTGCCGGCGATTGCGATCGAGGCGCGGACCTCGATCCGCAACGCGCGTTCGACGGTCGGCACGCTGACCGAAACCTACGACGTGTTGCGTCTGCTCTTCGCCGCGGTGGGGGAGGTCGGCTGCTGGAGTTGTGGTGATGCGGGGCCTGTGCGGGCGCTCGACGGCGACAGCGCCATCGACCTGCTCGTCGGTGGCGAGGCCGGCGAGTCCTTCGTGCTGACGGTCATCATTCCTCGACCCAAGCGCGGCGCGAACGAGCGGCTGCATGAGTTGCAGAAACAGGGATTGACGCGAGTGTTGATCGACGGCGACGTGGAGCGCGTCGAATCCTTGCGCACGTGGCCCACGAGCCTCCCGAGCCTCGAGCTGGTGGTCGGCCGCTTCGGTGTCGACACCAGCCGCGCACGCCTCGCCGACAGCCTCGAGCTCGCCTGGGCGGTCGGGCAAGGCACGGCGGCCGCCGTGGCACCTGGGGATCCGCGGCGCCGACTCCACCTCGGGCAGCGCCCGACGTGCCGGCGTTGCGGCGCCGCCGGCCGCGAGCCGGTGGCGGCGCTGTTCTCGTTCAACTCGCCGCTCGGGGCGTGTCCGGCATGCAAGGGCTTCGGGAGGGTGATCGGGGTCGACCGCGAACGTGTGATTCCGGATCCGTCCATGCCGGTCGGCAAACGTTTCGTCGCGCCCTGGAACACGCCGGCGTACGAGGATCTCTACATCCCGCTGCGCCGGGTCCTGCTGCGCCTCGGGATCGATCCGGCGACTCCGTGGCGAGAGCTCGGCGCTGAGGTCCAGGCGCTGGTGTGGAAGGGCGGGCGCGACTTCACCGGCATCGGCGAGTTCTTCGACTGGCTCGAACGGCGTTCCTACAAGGTCCATGTGCGAGTGCTGCTCGCGCGCTACCGCAGCTACGACACCTGTCCGACCTGTGCCGGTACCCGCCTGGTCCCCGAGGCTCGTGCGGTCAAGGTGCGGGGGTGTGCCATCGACGAGCTCGTGCGGCTCGATGTCAGCCGGCTGCTCGAGTGGTTGCGGGCCCAAGCGTGGACTGCCCGCGAACGTGCCCGGGGTGGCCTTGCGCTGGCTCAGCTCGAGCGGCGGCTCGGCATTCTCGAGCGGGTGGGTGTGGGCTACCTCGGCCTCGATCGCACCGGGAGAACCCTGTCGGGGGGCGAAACCCAACGCTTGCAGCTGGCGACGGCTCTAGCGAGTGATCTCACCTCGACCCTCTACTGCCTCGACGAGCCCACCATCGGCCTGCATCCCCGTGACTCCGGGCGGCTGCTGGCCCTGCTGCGCGAGCTCGCGGACCGTGGCAACACCGTGCTGGTGGTCGAGCACGATCCCGCGCTGATCCGTGGTGCCGATCACCTGATCGACATGGGGCCGGCCGCCGGAGCGGCAGGCGGCCAGGTGCTCGCCAGTGGTCCGGCGGCGGAGGTGTTGGCCTCGCCCGCCTCGATCACCGGTCGAGCGCTGGCAACTCCCTTCGACCTCAGACCCCGGCGGCACCTCGCAGGTCGTCGCCGCGAGCGCGGCGAGAGCGCGGCGATGCCGCGACTCGCCATCCGCGGAGCCGCAGCCAACAACCTCAAGGGCTTCGACGTCGAGCTGCCGCTCGGTGGGTTGGTGGTGGTCACGGGAGTGTCCGGCTCCGGCAAGTCGACGTTGGTCGAATCCGTGGTGGTGGAGGGGTGGCGGCGTCATCGCGGCGAGCCCGGAGCCGAAGCCGGCAGGTGCAGCTCGATCGAGGGTTTCGAGCACCTGGCCGGGCTCGAACTGATCGACCAGCGGCCGATCGGCCGTTCGAGCCGGTCGAATCCGGTCTCGTTCGTCAAGGCCTGGGACGACCTGCGAGCCCTCCTCGCAGCGACGGCGGAGGCGAAGGCCGCCGGACTGACGGCCGGGTCGTTTTCCTTCAACCAGGATCGTGGACGTTGTCCCACCTGCAAGGGGACCGGCACCGTCGAGATCGACCTCGCCTTCATGGCGCCGGTGGTGGTCGAATGTGAGGCGTGCCGAGGCCGCAAGTTCACCCCGGCGGTGCTGCGGGCACGACTGGACGGCCTCGACGTTGCGGAAATCCTCGAGCTGACGGTCGATCAGGCGTTCGAGCTGTTCGGGGATGGCCGCAAGCGGCTCGCGCGGCGCCTCGGGGCGTTGCAGCAGGTCGGGCTCGGCTACCTTGCGCTCGGCCAGTCGACCGACACCTTGTCGGCCGGGGAGGCCCAACGCCTCAAGCTCGCGTCGTTCCTGCTCGAGCCCGCCGGCAAGGGGCGCCGGCTCTATGTTTTCGACGAGCCAACGACGGGGCTGCACCTGACCGACATCGCCCTGCTGTATCGCACCCTGCGCGGGCTGATCCGGTTGGGTCACGGGGTGGTGGTGGTCGAGCACCAACTGGACCTCGTCGCCCGGGCCGATTGGATCGTCGACCTCGGGCCGGAAGGCGGCCCTGGCGGCGGCGAGCTCCTGTTCTCGGGACCGATCGAGAACTTCGTCGAGAAGGTCAGGAGCCCAACGGCCGAAGCGCTGCGCGAGGTGCTGGGAGAGGCCGCGTTGGCGTAAAATCGACAGGCGCGACCGTCCGGTCGGCCGAATGCCACACCCACAAGCGCCTCGCGGGGTGCGAGCTGTTGCGCCCACCCCGCTGCTGGAGGAATCGACCGTGTCCACTTTGGAAACTCCCGCTCAGCCCGAGACCTTCCGCTTCCAGGCGGAAACCCGCCAGCTGCTCGACATCGTCGTGCACTCGCTCTATTCCGAAAAGGAGATCTTCCTGCGCGAGCTGATCTCGAACGCGTCGGACGCGCTCGACCGCTTGCGTTTCGAGGCCTTCGCCCAGCCTGAGCTCCTCGAAGGGGCCGGCGAGCTCGAGATCTGGCTCGAGCCGGATGCTGCGGCGCGCACGCTGACCATCCGCGACAACGGCATCGGCATGAGCCGTCACGAGGTCGTCGAGAACCTCGGCACCATCGCCAAGTCGGGGACCCGCGAGGTCCTTGCCAAGGCCAAGGAAGGTGGCGCGAGCAACCTCGCGCAGTTGATCGGGCAGTTCGGCGTGGGCTTCTACTCGGCCTTCATGGTCGCTGAGCGCGTCGAGGTTCTCACCCGGCGCGCGGGAGAGGCCCACGCGACGAAGTGGGAGTCTCGTGGGGACGGCGAGTTCACCGTCAGCGAGGCCGAGCGGCCCGGCACCGGCACCACCATCACCCTGCACTTGAAGCCGGTCGATGAGGAGCACGGACTGCCGGACTTCACCGACCGGTGGGTGTTGCGCCGCCTGGTCAAGCGCTCGAGCGACTTCGTCGCCTACCCGATCAAGACCCGCGAGGAGCGGTCGGTGCCGCGCCGCGACGACAAGGGCGAGATTGTTGCAGGCGAATACGACTCCACCGTCGAGGAGGTTACGCTCAACTCGCGCACACCGCTGTGGATGCGGCCCCACGCCGAGGTCGGCAAGGAGGAGTACGCCGAGCTCTACCGCCACATCAGCCACGACTGGAACGAGCCGCTCGACGTCGTGCCGCTCAGAGCCGAAGGCCGGCTCGAGTACCGGGCGTTGTTGTTCATCCCGTCGACGGCGCCGCCCGGGCTGTTCTACCGCGACCAGCAGTTCGGCCTGCAGCTCTACGTGCGCCGCGTTCTGATCCTCGAGCGTTGCGAGGAGCTGCTGCCGCCCTACCTGCGCTTCGTGCGGGGTGTGGTCGATTCCGACGACCTGCCACTCAACGTCTCGCGTGAGATGGTCCAACAGGATCGGCACCTCGCCCAGATGCGCAAGTGGTTGACCCGCAAGATCGTCGATCACCTGGTCGAGCTGTCGAAGAACGACGCCGAGAAGTTTGCGACCATCTGGAAGCACTTCGGGCGGGTGTTGAAGGAAGGGGTTGCGGGGGACCCCGAGGTCCGCGATCGCCTGGTGCCCTTGCTGCGCTTCCCCAGCTCGCACGACCCGGAGGCCCTGGTCGACTTCGCCGGCTACCGCGAGCGCATGAAGGAGGGCCAGGAAGAGATCTATTACCTGACCGGCGAGTCGCGGGTGGTGGTCGAAAGTTCCCCACATCTCGAGGCGTTCAAGGCCAAGGGCTACGAAGTGCTCTACCTGCTCGACCCGGTCGACGAGCTGGTGGCGGAAGCCCTGCCCGAGGTCGACGGCAAGAAGTTGCGCTCGGTCGGCAAGGGGGACGTCGAGATCGGCTCCGAGGACGAGCGCAAGGAGACCGAAGCCAAGCTCGAGGCCAAGAAGTCCGAGGTCGCCGACCTCTTGACCGCCCTCGGCAAACGCCTCGAGACCTGGATCTCGGAAGTGCGCCTCTCCGCCCGGCTGACCTCTTCGCCCGCCTGTCTCGTCGGCCGTGAGGGCGACATCAGCCCCCACCTCGAGCGGCTTTTGCGCGACGCCGGCAACGCCGGTGGCTTCGAAGCGCCGAAGCGGATCCTCGAGCTCAACCCCGACCACCCGGTGCTGGCGAAGCTGCAACAGCGCTTCGCGGGAGCAAGCGACAGCGAGGTCGACGACTTGGCGCATCTGCTCTACGGCTACGCCCTGCTCGCGGAGGGGTCGGAGCTGCCGGATCCGGGGCGCTTCCACCGGTTGTTGGCGGAGTTGATGGCGAAGGGGTTGTAGGGGGAAAAGGGGTTGGGTGTTGGGGGTTAGGGTCGGAGTGGGGAGAGGGGAAGGGGGAAAAGGGGTTGGGTGTTGGGTGTTGGGGGTTAGGGTCGGAGGGGAAGAGGGAAGAGGGGGGAGCGGCGAGCTCAGGGTTGGTAGACTGCTGCCTGTGGATGCACCAGCCGAAGATCGCGAGATCGTTCCGCTCCCGAGTCAAACGGATTGCGACGCGAATGCCGACCTCGACTCGTTGATCGAGTGGATGTTTGCGTTGTCGCCGACGGAACGTCTCGCCGCCCTTCAAGGCTTCGTCAACAGCCTCGGCGTGGACCGAGGTGTCGGGGGCATCGCCTTCGCCCCGCTCGGCGAGGAGAATCACCCGTGAGGTGGACGGTGGCAGGCGTGATGGTTGGCGCGTTGGTGCTCGCCGGTGCCGGCGAAGCAGCCCTGCCGCCCGGGGCGTCGGTGGTGCTTCTTGCCGAGGACGGAACGACCACCCCGATCGAACCGCTGCTGCCGCAGTTCCAAATGCCGATGGTCCCTGATCTTGCGTGGAAGATGCGGGTGCGCGCGGACCTGCAGTTCGACCTGGTCGTCGGTGCCGATGGGGCGGTGACCGAGGTTGTGGCGCTTGCGAATCGACTACCTCCCGAAGTTGCAGAGAGCGGGGTCCGCACACTCCGGGTTTGGCGCTTCGAGGCCGGGGCAGAGGGCAGGCGAGTACGGGGCACCTGGCCGGTTGTGGGTGTGATCGAGCCCACGCCCGCCGAGCGTGCGTCGGCCGACGGCCTCGGGTGGTGGCTGGCCCGCCTCCACCAACACGACTGGCGCTTCCGCGACGACTGCAACGCCGTTCTGGAGCTCGACCGTCTCACCCGTGAGCTGGGCGCGACGATCGAAGGGGTCGAGGAAGTGTTCGCACGCCACCAGGGTACCGGCACGATCGCCCAGCATCTCGCCTACCTGCGCTCCAACGAAGACGAATGGCTCATCGTGTGGCGGGCATACGCACACCGCCAAGCGTGTCTCTCGTGCCTGGCCGCGATCACGCTGGTCCGGCGCGAGGGCGAGCTGGAGCCCGCATCGTGGGGCGAGCGTCGAACGCTTCGTGCGGCGCTGGGTGATCGGGCGGAAGGGAAGTTGGTGTCGAAAGCCGAGATGGGCGAGCGGATCGCCAGGGCGACGGTGACGCACTCGATGGCCCAGTTCTACTTTCCGCAACGCGCATGGTCAGTACCCGGGGTCAGTCGGAGCCTCACGAGCACAGCGTATTTCGGGTTCGGAAGTGAACGGGATTTCGTGTGCGGTGTCGGCAGGGAGCCGCGCACCTGGTACTTCGAGCGGTCGTCGAGCGACTCCTGGCGGCCGATGTGCTCCCTTCCCGAGCCGTGGTCGCCCGGCGGATCGGCGGACGGCCTCCGCGTCGCCCGAGCGAACTGAGCTCATCCGGTCGGCGGTACGCGCCGAGCTGGACAAACTCGCGGTCATGCGGCCAGGAACTCTTCTGGCGCCACTCCGGCCTGGCGCAGAATCGCTCGCAGAGTGCCTTCGGGTAGGTCGCCCGGGTGGTTGGGAATGGTCGTGTAGCGCTGCGTCGCGCCGCTGTACCAGATCTCGTGGCTACCAGCCGCTTGGCGATCGAACGCGAATCCCAGTCGTCTGAGCTTGCGCGCCACGTCCCGGTAGCCAAAGCCGGCGAGGCGGCCCATTGTCTAGGTATTGAGCCCGACGACCAACGGGTAGTCGAAGACTTCGCGAACCGGCGCAAGCTCCGCAGAAGGAGACGCCCGCTCGGCCTGGGCCTCGACCAGCTTCTTCGCGACGTCGCGCGCGATCTCGAGCGTTTCCGTCACCGTTCGCCCCTGGGCCACCAGCCCAGGGATCGCGTCGCTGGTCGCCAGGTACATACCTTCCGGGAGGCGTTCGATGTGGATGTTGACGATCTTTTCCATCACGAGGAGCCTCCAGAGTCGCGCCTGCCATGGTAGCACCGGACCTTCCATGGACGGGGCGCCCTGCACAGAAGATGATGGGTACCAGGTACTGGTACTGGTACTGAAGACCGCATCTTCTTCGGCCGGGGTGCACCATGAAGGGGTGCATGCGGCACGACCTCACGGCCCAGCGCAGGCGAGCCCCTAACCCCCAACCCCCAGCACCCAACCCCTTCGTCCCAACCCCTGCTAACGTCCTCCGAACCCGGGAGGAATCCGATGCGCACACTTTTCCCCGTACTCGTGGCGATCTTCGTCTGTTCGATGCCGCTGTCGGCCGGATCCGGAGGCGCCTGTCCGGTGGCGGAGTTGCACGAAGCCGCCCGCAGCGGCAACGTGGCGCAGCTTCAGGCCCTGCTCGACGCCGGCTGTCCGGTCGACATCGCTGCGCGCCACGAGGTGACGGCCTTGCGTCTGGCCGCCGACCAAGGCCACCGCGACGCCGTGGTGTTGTTGCTCGACCGCGGCGCCGATCCCAACCGCCTCGAGACCTTCTTCGGCAGCTCGATCGTCGACGCGGCCGGCAAACACCCGGAGATCGTGCGGTTGTTGTTGTCCCGCGGGGTGACCGACGGAGTGAGCGCACTCGGCCAGGCGATCGAAGCCGACGATCCCGAGCTCGCAAGGCTCGCGTTGGCCAAGGGCATTGCGCCGCTCGATCTCGCGGTCGCCAGGCGGGCGGTGACGGAGAAGAGCGAGGCGCTGCGAGCCGTGCTCACCGCTGCGGAACCCGGCCCCCGTCCGGCGCGTGCCACCGGGCTCGATCCCGGCCGGCTCTCGGCCTTTGCGATGCGCTATCGCGGCCGCGACGTCGAGCTCGAAGCCAAGGTCCAGGGCGACGGGCTGCTGCTCCAGCTGCCCGAGGGTGAGTCGGTGGCCGTGTTTGCGACCGGGGCCAGGACCTTCGAGAATCAAGACGGGACGATGCGCTTCGAGGTCGCCGGGCGCGCCGGCTTGGTCGAATGGGCGCAGTTGGTGAAGGCGAGCGGCGAGACGCTGTTCCTGTCGGCCTCCCAGACCGGTGAGGTCGGCGAATTGGCGGCTACGGCGACGCCACCCGAGGCGTTGATGCGTACGACGCCCGCGGGCAGCGCGCGGCCGTGGCGTCAGTTCCGCGGCGCCGGTGCCGCCGGCATCGGCGACGCTCAAGGCGCCCCGGCGATCTGGGATGTCGCCACCGGCCACAACGTCCGCTTCAAAACCGCAATTCCCGGGATCGCGCTCGCCAGCCCGATCATCGACCAGGGCCGCATCTTCGTCGCGACGACGGTCAGCGCCAAGGGCGACACCACCTTCCGCACCGGCCTCTACGGCGACGGGACCTCGGTCGACGACACCTCGGAGCACAGTTTCCGCCTCTACGCCCTCGATGCGACCAGCGGCAAGATCGTGTGGGAGCGGGAAGTCGCCAAGACCGCGCCGACGGTGCGCCGGCACCTCAAGTCGAGCCTGGCCAACTCCACCCCGGTGACCGACGGCGAACGGATCGTGGTGTTGTTCGGCACCGTGGGGGTGCTCGCAACCTACGACCGCGACGGCAGAGAGCTCTGGCGACGGCAGATTCCGGTCTTGGAGGCGAACGACCCGCAGTCGGGCACGGCCGAGTGGGGCCACGCCAGCTCGCCGGTGATCTGGAACGACCGGGTGTTCGTGCAGGCCGACATGCGCCGTGATTCGTTCCTGGCCGCGTACCGCCTGAGTGACGGCGCAGAGATCTGGAACGTGTCACGGGCGGAGCCCTCGACCTGGTCGACGCCGACCATCGTCTCGAGCCCACGTGGCGACGAGCTCGTCACCAACGGCACCACCATCCGCGCCTATCGGCCGGAAACCGGGGAGCTCTTGTGGTCGCTCGGACCCAACTCCGAGGTGGTGGTGGCGACGCCGGTGGCCGGCGAGGGCATGGCCTACGTCACCGCCGGCTATCCGCCGGTGCGGCCGGTGTACGCGATCCGCGCCGGCTCCCGCGGCGACCTCACCCTTGCCGGTGATGCGTCGTCGAGTGCGGCGGTGGCCTGGAGCCACAACCGCGGTGGCACCTACCTGCCGACGCCGATCCTCTACCGTGGCCACTTCGTCACCCTCAACAACAACGGCATCCTCACCGCCTACCGTGCGAGCGACGGTGCCGAAGTGCATCGGGCGCGGGTTGGTGCCTCGGGGACGTCGTTCACGGCGTCGCCGGTCGCGGCCGACGGTCGGCTCTACCTGATCAGCGAAGAAGGTGACGTGTTCGTGATCCGCGGCGAACCCGCCTACGAGCTGCTGACCAAGGTGTCGATGGGGGAGGTGGTGATGGCGACCCCCGCGATCAGCGACGGGCTGATGGTGGTGCGCACCCTTGGCCACATCGTAGGCCTCGGCGAAGCGGTGGGCGGCGGCGACATCACCGCAACCCACTGATTCCGATGACCGGCGCGCTGAAACTCGTCCTCTCCGCGGTTGCGGCGTTCGTCCTCGGGTGGGCGCTGGTGGCGCTGACGACCATCGTCGCCGCCGGCGCCGCCGGGCCGACCGTTCGGGGCGGCGAACGAGCCGTGACCTTCTTGGCCTTCTTCGATGTGGCAGTGGGCCTGATCGGTGCGACGGTGGTCGCGCTGCTGTCCTGGCGCTGGGTGTCCGGGATCACGCGATGGTTGGTGCCGATCGGCTTTCTCGCCGCGTGGGCGGTGGGGCTGGTGGTGGTGTTTGGGGTGACGGTGGTGTTGTTCAATCGGTAGAGGGGTTGGGTGTTGGGGGTTAGGGTGGGGAACCGGGATCCGGGGTCCGCCGGAGGTTTTGGCGTCGGGTCGCTCCGGTGTAGGGGCAGCGGAAGCGCCCCAGGGTGCGCGTTGCACGCGCACCTCTTCGCGGCGCATTCGCAGCGAGAGCGCTGCAGCTCAACCGGTGTAGGTGCCAGACTCGCCGCCAGGGCGGGTTGAGTTTGAGAAGGCGTGGTGGTGGCTGTAGGGTCGCCCGGGTTTCGCTGACCCATCAGGCTCGAAGGTCGGTGAATTCGAGGTAGTTGCGACAACCTTCAATCCCTCGGGGGACATTCCTGATGGAGTGCCTCAGTACCCCGTGACGTTCGACCCGCACATGGTCATTCTCGTCGTCGTCGACGAGGTGCTCGAGGGTGAGTCACCCTTCCCCCCAGGGGAGCAAGTAGCACTTCTAGTGCACAGCCCTGCCCTGATGTTCGGGGGTTACGGCTTCAGTGGCCGTCAGTTCGTCTACGAGTTCGCCATTTTCGAACATGCGGGCGGCGGCACCTCGTACTCACTCACCGCTCTCGACACCTGGCCACGGTCAAGGCCGTGAAGCGGCGTCCCCCGGTCGTGGTCCAACCGGTGTAGGTGGCCCAGCCGGTGTAGGTGCCTGACACGTGGACAGGACGGGTGGTGGGGGCCGTATGCGGCATGCCGGGTGCCTAACAACCGGGTTCAGCGGCGTTATGCAGCTGAGTGCTGTATTGTGGCCTTGAGGCTCCCCCCCCCCCCCCCCCCCCCCCCCCCGGGGGGCCCCCCCCCCCGGGACGGGGGGGGCCGGGGAGGCGTTAGG
>CAZRFU010000001.1:118236-143181 GCA_964599475.1 uncultured Thermoanaerobaculia bacterium
ACAACCGGGTTCTGGGGGGTGTGGAGGCCGGGGTCTTGTTTGGGCCCTTGGGGCCCCCCCCCCCCCCCCGCGCCCAGCCGGTGTGGGTGCCAGACACGTGGACAGGGGGCGACCAGGATGCGTTCAAGGGCTTGCCGCTGCGACGCTTGCGAACGTTCCGAGCTGCCAACGCCGACGCTGTTGTTCAGGCCGGCTACGCTACCTTCGCCGAGTTACACAGGTATGTCGAATATTGGTTAGGCCGGTACCAAGCGGTCCGGCAAGCTTTTAGGGGGAGCTCTATGGCTGAGACAAGGGGAATTCTGGCGTGGACCTTGGTATCGGAGTGTCCGATTCCTGGAGACGTCAACGATCTTTTGGTTCCAGGGGAGACCGCGATTGCCGCCTACCAGACCTTCAGGGACGCGGCGATATTTACCAACAAGCGACTCATCGTTAGGGACGCTCAAGGTTTCACTGGAAAGAAGGTGGAGATCTACTCACTGCCGTACTCTTCGATCTTCATGTGGTCGTCGGAGAATGGGCATGGCATCTTCAACGTCAACTCAGAGATTGAGCTCTGGACCAAGGCCGGCCACATCAAGGTCCATCTCCACAAAGGGCTCGACGTGCGCCGCCTTGATAAGCTCATCGCAGAGGCAGTGTTGCAGGCTAAGCCGGCCTAACAATTCAGGGGGTCTCGCGTGTCTGCTCGCGAGTACCCCTCGTCGCGTTGTTCGCAGCGTGCGTCTTGGTCGCGGGCTGCAGCATCAACCGGCCGCCAGCCACTGATGGTTTCGTGCATTCAACGAGGCGCTTGCCGAGTTTTTCGCCTCTGCGGAGACCTATAATGCCCCCCAGGCCCCGCCGCCCCGCGAGCCCCAAGGAGACCACCAGTGGCCGACGACCTTCACCAGCCCGCTTCCCAGCGCATCCGCCAGCGCCTGGTCGCGGCGGGCCGTCGTTTCCATGCCAACGACAGCATCGCCGATTTCCTCGAGGACGGGGAGATCGACGAGCTCTTGGCAGAGGTCCAGGGCAAACTGCAGGGTGTGCTCGACGCGCTGGTAATCGACACCGACAGCGACCACAACACCCAGGACACCGCCAAGCGCGTCGCCAAGATGTTCGTCAAGGAGGTCTTCCACGGCCGGTACGCGCCGATGCCGCCGGTGACCGAGTTCCCCAACATCGAACGGCTCAATGAGCTGATGATCGTGGGGCCGGTGACGGTGCGCAGCGCCTGTTCGCACCACCTGTGCCCGATCATCGGCCAGGTGTGGATCGGCGTGATGCCGAACGAACACTCCGATCTGATTGGCCTGTCCAAGTACGCGCGACTGGTCGAGTGGGTGATGGCGCGTCCGCAGATCCAGGAAGAAGCGGTGATCCAGCTCGCCGACCTGCTGCAGGACAAGATGCGCCCCGACGGCCTTGCGATCGTGCTGCGCGCCGACCATTACTGCATGCAGTGGCGCGGCGTCAAAGACATGGACTCGAAGATGGTCAACTCGGTGATGCGCGGGAGTTTTCTCAAGAATCCCGATCTGCGCCGCGAGTTCCTGACCCTGCTCCACGACAAGAAGTAGAGGAGTCGAACGATGTTGGTACGCCTCGTCTACGCCAGCCGCGCCGCCGCCCCCATCCAGGAGGGTGTGGTCGACAGCATCCTCGCCCAGAGTCGCAAGAACAACCCGCAGGAAGGCATCACCGGCGTGCTCTGCATCTGCCAGAGCGGAGTGTTCATGCAAGTGCTCGAAGGTGGTCGCGAGGCCGTCAATCGACTCTACGCCCGCGTCCTCGCCGATCCGCGCCACAAGGACGTCACCCTGCTCGCCTACGGTGAGATCACCGCGAGACGTTTTGCAGGGTGGCGGATGGGCCGCGTCGACCTGTCGAAGGTCAACACCGGAATCGTGCTCAAGTACTCCGAAACCCCTCGCCTCGATCCTTTTGCCATTTCGGGAGCCGTCGCACTCACCCTGCTCGAAGAGTTGATGGACAGCGCCGCGATCGTCGGGGGAAGTTAGGCAGGGAGGTACCGGGTACCGGGTACCCGAGGGAGGTACCGGGGGAGGGCCCCTTGCGGGCCGGGGCCGCTTCTGATGAACCCTACGGGCGAGGAACCGCCCCCAGCCGGCCGTTGTGCTGGCCGGGCTTGGCCTGCCCCTATTCCGCCTGGCTGCCGAGCTTTCCGCGAGGTCGGCTCCGTCGCGATGTGCCACCGACTGCGGGCGATTCTCGTGCCCGAGCCCCGATCCTCCCCGGTCCGTCTTTTCCTCGGTCCTCGGCCCCTGGTCCACTTCTCGGCTATATGCAACTTTCAGCAACATAGTCCATTTGGATCATGCGCGACAGGTCGCTCCTGCCGTACAGTGATTCTGCTCTCACAGAACTGCTGGAAATAGCGGCCGGGTGTCCGTCACCAGGTCGTACGACGCGGAGGACTCATGAGACTTCGATCACCGGTGTGGACCTGGGGTCTGCTGATTGCTGCCGCCGGCGCGGTCGGCGCGCAGCAGGCTGATCTCGATGTCGGAGCGGTGGCGGGCACGGCAGGCGCGAGTGTGGCGCTGCCGATCGACCTCGCCACGGATCAGGACATCGCAGCGCTGCAGCTCGACCTGACCTATTCGCCATCGCTGCTCACACCCACGGGGGCGAGCATCGGCGGTGCGGCGGTCGACCATGTGATCGACAGTGCGGTGGTTGCGGGTAAGTACCGCGTGGTGGTGTATTCGCCGACCAACGCGAGCCTGGTGTCAGGGCAGCTGGCCAGCGTGCAGTTCACCATCTCAGGCGCCGCCTCTCCTCAGAGCCTCCCGATCGGCATCAGCGCGGTGGTGGTGTCGACCGACGACGGCGTGGCGATCACACCCACCGTGCTCGATCCGGGCACGATTACGGTCCAGGCCGGCTCAACGCCGACCGACCTGGCGATCACCAAGAGTGGGTTCATGAACTCGCTCGAACAGGTGATCTTCACGGTGACGGCGACCAACAACGGCCCCAACGCGGCCAACGGTGCGACCGTGGCCGACACCTTGCCGGCCGAGATCGCCGGCGCGTCGTGGACCTGCACGTCGAGCGGCAGTGCGACCTGCCCCGGCGGTCCGCTGAACGGCAGCCTCAACGCCTTGGTCACCTTGCCGGTTTCGGGGCAAGTGGTGTTCCAGGCAACGGCTACCCTGGCAGTCCCACCGGGCGGCAACACCACCAACACCGCGACGGTTGCGGTGCCGGCGGGAATGAACGACACCAACCCCAGCAACAACACCGCGCAGGTGACGGTGCCGCTGACGCCCGCCGTCATCTTTGCGGACGGCTTCGAAAGCGGCAACACCGGTCAGTGGAGCGCGACCACCGGCGGCTTCGCCGGTTTGCGGATCGAGCTCGACCTCGGCGCCGCGGCAGCACTGGGCACGGTGGTGAAGGCAGACGGCACGACCGCCGAAAGTCCCTTCCGCCTCGAGCTGCGCCAGGGCGAAAAGGGTCGCGAGCTGCGCGCGGTGATCGCCGCCGGCGAAGGCCGTTGGGAGTCGCGGTGGATCGCCGTTCCGGCCGATGCGACGGTGCGGCTGCACTGGTGGTCGGAACGACCGCCCGGCGCTCGCAACGGCGGCCTGCGCCTGTGGCTCGACGGCAAGCTGGTGGTCGACGCCACCGGTGTCGCCAACGGCGGCATCGAGGTCCTCGGCCTCGAGCATGCCCTCGGTGGGGTGGTCGAGCGCGCCACGCTCGAGGCCGGCAGCGCCGGCAGCGGGCTGCGGGTCGAGGAGGTGACGCGATGAAGTCGCTGCACACCTTCGTGGTGGGCGCCGTCCTCGCGACGGCGGCCCACGCTCAGATTGACGTCGGCGACATCGTCGACCAGATCCTGGGCGAGGGTACCCAACCGGTGCAGGAGCTCGACGTTACCGAAGACGGTGTGGTCGACGCTCGCGACGTCGCCTGCTTCATTGGCGGCTGCAATCCACCGACCGTCGAGTTCGCCCTCGCCACCACCGATGCCGCCGAGGGCGCCGGCACCGTGCAACTCGAGCTGACCCTGAGCCGCAGCGCCTTCTGCACCCTCAACTACAGCGTCGACGGGTCGGCTACTGCCGGGGTCGACTACGGCACTCCGGCCGGCGCCATCACCCTCGCCGGGTCGACCGCGAGTATCCCCATCACCCTGCTCGATGACGCTGCCCTCGACGAAGAGCTCGAGATGGTGATCGTGTCGCTCGACACCGGGTCGTGTTACCAACCCGGCGCGAGCTCGGTGCATTCCCTGCACATCTTCGACAACGACCGCACCTGGTTCGGTACCCTCGACAGTGGGGGTGAGCTGCTGGGCTTCCAGCTCGAGGTGGTCGAAACCGGCGGCGGGCGTACCGCGACCCTGGTCAGTGACGGCACCGGCACCCTGCCTCCCGGCAGTTGGGCGGTGCCGACCTTCACCCAAACCGACACGGCCTTCTCGATGGTGGTTGATCCCGTCAGTGTTGGCGCGTCGACGACCGCGTTTGCGACCGGCTTCACCCGGACCTTCAGCTTCAGCGCAACCGACGGCACACCGAACCACACGGTCGAACCGGGCTTGCTCCGCGGGAGCTACTCGGAGGTCCTGAACGCCGCTTCCTCGCCGCATCTGTCGACGACCATCACCGGCACCTTCACCCTGATCGAAGGCCTGCCCGTGCCTTCGACCTGGCAACCACCCCTCGACCCATCCCCGTGAGAGGACGACCCGTGAAGACCACCCTCTCGTTTGTTCTGTCGGCTCTCCTGGTCCTGCCGGCTCTCGCCCAGGACAAGATCCCCTACGACGAGGCGCTGCTGACCCAGGCGCTGCGTCCCGACTTCACCAACCCCTGGTTCGTCGCCGACCCCACTGGCGACGAGGTCGAGCCGGTCGCCACGACCTTCTACGGCGGGCTGGTGTGTGGGGCGGTCACCGAACCGCCGCAGGCGCCGCTGCCGTGTGCACCGAGCGACGGCACGGTGCGCTTGGTCCAGGCGAGCTTCGGCCAACCCTTCGCCACCTCGATCCCGTTTTCGACCGCACCCGGCTGCCCGCCGGGGGAAACTTGCGACTTCATCGGTGACGCGATGTTGCGGGCGGGCAAGTTGCTCTACTGGACCGAAGGCGACGATGTCGCCGACGACGATCCCGAGGCCTTCGTCTATGCCCGCTCCAAGGCGGCGTTCCGCTACAAGGATCTGATTTACGGCGATGTCGGTGGCGATCCGGTCAACACCATCGAAGCGCGCCTGTCGACCATGGGCGACTACTACGGCCAGCCCGAACGCGACCGTTCGCTCGTCGCCGAACGGATCCTGCGCGATGCGCTCAAGTACGCGCCAACCAGCCACCAGCTGCGCAACGCCCTGCTCGATCTCTACTACGACCGCGCCGTGGCCGAGCAGACCTTTGCCAAGGAGAAGTTGGTCGACGTCGCCCGCGAGCGCCTGAACCCACCACCTCCGGGTGGGTTCGTCATCAGCAACGAGATTGCGGCCTACCAGGCGGCGCTCGGCGACGACGAAACTCCCGGTGGGTATCGCTACGCTCTCCAGGGCTACTTCGAGCTGCTGCGCGACCCGGTCGGCGTGGCGGTCGGCGACGTCGATCCCGACGCCAACCCGGCGACACCGTTCGGTTATTACGTCTTCCAGCAGGAAGTGCCGAGCCGCTCGCTCTACGGCGCCAACTACCTCGTCGCCGACGTGCCGACGCCGGTGCTCGACACCGGTGGCGCACCCCTCTTCGCCGGCTGGAAGGACCTGGTGATGTTGTTCGACATCCTCGCCTCCTACGGCGATGCGACGGTCGAGCTCGCCCGGCTGCATGCGATGCGCGCGCAGGGCACCGACATCGCCGACGCCCTCGACCTGATCGACGAGGCGCAGGAGAAGCTCTACCTCGAAGGCACCTTGTTGCTGTCGGCCTTCGATCCCGACGACCTGCCGGATGCCGGCAACGCCTCGGGCCTGGCCGAAAAGATCGCCGGCTGGCGTCACCAGATGCGCCAACTACAGATGGTGCGCGACTTCGTCGAAGGCGGCGCCAATCTGCTGGGCTACAGCGACGACTTCCTGATGCTGGTGCAGAAGTTCCAACCCGGCGGCGGCAACCCCGACATCTTCGACAGCTACGACGCGCTACGGCAGTGGGTGTTGGCGCCCGGCACCGGACCTTTGACCTACGCCCTGCAGCAGAACGCCGAGGCGCTCGCGAGCTACGACACCTACATCGGCCAGCAGGACCAGCTCGCCACCCAATACGCCGACCGCACCAACCGCTACAACGAACGCCTGTTCCAGATCACCGGTGCCAACCGCGGCGAGCCGGGCTACGAAACGCCGGAGGACAACGAAGGCAGCGAGATCTGGCAGCAGGTGAAGAGCATCGAGGCGGCGCGCCTGCGCATCCTCGCCAACGACGTGCGGATGCAGAACCTGATCAGCCAGATCGAGATCGAGGTCGAACGCCGCGGGCAGGAGGCCGGCGTCCAAGACGCGATCAACGACGTGATCATCGACTACGGGAATCAGCAGGCCAAACTGACGCGGAAGATCGGCGAGATTCGCGCGGTCCAGGCAGCTGCCAACGCCGCAGCTGAGGCGGTCGGGAGCCTTGGCACTGGTGGGGCATTCACCGGCGCTACGTACGCTCACATTGGCAACGGCATCCTTCAAGCCGCCGGGGAACTGGGCATTGCGGGACTCCAGGCCCAGAAGGAGCAGCTGGCAGCGGAGGAACGGGCGCGGATCAACGACCTGAACGGCACGATTCTCGACATCAACAGCCAGGCGCAGATCAAGACCTGGTGGCTCCAAGCCAAGACCATCGAGGTGGAATCGGCCGAATCCCAGTTGCTTCTCACTCAGGAAATGGGCCGTCTGACAGCTCTGCTCAACGAACGCGACGAAATCGAACGGCGCATGGACCGCGAAAATGCCCTCCTTGCGGATCGCTACTTTGCCGACCCGATCCACCTGCTGCGCATGCAGACCGACATGCTCGAGGCGTTCGACGCCTTCCAGGTGGCGCAGAACTGGCTCTTCTACGCCGTGCGGGCGCTCGAGTACAAGTGGAACCTGCCGTTTCTGCACACCCCCCAGGGGTCCTCGATCACCTGGTCCAAGGGGTCGGTGTTCCGCCTGCGCAACGCCGGCGAGCTGCAGGCGATGTTGGTCGCGATGGACGACTTCAACGCCCTGCTCGACGGCACCCTCATCAAGGATGACTACTTCGATTGGTTCTCGGTGCGCGAGGACTTTTTCGGCTACGAGCTGATCTGCCCGGGGGAAAACCCTCCGTTCAACTACTGCAGCTACGACGACCCGATCACTGGGCTGCCGATTCCGTTCAACCCGTCGAACCCGCCGGCGATGGTGGCCTTCCGCCGCCAGCTCGAGCAGCTGCAGGACGAGGACGGCAACATCATCCTCGACTTCTCGACCGTGCGCGAGATCCCGGGCGGCACTTTCTTCCGCGGTCCGCGGTTCTCGAGCACCGGCACCTTGATCTCGAAGGGGCTCTACCTCGACAAGATCAAGTGGCTCAAGCTCTCGCTGCCGGGATCCCACACCACCACGGGTACCCAACTCGCCGGCCAGCTCACCTACGGCGGCACCAGCTTCATCCGCAACCAGAACATCGGCACCGTGCCCGATCCGCAGCGGCCGGACCACGTCGTCGGCGAGATGAAGGCCTATTCGACCCGCTACTGGTACTTCGACGGGGTGCTCGACGCCTGGCAGTCGAGTGAGGGTCTGAGCTTGCCGGTGACCATGCAGAAGTCCTTCAACCCCCAGGTGCCACCGAGCGTCGCCGAGGTCAACGGCTTCCGCGAGCGTTCGGTCGCGGCCACCGGTTGGCGCCTGATCATTCCGACGGTCGACATCAGCGTGCCGGTGCTCGACATCGACGAGCTCAACGACATCGAGCTCTACTTCTACCACTACGCGGTCGCCCGGCCGTGAAACCCGGAGAACCCGACGTGTATCGCTTCCTCCGAATCGGAATCTTCGCCATGGCGCTTGCCGCGTCGTCGAGTGCGCAAATCGTGCCGCCGATGATCAACTACCAGGGTCGGCTTTCGGCCGCCGACGGCACGCCGCTACCAACCGCGACCTACTCCCTGGCGTTTTCGATCTTCGCCGCCCCCTGCGGCTCGGCGCCCTGCGGTGACTCGCCGGTCTGGGGGCCGGCGACGATGAATGCCGACGTGGTGCAGGGTTACTTCAACGTCGTCCTGGCGCTCGACGGCGAAGGTGACCCCGTCAGTGACGCGTTCCGAGCCAAGGATCGTTACGTCGAGGTCAGCGTCGACGGCGGCGCGCCGATCCTGCCGCGGCAGCAGGTGCTTTCGAGCCCGTACGCGATCCAGGCCGACAATGGGGTACCGGTGGGAGCGCTGGTGCCGTTTGCCGGCGGCAGTGTCCCCGCGGGGTATTTGGCCTGTGACGGTGCGGAGGTGTCGCGCGCCGACTACGCCGCATTGTTCGCCGTGATCGGAACCGCGTGGGGAGCGGGAGATGGGGCGACGACCTTCCACCTCCCGGACCTCCGCGGCAGGTTCGTGCGCGGCCGGGACGCCGGCGTCGGCCGAGATGTCGACGCCGGATCGCGTACCGCGTCGAACGCCGGCGGGGCGACCGGTGATGCCGTCGGTTCGGTCCAAGGCGATCGACTCCGACAGCATCGCCATCGCTGGGGCCGCACGACCAACCAGGCGAGTGGCTTCGACCGCGACATCATCAGCCACGACGCAACGGGCGCGGAGATCACCGTCGCCAACGGGACGCCGCAGTCGAGCGCAGCGTCGGGGTCGAACAACGACGATGCTGTCGCCTTCGCCAACAGTGCGCAGCTCTACACCGCGCCCGAGCTTCCGATCGAGGATGCACCGGCGGAAACACGGCCGATCAACGCTTCGGTCCTGTTCGTGATCAAGCACTAGGAGCCGCCATGATCAACATGTCTCGGTGCCTGGTGGGGATCGTCGTGGTGGTGGTCACGGCCGCGGCTGCCCAGGGCCAAAATGTCCCACCACTGTTGAACTTCGGCGGCGTCCTGACCGATGCGAGCGGTCAGCCCCTGGCGACCGGCTCGTATGGCCTCGATGTTTCGGTGTTCGAGGCCGACTGTGCGGCGGCTCCATGTGGTGACCAGCCGGTGTGGGGGCCGGTCTCTGCGGCGGTCGAGGTGGTCAATGGCGCTTTCGAGCTGGTGCTCCACGTCGACACGGAGGGTGATCCAATCACCGAGGCCTTCCGGGGCCCGAGTCGGTTCGTGCAACTCGCGGTCGACGGTGGCGCGCCGGTGCTGCCCCGGCAGGAAGTGCTGTCGACGGCCTTTGTGGTGCAGGCGGACAACGGGCTCGCCGTAGGGTCGATCGTGCCGTTTGCCGGCTCGGTCCCACCCGCCGGATTTTTGCTCTGCGACGGGAGTGCAGTGTCGCGTGCGACCTACGCGGCGCTCTTCGCGGCCGTGGGGACGACCTGGGGGGAGGGTGACGGGGTTTCGACCTTCAACCTGCCCGATCTGCGCGGCGTGTTTCTCCGAGGCCTCGATGCCGCCAGCGGTCGCGATCCCGACGCCGGTTCTAGGACCGCCTCCGCCCCCGGCGGCAACAGCGGCGACGCCGTTGGCTCGATGCAGACCGACGCCCTCAGCCAGCATCGACACCGCTGGGGTCGCACGACCAGCGAAGCCAGCGGGTTCGATCGCGACATCATCTCCTTCAATGCCGCAGGGAGCGAGATCACCGTGGCCAACGGCACCCCCCAGTCGAGCATGAACGACGGCAGCAATCAGGACGATGCGGTCAGCTTCGCCAGCAACGCGCAGCTCTACACCAGTCCGGAGGTGGCGCTACTCGATGCAGCGGCGGAGACCCGGCCCGTGAATGCTGCGGTCGCCTACCTCATTCGCTACTGAGCTCATGTGCGACCTGCGGTGGCCTCGAGGTGTTGCCGGGTTGGCGCTGGTGCTTTCAGCGTGCGCTCTTCCGGTCGGCGCCGTCGACAAATCGGGCGTCAAACCGTCGGTGATCTCCCTACCCTCGGGCCCGGGCTCGATCGAAGGCCTGGGTGAGTCCTTCGAGCCGCAGCTGAACACCGGGACCTCGAGCTACGCCATCCCGCTCGCCACCTTGCCGGGGCGGGCCGGGTTTGCGCCGGACTTGGCGTTGGTCTACAACTCGGGCGGCGGCAACGACGTCTTGGGGCTCGGCTGGTCGATGCGCCTGCCGTGGATCCAGCGCCAGACCGACAAGGGCTTGCCGTTTTATGTCGACACTGCCAATAGCGTTGACGACGACAAGGACGGCACGGTCGACGATTTCGACGAGCTCGACACGTTGATCCACTCCTCCGGCGAGGAGCTGGTGCCGCTCGCCGACGGCAGCTGGCGCTGCGAAAACGAGGTCGATTTCACCCGCTTCGAGCGCGCCTGCGCCGACGCGGGCAGCCTGCCGTGTGCCGAGGATTCCGACCATTGGTGGATCGCCCGTCGGCGCGACGGAGTGACCCTGACCTTCGGTGCCAGCTCGTCGGCGCGCGTCACTCGGCCTACCCTCGGCGGGACGTTTCGCTGGCAGCTCGAGCGGATGGAAGACCCCAACGGCAATGTGATCGCCTTCGTGTGGTCGGGGCCTGCCGACGGGACCACTCAGGTCTACCTCGAGGAGATCCGCTACAACCCCCACGACGGCTCGGGCATGGTGATCGGCTTCGTCTACGAGACCCGGCCTGACCCGATCGTCGACCATCGGCCGGGCTTCGCGCTGATCACTGCACGGCGGCTGGTGCGGATCGCGATGGAGGAGGGCCGGAGCCCGGTGCGAGCCTATCGCCTCGCCTACGCGGCGACCTCGAGCACCAGCCCCCACTCGCTGCTGGCGTCGGTCACCACCGAAGGTCGGGACGGCACCTCGACGCTGCCACCGGCGTCCTTCACCTACGTGCCCTTCGATTCGGGCGAAGGGCTCGCGAGTGCGATGCCCACTGCTCCCGCTCTGACCCTCGGTGGCTCGATCGATCTGCTCGACCTCGACGGCGACGCTTTGCCCGACATCCTCGACACCAGCTCGGTGCCGATCCAGCCGCAGTCGTTTTTCCTGAACCTCGGCCCGGACGAGCTCGGTGAGGTCGAGTGGGGGCCACGGCTGTTCATGACCGCGTCAGTGTTGAAGAACCTGGGCGGGGCCAACATCCAACTCGCGGACCTCGATGGTGATGGTCGCACCGATCTCAGCGAAAAGTCGGGCACGACCACGCAGGTCTGGACACTGGATGACCTCGAGTGGGTCACGAGTGGGTTTCTCACCTCGTCGGCCTTCGACCTGACCGATCCCGACACGCGCCTGGTCGACCTCGACCACGACAAACGGGTCGATGTCCTGCAGACCTCAGCCGGGTTCACCCAGGCGTGGCTCGCCCTCGGCAACGGGCGCTTCTCCTCCCCATTCTTCGGACCAGCCGTGCCCGCCGTGCTGCGCCTGTCGCTTCCCACCACCCACCTCGCCGACATGAACGGCGATCGCCTGCTCGATCTGGTGCGGGTCGACAACGGCATCGCCACCTACGTGCCCGCCCTCGGGCGCGGGATGTTCGGGCCCCTGGTCACCATGGCGAACCCGCCCGCAGGGGTTGCCGATCCGTCGCGGCTGGCGGCGGTCGACGTCAACGGTGACGGTCTGTCCGACGTGGTGTGGGTCAACGGCAGCTCGGTCGAGGTCCGACTGAACCTGGGCATTCCATCGGCCGCTGTGCCGACCGCGGGCCTGCTGGCACCGCCCTTCACGGTGGCGGGGCCGGTCACCACCGGCAGCACCCAGTTCCGCATCGCTGACGTCAACGGCAACGGGTCATCCGACGTGTTGTGGAACACCCCGGGGGCGGGCTCGTCGACCTTCGCCTTCGTCGATTTCCAACCGGGCGAGCAGCCGTACCAGCTCAAGACCATCACCAACGGCATCGGCCGCACGACCACCATCGGCTACGGCACCAGCACCGCGGAACGCCAACGCGATCGCGAGGCGGGGCAAGCGTGGCCTCTGCCGACGCCGACGCCGATCCCGGTGGTCAAACGCATCGAGGTCAGCGATGGCCGCGAGGCGGTGGTCTACGCCACCGAGCTCGACTACCACGACGGCTTCTACGACGGGCTCGAACGCGAGTTCCGCGGTTTTGCCCGGGCCGAGCGGCGCGAGATCGGCGACGATGCCCAAGGTGCGCCAACCTTGGTCACCGCCTATGAGTTCGACCTCGGCAACCTTTCGGAGGCCCTCAAGGGCAAACCCCTGGTGGTCGAGGCCCGGGACGAGCTGGGCGAGGTCTTCCATCGAGAATCCCAGACCTGGGTCGCCTCGGATCTCTCGCCCGATCTGCCCGCCACCCTGCCGGGCGACCCGCGCACGGTCGAGTTCGCCTTTGCTGCGTCGAAACGCCGCGAGGTGCTCGAACGTGGCCTCGGTACGCCGGTGGTGCTCGAGTGGGAACACGACTACGACAACTTCGGCAACGAGGTGCTGAAAGCCGAATACGGTCGGGTCGAGGATGTCGACGAATCCGGCACCATCGGCGACAGCGCCGAAGATCGTGCTGCCTGGGACGACGAACGGGTCACCGTGGCGACCTGGTCGGCGGCTTTCCCGAGCGGGCAGGCCGCCTGGATGCTCGATCGGTTGGTCGAGCAGGAGATCCAGGACGACCTCGGCACGGTGTTCGCGCGGCAACGCCACTTCTACGACGACGAGACCTTCGCCGGTGCCAACTTGGGTGAGGTGTCGGCCGGCAACCGCACCATGACCCGCGCCTGGCACGATCCGTCGAGCCCTACCGGCTTCGTCGCCTCCTCGCGGACGGCATTTGACAGCTTCGGCAACCCGACGCATCTCTACGACCCGCTGTGGGGTACCGCACCCGGCCACTTCCGCGAGATCGTCTACGACGGGGCGTACCACACCTTCCCGGTCGAGGAGCAGATCCATACCGGCAATCCCGATGCTCCGGGGGACGTGTTGGTGTTGTCCGCGAGCTACGACGAAGGCTGGGGAGTCGTCACGTGCTCGACGGACTTCAACGACTTCGAGACGTGCTACGGCTACGACACCTTCGGGCGCCTGACCTCGATCGTCAAACCGCTCGACTCCGCCGTGGCGCCAACGGTGGAATACGACTACGTCTTGGCGCACGACCTGGGTGGCGGTGCGTTGATCAACTGGGTCGAAACCCGCCAGCGCGAGGCGGCAGGAGGAGGCACGGTCGACAGCCGTACCTTCTACGACGGCCTGGGGCGCAAGGTCATGACTCGTGCCGAAGGCGAGGATCCTGGGCAGGTGGTGGTCAGCGACACGGTGCAGTTCAACGCTCGCCAGCAGCCCTGGAAGAAGTACCTACCCTACTTCGAGCTCGGTAGTCTCGACTTCGTCGAACCGAGCTTCGGCACCGGCCACACCCGCCACGAATACGACGCCCTCGCGCGTGAGATCAAGGCGACTCAACCCGAAGGTCCAGGCGAAACCCCGCCGGTGTTCTCGCGCATCACCTATGAACCGCTGAAGCGCATCGTCGAGGACGAGGAGCAGACGCGGGTCGGCTCACCCCATGCCGGCGCCAAGATGGTCTACGTGCATGACGGCCTGCTCGACGACGAGGGCCAGGGCCGGCTGCGTGAGGTCCACGAGGTAGTCAAGCTTACCGACGACGGCCATCCTGGGCCACTGGCGACGTGGGTGACGCAATACCGCTGGGACGTGCTCGACGATTTCCTCGGCTACACCGACTCGCAGAACAACAAGAAACACATCTTCTACGACGGGCTGAAGCGCAAGGTCTTCATGAACGACCCCGATCGCAGCTGGATGTGGTATGCCTACGACGCCGCGAGCAACCTGGTTCGTACCCGAGATGCCCGTGGGCTCGAGATCGCCTACGGCTACGATGGTGTCAACCGCCTGTTGTCCGAGCACTACGCGACGGCGGGTGAAAACACCGGCAACACCCTCGGTTACAACCAGCGCTGGACCAACCCGGGGCCGTTGCCGAGCCGCCCGGCCGACGTCGCCTACCACTACGACCGTATCGCCGGCCCGGTCGAAACCGGCTACGCCCCCCCGCCGCGCAGCACGCCCGAGATTCTCGTCGACACCATCCTCGGGCAGCAGGCGCCACAGCCCGGCTTCGATCTCACCGGCGACGGCGAGATCGACACCCTCGACGTCGCGAGGTCGGTCGACCTTGCGACCAAACACGCCACCGGCAAAGGCAGCCCGCCGCTGATCCCCTACGAGGTCGTCACCGCACGCAACGTCCGCGGCTACCTCGCCTGGGTGCGCGACACCTCGGGCGAGGAGCACACCTCCTTCGACGAACGCGGCCGTGCCGAGTGGGTGGTCAAGAAGATCCGCACCGGCACCGGTGACATGGCGTCGTTCAAGACCGAAAACGACTTCGACTCGATGGATCGCGTCACCCGCCTGACCTATCCCGACAACACGTGGATCGACTACACCTACAACCCCCGCGGCCTGCTCGAGACCATCCCGACCGTCGTGCCGAGAGCCGACTACAACTCCGCCGGGCAACTCTCGCGCCTCGACTATCAGATCGGCACCGTCACCAGCTACAGCTTCGATCACCGCCTGCGGTTGGGCCGGATCCACACCGTGCGGTTGGGGGATGGGGTGGCGCTGCAGGATCTCAACTACAGCTACGACGGCGTCTCCAACATCACCACCATCACCGACGGTCGCACCGACGCCGAGCTCGATCAGATTGGCGTCGAGCTGGGGATTTCGTCGGCGGAGGCAAGGAAGTTCCGCGAGACCAAAGCGCTCGAGTACGACGACCTGTATCGCCTGACCAGGGCGGCGAATGTTGCGGTGTGGGGGGAGCTCGACTATCGGTACGATCGGATTGGGAATCTTGTTCGCCGCGGAGGGGGGCTTCTCACGCCCTCGCCGACGTTCGACTTCGGGGAGCTGACCTACGGTGGCAGCTCGCCGGGCTCCGGAAACGCAATGGCTTGGGGACGCGACGGGCGCGCTCCAGCTGCCGCTCCTGGTCCCCATGCCGTTTCATCGATACCTGCGGGCGCCGACCGAGAAGTGATCTCGTACGACGAGCGTGGCCAAGTCATCGGCGGACTCGGCCGGCTGAACCTTTGGGACCACAAGGCGCGATTGCTCCAGATCGACTCGACCGGCTCGAACCGGAACTTCTACGACTACTCAGACCGACGTGTCGCCTCGATTCGTCGTGGTGTGGCGGTCTTGTACCCCTTCCCACACTCGGATCTGGCGGCCCCTGCCGGGATGCACAAGTCAATCGAGGTTGGGCCCGTTCGCGTCGCGACCGTCGGAGGGGTCGACCAGTACTACTTTCACGACAACGTCGGCTCGCGGGTGGCCGGGGCGCTGGCTGGGGGTTCTCTAGGCGAGGCGGCAGCCTTCTTCCCCTACGGCCGCACGCGTGCCGAGGCGAGGCTTACGCCTCCGCTGGGGCCTCAATTTGCCTACAGTCACGCCGAAGTGCTCTTCGAGACCGTCCTGGACTTCGGGGCCCGTAGCTACGAACCATGGGCCTCTCAGTTCCTGGCGGTCGACGAAGCCTTCGTGGAGGGCCTCAGCCCTTCCAGTGGCATCGGGTTCGAAGGCCCTGTCGCAGGGTCGCTTCTACTGAATCCGTACGCCCCTTCGGGTCGCAGTCCGATAACGATGAGGGAACAGGACGGCAGCAATCCTGCGTGGGCCGACAGCGCGACCGTCGCTGCCCGGGCAGGTGTTGGGTACGAGTACAGCTCGCGCCTCACCCTTCCCGCAGATTCGCGGGTTCTGAGTCAGGCGTTGCGGGGCCAGAAGACCGACTGTGGCGGACTCCTAGTCTTCTCGCTTGGCAGGGCGGGCTTGTCCGAGGTTGGAGGTAGGCAACTGGCGAGGATCTTCAGCGGCGGCTTCAAGCCCACGAGCGGGGGATCACCGTCTGGAGTGATTTCGTACCTCCGCGACAACGGGGTTGCGGCGATGTTCGCTTGGAACAAGTTGGACTCGAAGGGGCTGGCAGACCTGACATCGAGGCTGAAGAAGGGGGACATTCTCGGTCTGGAGAAGAATTCTGCAGTGAGCGGCAAGTGGAGCGGGCATTTCGCGATCGTCACCGGCGTTGATTCGACCGGCAACGTGACGCTGGTTCACGCGGGGCAGAAATCAGGCGTGGTGAACGTTCCTGCAAAGGAGTATCTCGAGGGGTGGTTCTCAGGAGCGAAGGACGGCTCCGGCAAGGTGTTCATTGGCCGCAGCGTCGAGCCCCCACCCTCAGCCGGCCCATGAGCAGCAGCTGATGCCGGACCTCGCCGTTTGTTGGGTCTTCTGGAGGGAGAAATGTTGTCAATGAGACCGTTAGTGTTCGGCCTGATACTCGTGACCCTGTCGCCCCTGGTCGCCCAGTCGGTGCCACCCCTGCTGAACTACCAGGGGCAACTCACCAACGCCTCGGGCCAGCCGCTGGCGACCGGCAGCTACGACCTGAGCTTCTCGATCTACGCGGCGCCGTGTGGCACGGCACCGTGTGGCGACGTGCCGGTGTGGGGGCCGCAGACGATCGCGACTGCGGTGGTTGACGGCGTGTTCAACGTGGTCTTGTCGAACGACACCGACGGCGACCCGGTGAGTGATGCCTTTGGTGCCGCAAGTCGCTACGTTCAGGCCGCGGTTGACGGTGGTGCGCCGATCCTGCCGCGGCAGCAGGTGCTCTCGGCACCCTTTGCGTTCCTCGCGGAGAGTGCCCGGTTGGCGCCTCCTCCAGGGACTGTCATCTCGTTTGCAGGGACGAATGTGCCGGCGGGCTATCTCGAGTGCAATGGCCAAGCGGTGAGTCGGTCCCAGTTCCCTGAGCTGTTTGCAGCCCTGGGCATCACATGGGGCGCGGGTGACGGTTCGACGACCTTCAACCTTCCCGATCTGCGCGGACGCTTCATTCGTGGTAGCGATGACGGTGCCGGGAGGGATCCCGACGCCGGAGCCCGCACCGCGTGTGCAGCCGGAGGACCGACCGGCGGTACCGTCGCGACATGTCAGCCGGATGCCTTCCAGGGTCACTGGCACAGGTATCACTGGTACGGCGTGGGAGGCCAGCCCTGGCGGGGGCAGGACGCTCAGGCCGGCTCGACGGAACCTGATTCCAATTTCCCGCGCGACAACCAGGTGCGCTCGGCCGTGACAGACGGTGTGAACGGAAATCCGCGCATTGCCAGCGAGACTCGGCCGGCCAACGCCTCGCTCCGTTTCCTCGTCAAGTACTAGGAGCAGTCTCAGGTCGACCGATGTCGATGGCTCGCGATCAATCAAGGAGAATTCAATGAGGACTGTGTTGGTTCTTGGTGTGATGCTCGTGACCCTGTCGCCGCTGGGTGCCCAGTCGGTACCTCCGTTGCTGAACTACCAGGGGCAACTCACCAACGCCTCGGGCCAGCCGCTGGCGACCGGCAGCTACGACCTGACCTTTTCGGTCTACGCGGCGCCGTGCGGCACGGCACCGTGTGGCGACGTGCCGGTGTGGGGGCCACAGACGATCGCTGCGGCGGTGGTCGACGGCGTCTTCAACGTGGTCTTGTCGAACGATGGCGACGGCGACCCTGTGAGCGAAGCCTTCGATGCGGCGGACCGCTACGTCGAAGTCGCAGTCGACGGTGGTGCGCCGATCCTGCCGCGACAGCAGGTGCTCTCGGCACCGTTTGCGTTCGTTGCGGAGGCGCTCGGCGGATCGATGGTCACGGTCACTCCCGAGACTGCGGTGAACCTGCGGGTGGAGAACGCCGGGGCGACCAAGACGTTCGATTTCACCATCTCCGGCTCCGACTGGCCGGGTGGGCTCCTCGTCAGCACACGCAATGCGCAAAGCGCAGTCGACGAGCCGATTCGTCTGCAGGGTTCGGAGCTCTCCTTTGTCGGGGGCCGGTTCGCCGTCGGGAACGTCGCGCCGCAAGAGGAGCTCCACGTGGTTGGCGATGCGCTCCTCACCGGCAATCTCATCGTCGGCGGGCAAATCCAGCAGACGGCTCAGAAGGCCTGCTACCTGCTGGCTGCGACCTTTGCGGTTGGGCCGATGCCGGTGCCGTCGTCGTGGACCAAGCAGAACTGCATCAACTGGGGAGCGCAGATGAACAGCTACCAAGGCGCCGGGGGCTTTTCGACCCACGCTGCCTGCATCTTCTCGAACGGCTCGTTCTCGATCGCCGGGACGGGCTCGACGCCCAATCCGAATTGTGGATGGTGAAGGGAACGTGCTGGATGAGCCAAGACGAAAGTGAGGTTTGAGCGGCCGAACCGGCACCGGGCTGTTGGACGCGGTGACGCAGTGCTCGGTGGGGCCGCAGAGGCGCGGATCGAGGCCAACGGCGGCAGCGCTCGGGTGCGGGTGCAGGCCTCAGGAGTGGTGGCGATCGACGGCACGCTCGACATCGGCCTCGAACGAGTGAGCCAGAGCTGCGGCAGCTGTAACGGCCTCAGTGTCAGCTGCCCTCCGGGCAAGAAGCTCCTGGTGGTGGGTGCTACCTCGGGACGCAGCAACAGTTCCTGGCATGTTTCCCAAGCGACGAAACGACCTTCGGCAGCGACACCGGCGGTGCGGTGACCGCACATACGGTGTACGCGATCTGCGCTCGGGTGCAGTGAAGATGATGCGCGCTTCCGCACGCACCCTGGGGCGCTTCCGCTGCCCGTATGCCGGATCATCGGGGCCGCGTTAGCAGGCGTCGAGGCGAAGCTCCGCGAGCAGACCGGCAAGCCGGCGATCGCGGGTCAGCACCGGGCACGCGAGCCGGCGCGCCAGGACTGCATACAAAGCGTCGTAGACCGGGTGGCCGTGGCGCACGGCGAGTGCGAGCGCTTCGGGGACGATCGCTGCGTCGTCGCCGGTCGTGGTGGCCAAAGCCAGTGCATCCTCGAGACACGTGAGCGCCTGGGCCTCTTGAAGGTGCCCGGCCCTGACGTACTTCAACAGCGCATTGGCCACCTCAGCCGCCAAGAGGTGTGGGACAACGACTTCCTCGGCTGCGGCGAGCGTGTCGGCGATCGTCGGCGCGTCCTCGAGACCCAGTACCAGACGCACGGCGGCGGAGGCGTCGATCACCAACCGTTTCAACGGTCGCGGTCCTCGCGAATCAGGACCTCCGGGCTCACCGCGGGTTGCTGCAGAACTGGTGCGCGGCCGCGGAGGCGGGCGAGATGTGCCAACCGCTGTTCACGCGCCTCCAGCTCGGGGAGGCGGCGGAGCTCGGCGATCGCTTGTTGAGCGAGGCTGCGGCCCTCCCGGCGAGCCCGCGCGGCCAGGGCTTCGTACACGTCACTCGGCAGCTCGCGAATCTGGAGTGTTGGCATAGCGACCTTCCGCCTTCAGCATAATGCATGCGTCGTGGTGCCGTTGCTTGGCTCGTCGGGCCTCGTGCAGCCACTCTCCGTAGGGGCCGGGGAACCGCCCCAGCCGGCCGGTGGCACCGGCCGGTCTTTGGCGGCTGCCGCGGTGCACGATGATGGTGCGCGCTGCCGCACGCACCTGGGGCGCTTCCGCTGCCCTTCCGCCCGAGCCGCGCCGCAAGCGAGACGGTGGGTGATCAGCGCCAGTCGCCGTTGAGCCCAAACGCGGCCCACGCGTGGGGTGGCGCGGTGTCGACGACGGTCCCTCCCGGCCGGGTGACTTTGACCCGACCCGCCAGCAGATCGAGTTGGGCGTGACGCAGGGCTTGGTCTTTGCTCTTGCCGGCTTTGAGGTAGTGGTAGAAGCGCTGCATCAGCGCGGTGGTGGTGTCGTCGGCGATGCTCCACAGCGACGCCATCACAGTGCGGGCGCCGGCGTACTGGAAAGCGCGAGTGAGGCCTATCAGGCCCTCGCCACCGAGCTCGCGACCCCGGCCGGAGTCGCAGGCGGAGAGGGTGACGAGGTCCGCATCGAGTCGCACCTGCTCGAAGATCTCCCAGGCCTGGAGCAGGCCGTTGTCCTCGCCGGGAGCGGGCGCACCGCGGAGGGTGAGGGCCAGGCCCGAGCTGAGCGGCGAGCTCTCGTCGAGGTAGCCGTGGGCGGCGAAGTGGAGCAGGCGGGGGCCCGGGCCGAGCTGCTTGGCGCGCTCCTCGGTGGCCTGTTCGCCCAGGTAGAGCTGTGCGCTCGGGCCCCAGATGCGCCCGATCTCTTCGAGTTCCGCACGGGTCCCGGGCAAGGGGCTGAAGCCGCCCCAGCGTTCCTGAACGGAGCGCAGCAGGGTTGGTGCGACTGAGTCGTCCTCGGCGATTCCGGGAGCCGCGACGGTGTAGCGTGGGTCACCGAAGGCGACGAGCTGCCCCGGCGCGCTGGTGGCTCGGCGCGTCCGGCGGAGCTGGTCGTAGACGGTGACGGAAGGCGCCAGGTGGAGAGCCTTGCGGGTGACGAGAAACTGCGAAACGGCGGAGTCGACGCCCTCGACTCCCCGGGGCAGGGCGGCAAACGGCAGCAGATGCAGTGGCCCATCGGCGATGATCAGGAGCCGTTCGGCGGCGGCGATTTCGGCTTCGGCGGGGAGCACCAGCAGCCGATCGAGCTCGGCTCCCACGGCGAGCAGCTCGGCGCGAACATCCGGCCTCGTGGCGCTCGCCCGGATCGCCGCGCGGAAGCGATCGACCAAGGCGGCGAGTTCGTCTTCGGCGATCGGCACCTCGATCGCCCGCAGGCTCCCGGTCGCGGGGACCACGAACAGCACGGTGCGCTCCCGGTGGACGGAGTAGCTGAGCAGCACCGTGCCGGAGTCGAGACTCGCCTGTGCCTCAGCGAGCGTCAGCGGCTGGGGGTAGTCGAGCGCGGCGACGCGGGGTGAAGCCTTGACGATGCGTTCCCGCAGCTCGGCTTGGTGCTGCTCGATTTCGCGAAGCCGCGCCTGCAGTGCCTCGGCCTTGGTTGCATCGCCGCGGGCGGCCGCCCCCAACAGCTGTGACACCACCCGATCGCGAGCGGTGCTGTGGATGCGCCGTTCGGCGTCGAGCTTGGCCGGCAGGTCCTGCGCAAGCACCAACTCTCGTTCGGCGAGCATCGCCAGCAGGCCACGCGCTCGCGAACGCTCGAGCACGTGAAAGGCCTCGGCGCCACGGCCGAGCTCGAGCAAGACCTCGATCAGCTCGTGGTAGCTGCGCAGATACTTGGCGCGGAAGGTCGACCGTGTGGTTTCGCTCCCGCCGAGTCGCCCGACCTGGCGCTCGAGCTTGGCGACCGCGGTCGAGTGGGAGCGCACTGCCGCGTCGTTTTCGCCTCGAGTGCGTTCGATCGTGCCGAGCGCGGACCACAGCTCGGCGGCGTCGACGCTGTCGGGGGCCCACCGCTCTGCCAGCGAGAGCGCTCGCCGGAAGTACGCCTCGGCGCTGTCGAGCTCGCCGCGCCGCATTGCGACGTCGCCGAGGCCCGCCAAGGTTTCGGCGACATCGAGGCTTTCGGGAGCAAGCCGTTCCTTCAGCTCCAGCGCCTGCCGGTAGTGGGTTTCCGCGTCGGCGAGGTTCCCACGCCGCGCGGCCAAGCTGCCCCGATTGTGCTGGATCCTGGCGACGCGCGGACCCTCGGGAGCGATCTGTGACGCGATCGCGAGTGCCCGGTCGAACAGCCCTGCCGCGGCCTCGAGGTTGCCGCGTGTCATCTCCGAGGTGGCGAGATTGGCGAGGGCGCCGGCGACCTCGTCGCTCCCCGGCGCACGGTGCTCGTAGTAGCGCAGGCCGCGCTCGCTGTAGTGTCGCGCTCGATCGAGGTTGCCACGCTGCTCGGCGACGGTGGCGAGATTGGTCAGGCTCGCGCCGATCTCGGGGCTGTTTGGTGCTCGGGCCTCCCAGATCGCCAGGGCACGTTCGAAGTACCCTTCGGCAGCAGCCAGGTCGCCGCGTTGGCTCGCCACGACGCCGAGGTTGTTGAGCGAGCTCGCGAGGGAAGGATCTTCCGGCGCCAACGTCTCCTTGAGAGCCAACGATCGGGTGTAGTAGCTCTCGGCCGTGGCCAGATCGCCGCGCAACCAGGCTTGGATGCCGAGGTTGTTCCAGGTGCGTGAGAGCGTCAGGCTGCCCGGTGCCAGCCGCTCCTGGATCGCCGCCGCCCGCTCCATCAGCTCCGTTGCTGCTTGCAGGTGGCCGCGCTGGGCCGCCACCGTCCCGCGGACACCGAGGCTTTCGGCCAGGGTGAGGCTGCCGGGTGTGAGCCGCTCGTGGATCGCGAGCGCCCGGCTGACGGCGGCCTCTGCGGCTTCGAGCTCACCCTTGCGCGAGTGCAGCTGTGCGAGGGCCCGCAGCGAGATGCCAACCGGCACGCTGTCGGGGGCAACGGCTTCGGCGACCGCGAGCGACCGCTCGAGAAGCGACTGCGCTTCGGCGATCTGCCCGCGTGCGGCGTGAAACTGGCCGAGCTCCTGGAGGACCCGGGCCAGCGAGAGACTCTCGCCAAGGCCTCCCTCGGCCGCGGTCTGGGCTTCCTGGAAGGCCTCGATCGCGGCGTCGCTCGCGCGTTGGCGGGCGAGCAGCAGCGCCCGTGCAAGATGGGCATCGGCGCGCACCAAGGCGGCTTGCGTCGGTGCGACCTCAGGGCTGGATTCAGCCAGTGCCGAGGCCAGCCGATGAGCTTCAGTCGCCTGATCCCAATCTCGCCTTTCGGTATGGATCCTGGCGCTTTCGGCCAGCAGCCACCAAGCCAGCTGCCAGTTGCCGGCGGCCGAGGCTTCCGCGGCCAGGGCGTCCCAGGCGGCCGGCTGAACATCCTGCGGAGCGGATCGATAACGCTCGAGCGTCGGTGCGTCCATCGCTGGCCGTACCGAGAGCGCCAGCTCCCCGGATCGCAGGTCGACGACGAGCGGCCCGCCGTCGCGGGAGCCGAGCAGGCGCACCGGCCCACGTGGCACTTCTTCCCTGACCAGCCAAAGCCAGTCGACGGCGCCGGCGATCTCGCCGCCGCGAGCGCCGTCGTCAGCCGGGCTCGGGAGTGACTCCCACGAGAGCACGACGTCGCCGGGGCGCAGCTTCGGGGCAACCGCGTCTGGTGAAACGGTTTCCCCTTCGACGACCACGACGCCGGTCGCGCGCCGGGGAGCCTCGCCCGGCGAAGCCCACGCCGGGTCGAGGAGAAGAGCGAGACAGCCCACGACCAAGGCGGTCGACTTCAGCGAGGCCCTGCCTACCTTCATTTCGCACTCCGATGTTGGGATCTGCCAGAGATGCTGCGATTATCCCTCGTGCTGCTCGCCTTGTTGGTAGCCCACCTCGAATCGTGCTGCGAGCGCGGCCAGGGCGAGGTCCGTTGTCCACAGTTGTGCGGCGGCCTCGAGGGTGGCAGCAAGGAGTTGGGCGTCAACCCAACCGATCGAGCGCAAGCGATGGAGCGTGACGAACTGCAGCAGCGCAGCGTCCTCGACGGTCCGAACCGAGCGGAGCCGTTTCAGGTCCTCGAGGTGACCGAGTCGCATACCTGGACCGAGTGCAAGCTCGCCGACGATCCAGGCGTGACAGGCGACGCGACCGGCACGCAGCAGCGCGGCCAGGTGTGGATCGCCGGTACGGAAGTGGCGCGACCAGACTCCGGTGTCGACCAGAATCACGCCGGCCGTCGCCGCCTGGCAACCTCGAGATCAGGCATCGTTCCGCCAGCCGCGGCGAGGGCTTCTTGGGCCGCCTGCCGAATCAGCGCCTCGAGGGCGAGCTCGATGAGCGCGGTTTTGGTCGGAGCAGAGACTCGCGCCTGTGCCTCTCGCAGCAGGTCTTCGTCAATGTCGAGGGTGGTGCGCATGCAGAGAGCATAAACCAACAGCTGCATACAGCATACGATCTCGCAAGTTCATCCCGGATAGCATCTCTCCATGGGGCACGACTCGTTCGAGGCTGAAGCTTTTGGAGCCGCGGTCCCGGGCGGGCGATTGGCGGGCCAGGCGCGGCGGATCGCCGGGGCGGTGCTCTTCGAAGGCGGCGGGCAACGGTTCGAGCTGCCGCTCGACGGGCTGGCCGCGCGGGTCGGCGGATTCGACGACCGGATGCTCTTCGTGGCCCATGCGGCGGCGCCTGGGGTCGAGATCGCGAGTCTCGATCCGGGCTTCGGGGACGCGCTCTCGGACCTGCCGGGTGTCGGTGCGGCGCTGCGCCGGCGACGAGGTGGCCGTTCGCGTTTCTGGGGTTGTGCGGCGACGTCGGCGGCTCTCGTCGCAGGCCTGCTGATCGGAGGTTTCTTCGGCTGGAAGTACTTGGTCGCAGCGTTGTCCGATCAGGTGTCGCCCGAGCTCGAGCGCAAGCTCGGTGAGCTTTCGGCTGAGGCCGCGGGGCTCGGGGAGGAGCAGCTTGCTCCCGAGGTCGACCGCCTCGCGGCGTCGCTGACGGCAGCCAGCGGTGGCGACGGCTGGCGTTTCTTCGTGGTCGAGGACGACACCGTCAACGCCTTTGCGTTGCCGGGTGGCACCATCGCGCTGCACTGCGGCCTGGTCGAGCAGCTCGAGCCCGAGGCGGTCGTTGGCGTGTTGGCCCACGAGATCGCCCATGTCGAGCTGCGGCACGGCCTGCGTTCGCTGGTTTCGACCGTGGCGCTCCGCGGCGCGATCGCCGTGTTGCTCGGGGACGTCAGCGGCTTTGAAGGTCTGTTGGTGGCGATGGGCACCGATCTCGCCGAGCTGGGGTACTCGCGCGAGCTCGAACAGGCCGCCGACGATCGCGGCGCCCAACTGCTGGAGCAGGCGGGAATCGGTAGCGTGGCGTTGGTTGCGGCGCTCGAGGGTCTCGCCGCCATCGAAACCGGTGCCACCAGTTTGCCGGCGTTCCTGTCCTCACACCCCGATCCGGGGGTCCGGGCCCAACGCCTGGCGCGCACCGCCGCTGTCGGCACCACGCCAGTCGATCGCGAGGCGTTCGAGGCGCTGCGGGCTCGCTGCGGCAGCTGAGAAGGGGAGGTACCGGGTGTGCGCCAGGCAAAGCCTGGGAGGAGGAAGTCGATGGGGTAGAG
>CAZRFU010000002.1:0-53485 GCA_964599475.1 uncultured Thermoanaerobaculia bacterium
ATCTGAAGCGACGCGCGTCGCTCTTCTCCGAACCAAAGAACTCTTCTTCCGAGTCCGGGTCTGGGTTCCCGCTTCGGTTGCGGCCGCCGCGTTGGCGAAGTCTCGGTCTCGCTGGAGATTGCCCTGGCGCTCCGGCGGGTCCCTGGTCCCTCGTTCCCGGTATCCCTCGTCCCAGGGCAGCGACAAGCGGACGTACTCCAACTGGACGACGACAAGCGCGTTTCTTGGTCGTATCCTGGGGGCGACCAGGGAGGCCAGTGACGTGCGCGAGCTCATCGATGCGGGAGCAAAGGACCATTCCGCCCGGAACAGTCGGGTTGCGGCGGCTCGGCCGGGGGGTGTCGAGGCCCTCGCCGACGCCCGCGTTCCCGACCAGCCGGAGGCTGAGGTCGCCGAGCTGTTGGCGGCGTGGCAGGGTGGCGACGCCGGCGCCCCGGCGGCTCTGTGGCAGGTGTTGTACGTCGAGCTCAAGCGGTTGGCACGTTCGGTGCTGGCGGCCCGCGGCAGCTCCGAGCGACGTGGGGCGACGAGCCTGGTGCACGACGCCTACCTGCGGTTGGTCGAGGCGAATGTCGCCTGGAGCGATCGGGGGCACTTTTTTGCCGTTGCCGCGCGCGCGATGCGGTTCGTCCTCGTCGACGAGGCGCGGCGGCAACTGACGCAAAAGCGCGGTTCCGGCGACCCGGCCGATCTCGAGACCGATACCGCAGAGGTTCCCGACCCGCAGCAGCATCACCCCGAAGAAGTGCTGGCGATCCATCAGGCCCTGGCCAAGCTCCGGCACACCCAGCCGCGGGTCGAACGGTTGGTCGAGCTGCGCTACTTCGCCGACCTCTCGGTGGAGGAGACCGCGGAGGTTTTGGGGGTGACGACGCGTACGGTGGTGCGCGACTGGCGCAGCGCCCGGCTCTGGCTCCATCGCGAGCTGAGCGCGAGCTCATGAGCACGACCGGCCTCCTTCTGCCGTCGTCGTTCCTGCGAGCGCCGGCGGCGGCCCAGTTGGCGGGCCTGCACGGAATCGACGAAGGGAACGCGGCGGACGACGCGTCGGAGGGGCTGGCCGCGGAGGTCGATCCGGCGGCGCGCTACGAACCGATGCGGGTCCTCGGAGTGGGCGGAATGGGTCGTGTCGTCGAGGCCTTCGACCACGTGCTGGGCCGCCCGGTGGCGCTCAAGTTCCTCCTCCACGGTGATCCAGCGGTGGTGGGGGGCTTCGTCCGCGAGGCGAGAGCACAGGCGCGCATCCAACATCCGCACGTGCTCGAGGTGTACGACTGCGGTGATCTCGACGGCGAGCCGTTCATCGCCATGCGCCGAGTCGTGGGCGGAACCCTCGCCGAGTTGCGACCTGCCTTGTCGCTCGAGGCTCGGGTCGAGCTGTTGGCTCAGGCTGCCGAGGGCCTCGATGCCGCCCATCGCCAGGGTTTGCTGCACCGGGACGTCAAACCCTCGAACGTTCTCGTCCACCTGGATCCACCCGACCCGCCGGTTGCGATGGTCAGCGACTTTGGGCTGGCTGCCGAGCTCGGAGGCTTGGATTCGCACGCGCGCGACGGTCTTGCCGGGTCGCCGCACTTCATAGCCCCCGAGCGCCTGTCGTTGGGAGAAGCGGCGGCGGATCGGCGCGCGGACGTCTACAGTCTCGGGGTCACGATGTACTGGATGCTGGTCGGCGAGCTGCCGCTCGCAGGTGCACCGACACTCGAGGTCTTGCGCCGGACGGTGGCCGGCGAATTGCCGCCGCCGCGCTCGCGGGCGACCGGCCTGTCGCGGGATCTCGAGGCGATCATCCTGCGCGCGACTGCCCGTGATCCGTCCGGACGCTACCCGACGGCCGGTGCGGTCGCCGCCGACCTGCGTCGCTACCTCGAGGGAGGAGTCGTCGAGGCTCGTGCCGGCAGCCGGAGGTATCGTGCGGGGAGATTCCTCGCCAGGAATGCTTCGCTGGTGGCGACGAGCATGCTGGCAACGGCGGCAGTGACGGTGGCGACCGTCCTGGCCGTGAGCTTCGGCTCGCGCGACCACGCCGCCCGGACGCAGGCGCTGGAGCACCAAACCCGCAACGAGGAGCTCGTCGGGTTCCTGCTGGGGGATCTGCGCAGCGAGCTCGAGAACTTGGGCCGACTCGATCTCGTCGACGACATCGGCTCGGCGGCGCTGGGGCACGGCATCGAAGCGCCGATCCAGGGCTCCCGCGATGCCGACTTGGACCAGCGCGCCGCGCAGCTCTTCCACCTCGGCGACGTGCGGGCGCGCCGAGGCGAGCTGCGGCGGGCGCTGGGGCCGATGGCCGAGTCGCTGCAGCTGGTCCGGAGGCTGGCGACCGAGCAGCCGGGCTCTCCCGAGCGCATCTTCGACCGCGCCCAAAGCGAGTTCGGGATGGGGTTCATCGCGTGGGAGCAGGGTCGACTGGCGGTGGCCAGTCGGCACTTCGAGACCTATTTCGATCTGGCCCGGACCCTCGTGGCCAGGGAGCCGGGCAACCCGCGGTGGCAACGTGAGCTGGCCTACGCGCACAGCAATCTCGGGACGCTGCGGCGCAGCAGGGGAGACCTCGAAGCGGCCCTCTCCCACCTGCAGGCGACGCTCGCGATCGACCAGCGGCTCGCCGGCGCGGAGCGGAGCTCGGAGGCCATGCTCGAGCTCTCGGCGAGCCACGAAACGGTTGCGGTCACCCTTCAGGATCTCGGTCGGCTTCGCGAGGCCACGGGCCACCTCGAGTCGAGCCTGACCCTGCGCCGCGATCTTGCCAAAGGACCGAGCCCGACGGCACGGAGCTTGGACTTTCTCGGGGCCGGCCACGGCCAGATGGGGATCCAACACCTGATGCTCGGGCAGTTTGCCCTCGCCGAGCAACAGTTCGCTGCGATGCTCGCGATCTTCGAGACGCTCTCCGCCCGCGACCCGACCAACGCCAGCTGGGTCCTGAGGCTGGCCTGGGCGCACCTCGAGCGCGGTCGCATCCTGCTCGACCAGGGCGACCGGCGAGGTGCGGCCGACCACTGGCACCGGCAGGACGCGCTGACCCGGGCCCTTCTCGCCCGGGATCCCACGGTGCCGAAGTGGCGCCGGACACAGGCAATCGGGATGTACCACCGCGCGCGGCTGCTCCTGCCCACGGACGTCCAAGGTTCGCGCCGACTCCTGGGTGAGGCAATCGAGATCCTCTCCGATCTTCGCGAGGACCTACCCGATGATCGGTCTCTCGGCCGTTGGCTCAGCCACTGCTACCTTCTGCTCGGGTCGAGTGCACCGACCCCGCAGGAGGCGCAGTCGGCCTACACCCAGGCGATCGGCGCCGTGAGCCCGTTCTTGGGTCACGGCCTCGACGGCCGCGTCCACGCGCCCGTGGCGGCTGCCCTGCGCTGCGCTGGGCGACTCGAGCACGCCGCCGCGCTCCAGCAGCGGATCGAGGAGACGGGCTACCACGATCCCGAGCTCGAGAGCGTTTGCCCCGACTTCGGCACCGCTGCGGCGCAGGCCGGCGCCGCACGGCCCGAGCAAGCGTTTGCCCAGCGCGTTGTTTCTTTGGCCCGTCCACCTATTCAGGAACCGAGGAGGAAACCTTGAAAGACACCAATTGCAGCATCGCCCTCTCCTACTTTGCCGCGGGCTTCGGGAGCTCGAAGTTCGCCTACCACATGACCCGCAGCTCCACCGGTTGGTCGGTCGCGCCTGATGGCTCCATCGCGCCGCCGGCGCGGTCGAGAATCGTCGGAATCGAGCTCGGCTACCCGGCGGGCTCGTCGATCACGGGTTTTCAGATCGTCGCCGGTGGAAGCGATCTGCCCTCCAAGTCCGCCAGCCCGTGGTTCGTGGCCCCGGACTCTGGTGCAGTCGTACTCGACCCGGATCCCTTCCCGCCCCCACCTGACGCCAAGGTGACGTCGCTGCGCTTCGACTTCGGGAAATCAGAGGGTCTGCTTTCGTATCGCTTGGCCGTCGACGGCGTCTGGGACGATCCGAAGGTCTACACCGACCCGATCGAGTAGCGAGCGCAGGCTGCGACCATAGCCTCGCGAGAGCCGCCTTCGGGCGGCTCTTTCCTTTGGGTCGAGGCCGAGTTGCGGCATCGATGTCTCCTGTCGCTCCTGAATCTCGATGCTGGGGGTGAACCAGGTGTTTCACCGCAACCGGGAGGAGGGATCGCATGTCAGGCCAGCAGTACCAGCTGTGGTTCGGCAACCAGTCCTCCGTGGGCGGTCAGGCTCTGGTGTACCAGGATGTCGTCAATGTCGCGTTCAGCGGGAGCAACCTGCTCCAGCTCGCCTGGCTCGTGGTCGGAGCCAATCCTGGGGTGTGGGTGCGTTTCGGCTGGAATCTCTCCTACGGATTCCAGTGGCAAAGCCAGTCGGGACCGGCACGCTCCTACCAGGTAGTAGCGGCCGACCCTCAGAGCGCCAATCGCGTCGTTCTTTCGCACGACCAGAACGGCTTCGTCTTCAGCACACCGACCGCTTCGAGCCCCTCGGGAAGCCTGCTGGTGGCCGAGGACCCAACGGTACCCGCGGCAGCAGCGGCCACGACCGGCATTGCCATGAGCGGCGCCGGTACGTTTGCAACGCCGGTTGCCCCGAACACCACGCTCTCCTTCACACCGACCAACGCCGCGCAGCTGGTCTATCGCATCACCTTCGGGAGCTCGACTTTCGCCGTCGGCGATGTGGTGACGCCGTCGGCGCTGAACCCGGGAGCCACCGTCACCTTTCCGGTGGGTGTCACCGCTATGACAGCGGTGATCGATACCCAGAACAGCTGGACGGTGACCGCGGGCGCCCCCCAGCTGCGCCTCGCGGGGGTGGTCGACTATCAGGCCGGCGTCGGCATCGTCACGCCGGGACCTGCCGCGACCTCGGCCGCCACCGTTCGGAGGAACCGGTGATCCCGCGTGCCAACCAACCGCATTCGCGGCTCGGCGGATGGTCCGCCGCGTCGCTGTTCGACAACCCCATGGGGAACCCATGGAAAGGAGAGGCAGATGTCGTATCAGTACTCGCTCACCATCGTCAACAACTCCGCCCACTCGGACTCGTTCATGTTGTTCCAGAACGATCCGGGCAGCTTCGCCCCCAACGCGATGGCGATCGCGTGGTTCACCAAGTACTCGAACCCCGGGCCCAACGTCACGGTCAAGTTCACGTGGCAGGTGGACTGGGGCTTCTCCTGGGCCGACACCGGGACGCTCGCCCCCGGTGTGATCTTCAGCGCCAGTGACACCCGCTCGGCCTCGCCCTCGACCAACATGATCCCGCTGAGCTACAACGGCGCCTACCAGTTCGGTGCGCAGACTGCCGGTCCCGATCCGACGCGCTTCTACATCGCCGAGGACGGCAGCATCCCGGTCAACTCGTCGGCCTCGGTCGGCATCACGATGTCGGGCAGCACCGTCTACGCCGCCCAGGCGCGGCCGAACACCAACATCACCGCGACGCCGCATCCCCAGTACTTCGTTGCCTACGGCAGCTTCGAGCCGGGGCAGGTGATCGACATCAGCACCGTCAACAACCCGCTGCGCCTCGACTACCAGCCGGGCATCTACTCGCTGTCGACGGTGCTCCATGCCAACGACACCTGGGCGCCGCCGGTCACCGCGGCCGCTCGCAACACCGCCTTCCTCGCCGCCCGCGAGAAGAACCCGAAGCTGCGCTGGTCCGACGACTTCTAATCGCCTACCCCGCCCGGGCCTCTGCCTTTCCGGAGGCCCGGGCCTCCTCTGGAGCCTTGTCATGACCAACGGTGTTCCCGTCGGAACGGTGTGTCCCTTTGCCGGCCAGGTCGACCCGGTCACCGCCGATCCCAACAACGTCTGGGCGTCGACCGGATGCTCGAGCCAGAACGCCAAGGCCGGCGTGCTCGACCCGAATGTCCCCCTCAACCGCCTCGAGGCCGGTGGCTGGATGCTGTGCGATGGCCGGTACCTGCCGTGTGATGCCTACCCAGAGCTGTTTTCCGTGTTGGGGTATCTCTACGGTAAACGCTCGAGTGACCTCGCCTTCCGTCTGCCCGACTACCGTGGCCTCTTCCTTCGGGGGGCCGACAGCGGCTCCGGAATGGACCCGGACGCCTCCAAGCGCATCGGACCCTCGGGCAGTGGCACCAGCAGCGGAGTCGGCTCGCTCCAGTGTGGCGCGCTGCAGGATCACACCCACACCTACACCGTGATCGTTCCGGCTGCCCTGGCCAACCAGGGCAATGGGGCCGGCCAGGCGACGACCACCCAGAAGACCTCGTCGCCCGACTCGCCGGCACTGGTCAGCAGCAGCGAGACCAGGGCGAAGAACGTCGCCGTCAACTACATCATCAAGTACCGCTGATCTTTCCAAGTCCGGCGGTGGGAACACCACCGCCACCCAGGAGAACGACCATGAATCACCACTCGATTCGTCATCCACGCCTCGCTCCGGCGATCATCGGCATGGTCTGGGCCATCGTGACCCAGGGCTGTGCATCGAGCGTCCGCGACACGCGCATCGCCGAGCGCCCCGACGACGTCGCTCTCGTCGCCTGCGCCGCCGGGCTGGTGGCGGACTGCACCTGGACGGGCTCGTATGCCCATGTCCGTGCGCATCACTGCGCCCCCAACGTCACCTGTGCCGGCGACAACGAGTCGGTGTACCGCCCGGGGTTCATCGACAGCTGCAACAACGCCCGGCTCGAGGAGGTGTGCTACTCCACGGTGCAGAATCCCGGCTGTCAGTACTACGTCAACGGCCTCGGGCAGTACGTCGCCAGCGCCAACCTGGGGGTGGTGGTCGGCGAGGATCGCAACGCCGGCTGCGCGAACTCCAACGTGACCACGGTGGTGTTCGACCACCTCGGCCGGGTCGTCACGATGTACCCGGGGCAGTGACTGCGGGCCGCCCCTCGAGCTCGTGCCGCAACGCTCGCGCCGCGCCGAGCGTTGCGGCCGCTGCATCCAGTAGCGCGGCCGATCCGTCAGCCCTCGGTGTCGGCTCGGGGGCGGTGTCGTCGCCGAGGCCGGCGTGGCGGTGTTGTTCGACCGCCCGACGCAAACGATCGCGGATCGCCTCGGCGCGGTCGAGGCTGTGGAGCCGGCCCACGTGGAGATTGGGCGTGTCGTCGTCGCCCTTGTGGTCGCCGCCGCCGGCGGTGGTGATTTCCAGGTCGGCGATGCCGAGCAGGCGCTGCAGCGGGCCCTGGCGCAGGACGACGTTTTGGATGTTGGCGACGGTGAAGGTCTGCTCGCGCACGGTGAAAATGCCGTCGCGCAGGCGCACGCGGTCGTCGCCGACGAGATAGACCCGGTGGGCGAACTTCGGCAGCAGCAACGAGGCGCTGGTGACGAGTTGCACCAGGAAGGTGAGGATCGCGAGGCCCTCGAGTGCCCAGATCGCCTGGCGTGGAGTGAAGGCGATGGGGTCGGGCAGGAACCGCGGCAGCACCTCGCCGAGAGCCCCCTCGAGGGCGGCGAAGATCTCCTGGCCGACGCGGAACTGATAGATCGGCAGGGAGATGCCGCGCAAGAACGCGATCGAGAGGAGGATGCCGAAGAGGGCCCCGGCTTGGCTGAGCGCCCACCCCGCGAGGTCGAGGTAGAACTGCTTGCGGCTCGGGGTGACGACCTCGTCGCCCGGTTCGGGAGGCGGCAACGGCGGGACTTTGAGCCAGCGGATCCAGGGGTTGCTCATGCGGGGTCCTCGGGCTCGGCGACGACCGGTGCCGGTGCGATCAGCCCGCGGATCGCCTCGAGCTCGCGCACCACCTGCTGGAGCTGTGCGGCGACCTGCAACAACGGATCGCCGCCCGGATCGACAGCCGGGGCGGCGGCGTTTCGTCGCGATCCCTTCATGCGCCGCGCCAGGTCGTCGCGCACGGCTTCGAAGTCCGGCAGGCCTTCGATCACCATCTCGGCGCCGCTCGATCCGGCCGCGGTCTGGATCTCGATGCGAGCGAGGCCGAGCCACCGTTCGATGACGTTGCTGACCAGATGCAGATCCTGAATGCGGCTGTAGGCGAGGGTGATCTCGCGGCGGAACAACACGCCCCAGGAGGCGTGCAGTCCCTCGTCGTCGAAGCGGTATTCGAGGGTGCGCCAGCGCACCAGGTCGCGAATCAGCGGCAACGGGAACAACGGTCCCCAGCGCAGGGAGTTGGCAAAGGCCGCATACAGCAGCAGGCGATCCGGACGCCGGATCGTGGCGCTCGCAGAGGTGGTCATGGCACTCCCGTACGGGTCGAAGCTGGTCGGTGTTCCAGGGCTCGCGCCGGGTGGGTGCGGTTGGCCGCAAGGTCGCGAAGGGCAAGCTCGAGCCCCAAGGTGATGGTGGTGGCGTGGATCGCGGCGATGTCCGCTGGGTTGGGGGCGTAGCCACCGCCCATACACACCGCCACCGGCAGCCCCAGCTCGCGGCAGCGCTCGAACACCAACCGATCGCGGGTGGCGATGCCGTCGCGCGACACCGCGAGGCGGCCGAGCCGATCTCCCTCCCAGATGTCGGCGCCGGCAAGGTACAGAACCAGATCGGGATGATGGAGGGACAAGGCGCGGTCGAGTGCGAGCTCGAGGGTGTCGAGATAGTCGGCGTCCGTGCAGCCGTCGTCGAGGGCGATGTCGAGGTCGCTGCGCTCCTTGTGCGCCGGGTAGTTGCGCTTGCCGTGCAGCGAGAGGGTGAAGACCTCGGGCTCGTCGGCGAAGATCGCTGCGGTGCCGTTGCCTTGGTGCACGTCGAGGTCGACGATCAAGACGCGCTCGACCAGCGCGTCGCGGCGCAGGCAACGGGCAGCGATGGCGACGTCGTTGAGCACGCAGTAGCCCTCGCCGTGGTCGGCGTAGGCGTGGTGGGTGCCACCCGCGAGGTTGGCGCCGAAACCCCAGGCGAGGGCGTGGCGGGCGGCCGCCAGGGTGGCGCCGGCGGAGCGGCGCGAGCGTTCGACCAGGGCAGGCGACCAGGGGAAACCGATGCGACGGACCTCGAAGGCGCTGAGGCTTCCCTGTTCGACGCGCCCCCAGTAGTCGGCGGTGTGGGTCGAGAGCACCTCGTCCGCAGAGAGCGATGGGGCGTCGAGAATCTGCTCGGCGCTGACGGCACCATCGGCAAGCAGTCGCGCTCGCAGCAGCCGGTACTTGGCCATCGGGAAGCGGTGGCCCGGTGGCAGCGGCAGGACGAAGCGTTCACTCGACCACACCGCAGCGCCTGCCGGGCCGGTGGTGCTCACGGCGCCGGGGCGGTGGCAACCACCAACTTCGCTGCGGCCCGCAGACCGAGCTGGAGGGGGGCGCCGCCCGAGTCGCGCAGCTCGACGGTGTCGGCGACCGGATCGATCGTTACCACCTCGATCTGGGCGCCGGGAACCAAGGATCGCAGTTGGAGGTGCTGGAGGAAACCCGGGCTCTGGTCGAGCACCCGCACCACCGTCAGCGGCACGCCCACGGGTGCTCCCGGCAGCGGCACGCCGGTCACCTCCGAAAGGTCCCCGTCGGCGTTCGGGATCGGATCACCGTGGGGATCGGTTGCCGGGCGGCCGAGGTGCGCATCGATGGCCTCGACGACTCGCTCGGACACCGCGTGCTCCAGCCGTTCGGCCTCGTCGTGGACCTCGCTCCAATCGAGCCCGAGCGTCTCCACCAGGAAGAGCTCGAGCAGCCGGTGGCGGCGCAGCACGTGGGTCGCAAGCGTTCGCCCCGAGCCGGTCAGGCGCACCCCGGCGTAGGGTTCCCACTCGACCAGGCCGGTGTCCGCCAGGGTCTTGACCATCGCCGACACCGATCCCGGCGAGAGGTTGAGGGCGCCCGCAAGGGAACCGGTGGCAACCAGGCCTCCCGGCTCGGATTCGGCCAGGAGGATGTGTTTCAGGTAGTCCTCGACGGTGCTGGTCGCCACGCGCTCTCTCCTACCAGCTCTCACCCGGTGCCAGACGCACCACCTCGGCGCTGACGCCGAGCTCGGCACACCGCCGCGCGAGCTCCTCGGGCGAGCCCGTCAGGGCCGGGAACGTGCCCCAATGGATTGGGATCACGTGGCGCACGCCGAGCAGACGACAGGCCCGCGCCGCCTGTTCGGGATCCATGGTGTAGAGATCACCGATCGGCAGGAAGGCGAGCTCCGGCCGGTAGAGCTCGGCGATCTGCAACATGTCCGAGAACAGGGCGGTGTCGCCGGCATGGTAGAAAGTGAAACCGCTCGGCATGCGCACCACGAAGCCGCCGGCGAGCCCACCGTAGATCGCCCGACCGTCGGGCATCGCGATGCCGCTCGAGTGGTCGGCGCGAACCATCGTCACCCGCATGCCGAGGACCTCGACACTGCCGCCGAGGTTCATGCCGATGGTGTTGCCGACACCCTGGGACTCGAGCCATATGCCGATCTCGTAGTTCGACACGACGTGGCGGGGGTGATGGCGGTGCGCGAGCGCCACCGCGTCGCCGACATGGTCGGGATGGCCATGGGTGATCAGCACCGCGTCGAGCCGCTCGAGCCCGTGGCACGCCGGTGGGCAGGCCGGGTTGCCGGTGATCCACGGGTCGATCACCACGACGTCGCCGCCGGGCAGGTCGAAACGTACGGTCGAGTGGCCGAGCCAGGTGAATTTCGGTCGCATCGGGAGGCTCCGTTCGTTCGTGGAGAGAGTATCAGGAGGGGCGCCGGCGTCGGGATCCGGAGGTGGACGAAGGGACAAAGGGACAAAGGGACTTTCGGAATCGAGCTCCGGAGTCCCTCAGTCCCTCAGTCCCTCTCCCGTCGACCCTCCGAACTTCCGAAGTCCCCGGTCCCGGGTCCCCGGTCCCCTCCTACAACAACACCAACGTCAACGCCGGCACCAGCGTCACCAGCAACACTCCAACGATGCGGATCAGCAAGAACGGCAGCACCGCACGGGCGACTTCCCACAACGGCTTGTCGAAGCGGTAGGAGGCGAGGAAGAGATTGAGACCAACGGGAGGGGTGAGGTAACCGAGCTCCAAGTTGGCGATGAAGATGATGCCGAGCTGGACCGGGTGGATGCCGAAGGCCTCTCCCAGCGGAACCAGCAGTGGCGCCACCACGATGATCGCCGAGAAGATGTCCATCAGGCAGCCGACGATCAGCAGGAAGAGTGTCAGGGCGAGCAGGAACATCAACTTCGAGCCGAGGTGCTCCTGCGCGGCTTCGACCAACTTGGCGGGGATCTCGGCATCGACCATCCACGAGGTCAGGCCGAGGGCAACGCCCAGGATCACCAAGACGCCGCCGACCAGGATCAGGCACTCGCGTAGGACGTCGAGCAACCGACCGAAGGGGATGTCACGGTGGACCACGAGTTGGGTCAGGGCGACCAAGGCCGCGGCGACGGCGGCCGACTCGACCACCGTGGCGATGCCCGAGAACAACACCGCGGCGACCGTGATCGGGATGGCAAGCTCCCACTTGGCCGCCCAGGTCGCCGCCCCCACCTCGCCGAGGGTGAAGCGTTGGCGTGGAACACCGGTGCGCACGCCCTCCCGCATCGCCCAGGCGGCGACGATGCCGATCAGCAATAGGCCGGGCAACAGGCCACCGCGGAACAGATCCTCGATCGGCACGCCGGCGACGATGCCGTAGAGGATTAGCGGCAGCGCCGGCGGCAACAACAGCCCGAGCGAGCCCGAGGCGGTGATGAGACCGAGGGAGAAGCGTTCCCGGTAGCCGTCGGCGGCGAGGGCCGACGCGACCAGCGCGCCGAGGGCGAGGATGGTCACACCCGAGCCGCCGGTGAAGACGGTGAAGAGGGCACACAACAACGTTGCGACCACCGCCGTGCCGCCGGGGAACCAGCCCACCAACGCCCGCACCAGGCGCAGCAGCCGCTGTGGCGCGCCACCCTCGGCGAGCAGGAAGCCCGCCAGCGTGAACAGCGGAATCGCGGGAAGGGTCGGCGACACCACCAGACGGTAAGTCTCGGCGGACACCGCTGCGATCGGGATCCCGTCGCGCAGGAACATCACCACGGCAAGGCCGCCGAGCACCGCAAACAGGGGCGCCCCGAACACTGCGGCGAGGATCAACACCAAGACCGCGGGTGCCGCCGTCGCCCCTTCCGCGATCGCCGGGTGGGCCCCGAGCCACCAGGCGCCCGCCAGCCCCAGAGCGGCGACGACTCGCCCAGGCCAGCGCACGTCGGCGCGCCACACCAGACGCAGCGCAATGGCGGCGAAACCGAGCGGCAGGATCAGCTGACCGATCCACACCGGCAACCACGCGGTGATCCGAGTCGCCGCATCGCGTTCGATCACGACCAGGTCGAAAGCCCCACGCGCCAGCAGCGCCGACACGGCGGCACCAACCGTAAAGGCGATCACCTTGAGCGGTCGCCGCCAGGTTTCAGGCCACAGTGCCGCAGACGACAGTGCCAGCAACTTGTCGTCGCGGGCGGCGAGCGCGGCGCCGAGCAAGGCGACCCACAGCGTCAGGTGTTGCGCGATCGCGAGCACTCCGCCGACCGCGACGCCGAAGTGGCGCGAGGCCATTTCCACCAGCGGCAGCACCACCATGGCGCCGAGCGCGAGTGACGCCAAGCCCTCCTCGAGCCGCTGCGGCAGCGACGACGATTCGCTCAGGGCTTGCTCCCTGCAGATGTGCCCGCCGCGCGGAAGGCGTCGCGGGCAGCGACCGCAGCGTTCCAGACCTCCGGCGGCACCATGCCGGCCTTCATCGAGGCGCCAAAGGAATCAGCCTGGGCCTTCCAGGCCTCGCGGCCCCCGTTCGTGGCGGGGCTGTTGACCACGAGGCCGCGCGCCTTCATCTGTTCGACCGCTTCGGCATCTTGCTTGGGAATCGCCACCTCGAGCCGTTCTTCGACCCGCTGGGCGAGGGCTCTCATCGCCGCTTGTTCAGCCGGGGTGAGCTTGTCCCAGGCCTTCTTGGTCATGATCGTCGCGCCGACCAGTGGGGCGACGCCGAGATCGAGCATGTGGCCGGCGTTGCGGTACCACTGCAGGGTGAGCGCGGCCAGGGGTGTGGTCGGCAGGGCTTCGACGATGCCGGTTTGCAGCCCGGTGAGGATGTCGGTCGCTGCCAGCGGCACCGGCTTGAAGCCGTTGGTCTTCCACCATTCGACCATGCGGTTGTCCCCGGCCCAGACGAAGAGCTTGACGGCTTTCAGATCGCTTGGCGAGCGCACCGCTTTGGTGCTGAACAACTGCACCCAGCCGGCGTGGCCCCAGCCGACCAAGACGAAACCCTTGGCCTCGAGCTTCTGGGCCAGCAGTGGCTCGAGCGCATCGACGGTGGCGAAGAGCTCAGGGTAGGAGTCGAAGAACATCGGCACCTGGAACACCGTGAACGCAGGGTCGATCGCGGTCAAGCCCGCGACCGTCAACACCCCGGCCTGGAGTTGGCCGATGCGCATCTTGCGGATCACGTCGGGCTCGTCGCCGGCGATGCCCCCAGGGTAGATCTTGAGGGAGAGTGAGTTGTTGGTCTGTTTGGCGAGCTCGTTGCCCATCGCGCGCAGCTCGAGGTCCCAGACCGAACCCTCGGGGACCAGGGTCGCGAGCTTGATCGCGGTGGCAGGGAAGGCGACGCCGGGCCCGGCGACGGCGAGCAGGGAACACAGCAGGAGCTTTTTCATGGGAAAGATTCCGCGGGTTGCTCCTCGGCGGGGGGCTCATCCAACTCGTCGAGGGGTTCGAGGAAGTAGTCGTCGACGCGCTCGAGCAGTCGACGCGCGCGTGCCTGGCTTACGAGATTCGCCAGCCGGGTGTTGGGGGTGGTGTCGACGTCGATCGCCAGAGCCCGCTCGAGCGCGGCGAGAAAGGCGGCGCGATCCTGGCGGCTGACCGCGACACTTTCGGCGTAGGCCACGAAGGTGCTGGCGCGTTGTCCGCGGCTCAGCTCCAGCGCGCGCCGATAGTGATCTTCGGCGCGGTCGAGGGAACCGCCCATCATCGCCGGCAGCGCCTCGAGTGCGATCATCGCTTCGTGCCCAGCGCCGTGGTCGAACTCCGGGGCGACGGTGAGCAGTCGGGCAAACAGGGCGCGGATCACCGGCAGATCGCCGAGCAAACCGGGGCGGTCACGACCCGCCGACAGCGCCCCGCCCCAGGTTGCCCCGGTCCAGTAGAGCAAGGCCGCGTCCTTGGTGCCGAGGCCGGCGGCTGCCGCGGCGGGATTGCGCTGCAGGTCGGCACGGGCCTCGGGCGGCCACGCCGACAGGCAGTGATCGCGACCTCGCAACAGTAGCGCGACGGCACGATTGCGCGCGACCTCGGCCGCTTCGAGGTCGGTGTCGACCAGGCGGTCGCGGTCGCCGAGCACGAAGGCGTAGCCGTATTGGGCAAACCCGCTGCAGGCGGCAAGTGCGAGGTCGCGGTTGCCGGGGTCGCTCGCGAGCAGGCCCTCGATGGTCTTGAGCCCAAAAGGCAAGGCCTCACGCACCAGCTCCGGATCAGGATCGGAGGCGTAGACCGAGGAGCCCTCGGCGAGAGCCTTGCCGAGCACGCGGATCGCCGTCTTCTTGGGCGAGCAGGCGCCGGCGGCAAGGGCGACGATCACCAGCGGACCCAACCAGCCTGAGCGCAGGACCTTCATGGCGAGTGATTCTATGGGTACTGGGTACCGGGTACCAGGGACTCAGACCGAACCAGGGGCCCGCATTTCCTTGCTCGGCGTGCACCGCAAAGGGTAGGTGGCCGGCTGGAAGATCCGCGCGCACCACTCTGCGGAGTCCCCGGGCCCTGGTCCCCGGTCCCCTCCGTACGCCCTGCTACCATCGCCGCCGATGGCAAAACACCACCTGAGCGCGATCACCGACGAGCTGGTGGCGGCGCTCGAACCGCTCGAGTTCGCCCCGCCGACGGCGTACGTCTACAACCCCTTGGTCTACGCCCGCGAGGCCTGGGAGCGCTACTGCGAGCTCTACGGCCGAGGACCACGCGAGGTGGTGCTGGTCGGTATGAACCCCGGCCCCTTCGGCATGGCCCAGGTCGGCGTCCCTTTTGGCGAGGTTGCTGCAGTCCGTGACTGGCTCGGCATCGAGGCACCGGTCGGCCGACCTGGTCGCGAGCATCCGAAGCGCCCGATCGAGGGTTTTGCCTGCCGTCGCAGCGAGGTCAGTGGTGCGCGCCTGTGGGGGTGGGCGCGGGACCGCTTCCAGACCCCCGAACGATTCTTTGCGCGGTTCTTCATCACCAACTACTGCCCGCTGGTGTTCATGGAGGACAGTGGTCGCAACCGCATTCCGGAAAAGCTGCCACGTGGTGAACGCGACGCGCTGTTTGCTGCCTGCGATCGGGCGCTGCTGCAGACCATCGAAGCGTTTGCGCCGAGGTTCGTCGTCGGTGTCGGCACCTTTGCGGCGGCGCGCGCACGAGCGATCCTCGGCGACCGCCACGACGTGGTGATCGGCGCGATCCCCCACCCGAGCCCCGCCAGCCCCCAGGCCAACCGCGGCTGGGGCCCCCTCGCCGACCGCGCCCTCGCCGAGCTCGGGATCGGCTGACCGGCGACCGCTCCAGGTTCTGGCAGTACCCGGTACCTACAGATACCCCAACGCCCGCAGCTCGCTCTCTTCCTCGGGCGTCAGCGTCCGGGGTGCCGCGCGCGTGCGTCGATTCTCCTGCCAGCGGGCAAGGGCTTGGGCGAGGATGGCTTGGGCCTCGAGGCCCCGGCCGTCGAGGTTGGTGGTCTCGTGCGGGTCGGCGTCGAGGTCGTAGAACGCAACTCCCGGTGGAGCGAAGCTGACGTCGGGCGAAAGGGTGATCAGTTTGTGGCTGCGAGTGCGGATCATCGCTCCGGCATCGTCGCTGTGCTCGGCGAAGACCATGCGGCGGCCGCCCCGGCGCACCAACTCGTCGAGGGCAACGGCATCGAGGCCCGTGGCATCGAGCCCGGCCTGTTCGAGGATGGTCGCGGCGACGTCGAAGTGCTGCACCAGCGCGGTCTGACGCGTCCCGACGCGTCGCGGCCCAGGGGGGCGAACCATCAGGGGCACGTGCACTGTCGAGTCCCACAGGCCGGCATGGCGAAAGGCGATGCCGTGATCGCCGGTGTTCTCGCCGTGGTCCGCCACCACCACTACCACGGTGTTGTCGAGCAGGCCCCGACTTTCGACCCAACCGAGGAAACGATCGACTTGGCGATCGGTGTAGGCGACCTCGGCGTCGTAGAGCTCGGAGGAGGCGCCCAGCACCGGCTCCTGCCAGCTGCCGATCGGGCCGCTGCGGAAGGCCCGCCACTGTTCCAGCGGCGCAAAGCCGAACGGGGCCGCGGCAGCGCGCCCTTCGGCGTACGGCCGGGGCGGGGTGTGGGGCGTGTGGGGATCGAAGAGGTGGAGCCACAGGAAGAAGGGGCGCTCGCGCGCCACGCCGAGCCACTCGATGGCGAGATCGACGGCGGTTTGACCGGCAAACGTGCCCTCGGGCGCGATCGACTCGGCAAAGCCGTGGGCGAGAGCCGGCGGAACATGGCCGGCGGCGAGGACCGCCATGGTGTCCCAGCCGGCCGCCGAAAGGCGACCTTGGAGCGTAGGGGTTTCGTGGGGCAGCGGGGTGGCGAGGTCGACCACCCCGTGGTTCTTGACCCACAGCCCGGTCAGTAGCGAGGCGAACGAAGGGTTGGTGGCATTGGCCGAGGCGAAGGCCTCGAGGTAGACGTCGCTTTCGAGCGCCAGCCGATCGAGAGCCGGGGTGAGTGATGGCGTGCGGCCCCACGGGCCCACGGCATCGGCACGCAGGGTGTCGAGGCCGAGCAGGATGATGTTGGGTTGTTGGGCCGGCACGAGTCGGCGATGTCGGCGCAGGAGATTGACGGCACCTTCACCCCACAGGGCGCGGCAGCCGTCGGCGCCGCGGCCGACCTCGAAGCTCAGGCGCGCGCTGCGGGCTGGAAGGGAAAGCTCGAGTGCGGCTTCGGCGAACGGTTCGGCCGGAGAGAGAGTGCCTTGCCAGAGGACCTTGCGGTCGGCGCGGATGGTGGCCTCGAGGGCGCATCCAGCGCTGGCCATCGGCACCACCGAGAGGTAGCTGGTGCGGCTCGAAGGCAGCCGCCAGCTCACCCGCGACTGCGGCTGCTGCGCCATTCCCCGCAGTCGGCCGGCAGAGACTCGCGCCACGCGCTCGAAGTGGTGGGGTGAAACCCGAGCCGGATCGCGGACGTCCTCCGGCCCGAGAAAGAGCGCCAGATCGCTCAGCGCCCCGACGGGCTCTTGCTCGGCGAGCTCGAGGGCGTGCAGGTCGAGGCGTTCCCACACTTGTGGACGATCGCCGCAGCCCCAGAGGGCCACCAGCAGCGCCCACGGGAACCAAGCCAAACACCGCGGGCTGCGCATCACGCGGAAAAGCTATCACGCCGGCGCGCGCCGCTTGGTGCGAGCGGCGATAATGGCGGGATGGTCCGCGCGGTGGCATTCGCAGCGATGGTGTTGGTGTGGGGGTGTGGGTCCCCGCCGAGCGCCGATGGCCCGCCCTCGGTGCTGGTGATCGTGGTCGACACCCTGCGAGCCGACCATCTCGAGACCTATGGCTTCGAGCGTTCGACGATGCCCGCGACCGAGCGCCACCTGGTCGACCGGGGTGTCGTGTTCGAGCGTGCTGTTGCTCCGGCACCGTGGACCCTGCCGTCGATGATCGGCGTGTTCAGCGGGCGCCGTCCCGGTCGGGATCTCACCGACCCCCATCCGGCGACCTTCCGCTTCCCACCCGACCGTCCGACCCCTGCCGAGACGTTCGCCGCCGCCGGCTGGGCGACCGGAGCCTTCGTCGGCAACCCGCTGCTCGGCCCGGCAACCGGCTTCGACCGAGGTTTCAGCGAGTTCTTCGTCGTCGACAGCGGTCCCGAGGCGATGGAGCACCCCAGCCGCGACCTCACCGACCGCACCCTGGCGTGGCTTGCCGACACGCCAGGCCGGTTCTTCGCTTGGGTCCACTACATCGATCCGCACGATCCCTACCTTCCGCCCGATGCCGTTCGCGGCGTGGTCGCCACCGATCCGACCTATCGCGGAGCGCTGAGCGGCCGCGATGTTCACGCGCTGTTCGCCGGTCGCCTCACCTCGACGGACCCGCAGCGTGACGCCCGCTACCTCGCGAGCCTCTACGAAGGCGAGCTGCGTGGGGTCGACCGGGAGATCGCCCGACTGCTCGACGGTCTTGGTCCGCGTCTCGGCACGACCTTGATCGTGTTCACTGCCGACCACGGCGAGGAGTTCTACGAACATCGCGGCTGGAAACACGGCCGGACGGTGTTCGAAGAGCAGCTGCACGTACCGCTGATCGTGCGTTGGGACGGCCACGTGCCGGCCGGTAGCCGAGTCGCGGAGACGGTGTCATTGCTCGACCTGGTGCCGACCCTGGCGGACGCCGCGGACCTTCCCGTGCCTGCGCAGATAGATGGCACGAGCCTGTTGCCGCGGCTGCGCCGCGAGGTGGCCGGCGAACGCCCGCTGAGCGCCGCGCACCATCACACCGGGCCGCTGCGGCCGAGCGCTCGGCTCGGGCGGCACAAGCTGGTGCTGTTCGACCGCGATGCACCGAGTGTTCCCGAAAGCCCGCTCGATGCTCACCTCCAGGACGACGAGCGCCGGCGCCTGCCGCGGCTGGCGCTCTACGATCTTGCTGCCGATCCCGACGAGCTCGTCGATCGCTCCCACGAGCGGCCGGAGTTGGTCGATCAACTCGCCTTGGTCGCGTTCGAAGGTCTCGACCGGCCAGGGCGGACGGTGGTGGTGGTAGGGCTCGAGCCGGGGCAGCGCTTCGATCTCGATCTCGAGCTTGGCGGTGTCCGTCCGTCCTGGGAGCGATTGTTCCTCGGCGCCGAGGACCACGTCACGCTCGAAGGCGGGCTGTTGCGCCTCGCGTTGGTCGGGGACGGGGCGCCCAAGGCACTGGTGCTGCCGCCCGAAGCGCTGCCGCTTCGAGCCGATGCGCAGGCCCTGGTCCGGCAGGGAGTGCAGGTACTCGACGGCGAGGGCCGACCGCCACTGCTCGCCCGCGAACGCCGCGGCCCGGTTGTTGCCACGTGGATCGCGGCATCGGCGCGGGCACGTCTCCCCCGCGATCGCGACCCCGAGCTCGAACGCACGCTGCGTTCTCTCGGCTATGCCCAATGACCCTGCTGGGACAGCGGTGACGACACGCCCTCCCGACCTCACACGGACCACCGAGGTCTTTGCCGAACCGGCACCCGACCCGGCTCGTGAGGGAGCACACGCGCCGATCCCGCGTGATTGGGATCGCTACGAGGTGGTCGGATACCTCGGTGCCGGAGGCATGGGACACGTGTTTCGCGCCATCGATCGGACCCTGCGGCGGCCGGTGGCGCTCAAGTTCCTGCGCAGCAGTGGTGCCGGCGGGGTCGCACGGTTCCTTCGCGAGGCGCGGGCCCAGGCGGCGGTCGAGCACGACAATGTGTGCCGGGTCTACGAAGTTGGTGAGATCGACGGGCACCCCTACATCGCGATGCAGCTGATCGAAGGTCAGCCGCTCGATCAGGCGACCGAAGGGTCCTCGCGCGAGGCGATCGTCGCGCTGGTGATCCGCGCGGCGCGGGCTCTGCACGCCGCCCATCGCACCGGCCTGATCCACCGCGACGTCAAGCCCGCCAACATGCTGGTGACGCGGGCCGAAGACGGCACCATGCAGCCGGTTCTTGTCGATTTTGGCCTGGCCCGCGAGCTCGGCGCCGAAGGGGCGATGGCGACTACGACGATCTCCGGGACGCCGGCCTACATGGCTCCGGAGCAGGCTCGTGGCGAACCGGTCGACCGGCGAGCCGATGTCTACGCCCTCGGGGCGGTGCTCTACGAGCTCCTGGTCGGGTATCCGCCGATTCGGGCACCCAACCTCGCGCTGGCGCTCAGGGAAGTGGTCGAATCGGCGCCGGTGCCGTTGCGGCACATCGATCGCAGCATTCCGCGCGAGCTCGAGATCATCGTGTCGTCGTGCCTCGAGAAAGACCCTGCTCGGCGTTATCCCACGGCGCGCGAGCTCGCCGACGACCTGCAACGCTTCCTCGACGGTGAGCCGATCACGGCCCGCGGCATTCCGTGGTGGCGCAGCCTGGCCCGTGCGATCGCGCGCCGTCGCCTGCTCGCGGCGATGCTTGCGGTGGTCGTGGTGGCCCTCGGGGCGGCGGCCGGCATCGCCATCGACTCGCGGATCGAAAGCCGCCAGGCAGCAGCTGCCGCTCAGTGGTTTGCCGGGGAGCTGGTGCGCCTGGAAACCGAAGCCCGCCTGGCGGCGATGTTGCCGACGGAGCGGCCCGGCCTGGTACGCGCGCGTTTGCTCGAGGGCGCTACGCGCTTCGAGGTCGAAATGCAGCGGCGGGGTCCGCCGGCGCGGGCGGCGGGGCACGCCGCCTTGGGCAGGGTGGCGTTGCTGGCGGGTGACCTCGAGCGCGCCCGACAGGAGCTCGAGCTCGCTCTCGAGCTGGCCCCGGCACCGAGCCTGAGGGCGGATCTCGGACAGGTCCTCGCCCGCTCCTGGGCCGAGGTCCAGCTCGGCTTACCCGGAATTGCGGATTCCGGCGTCGCTGCGGCTGAGCGCGAGCGCCTCGAAAGGGAGCTGCGAGATCCTGCTCTCGAGTTGCTGCGAGCCGGAGTTCCGAGCGGCGAGGGCGACCTCGTCCGAGCCCGACTGGCTCTGTGTGCCGGGGACACCGAGGAGGCGGCACGGTTGGCACGTCAAACTGCCGAACGCGACCCGTGGCGTTTCGAAGCCCGGACGCTGGCGGCGGAGGCCGAGTTGGTCGCCGGCGGGCTGGCGCTGCAGGAGGGGCAGCCCGACCGTGCCGCCGCCCACCTCACCACCGCTCGCGCCGAGCTCGCGCTGGCGCTCGACATCGCGCCCGCAGCGCTCGAGGCGCGATTGGTCGGCTGCCACGTCGAGCACCTCGAGACGGTGCTGGCCAACCGTGGCCCCGCCCTCGCGCCGAGCCGCCTCGAAACGCTGGTCGCCGTGTGTGAGCGGGTCCGCGAGCTCGACCCCGGCGCGCTCGCCTCAGCGCGCGCAGCGGTCGGGGCCCTTTCGGTGGCGGCCGAGATCGGCCAGCGGCGAGGGTGGGAGGTGAGGCCATGGCTCGATCGCGGTCTGGCGCAGTCGGCCTCGGCCGACCAGCACCTCGATCCGGAGCTGTGGCGCAGCCGCGCCCGCCTGCTGGCGACAGCGGCGGACCGTGCCGGGCGGCGCGGCGCCGGTCAGAGTGAGCTGCTGGCCGAAGCCCAAGCCGCCTTGGAGCGCGCTGCGGCCGCAGCGCCCAGCTCGCCCGAGATCGCCAACAGCTTGGGCACCTTGTCCTATCGCCAGGCGCTGCTGGCGGTGCGCCAAGGAATGGATCCCGGCCCCGCCCTCGAGCGCGCGATCGGAGCGCTGACTCGTGCGGGTGAGCTCGCGACCAGATCCGCCGGCGCCCACACCAATCTCGGCAGTGCCCTGGTGCTCCAGGCCGAGCGGCAGGCGAAGGTCGACGCGGCTGCTGCCCAGCAGAGCCTCGAACGCGCGGTGGCGGCGTTCGATCGGGCTCTCGAGGTCGATCCCCAGCGCCCGGCGTTTCTCAACAACCGCGGCAACGCGTTTCTGACGCGGGCCGAAATCTCGATCGATCAGGGAGAAGATCCGCGACCGGCGCTGGAGCAGGCCGTTGCGAGTTACGGACGAGCGCTCGAGGTGCGGCCAGGCTATTCGCTCGCCGCGTTCAACCTCGCCTGGGCCCATCGCCTCGCCGCGGACGAAATCCTGCATCGTGGCGGTGACGCCCGCGAGGACCTGGCGCGCGCTCGGGTTGCGGTGGCCGCGAGCCGCGAGGCCGATCCAGCGGATGCTTCGACGGCGGCGCTCGAGGCGCGGATCGAAGTCGTGGCGATGCTGCTCGGTGATGCGGCAGCGATGGCGCGGGCGCGGGCGGCGATCACCCGTGGGAGGGACCTCGATCCGACCCTCGTCGACCTCGAGCTCGCCGAAGCCGAACTGCAGTACGCCGAGACCGTGCTCCGCCGACAGGACGGGGCTGCGGCCGAGGCCACGATCAAGGCGATCGCTGCCCGCAGTCTCGAGCTGCGACCCCTGCGGGCCCTGCGCACTCCAGCTGTTCCGTGAGACGCTGACCCGGCACCGGCGGGTCGCTATCAGCCCTTCCCCCTGCAGGCGCGATACCCGTCACCCGAGACCTGGTGCCGATACCCACCCAACAAGTACCCTCCGCCGCCCCACGCTGCTACGCTACCCCTGCATGGAGCCTGCCGCCATTGGACTGTCGTTGGCTGCCCTCGCGACCTTGGCCGCCCTCGCGACCGAGCGAGCGCGCCTGCGTCGGCGCAACGCCGAGCTCCAGGCGCTGCTCGCCGCCGGGCTCGACATCGGCGACGTGCGCCCGCTCGACGAGGTGCTGCAGCAGGTGGTCGATCTCGCCACCAACCTGCTCGGAGCGCGGTGGGGGGCTCTGGCAGTCAATGCCGTGGACGGTTCGATTCGCTCGTTCCTCACCGCCGGGCTCACACCCGAGCAGCGCCAGGTGATCGGCAATCCACCATCCGGGAGAGGATTGCTCGGGGTGCCCCTCAAGGAAGGCCAGAGCTTGGTGGTGGCCGACATTCCAGCCGACGCACGGTCGGTGGGTTTTCCCCCCAATCACCCGCCAATGGCAAGCCTGCTCGCGGTCCCAATCTCCTGTCGAACCGAGTTTCGCGGCATCCTCTACGTGGCCGACGCACGTCGCCGGCAGTTCTCGCAGGCGGATGTGCCGCTGCTGACCAAGTTTGCCCGCCAAGCCGCGATCGCAATCGACAATTCGACCCTGCAGGAGCGCGTCGGTCACCTCGCAACGATTGCCGAACGAATGCGGGTGGGTCGCGAGCTCCACGACCACGTGGCGCAGCTGCTCGCCTCCTGCAATGCCCAGTTGTTGGCGGTCCAGGAGCATCTGAATGCCGGCAGGATCGACACCGCCATCGCCCAGGTCGAGCGTCTGGCCAGGCTGACGCGAGAGGTCTACGCCGACTCACGCGAGCAGATCTTGGCGCTGCGCAGCCCCGGAGCACTCGATCGGCCCTTTGTGGCGACCCTGACCGGCTGGGTGACCACATGGTCACAGCAGAGCGGGATCGAGGTGATGGTCGAGGTCGACGAGGAGCTCGAGCTCGGGTCCGCCAACGAGCTGCAGCTGCTGCGCATCGCTCAGGAGGCGCTGTCGAACGTGCGCAAGCATGCGCGTGCGTCGCGGGCCTGCCTGGTCCTCCGCCGAGTGCCGCGCGGGGCTGAGCTGCTGGTCGACGACGACGGCCAAGGGCTCGACCCCGAGGCACCACAGGCGCGCGAGGGGATCCCGCGATTTGGCCTGGCCACCATGCGCGAACGCGCCGAAGCCCTCGGCGGGGCGCTCGCGATCGAGTCGGCCGAGCTCGGAGGTGCGAGAATCCGAGTTTCAGTTCCGCTCAAGGAGACAGCCTCATGACCCGAATCCTGATCGCCGACGACCATGCCCTGTTTCGCGAGAGTCTGCGCGCCCTGGTCGAAGCGCGCGGCTACGAGGTCGTCGGTGAGGCCTGCGACGGCCAGCAGGCGGTCGAGTTGGCACGATCGCTCCAGCCCGAGCTGGTGCTGCTCGACCTCAGCATGCCCAAGCTCGACGGCCTGGGTGCCGCTCGTCGCCTGCGCGAGGAGGTGCCGGGGGCACGGGTGGTGATCCTCACCGCCTCCGAGGACGAGTCCGACGTGCTCGAGGCGGTCAAGGCCGGGGCGCTCGGCTACCTGATCAAGAACCTCGAGTCGTCGACCTTTTTCGAGCTGCTGGCACGAGTCGAGGCGGGCGAACCGGTGTTGACCGCGAGCGCCGCGCAGAAGGTCCTGCACGAGCTCTCTCCCCGGCGTCAGCAGGTCAACGACCCGGACGCCCTCACCGACCGCGAGGAAGATGTGCTGCGCCACCTGGTGCAGGGCGTCACCTCGAACCGCGACCTGGCGGAGGCGCTCGGTGTCAGCGAGAACACGGTGCGCTTCCACATGCGCAACATCCTCGACAAGCTCCATCTTCACAGCCGCGCCCAGGCCGTCGGCTATGCCTTGCGCCACGGTGTCCTCGGCAAAGACCAAGGCAAGGCGTGAGCCCGGCGGGGCAACCCACCTCCTCGGCTGAGCTTCGACCATGACGCTCTCGGGCCGTCTGGCAGAGATCTCGATCGCCGACGTCGTGCGGTTGCTGGTCGAGCGTGAGCGCAGCGGCACCCTGATCCTGCGCTCGAAGGCGCAACGCGCAGAGCTCCGCTTCCGGCGGGGCGCGATCACCAGCGTGCGTGGACCGAGCTCGCGACCGCTCGGCCGCCTGCTGGTCGAGCTCGGCTGGCTCGACGAAGACGCTCTCGAGCTCTCGCTGAGAGTGCAGGAGCGGGTACGGCCGCGGCGGTCGCTCGCCGAGATCCTGGTGATGACCGAGCTCGTCGACCCACTGCGCCTGCGGGGGCTGCTGACCGAACAGGTCGAAGCCACCCTTGCCGACCTCGTCACCTGGACCGAGGGCGGATTCGAGTTTCGCCCCGACGACTTCGGCACCATGGAGATCACCCACGCCGGCGACCTCATCCCGGCGCTCGACCTGCAAGCGGAAAAGGCGCTGCTCGGGGAGACGGTGCCGGCTCGCCCGCCGCGAAGTGTCGAGGCACGCCTCGAGGAAACCGGGGCCGATACCCGACCGGTCGAGCGTTTGGCCGCCGCCCTCGGGGCGGACTCCGGAAGGTTCGGCCGGTCGGTCGTGCCCCCGGCGAGCCAGGACGACAGTCTCGAGCGTCTGCGCCGGCTCGTGTCCGAGCTCCGGGTGGGCCTGCATCGAGGCACCGTCGCCCTCGGATTGATGCAGATGTTGGCCGAGGTCGTCGAACGAGCGGTCCTGTTGCTCGTCGAAGGCGAGGAGCTGGTGGCCTTTGGGGCGTTCGGCTTTGGCCAGGGAGGAAAGCCGCTGGCCGTGTTGACCCGCGGCATGCAGTTGCGGCCGCGCCCCGACTCCCCGGCCGCTGCGGCGCTGGCCACCGGTGGTGCTGCGGTCTTGCCCTGGTCGCGCGCCGACCTGCCTGGGGGACTGGCTGCAGCGCTCGGGCGACCCGTCCACGACGAGGTGCTGCTGCTGCCGGTGTTCGGCAGTCGCGGCGCGCTGGCGCTGGTGGTCGCCGACAACGGCTCGGTGGGCCGGCCCATCGTCGGACTCGACCTGCTCGAGCTCGCCGCTGCGCAGATCGGCGTGGCGCTGCAGGAAGAAGTTGGGCCAGCCGGCGCCTGAATCGCCAGCCGCGTACGCCTCTGCGATCCCCGATCCCTGGTTCCTGGTCCCGGGTCCCCCTCCCTAGACCAACCCGCTCGGGCGGAACAACCGATCGTGGGTCCTCATCGCCCAGGTGTCGCTCATGCCGGCGACGTAGTCGAGCACCTGCTGTTTGATCGGCGAGTCGGGGTCGACGTAACCCTTCTCGAGTTGCTCCGGGTTGGCGAGAAAGAAGTCCACCAAGTCGCGCAGGACCTTGACCGCCTTGCGATTCTGGCGCTGGGCTTCGGGCCGCAGGTAGACGCGGGCGAACATGAACTCGCGGAAGCGGCCCATCGCGGCGAGCACCTCCGGCGCCATGGCGATGTGGCCGACGCGAGCCGACTCCTCGATCACGGCCCGCACCATGGTGCCGACCCACTCGCGGCCGGGGGCCCCGAAAACTGCGATCGCGTCGGCCGGGATTTCGTCTTTGGAGATCACCCCGGCCCGCACCGCGTCGTTCATGTCGTGGACCAGGTAGGCGATGCGGTCGGCGTAGCGGCACAGCCAGCCCTCTTGGGTTGCGGGCGGCGGGTCGATCTTCCAGGTGTGGGCGCGGATCCCGTCGAGGACCTCCCACGAGAGGTTGAGGGGCTCCAGGCACTCGAACACCCGCACGCCCTGCTCGCTGTGGAGCCACTCGCCGTCGACGTACGGCGTCAGGGCATCCTCGCCGGTGTGACCGAAGGGTGGGTGGCCGACCTCGTGGCCGAGGCAGATGGCCTCGGTCAGGGGTTCGTTCAAGCCGAGCGCCGAGGCCAAGGAGCGCGCGATCTGGGTCACCTGGAGGGTGTGGGTCAGGCGCGTGACGAAATGGTCCCCTTCGGGGTTGATGAAGACCTGGGTCTTGTGCTTCAGGCGACGGAAGGCCTTCGAGTGCAGGATCCGATCGCGGTCGCGCTCGAACGCGGTGCGAAACCGGTCGGGCTCCTCGGCACGAGCGCGGCCGCGGCTGGTCGCTGCCTTGGCGGCGGCCGGCGAGAGCTGCTCGAGCTCGCGCTGTTCCTTGACCTCGCGAGGGACCAGCACCAGATCACTCACGCACCAACCTCCGGCGGATTGCACCCGACAGGGCATCCACGGCAAACACCACGATCACCGTGGCAATCAGCACTGCTCCGACCTGGTCGAAACGGCGGTAGCGCAGGTTGTTGAGCAGCACGCCGCCGATGCCCCCGGCGCCGACCACCCCCAGAACCGCCGACGCGCGCAGGTTGATCTCGAAGCGGTAGAGCCAGAGCGCGAGGATCTCGGGCAGAGCCTGCGGCAGAACACCCCAGCGCAATACGGCGAGGTGGCCGCCGCCGCTGGCACGAATCGCCTCGAGCGGGCCGTTGTCCATCGACTCGACCACGTCGGTGGTCAGCCGGCCGAGGGTGCCGACCGAATGGACGCCGATCGCGAGGACTCCGGCGAAAGCTCCGAGCCCGACGATCGGCACGAAGTAGATCGCGAGCAGGACCTCGGGGACGGCGCGAATGGCGGCGAGGATCGGCTTGATGAAGGTCGGCATCGCCGGAAACAGCGTGCGCGCGCCGAGCAGCCCGAGCGGCAGCGACAGCAGCGCCCCGACCAGCGTGCCGATCCACGCTACCTGGAGCGACTCGACGATCGCCGGCAGGACCTTCTCCTGGCCGTAGGCCACGTCGGGCGGCAACATCAGCCCGATCAGGCGCAACACCTCGCTCGGCAGGGCGCCGAGGCGGTCGAGGGAAATGCCGAGCCCCAGGATCGACCACACGAGAGCGCCGGCGATGGCGACGAAGATCACCCAGGGCGTGCGGTCCGGGCGCATGGTCAACGCGCCTCCACCAGGCGACGCCGGGCCGTGCTCGACACCCAGTCGAGCAGCACCACGACCAGGAACACCACCATGATGATCATCGATACCGATGCCCATTGGAACTGCGTGCGTTGCTTCTCGAGCACCATGCCGAGCCCGCCCGCTCCGACCAGCCCGAGGATCATCGATGCGCGCACGTTGAGCTCGAAGGCGTAGAGCACGTAGCTGACGAAGTGGGGCAGCACCTGAGGCAGGACTGCGAACCACACCTTTTCGCTCCAGGTTCCGCCGGATGCTTCGACCGCCTCGAGCAACCTCAGGTCGATCGATTCGATCGACTCCGACAGCAGCTTGGCTACGACCGCCACCGTGAAGACGCTGAGAGCGAGCACGCCGGCGAGCGGCCCGAAGCCGACCGCCGTGGCGAAGAGCATCGCCCAGAACAGATCGGGAAGCGTACGCAGGACATTCATGGCGTTGCGGTCGACGAAGTAGACCGCGTAGGCCGGCGCCACCGGACGAGCGGCGAGGATGGCGAGCGGCAGGGCGACCAGTGCGCCGATCACGGTGCCGATGACCGCTATCTGGAGCGTCTCGACGAAGGGCCCGATCAGCCGCGGCAGGAACGAAACGTCGGGCGGGAAGGAGTCACCGAGAATGCGCCGGGCTCGGCCGAGATTGCGCAGCAGGGCCGGGATGTCGACCCCGAGCGCCACCGCCGACCAGATGGTGATCCCCACCGCCGCGGCCGCGGAGATCCAGAACACCAGACGATTGCGCGCGGCGTCGGTCACACCAACTCCGGTACGGCGTCGAGTGCGTGACCCACTTCCTTCTCGAGCACGTCGTCGGCCGTTGGTGGGCGGCCGTAGATCTCGCGGAAGTCGGATTCGGTGACGTCAGCCGCTGGGCCGTCGTAGACCAGGTTGCCGGCGCGCAGGCCGATGAGCCGTTGGCCGTAACGTTTGGCGAGGTCGAGAAAGTGGAGGTTGACCAGCGTGGTGATGCCGAGCTCACGATTGATCGTCACGAGGTCGCGCATCACCTGGTGGGAGGTGATCGGATCGAGGGAGGCTACCGGCTCGTCGGCAAGCACGATGCGGGGTTCCTGCGCCAGCGCGCGGGCGATCCCCACGCGTTGCATCTGACCGCCCGAGAGGCTGCCGGCGCGGGTGTGCGAGCGGTCGGGAAGACCCACGCGCTCAAGTGCTCGTTGGGCAATCGCGATGTCCGCTGCAGGCCACATGCCGAGCAGCGCACGCCAGGTCGGCACACGGGCCAAGCGACCGACCAGGACGTTGGTCAACACCGGCAGGCGCTTGATCAAGCGGTAGTCCTGGAAGATCATGCCGACCTTGGCCCGCAGCCGGCGCAGCTGTGCGCTCGGCATGCCGACCATCTCGGCACCGTCGACCACCAGCGAGCCCGAGGTCAGGCGCACGAGCCCGTTGATCGCACGCAACATGGTCGACTTGCCGGCTCCCGACAACCCCACCACGATGACGAACTCGCCGGCGTGAATGTCCACCGAGAGGCCGTCGAGACCCACCGTGCCGTTGGGGTAGACCAGTCGGGCATCGGCGAAGCGGATGATCGATTCGCTGCTCATGCTCGTCCCCGCGTGGTCAGTTGACTTTGATCTTGTCGCGAAGTTGGGTGTAGGCGCGCTCGACCGGCTCGAACAGGCCGGCCGGAGGCTCTTCGAACCCGTCGATCTCGTAGATCGCCCACAACACCCGCTCCTCCTTGGGGCGAGCCGCGTCTTCGGCGGCAAACTCGAGGAACGCCGTCTTGATCGCCACCTTGAGGTCGTCGGGCAGCTCCTTGCGCAGCGTCACGCCGTCGTTGGGGATGCCGGGCGAGTGGTTGAAGACGATCAACTTCTCGCGAATCTGCGGGTACTCGGCGAGGATCAGGTTCTGGGCTCCCTCGTAGGAGACGGCGACATCGACGTCACCGCTGAGTACCGCGATCACGGCGGCGTCGTGGCTGCCGAGGAAGATCGGATTGAGGTCACGCTCAGGATCGAGCCCGGCATCCATCACCTGGAGTGCAGGAAAAAGGTAGCCCGAGGTGCTCGAGGGGTCGGTGAAGCCGACGCGTTTGCCGCGCATGCCCTCGACCGGCCCGTCACAGACCAACAGCTGTTGCTTTTCGTCGTAGACCGGATCGCTGCCGCAGAGGCTGCGGTCGGTCGTCATCCATTGCGAGCGGTAGACGGTCGAGCCCTTGCGCACCGAGATCAACACCGTTTCGATGCCGTAGCGATCGCGGGCCATCATCGCGCCGAAGGGGGGAATCAGACCGATGTCCGCCTGGCCCGCGCCCATCGCTTCGATCAGGCCGGTGTAGTCCTGCGGGACGAAGTGTTGGACCGGAATCCCGAGGCGCTGCGACAGCGCGTCGGCGAGGGGACCGGCGGTCTCGACCAGCACGTTGGCCTCGCGGGCGGGAACCAGCCCGAGAGTGATCGATGCCGGCCATCCGTTGGGGTGATCAGGCGTCGCCCCCTGATCGCCGCCGCACGATGCGAGCGCAGGAAGCACCAGGAGAACGAGCAGGGAACGGGTTTTCACGGCGGGAGTCTCCGGCTGATTGGAGGGACGGGGTGCGACGCGGGCTCCCCGATCCTGACACGTTGGCGCTACTGGTCTCAAGCGACAGGAGCGTGACGGATGCGCAAAAGGAGGTACCGGGTACTAGGGATCAGGGATCCAGGGCACGATCTTCATCCGCCGGGCTGCACCCGGGAGGGGCGCAAGGACAGAACTCCCCTCGCGGCACTCGAGAAGTACTTGGTACCCGGTACCTGGCAAGCAACCCACGAATGGGCCGAGAGCCGTCCAGCCTGGGCCCACCACCGAGGAACCCATGGTCGCCTAGGCACTCTCTCCGAGCGCGAACACCACCAGCACCACGATCATGAGCGCGAGCACCGCCAGCGTGATCTTGATCCAGCTCCAGGGGCGTTCCCCGACGACCTCGCCGGTGGTGGCGTTGACCGCGACGTGAAAGGGCTTGTCGCCGTAGCGGTAGGTCAACAACCAGAGCGGCAGCAGGATGTGCTTGTAAGTCAGGGCGTCGTAGCGCACGTCCATCGAGTCGATGCGTTGTTCGTCGCCGCCGATGCGTGAGCGCACCTCGGTACGCAGCGCCGCTTCGATGCGGACTTTGCCGTCGGCGAAGCCCTCCTGGAGGGTGCGGTCATAGGTGCGAGCCTGAAAGCCGGCGAGGAGCTCCTCGGAGAAGGGGCGCAGTTCCTGGAGCGGCCAAGGCTCGAGGGCCGGCACAAGGCCGGCCGGCAGCGCATTGGCCGCGTGGATGACGACATCGTCGAAGAAGCTCTGAAACGAGCCCGCGACCCGGGTCCAGTTCACTCGTCGTTCCCGCCGGCGGTTCTTGCCGGTGCCGACGTAGACGTAGTAGGCGTCGCCGCGTTGACCGGTCCAGGTCGTTGCAGTCATCGAGTCGAAGGTCCAGAACGGCAAATAGACCCCTGAGAAGCGCCCGCTGACCCCACGGCGCTTGAATTCGTTGGGGGCAAACCACCGGCTTGCAACCCAGCGCCGCAGCTGGACAGCGGCATGATCGTGGTCGATCCGGAACGCCAGCACTCCATCGACCGCCAGCCGTTCGACGGCACGATGGATGTCCTCGCGTTGGATCGGCGTGCCGCAGAAGGCACATTCGCTCGAGGTCAAAGTCCCGGTGAACTCGACCGTCGCTGCACACGCCTGGCATTGGATTTCGGCCGCGTTGGGAATGACCGTCGCCCGCCCCTGCTCGAGCTTGGCCAGGGTCGCGAGGAGATCTTGCTCCTCGATCCGGGCCTCGGGGTCGAGCGACAAGTCCCGTTCGGTGCCGCAGTGGGGGCATTTGAGGCGCTGAGCCCCGATCGAGAAGACCAGATCGCCGCCGCAGGCCGGGCAGGGGAACACCCGCCCACGGGCGTCGCTCGCCGGCGCCACGGGCACCGGTGGGAACGACTGCCCGGCCGCAGGGAGCGTCGAGGAAGTGGCGTTCACGCCGGCGGGGGAGGCGGTGGCACGGCTCCGAGGATCGCCCCAAGCTCACCGACTTGGCCGGCCGGAGTCCAGCCCGCAAGGCCTTGGCGCCACACCAGCGTCGCAGCTCCGAGGCGTCCCGCTGCGGCGGCCTCGGAGAGCTGCTGCGCGGTGAAGGGCCCCATGGTTTGACCGGCTTCGGTGACGTGCCACACGGCGGGTGCTGGAGGGGGCATGGCGGCCGGTGCGGCGGAGGGAGCCTGTGCGCCCTGCATCATCTTGCCGGCCATGGCAAAGCCCATCCCCATGCCCATGCCTTCGGCTGCGCCGCCGCCGGAGGGGTTGGTGGCGGCCGCCTTCATCGCCTCGGCCATCTGGTACTGCTGGTACTTGTCGAGATCGCCGAGCACTCCCATGCTGGTGCGCGCGTCGATCGCCTTCTCGACCTGTTCGGGCAGCGAGATGTTGACGATGAACAGTTGCGGGACGTCGAGGCCGTATTCGTCGTCGACCTTCTCGACCACCATGCCGCGCAGGGTCTCGGAGAGTTGCTGCTGCTTGGTGGCGAGATCGAGCGCGGCGACCTGGGAGGAGGACACCAGCTCCGAAAACGAGGTGATGATCATCGAGCGCAGCAGCTCGGAGATCGCCTCGGCCTCGAACGAGGCGTCGGTGCCGACCAACTCGCGCAGCAGCGCTCGCGGATCGGTGGCCTGGAGGTTGTAGGTGCCGAAGGCGCGCAGCCGGATCGGTCCGAAGTCCGGATCGCGCATCATCACCGGATTGGGCGTGCCCCACTTGAGGCCGGTGATCTGACGGGTCGAGACGAAGTAGACCTCGCTCTTGAAAGGGCTTTCGAAACCGTGTTTCCATCCCTGCAAGGTCGCCAGGACCGGAAGATTGCGCGTGGTCAGCTCGTAGGTGCCAGGGTCGAAGACGTCGGCAAGTTGCCCTTCGTGGACGAAGATCGCCACCTGGCCGGGTCTGACGATCAGCCGGGCGCCGTTCTTGATCTGGTTGTGGTAGCGCGGGAAGCGCCACACGATCGTGGTTCCGGGGTCGTCGATCCACTCGACGATGTCGACCAACTCGGCCATCAGCTTGTCAAACAGACCCATTGTCGTCCTCCTCGAGTCGGCGCCATTGTAGAGGATGGCCCAGTTCATCTACGCAGCGCTGGCGGTTTCCTTCCGAGCGGAGTAACCTCGGAGGTCGGAGGCGCGATTTGATGCAAGGGCAGGAACAGGTCGTCACGAAGCGGGACATCTCCGCAATCCAGATCCCCGACGGAACGCCGTTCTTCGTCCCGGCCGGCAGCCAACTGCGGTTGGTGCAGGCGCTTGGAGGCAACTGGACGGTGGCGACTCCGTGGGGTGCACTGCTCCGGGTAGACGCTCGCGATGCGGATGCCATCGGCAAGGAGTCTCAGGCGGGTCCGGAGGTCGACCAGGATGGGTCGCTCGAAGACCGGATCTGGGCCCAACTTCGCACCTGCTACGACCCCGAGATCCCGGTCGACATCGTCGAGCTCGGGCTGATCTACGGGGTCGAGCTGGCCCCGGCCGCGGAGGGGGGAGAAGCGCAGTCGGTCGAGATCAAGATGACCCTGACCGCGCCGGGGTGTGGCATGGGGGAAATCCTCACCCGCGACGTCCGCGACAAGGTGCTGGCGCTGCGAGGTGTGCACGACGTCGACGTCGAGTTGGTGTTCGATCCGCCGTGGAGCCAGCAGATGATGAGTGAGGCGGCGCGCCTGCAGCTCGGGATGTTCTAGAGGAGGGACCCGGGACCGGGGACCAGGGACCCGAGTGGGAGCCGGACCCACCCGGAGGGGACCACCCCGCACTCCGACGGGTCCCCGGTACCTGGTCCCTACTCATTTTCATCCTCCGTGGCACCTCGGGAGATGAATATCTGCTCCCCGGTCCCGGGTACCTGGTCCCCGGTCCCCATCTTCCAGATCCGCCGCCCTGTCGGGTGGGGCGCTGGGCACTGCGGCAGCGTAGGTTGGGATCGAACCAGCGGGGATGCGCAGGTTCGAAGCTCGCCGGCTGGGCGCGTGCGCTTCAAACGGCGTCGAGGAGAGTCCCGTGAGACGTTGGATCGTGCTGATTGCTGCCTGCTGCACCGTGACTGCGCCGATGGGCGCCGAAGAAGTCGAATCGATCAAGGACGCGTTTCGCCTCGGCAAAGTCGATCTAGGCTTGCGCTGGCGAGTCGAACAGGTCGACGACAGCCGCTTCGGCAAAGATGCCCAGGCGTCGACCCTGCGCACCACCTTGTCCGCCGCAACCGCGCGTTACCGCGGCTTTGCCCTCGACCTCGAGCTCGAATCGGTCCTCGATGTCGGCTTCGAGGACCAACACGCAAACGGCGGTGCGCCGGGGTTCAACAACGGCGTGACCGGCCGGCCGCTGATCGTCGATCCCGAGCTGACCTCGCTGCAACGCGCCAAGGTGTCGTGGGCGTCCGACGACGAGAACTGGACGGTTGCCGTCGGTCGCGACGAGATCGTCATCGGCGACGAACGCTTCCTCGGCCCGGTCGGGTGGCGTCAGCATCACCAGGCCTTCGATGCGCTGTCGATCGAAACCGCCGCGATTCCACGCACCAAGGCACGGCTGTTGTGGATCGACAACGTCGAGCGCATCACCGGCGCTGAGCTCCCGATGTCGTCGTGGCTGGTTGCAAGCGACACTTCCCTCGGGGCTGGGCTGACCCTCTCGCTGGTCGCGCTCGAGCTCGATCCGGATCGCCATGCCGACGCGGCGCTCGCAACGCGCACCGTGGCGCTGGGCCTCGGCGGGCACCACGAGCTCGAGGCATTCGGGCTGGACTGGCGCGCTCGCTTCGGCCGCCAGGACGACCTGGGGGAAAACTCCGGCGAGGTCGATGCCGACTACCGCGATCTGCGCGTCTCAGGCACCCGTGGACCGATCGCCGTGACCTTCGGTTGGGAGCTGCTCGGCGCGAAGGCTGGAAAAGGGCGCTTCCAGACGCCGCTGGCGACCCTGCATGCCTTCAACGGCTGGGCCGACATGTTCCTGCAGACCCCCGTCAACGGACTCGACGACCGCTACCTCAAGGTCGTCGGCACCCACGGTGCGTGGGCCTGGGACGTGCGCCTGCACGACTTCGAGTCCGACCTTGGCTCGCAGCACTACGGGCGTGAGGTCGACGCGCAGCTGTCGTGGAAGTGCCCGGCCGGCGTGACGCTGGTCGCCAAAGGCGCCCATTTCGATGGCGATGATCTCGCGGTCGACGTCACCAAGCTGTGGTTGATGGCGTCGACGAAGATCGCGGTTGGGCGGTGATTCGGCGGCTGGAGCAAGAAGGGACCAATGCGGCCGCCGCGTTGGTCCCTTTCCGACCTGGACCGCACGACTCTCGCCCCACCGGGCCTTGACATCCACACCTCCTTCCAGCGACGATTTGAACGATGGTTCAAACCCTCGCCGATCCGGTCAGGTCGTCCGACCGCCGCCAGGAGATCCTGCGCGTGGCGTCCGGGCTCTTTCGCCGCCACGGCGTGGCTCGTGCCGGCATGCGCGAAATCGCCGCCGCGTGTGGCATGCAGGTCGGCAATCTCTACTACTACTTCGAAAACAAGCACGCGCTGGTTGCCTACTGTCAGGAGCAGAGTCTCACCGGGCTGCTCGCCACGGCGCGGTGGATTGCCGAGCTCGATCGGCCCGCAGACACGCGTTTGGTCTTGCTCCTGGTCGCCCACGTTCGCCGACTCAACGAGTGGAGCCCGGGCAGTCTGGCGCACCTCGAGGCGGAGGGCCTCGAGGGCGACGCTCGGCGGCACCTGCTCGAAGGCCGAGAGCGTTACACCGAGACCCTCGAGCGGATCGTCCGCGAAGGTCAGACCGCCGGGGTCTTCGCCCCGGAGCTCGACCCCCGATTGGTGGTGTTGGCGGCCCTCGGCGCCATGAACTGGTCGGTGCGGTGGTTTCGGCCCGACGGGCCGCGGGATGCGGCGAGCGTCGGGCTCGAGCTGGCGTCGACGGCGGTGCGCGGAGCCCTGGCCGAGGGACGCCGGCTCGAGCCGCCGAGCACCGCGGAGTTGGCCGAGCTCGCCCGGGTGGCAACGGCAGAGAGGATGGAGGAGTGATGTCGGACGTGGTCACCAAACGATTGGTCGTCAACGGCGAAGAGCGCCACCTGGCATTTCCGGTCCACCACACCCTGCTCGAGGTGCTGCGCGAGGAGTGTCAGCTGCCGGGCACCAAACACGGGTGTGAGCTCGGGGAGTGTGGTGCCTGCACGGTGTTGGTCGGCGGCAAGCCGGTGGTTTCGTGCCTGATGTTGGCCGTCGAGGCCGACGAGCCGATCGAAACCGTCGAGGGCTTGCAGCGCGGCAACGCTCTGCACCCTCTGCAGCAGGCGTTCGCCGATCTCGGCGCGGCGCAGTGCGGCTACTGCACGCCCGGGATCTTGATGGCCGCGAAGGCTTTGCTGGCGGCCGACCCCGATCCGAGCGACACCGACGTCCGCGAGGCCCTGGCGGGCAACCTGTGCCGCTGCACCGGCTACCACAAGATCGTCGAGGCGGTGTTGTGGGCGGCGGCGATCGAGCGCGGCGAGCCTGAACAGGGCCGCCCTGCTCCCGAGACGATCCACGGCAGTCCGATTCCGGAGGTGACGCGATGAGCGCACAGACCCCCAAGCCCGGCTCTGCCACTCCCAACGGTCTGATCGGCAAGGCCTTTCGCCGCGTCGATGCACGCTCGAAGGTGACCGGCGCCACCCGCTATGCCGACGATCTGACCTTCCCACGGATGTGTTTCATGCGCCTGGTGCGCGCGACCGTACCCCACGCGCGGATTCGGTCGATCGACGTGTCGGCGGCCGAGGAGGTTCCGGGTTACCTCGGCCACCTGACCGGCGCCGCGATGCCGATCCCGTTCGGCATCCTGCCAGTCTCGCAGGACGAGCACGCTCTCGCTCAGGACGTGGTGCGCTACGTCGGCGATCCGGTGGTGGCGGTTGCCGCGACCACCGAAGATGCAGCGTGGCAGGCGGCGCTCGCGGTGGTGGTCGACTACGAGCCGCTGGTGACGATCAGCGATCCGGAGGAGGCGATTGCAACCCCCGAGCCGCGGATCCACGACTACGGCGACTACGGCAACGTCCACAAGGCAGTATCGATGGCCTTCGGGGAGGTCGACCAGGCCCTTGCCGACGCTCCCCACGTGTTCGAGGACGTGTTCCTCTACGAGGGCAATACCCACCTGCCGATGGAGCAACACGCGACGGTGGCGGTGCCGGAGGACGAGGGGCGAATCACCGTCTACTCCTCGACCCAGACCCCCCATTACCTGCACCGAGCTCTCTCCAAAGTGCTTGAGCTGCCGGCCTCGCGGGTGCGGGTGGTGGCGTGTCCCAACGGCGGCGGGTTCGGTGGCAAGTCGGATCCGTTCCCGCACGAGGTGGCGGCCGCAAAGATGGCACTCACGCTCGGTCGTCCGGTCAAGGTCACGTTGACTCGCGAAGAGGTGTTCCTCTGCCACCGTGGTCGCCACCCGGTGCTGATGCGGCTCAAGACCGGCGTCGACGCAAACGGTCGCCTGCTCGGCCAGCACCTCGAGACGCTGCTCGACGGCGGCGCCTACGGCAGTTACGGGGTCGCCAGCACCTACTACACCGGCGCCTTGCAGACAGTGACCTACGACCTGCCGACCTACCGCTTCGACGGAGCGCGCTGTTTCACCAACAAGCCGCCCTGCGGCCCCAAACGGGGCCACGGCACCCCTCAGCCGCGCTTCGGCTTCGAGATCCAGCTCGACAAGATCGCGTGCGAGCTCGGTCTCGACCCGGCCGACCTGCGGCTGCAGCAGCTCGCGCCGAAGGACACCATCACGGCGAACTGGCTCAAGGTCGGATCGATGGGGCTCGGTGCTTGTATCGATGCCGTGGTGGCGGGCTCCGGGTGGAAGGAGCGCCGCGGCAAACTGCCCTACGGGCGTGGCCTCGGGCTCGCGTGCGGCTCGTACCTGTGTGGTGCCGGTCTGCCGATCTACTGGAATCACATGCCGCAGTCGGGGGTGATGCTGAAGCTCGACCGCTCGGGTGGGGTGGCGGTGTTCTCAGGCGAGACCGAAATCGGACAAGGTTCGGATTCGGTGCTTGCCGGGATCGTAGCCGACGTGCTCGGGATCGAAACCAGCGATCTGCGGCTGTGTGTCGCCGACACCGATCTGACCCCGGTCGACCTCGGCTCGTACTCCTCGCGGGTGACGCTGATGATGGGAAACGCCGCTCTGCAAGCTGCGGAGCGCGCGCGGCAGCTGCTGGCCGAAGCCGTTGCTGCCCACCTCGAGGTGCCGAGCGCGCGGCTGGTCTTCGGCGGGCGACGGGTGTTCGATGCAGAAAATCCCGACAAGGGCGTCAGCTTCCAGGAGGCCTGCATCGCAGCAGAAGCTCGCTTCGGGACGCTCGCGACCACCGGGTCGTACATCCCGCCCCGCTCGCCGGGGCGCTACCGCGGCGCCGGCGTAGGCCCCTCCCCGGCCTATTCGTATTCGGCCGCGGTGATCGAGGTCGAGGTCGATCCGGCGACCGGCTTGTTCCGGGTCGAGCACGTGTGGATGGCCCACGACGTCGGCCGCTCGCTCAATCCGGCTTTGGTGATGGGCCAGGTCGAAGGTGGGGTCTACATGGGGCTCGGCGAGGCGCTGATGGAAGAACAGACCTTCCGTCGCCTCCCCAGGCGGCTGTCGGGAGCTCTGGTGCACAAGATGCCGTCGATGCTCGAGTACAAGAGCCCGACCTTCCTCGACATGCCCAAGATCACCACCTACCTGATCGAAGACCCCGACCCCGAAGGCCCATACGGTGCCAAGGAGGTCGGCCAGGGGCCGCTGCTGCCGATCATGCCGGCGGTGGCCAACGCGATCTACGACGCCGTCGGCGTGCGCGTCGACCAAGTGCCGATCCACCCGCACATGGTGCTCGAGGGGTTGCGCAAGGCCGAGAAGGGCCAGGTGCCGCGGTTCGGACCGGAGCGCTTCCCTGCGGTCGACTACGGCGAGACCCTGGTGGTGCCGACACCTGCCCAGGGTGGAGACGGCAAGGCGATCAACGACTTCAAGGGTGAGCTGCGACGCGGCATGCGTTCGGCCACCGGGACGATGAGTGAGCGCGAAGAGGCGCTGGCGAGGGGCAAAGATGCTGCGCTTACCACCGTTTGAGTACTACCGACCGAAGACGCTCGGCGAAGCGACGGCGCTGCTGGCAGGCTCAGGCCCGGCCACCCGCGTCGTTGCTGGTGGCACTGACCTGTGGCCCAATCTCAAGCGCCGCCACCAACAGGCCACCCGCGTGATCTCCCTGACGGCGATCGAGGGACTGCGGGAAGTGCGGCGCGATGGCGAAGACCTGATCCTCGGCGCCACCGCGACCCTGGCCGAGCTCGAGCACCATCGCGAGCTGTGTGCGCACTACCCTGGTCTCGCCACCGCCATCGCCAGCATCTCCTCACCGCCGCTGCGGCAGACCGGGACCATCGGCGGCAATGTGATGGTCGACACCCGCTGCACCTACTACAACCAGACCGAGGAGTGGCGGCGTTCGATCTCGTACTGCATGAAGGCCGAAGGGACGACCTGCTGGGTCGCGCCGAGCTCGCCCCGGTGCTGGGCCCACACCGCCAGTGACTCGGCGCCTATGTTGATCGCGCTGGGGGCATCGGTGCGGCTTTCGTCCCAAGCCGGGGAACGGGAGATTCCTCTGGCGGCGCTGTATGCCAACGACGGCATGCACTACACCAGCAAACGTCACGACGAGATCCTCACCGCGATCCGCGTTCCAGGTGAGGCGGCGTCGGCGCGCCGACGCTCAGCCTTCTGGAAGTTGCGCCGCCGTGGATCGATCGACTTCGCCGTACTTTCGGCCGCGGTCTCGCTCGAGTGTGATCCGAGCGGGCGCATCCTCGACGCCAAGGTCGTGCTCGGCGCGGTGGCCTCGCAGCCGAGCCGCGCCGAAAAGGTCGAGGCGGCGTTGATCGGCCATCTGCCGAATGACGAGAACGTCGCCGCGGCGGCAGCCCTCGCCCCGGCATCGGCGACGCCGATGGACAACACCGACTTCCAGGCGCAGTGGCGCAAGGCGATGGTGCCGCGGTGGGTCGAGGCGGCGATTCGCGATGCCGCTGGATTGCCGCCGACGCGGCTCGAGCCACCGCATCGGCGGATGGCGTCGTAGCCGCTTCCCGGTCCCTGGGTCGCGTGGGCCATGCCATAGAATCCTGAGGTGAAGACCAGCGAATCCAAACCGACGACCGCACCGGCCCCGTTGCCACGTCTCGCTGTAGGCGGTCGCGAGCTGTGTGACCTCGAAATGCTCCTCGACGGCTCCTTTGCGCCGCTGGGAGGATTCCTCGGAGCCAAGGACTACCACGCGGTGCTGGAGCGCATGCGCCTCGCCGATGGTCGTGTGTGGCCGATGCCGATCACCCTCCCGGTGAGCGCCGAGCTCGCTGCGGCGGCGCAGCAGGCCGGCCGACTCGAGCTGACCGACCCGACCGGCATCCTGGTGGCCGAGCTCGAGGTCACCGAACACTTCATCGCCGATCCGCGCCACGAGGCCGAAGCGGTGTTCGGCACTTGTGACCCCGATCACCCGGGGGTGGCCGCGGCACTGGCAAGCTCACCGCACCGACTGGCAGGAACCCTCCGCCGCCTCGGCGCCGTGCCGCACGAGGACTTCCTCGATCTGCGCCTTGGCCCGGCCGCGGTGCGTGCCCATCGCGAGCGCTCGGGGTGGGAACGGATGGTGGCCTTTCAGACCCGCAACCCGTTGCATCGGGCCCACGGCGAATTGGTGCAGAGGGCAGCGGCGCATATCGATGGGGCGGTGCTGTTGCATCCGGTCGTCGGCCGGACCCGCCCCGGCGACCTCGACGCCACCACCCGAGTGCGGTGCTACCGCGCCGTGCTGCCGCGGCTCGGCGACAGGGCGTTGCTCGCGGTGCTGCCGCTCGCGATGCGGATGGGCGGCCCCCGCGAAGCGCTCTGGCATGCGCTGATCCGGGCGAACTACGGCTGCACCCACATCATCATCGGGCGCGACCACGCCGGACCCGGGAGCGATGCCTCCGGTAGGCCCTGGTACGGGCCCTACGAGGCGCAGCAGCTGGTCGCCTCCTTCGCCGGCGAGATCGGAATCGAGCCGGTGTTCTCCAAGGAGTTGGTGTTCGTCACCGCCGAGCAGCGCTATCTGCCGGTCGACGAGGTGGCCGCCGGGGCTGAGGTCGGCCGGCTCAGCGGCACCGAGATGCGCGACCGCCTGGCACGCCGGCAACCGCTGCCGGAGTGGTTCAGCTACCCGGAGGTCGAGCGCGAGCTGGTGCGGGGAAGACCTGCCCCGGGGGCGGTGGTGTTCCTCACCGGGCTCCCGAGTGCAGGTAAGTCGACGATTGCCACGCGCCTGGCAGCCAGACTGGCGGAGCACGAAGGCCGGGCGTCGACCGTGCTCGACGGCGATCTGGTGCGTCGCATGCTGTCGGCCGGGTTGGGGTTCTCGCGCGAGGATCGCGAGGCCAACATTCGCCGGATCGGTTGGGTTGCCGCAGAGGTCGCGCGACACGGTGGCATCGCCATCGCCGCGGCGATCGCACCCTTCGCGGGGAGCCGTGGTGAAGCGCGGCGGTTCGCCCAAGAGGCCGGCGCCGAGTTCATCCTGGTCCACGTCGCCACCGCCCCGGCCGTGTGTGAACAGCGTGATCCCAAGGGCTTGTGGGCCAAAGCTCGTGCCGGCGAGATCAGCGGCTTCACCGGCGTTTCGGATCCTTACGAAGTGCCGGCGGATGCCGAGCTGATCCTGGATGCGGGCGCGGAGGATCCCGATACACTAGCGTTGCGGATCCAGGCCGCCCTCCAGCAGCGGGGGGTCCTGCCCGGGTCCACGTCGCGATGAACAGAGGACTCGTGCTTTCGCTGATCGCCCTGGCCGGCACGCCGTTGGCGGCTCAGGTCGATCCCTTCTACGTCGCCCGGCAGCGCGACGGTGAGGCGGCGCTGGCACGGGGCGACGCGCGGGCTGCGGCCAAAGATCTGCGGATCGGTTGTTTTGGGATGCTGCGCGAGCCGGCGGCTTTGGGGCGGTGCCTGGCCACGTTGGCGCTTGCCGAGGTCCGGGCCGGTGACCTCGAGGGAGCCTCGCGGACCTTCGAACGCCTGGTCGAGGCGGAGGTCCTGGTGCAGGCCTGGACCCAGGCGGTGCTGCCGGCCGAGCTGCGCCGGGCGTTCGTCCAGGAGGTCGGCAGCCGGCTCGCGGAGAGCCAACTCGCCGATCGGCCGGCTTTCGCGGAGCTACTCGCGGCCAAGCAGAATGTCGCACTCGCGGGGCTCTCGGGCAATGCCCTGCGGCGCGAGCTCAAGGCCCGGATTGCAGCGGATCCAGCCCAGGTTTCCTGGCACGAGCAGCTGGTCGTCTTTGAGCAGCGTGAGGGCAAACCCACCGACGCCCTCGCTGCCGTGGATGCGGCGCGGGCAGCAGGCCACCGGACCGATCGCCTTGCTTGCCTTGCCGGAGCGGCAGCGGCACGGTTGGGTCGCTGGGAGCGCGTCGCCGCGGAGCTCGAGCAGTGCAGCGACCTCGACAGCGGGGTGCTGCGCGTCGAGGCCCTGGTGGGCCTCGAACGCCTCGACGAGGCGAGGACGCTGTGGCAGCGCCTCTCGGCCGAGCAGCGTGCCACTGCACCCAAACTCGAAAGCAAGCTCGGCGCGGTCGTGACGCCCCCGCCGACCGCGACCGGCAATCCTCGCAACGGCGAGCTGGCGGCACTCAGGGACGCTTTGGGAAAGGCTCGAGACGCCGAGACGGTGCGCACCATACTCGCTCAGGCCGAAGCCTACGCCCAGGCCGGAGCTGCGGCTGCGTGGCACGTCGCCGGCGAAGCCGCGTATCGACTGTCGCTGTGGGAGCTGGCGGTGGCGCATTACCAACAGGGCGGGGCTCCGGCGGCCGCTGACCAACAGTTCTACAACGCGGTCGCGCTGTGGGAGGCCGGGCAGCCGGAAGCGGCCCGGCAGATGTTGGCCCGTGCCTTGCCGCAACTCAAGCGGACGGAGTATGTCGAACGCATGATCGAGGTCATCCAGGGCGAGGCTGGACCCTGATCAGCACCACTGTCGTTGCGGCGGGTCGCCCAACTCCGCTGCTCTGCCGTGGGTGTCGGCTGTTCCCGCATCTCGCCGAGCGGTGATACCCTGATCGGCCCACGCCACGAGCGTGTCACCCTCTGGAGATTCCCATGGCCACCAGTCGAGACGAAACCCCGACCGCCGTGCATCTGTGCTTCGATCGCACGCCCGAGATCTTCGCCACCGACGCCAGTGGATCCTTCTTTCTGCCCTTGACCCTCGCCGGACAGCCGACCTTCTCCACCCTCGGCTACGACGAGATTCGGCTGTTGCTGTCGATCTGGTATCCGTCGTCGCGACGCACCATCGATCTCGACCGGACCTACCTCGAGGTGCGCACGCGTATCCATCCCGGCGACGATCACTGGATGCGGCTCTCCGAGGTCGAGCCGGTGGTACCGGCCTACGCCGGTGGTGACTCCTTCGATGGCTGGATCGTGCTGCCGGTGATGGCGCTCGAAAGCAGCTACGGGCTCTTCGGCAGCGGTTTCGAGCCGCGGGCGCGGATCCAGGTCCGCGCCAGCGCCTATCTCGCGCCCTGAAGGAGGTACCCGGGACCCGGGGTGCACCACGGAGGGGTGCATGAGGAACTGCTCGGAAAATGGGTCCCCGGTCCCTTCCTCCTAGAACCTCCGCCCAATCCAGAAATTGGTGCGGAAGCTGTCCTCCAGTGACTCCTTGCCATCCCACTGGCGCGAGAAGTCCCAGTGCAGATCGAGGCCCCAGAAGCGCACGGTGAAACCCCAGCCGTAGGCGGCGAGGGCATCCTCCAAGCGATTCTCGTCGCTGTCCCAGAAGTCGAAGTCCTGCCCGGCGTAGTCGAACCACGAGCCAGCGAGGTCGAGGAAGAAGCGACCGCGGATGCCGCCCAGCGGAAGCCCGCCGAACAATGCGGCGCTGTCGAGCAGTGGGAAGCGGTATTCGATGTTGGCGTGGAAGACTCGATCGCCGGCGAACTCACGGAAGCGCGAGGCCCGGAAGTCGTCCAGGCCGCCGAAGTAGAAGATGTTGGGAGCGTTGCCCGAGCTGTAGCCGGCGAACAGTCGCAGCGCCAGGCCCGAACGTCGGCTGATCGGGACGTACTGCCGGGCGTCGACCGACAACGAGCTGGTCAGGGTGCCGCTGTCGTCGAAGTCGGGGGCGTAGAAGGCCTGCAGCCGCCACCGTCGACCGGTCACCGGACCCCACTCGGAGCTGATGGTCGAGTCGCCGACCAACGCGGCGCTGAGGAAGGGGAAGTCGTCCTCGCGTGGCACGACGGTAGGAATCACCTCGCCCGAGTTGGGGTCGAAAACGAAGTCCTGGAAGTCGATCTTGCGTAGGATGTAGCCGGTACCGATCTCGAAGCGGCGTTGGAAGGAAAACGGGTAGGTCAAGGACACCTGCGCGCCGCTTTGCCGATAGGCCAGACGCGAGCGTTCGACGCGGAAGCCATCGTCGAACTCGAGGCGCTCGAAGCCGAGGAAGAAGGTCCGTGTGTCGAAGAGCGACACCCCCCACTGCCACCGATTCGAGAGGTCGTAGAGGGCGATGTTGAAGTCCGAGAAGCTCGCCACCGAGGCGAAGTCGGCAAACAAGCGCCGGTCGCCGAGCAGGTCCGAGAACACGATCTGCGAGCGCGACACCAGCAGTTGGTCGTCGGTTACGCCGACGTTGACCGAGGCATCGTCGACCACGAGTTTCCACGGACTGTAGTCGCCCTTCTTCTCGTCGTCGATGGTGACCACGATCGGCGGCTCGAACACGGCGAGCTCACCTGCCGGCAGCTCGGCGTCGGTGGTCTCGACCGGGGCCTCGAGCACTGTCGGCTCGGCGATCGGCTCGTCGAGGTCGAAGCGGTAGAGGTCGAAGCGGCCGCGCCAGTAGCCGGAGTAGACCACCTCGACGCCGCCATCGGGTCGGTCGAGCACGGTCGGCATGAAGCAGCCCGTGACGGCGTTGGTGTGCCGCGTCACGACGCCGGTCGCCAGCACCAGCTCGTGGATGTTGTCGTAGCCGTTGCGATCGGAGGTGAAGAACAGCCGCGTGCCGTCCGGCGAAAAGGCCGGATCGAGATCGTTGGACTCGCCGAACGTCAGCTGGGTCCGCACTCCGGGGGTGGCGAGGTCGATGCGGAAGAGCTTGTCGTGGGTGGCCACCTCCGAGGAGAAGACCACGCTTGCGCTGTCACGGCTCCACGTCGGGCCGCCGTCGTAGCGTTCGTCCTGGGTGAGATTGGTGACCGTGCGGGTGGCGAGATCGAGCACGAAGATGTCGAACTGGCCGTTCTGGTTGCCGGAGAAGGCGATCGACTTGCCGTCGGGGCTCCAGCTGGGAGAAGCAGGCTGTTCGATGTTGACGTCGATGAGCTCGCGGATGCCACCGCGCAAGACATCGATGATCGCCAGGGATCGCCCACTCTCGCGTTTGGCGAATGCCGCCAGCAGGTCGCCGTCGGGCGAAAAGGTGAGATCGCCTCCGAGGCGTCGTGAGCTGGTCAGGAACTGCACCGAGTACTGGATGTCGGTGTTGTAGCCCTTGGTCAGGTTGCGGATCAGACGTCGCTTGCGGGTGTCGAAGAGCATCACGTCGACGTCGCCTTGGAACGCCCCGAAGGCCGCCACCAGATCCCCGGAGGGTGACACCGCGCCCGAGATGTGTTGGCTCGACCGTCCGCCTTCGTCGTAAAACCGCCGACCGAAGTCGCTCGGTTCTCCGGTCGAGAGCAACTCCGGCAGGTAGCGTTTGCGCAGCCACCGACGAAAGTCGGCGTCGAAGTCCTCCGGCTCGATGCGGAAGGCCTGCTCGAGGGCCTTTTCGACTCCCGACCCAATGGTGTTGCGGAACTCGTAGAGGAAGTCGCGCACGCCATCGACACCCCAGCGGTCTTCCATGAACTCGAAGGCGGCATGACCGAAGCGGTAGGCGAAGAATCCGCCGATGTTCGAGTTGGTGATCGGCGGAATGATGTCGTTGACCACCGCGTCGCGCAAGAACATCTTGTCGGACGTGCTCTCGTCCTTGGCGAAGTAGGACGCCATGCCCTCCATCAGCCACAGCGGCGGCCGCGTCGCCAGCGAGCGGGAAATGTTGCCGGAGAACAGGATGTGGTATTGGAAGATGTGGGTGAGCTCGTGTTTGATCAGGGCGTAGACCTCCCGGTCAGGAAGGTCGACCGGCAGGACCATGCGGTAGCGCACCGGCGTTGCGAATGCGCCCACGCCTTCTGGAATGAAGCCCAAGATCACGTTGTTCTGCTCGAACTCCGAATGGGTCTTGTAGAAGATCAGCGGGATGGTCTCTTGGATCTGGAAGTCGAGCTTGCGCGACAGCTCGTCGTAGGCACTCTCCGCCAACGACACCACTTTCGGCAACAAGACCTCCTCTTCGGGGTAGTAGTGGACCACGAAGTGCGGCGAGCGATAGGTCTTCCAGTCGAACTCGCGGTACTGCACCTTGTTCTTGCCGAACTGGGCGAGGGCCGGAGCTGCCACCAGACAGGTCAACACCGCGGCGGAGACGAAACGGTTCGAACGCATGGGTCTGCGGCTCCTCGGGCTCAGTTGGTGAAGACGACGCGGGAGGCTTCGACTTCCTTTTCGGTGAAGATGCCGGCAATACGGCCTTCGAGGGCGGCCAGGTTCTGGAACATGCCGGCGACCGGATCGACGCTTTCGCCCTCGAAGCTGCGGAAGTCCTTGAAGTTGTCCGAGTACAGCTGCTCCCCGGTGCGGGCGTCGTAGACCTGCATCAGGATGTCGAACTCGAAACCACTCTGTTCGACCAGCACCTGGCGAGTGTAGGTGCGGCCGTCGTAGGGCGAGGTGTACTCCTCGAGGCGGTAACCGCTGCGATCCTGGATGTCGAAGTCGAGACTTCCGGCCAAGACCAGGTCGACCCCCTGGCGCTCGGCCAGTGCGCGCCAGAAGTCCTGGTCGCGGCCAAGCTGGTCGAGGTCGAGGGTGGGGAAGCTCACGGACTCGATCGGCGAGATGGTCAGGTCGGTGTCGCGCCGCAGGATCTTGAGCAGATAGCGCTCGAACTCGCCCCGGATGTCCACGTCGCGCCCGCGCAGGCGCGCGCTCTGGCCTTCCTGGCGCACCACCAGGAATGGCGCCACACCGAGGGTGCGGCGCCCCTCGAGGTCGAGCCCGGCGCGCACCGGGAGGGTCAGCTGTACGCGCACGATACCCGCCACGGCGGGCGCCGCGATCGCGGCGAGGAGGCACAGAGCTCCGGCGATGTCCACTCTACGCATCACGGTTGTCCCTCTCCGGGGTCGGTGGTCGAGCCCGTTTCCGCTTCGGCAGGCGCGTCGGCAGCAGGTTCGTCGGCGGTAGGGGCGGCGGGAGACGACGCGGTCGGCTCGGCCGAGTCCTGCCGTGGTTGTTCCTGGCGGGCGCGGTAGGATTCGTAGAAGCCGAGGAAACGATCGTAGTTGCCGCGAATCTCCCGATCCGACGGTCGGATCTCGAGCGCGCGACGGTAATACTCCTGAGCGTCGTCAAACCGGCCCAGGGCCTCGGAAGCGACCGCGAGGTTGCTCAGAGTGCGCGCGTGGTTCGGGTGGAGCCGGTCGGCACGCTCGAAGCGAAAAAAGGCCTCGGCCCACAGTCCACGCTCGGCCATCTTGGCGCCGAACTCGAGCTGGTCTTCCCAGTCGTTGGCACGAGCCGCCGCAGCCCCAGCCGCGAGTGAGATCGTCAGAACAGCTACGACGACGAGTCGCATCGATCCTCCTCCCCGGCCGCCAGTTGCCGCCCTCGAGCTCGTTCCAACAGGGGGCGTGACGGCCTGCGCAGTGTATACGAGCGATCGCTGGGGTTGGATCCGCGGGACCTTTGGCCCAACGATCGCGTTTGAGCCGGTGGGAGCAAAGACGATGCCGACTCATTCCCTGCTGACCGTAGGACTCAATGCAACTCCGGGGCTGCCGCGCGTGGCCGTCCCGCGACTGGCACAGGCGCTGGAGCGGTGGATCGAGACGCCGGCTTCGGTCGAGCTTGCGGCCTCGATCGGCGTCAGCGTCCCGACCCTCGAACGGGCGCTCGCGGCGCGTGGGGCCTTCCTCCGGCTGGCCCGACAGGAACACGAGAGGGCCAGGAGTCTCGGGGCGCGATTGGTGACGGCCGGAGACTCGGAGTACCCACCGACGCTTGCCCAGCTCGCGGATCCGCCGCCGGTGCTGGCGATCCGCGGCGGTGTCATCCCTTCGGGGCCGGCGGTTGCGATCGTCGGCTCGCGCCGGGCCGACGGCTACGGCCTCGAGGCGGCGCGATTCTTCGGTCGCCACTGCGCCGCCGCCGAGCTCCTCGTGGTCTCCGGCCTGGCCCTCGGGGTCGACGGCGAGGCGCATCGCGGGGCGCTCGAGAGCGAGAGGCCGGGCGCCACGGTGGCGATCCTCGGCAGTGGGTTGGGGTGCCTGTATCCGCGTCGGCACACCAGGCTGGCCGAGCAGATCGTCGCCGCCGGCGGCGCCATCGTGAGCGAGCTGCCGATTCCGACGCCGCCGCACCCGAGCCACTTTCCGATCCGCAACCGACTGATCGCCGCTCTGGCGGGCGCCGTCGTGATCGTGCAGGCGGCCCCGCGCTCGGGATCGCTGGTGACGGCGCGCCTCGCGCTCGAGATCGGTCGCGAGGTCCTCGCCGTGCCGGGTCCGATCTTCTCGCCGCTCGCTCTCGGCCCCAACGCGTTGCTGCGTGACGGTGCGCGCCCGGCACTTCATCCCACTGACGTGCTGGAGGCTCTGGGGGTGAGCGGCCCAGCGGCAAGCACCGAGCCGGACCCGCTGAGCCTCCCTGTCGACCCGATCGCTCGCCGCCTGCTCGAGCCGATTCCCTTCGCCGGAGGTGCCGATTCCGACCACCTGGCCGAGCTGATCGCCCGCCCGCTCGACGAGGTGTTGGTAACCTTGCTCGAGCTCGAGCTGGGCGGATGGATCCGGCGCGAGCCCGGAGGCCGCTGGCGCCGCCGTGGTAGCGTCCGGGCATGAAGAGCGAGGTCGAGCCGGTGCTGGTCGTTGGTGCGGGACTGGCGGGAAGTGAATGCGCCTGGCAACTCGCCCGGCGGGGTGTGCCGGTTCGTCTGGTCGAGATGCGACCGGTTCGCTCGACGCCGGCCCACGCAAGCGGCGCCTTCGCCGAGCTGGTGTGCTCGAACTCGCTGCGTTCGGACGAGGACCATCACCCGGCGGGACTGCTCAAACGCGAGATGGAGCAGCTCGGGTCGATCGTGATCGCGGCAGCCCGAGCCACGGCCGTGCCTGCCGGAGGAGCCCTGGCGGTCGACCGCGAGCGTTTTGCCGCCCTGGTGACGGCGACCCTCGAGACCCATCCGCTGATTGAGATCGAGCGGCGCGAGATCGTGGATCTGCCCGACGGGGATGCCGTGCTCGCCACCGGTCCCTTGACATCACCGGCGCTTTCCGCACGCCTGCTCGAGCTTTTGGGTGATGAGTACCTCGCCTTCTACGATGCCATTGCTCCGATCGTCGATGCCGAAACCCTCGACCAGTCGAAGTTGTTCTGGGCGTCGCGCTGGGGCAAGGGCGAGGGCGACGACTACTTGAACGCTGCAATGGACCGCCCCACCTACGAGGCCTTTCACCAGGCCGTGGTGGCCGCAGAGGTGTTGCCGTTGCGCGATTTCGAGGCGAATCTCTTCTTCGAGGGGTGTTTGCCGATCGAGGAGCTGGCGCGTCGCGGCGTCGACACCTTGCGCTTCGGCCCGATGAAACCGATCGGCCTGACAGCTCCGGACGGCACCAGGCCCTGGGCGGTGGTGCAGTTGCGGCGCGAGAACCTGGCCAAGAGTCACTTCAACCTCGTCGGTTTCCAGTCACGTATGAAGTGGCCTGATCAGCAACGCGTCTTCCGCATGATTCCCGGGCTCGAAGCCGCCGAGTTCGTGCGCCTCGGCCAGATCCACCGCAACACCTTCGTCAATGCGCCGGTGCATCTCGATCGCCGCTACCGCCTGCGGCGGAGGCCGACGCTGCGACTGGCCGGGCAGATCACCGGCGTCGAGGGTTACCTCGAGTCTGCCGCCACCGGCCTTGCGATCGGTCTTGATCTCGCGCGCGAGCGGGCGGGTTTGCCGGTGCTCGAGTTTCCGGCCGAGACCGCGTTTGGTGCCCTGTTGCGACACCTGAGCGAGTCCGATCCGCGGCACTTTCAGCCTGCCAACATCAACTACGGGCTGTTTTCTCCCTTGCCCGGTCGGATCAAACGGGCCGAGCGGCGCGGACGCTACGCCGAGAGAGCGCGTACCGCCTTTCTCGATCTCGCGCGGCAATCCGGTCTCGCGCTCGAGGGTGTGCCCGCCGGGACGTTGCCCCCGCCATCCGCACCGGCATTCGTCGAGCCATGCGTGCGTTGATCGAGCGCTTCCTCGAACATCGGGCCGAGGAGCGCAACGACTCGCCCCACACGATTCGTGCCTATCGCCACGACCTCGAGACCTTCTTCGAGTTTCTGGTGTGCTACACCGCGTCCTCGGCTGCGGAGCTCTCCCCCGAGACGGTCGACACCGCAACCGTACGGGCGTTCATGGCGTCGCTGGCCAAGGCCAAGCTGGCACCGGCGAGCCAGGGGCGGGCGCTGGCAGCGGTCCGTAGTCTGCTGCGCTTCGGCGTCCGCGAAGGACGGATCGGGGCCAACCCCGCTCGGGGCGTACGGACTCCCAAGCTGCCCAAAACCCTGCCGCGCCACCTTCGCCCCGCCGAGCTCGAAGAGCTGCTGGCCGCCGCCGCAGGTGACGGCCCTCTCGCGCCCCGAGACCGGGCTTTGCTCGAGTTGCTCTACGCCTCCGGGCTGCGGGTTTCGGAGTTGGTCGGCCTCGACTGGAACGACGTCGATCTCAGCAGCCGCATGGTGCGGGTGCTCGGCAAGGGCGGTAAGGAGCGGCTGGTTCCGTGTGGTCGGCCGGCCGTCGAGGCGTTGCGGGCGTGGCTGGTGCTGTGGGAGGCGATCCGGGCGGAACACCCCGGCGCAGGCCGAGAAGAGCCGGTGTTCCTGAACTCCCGCGGGGCGCGGCTGACCGACCGGTCGGTGCGACGGATCCTCGACGCGGCCGTCGAGCGCGCCGGAGTCGCCGGCGGCGTGCACCCCCACACCCTGCGCCACACCTTCGCCACCCACCTGCTCGAGGCCGGAGCGGACCTACGGGCGATCCAGGAGCTGCTCGGCCACGCCTCACTCGGGACCACGCAGAAGTACACCCACGTCGACCTCGAGCGGCTCCAGGCGGTGTACCGCGACGCCCATCCGCGCGCGCGTCAGGAGTCGTGATCGACCAGTGCCGTGGGGCGATCTGTCGGGCCCTCGTCGAGGGTTCCGAAGAGCTCCTCGAGCAGAACCGTGACGTACGCGCCGGCCGGCAGCTGGACCCGCACACGGGCTGCAGCAGCGCCGAGAGGTTCGATCTCGAGGTCACGAGCCACAACTCTCAATGGTCGTCTCGAGCCTGGCAACTTCAGGCCGCGCCGCAGGCGCCACGAACGAGGGTCGGGGTCGACGCCGCAGGCCGCGAGCGCGGCCTTCTCGAGCTCTGCGACCGAGCCGCCGGCGCTGCGGCAGTGGTGGCCGAAGATCGGACCACTGGGGGAGACGGTGAAATCGGCGAGGCCGGCGCGGTAGCGCTCGGGATCGCGGACCAAGGCGAGCGACTCGCTGTCGTGGTCGAAGGCGACATCCCCCTCGACGAGCGCATCGATGCCCCATGGGCGGTTGGTGAGCACGTGGTTGAAGACCTCACTTTGCAGCGCAGACAGCAGGAAGCGGGCATCGCGCTGGTCCCCGGTCACCCGTTCGCCGGCGAGGAGCCTGCGGCCACCGTCGGCATTGTCGCCACGACGGCCGAAGCGTTGGGTTCCGTAGCGGTTGGGCAGGCCCACTCGGCGGATGCCAGCGGCCTGCGCCTCGGCGCGCTCGAGGGCTCCGTGATCCAACTCGCGCACGACCACGGCGAAGCGGTTGCCGACGAGCTGGCCGGTGCGCAGGCGTCGCGGGTGGTAGGCCGCCTCCAAGACTTTTGCACCTTCGAGCTCGAGGGTAAGGGCGGCATCGGCCGGGGTCCCCGGTGGGAGGCAGAACCACTGGCGAGTGATCGCCCAGCGGTCCTTCCGGCCGGCGTAGGCGATCTCGCCCGGATCGACGCCGAGGGCGCGTGCGATGCCGCGAGCGAGGTATTCGGTGCTTTCACCGCGCTTCTCCACCCAGATCCACAGGTGGGTGCCGCTGCCCGAGGGCTGTTCGAGCGCGATCTCTTCGACCTCGAAGTCGTCGATGGTGGTGCGAAGACGGGCCATGGCGCGACTATACTCACCTCTTCGTGGCCCACGGTTCGCTCGAGATGCCAACGCCCAGGCCGTTTCCCCGCACGGGCCCGTCCCGAGCTCGGTGGCGCTTGCCGCCCGAGTGGCGCTACGCGCCGGAGACAGAGAGCGGGCGCGATCCGCGCCTGGACCTGCTGCGTGGCGTGTGCCTGTTCAAGATGGTGTGGAACCACTTCTGGCGCACGCCCCTGCACGTGGTGCACCAGTGGACCGGTTTCGTCAGCGCCGCCGAGGGCTTCTTCCTAATCTCCGGCGTGGTGGTCGGTCTGGTCCACACCCGCCGGGTCGAAACCCAGGGTTGGCGGACCAGCGCCCGGCAACTCTGGCGCCGTGCCGCCGAGCTCTACGCTGCCAACCTCGGCCTGGTCGCCGTGCTCGCCAGTCTCGAGGCCGCTGGGTGGCTGCCGGAGCGGTACATCGTCGGGAGGTTGTGGCAGGAAGGTTGGGGGGCACTCTTGTCCTTCGAGCACCCCTACTACCTGCAGGTGTTGCCGCGCTACTCGGTGTTCCTCGCGTTGACCCCGCTGGTCTTGTGGCTGCTGCGCCGCCGGGGGGCGGCGTGGGTACTGCTCGGCTCCGTGGTGCTGTGGGCGGGAAACCTGGCCAGCGGTGGCCGCCTCGCGCTTCCGGGTCTCGAGGCCGGCGCCGCTCGAGGCTTTCCCAGCGCCAGCTGGCAGCTGATCTTCTTCGTCGGCGTGATCCTGGGTGCGGCGACGTCGAGGGGCAAGCGGCTCGAGCTTTCCCCGAAGGTAGTCGCCGCGGCCGCGGCATCGTGGCTCGTGCTCGTGTGGTGGCACGCCGAGCTCCTGGCGGGCGCAGCGACGGTCTCAGCCTGGTTGGCCGATCGGCCGCTCGTGGCCCCGTTGCGGGTGGTGAATCTGCTGGCGGCGGCTGTCGTGTGTTGGTGGGCCGTCGATCGCTGCTGGCGACCGATCAACCGGGGCGTCGGCGCGCTGCTGATGCCTTTCGGACGTCTCGCCTTGAGCGCCTACCTGCTCCATGTGGTCTTCGCGTGGGTCGGGCTCGCGGTGTTGTCGCGGGCCGGGGTGCCGGTGCACCAGGCGGGGTGGAGAATCGTGCCGCTGGTGGCCGCCGCGGTAGCGGGTCTGTGGTGGCTGCTGCGGCGCGACGCGCTCGGCGGTTGGGTGCCGCGATGAAAGATGCCCTCGGTTCGACGCGGCCGAGCGCCGCCGTGGTCTTCTACGCGCTGTGTGCGACGCTGGCGCTGCTGGTGCTGCTCGACCGAGCCAGCCCCGAGCCGCAGCTGGCGCCCGGGGCCGTCGCGGCCGACCGAACCGCCCTGGCGCAGGTGGCGCGGCGTCTGGTGGTCGACGGCCCGGAGGCTCAGCCGACCAGCCTGGTGCTGACCTTCGGCTCGCGGTGCGGCAGCATTTCCGGAGTCGCTCGCGGCGCCGGCCCCGACTTCTTGTGGTTCACGATCCAGCGTCGACCGGGGCTGTTTCAGGACCCGCAGCGACGCGAGGTGCCGACGGTCCTGCTGGCGCGCAACACCCCTGCCGGCAGCTCGCTGGTGGGTCGCGGCACCGCGCGTCGCATCGCTGTCAGCCTGAGCCCTGAGGTTGGGGATCAATCGGACGCCCAGCTCGGCACGGTCGACAACGTGCGCGGCGGACTGGCCGCGGCGACGGTTTCGGGGTGGGGCTTCGACTTTGCGTGGCAGGTGCCGCACTGCGAGCTCACCGAACGCGACCTGCGGGCGATGACGATCCTGGCTCGCCTCTGGAGCGTCAGGGCGCCGGGTGGCGACGGCCCGGTGGTGACCCGAGTATGGCGCGAAGCCGCACCGCGGCATCTGGGATTCGCTGTGGCGATCGGCGAACGCGAGACTGCTCGGGGGACGATGCGCCTGCGCTATCGGCCTGGTGCGGTCAATCCGTCGGGCCTATTCCTCGACGCGCGGGCTACCGGCGCACCTGAGCTCGAGCTGGTCCTCGAGGCTGGGACAGCGTTCACCCGGCCGATGCTGCAGTTGGGTGCGGCGGCTCCGGCCGGCTCGGTCGCTGTCGACCTCG
>CAZRFU010000002.1:53495-76540 GCA_964599475.1 uncultured Thermoanaerobaculia bacterium
AATCCTCGCGGCTATGGCGTGGCGCGAGTGATCAGCGCAGGCCGAGCATCCGGCCCACGATGTTCTCGATGGTGAACCCGAAGTGTTGGGCGAGATCCGCAGCCGGGGCGGATTCGCCGAAGCGATCGAGACCGAGCACGGCGCCCCGATCACCGACCCAGCGCTCCCAGCCGAAGGTGGAGGCAGCCTCGATCGCCAGCCGCCGCGACACGGTCGGTGGCAGCACCTGGTCGCGATAGCTTCGGTCCTGGGCGGCGAACAGCTCCCACGAAGGCATCGACACGACCCGTGTCGGCACACCCCGCCCATCGAGAGCGCGCGCGGCAGCCACTGCCAGGGCGACCTCGGAGCCGGTGGCGATGAGGATCGCTTCGGGGCTCGACGACGAGGCCTCGCTCACCACCCACGCGCCGCGGGCAACCCCCTCAAAGGCGCCGTCGGCAGTGCTCTCGAGTACCGGGAGCGCCTGCCGCGACAGCGCCAGGACGGTGGGGCCGGTGCGTCGCTCGAGCGCCACCCGCCAGGCCGCTGCCACCTCGTTGGCATCCGCGGGGCGTAGGACCACCACGTTGGGCATCGCTCGCAGCGAGGCCAGGTGGGCGATCGGCTGGTGAGTGGGCCCGTCTTCACCCAGGAAAATCGAATCGTGGGTCAAGACGTACACCGCCGGCTGGTGCATCAGCGCCGCGAGCCGAATCGCCGGCCGCATGTAGTCCGCAAACACCAGGAAGGTCCCCCCGTAGGGGCGAAGCAGACCGCTCAGAGCGATGCCGTTCATCGCCGCGCCCATCGCATGCTCGCGCACTCCGAAGCAGAAGGTGCGGCCCGCCGGCTCGCTGCGCGAGAACACCGGCACTCCGGCCACCGTGGTGTTGTTGGATCCGGCGAGATCGGCCGACCCGCCGACCAGCTCCGGCAACAGCGGCGACAGGGCCGTCAGCACCTTGCCCGAGGCGGCGCGGGTGGCAATCGAGGTGCCCACTGCAAAGGTCGGCAAGGCCGCCTGCCAGTCCGCCGGCAAGCTGCCCTGGCGACGGCGCTCGAGCTCGGCGCCGAGCTCGGGGTATTCGCGCCGCCAACGCTCGTGGAGCCGTTGCCATTCGTGGTGCAATCCCCGGCCGCGGCCTGCGACCTCGCGCCAATGTGTCCGCGCTTCCTCCGGGATTCGGAAGGCCTCTTCGGTTGGCCATCCGAGGGCAGACTTGGTGGCGACGGCTTCGGCCGGTCCGAGTGGCTCGCCGTGGGCCTTCGAGGTCCCGGCGCGGCTCGGCGAACCGTAGCCGATGGTCGTGCGCAGCCGCACCAGAGTTGGACGATCGCCCACACCTCGGGCGCGGCGGAACGTCGACGCGATTGCTTCGAGGTCGTTGCCATCCTCGATCTCGAGCACCTCCCAGCCGTAGGCGACGAACCGCGCTCCCACGTCTTCGGTGAAGGCGAGCTCGGTCGAGCCGTCGATGGTGATGCGGTTGTCGTCCCACACCACGACCAGCTTGTGCAGACCGAGGTGGCCAGCGAGGGAGGCGGCTTCTGAGGCAACACCCTCCATCAGATCGCCGTCACTCGCAAAGACCCACACGTGGTGATCGAAGATCGGGAAACCGGGGCGGTTGAAGCGGGCGGCCAAGAGTCGCTCGCTGATCGCCATTCCCACAGCGGTGGCCAGGCCCTGGCCGAGGGGGCCGGTGGTGGTCTCCACACCCGGCGTCAGTCCGTGCTCGGGATGGCCGGGCGTTTTCGATCCGAGCTGGCGAAAGCGCCGCAGCTCGTCGAGGGGCAGATCGAAGCCGGCGAGGTGGATCAAGCCATAGAGCAAGGCCGAGGCGTGGCCGCAGCTGAGCACGAAGCGGTCGCGGTTGATCCAGTCGGGAGCCGTCGGGTCGAAGCGCAGGTACCTCGACCACAGGATGTGGGCGGCCGGCGCCAGGCCGAGAGGCGCGCCGGGGTGCCCGGACTTGGCCGCTTCGACCTGATCGACGGCGAGAAAGCGAAGGGTCGCAATGGCGATCTGGTCGAGGTCGCGAGTGATCACGGGCGTCTCCTGAGGGGTGATTCACACCCGGCGGGTGCCCCCAGTTTCTATCACCTCAGCGGGAAAGGGGCGACACCAAAGGCCGCCAGCTCGGCGGACGACCCGAACGGAGCAGGCAAACTGGCGGAGAGGGAGGGATTCGAACCCTCGGTCCAGGAGTTCACCCGGACAACTGCTTAGCAGGCAGCCCTGTTCGACCACTCCAGCACCTCTCCGGCGGTCGGAACGCGGATTGTACCAGAGGATGTGCCGTTGCGGAACGGGCGCGGGTCGGCTTGGAGCGTGTCCCTCAGTCCCTGCCAACCATACCGACCGGAGATCCGAAGTCCCTGGTCCCTGGTACCCGGTACCTGTTCTTACGCCTCCGGATGCCGCACCGTGAGCACCGGGCAGGGAGCAATCGCCAGGACCCGTTCCGCGGTCGAGCCGAGCAGCACGTGGGCGAGGCCCGAGCGGCCGTGGGTGCCCATCGCGATCAGGTCGACCCCGAGCTCCTTGGCCAGATCGGCGACGATCTCGGCCGGCGCCCCTTCGCGGACCTCGCAGGCGATCTCGAGCCCAGGCCGTGCCAGGCGCTTGGCCATCGCTTCGAGCCGCTCCTGGGTCGGGCCGAGCACATCCTCGCGGAAATGGAAGGTGGTCGGTATCGCGCCGTAGGCGGTGTACTCGACCGGCAGGTGGAAGGCGTGGACCAACACCAGCCGCGCGTTCTCCGCCGGATGGAGCAGGCGCGAGGCGGTGGTCGCCGCGGCTTCGGCGTCACTCGAAAAGTCGGTCGGCACCAGGATCGTTCGAGTCGTGCGGTGTTTGTCGTCCTCGTGCACGGTCAGCACTGGGCACCCGGCCCGGCGCGCGAGGCGTTGGGCGGTTGATCCCACCAGCAGCCGCAGGAAGCCGCCGCCGCCGCGGTTGCCGATCACCAGCAGGTCGGGGCGGTGCTCGTTGATCGCACGGACGATCGCTTCCGAGGCGATGCCGAGCTCGACGATCAACTTGACCTCGATCCCGGCGTCGACGATCGGCGCCACCAGCTCTTCGAGTCGTGCGCCGACGGCGGCTTGAAGCTCGCCCCCGGCAGTCGATTCTCGCGGCAGGTAGTCCACGTCGGGCAGGCCAACTTCGAGGGCGTGGATCACGATCAGGCGGGCCTGGTGCTCTTTGGCGAGGTCGCGCGCCCACGCCAAAGCTGCGCCGGCCGGCGCGGAGAAGTCGGTCGCCACCATCAAGGTCCGGACAGGTGTGGGCTCGCTCATATGGCCTCCTAGCGCTGATCTCAGTGTACCAGGCAGCGGCCGCAACCCACCACCCCGTGGTGTGGCGCGCCTCGAGTGGTGTGGGCCCTACGCTTCGTGGTGTGACGAAGTGACCGGCGGGGGGAGGGATGATGAAGGCAGCGTGGACCTGGCTGGTGGCTCTGGCCGGAGGATTCCTCGGGTTCTACTTCCTGCCCGTGGGCACCTCGAGATTCGACGGTGCCGTGGTCGAGTCGCTCGCGCTTGCTCGGTGGTACGCCCGCGAGCATGTCGTCTTGTGCCTGGTCCCAGCACTGTTCATCGCCGGTGCGATCGGGGTCTTCGTCAGCCAGGCCTCGGTGCTGCGGTACCTGGGGGCGAATGCTCCACGGCCGCTGGCCTACGGTGTGGGAGCCGTCTCCGGCTCGGTGCTCGCGGTGTGCTCGTGCACCGTGTTGCCGTTGTTTGGCGGGATCTACCGCCGGGGCGCGGGGCTCGGCGCGGCGATCGCCTTCCTCTACTCCGGCCCGGCGATCAATGCCATGGCGATCATCCTGACGGCGCGGATCCTGGGTCTCGAGCTCGGGATCGCCCGGGCGGTGTTTGCGGTGGTCTTCAGCGTTGCGGTGGGGCTGCTGATGGCATGGATCTACCGACGCGAAGAAGTGGCGCGGGCGGCGGCCAATCAAGGCAACGCGGCGCCCGCCCCCCGTCTGTCGCTCGCCCGCCAAAGTGTGTTCTTTGCGCTCCTGCTCGCGATCCTGGTGTTTGCCAACTGGGCACCAGGCGAAGGCCGACTGTGGTCCGCGATCTACGCCGGCAAGTGGTGGACCACCGGAGTCGCCGGTGGTGGCCTGCTGCTGGTGCTGGTGCGGTGGCTCGACCTGCCTGGGTGGCGAGCAGCGGGCGTCGCAGTGGCCACCGCAGTCGCGGCGCTGGTGGTGCCGGATGAGCCGCAGGTACCGTTTGGGGTGGCTTTTGCAGTCCTTGCTTGGGCGCTGGCGGCTGACGAAGCCGAGCTGCGCGAGTGGCTCGAGTCGACCTTCGAGCTCTCCAAGCAGATTCTGCCCTTGCTTCTCGCCGGGGTCCTGCTCGCTGGGCTCCTGCTGGGTCGGCCTGGCCACGAAGGGTTGATCCCGTCGCCTTGGGTGGAGCAGGCACTCGGTGGCAACGGCCTGGCGGCGGTGGCCTTCGCCGCGGTGGCGGGGGCTCTGATGTACTTCGCCACCCTCACCGAGGTGCCGATCCTGCAGGGGTTGCTCGGCGCCGGCATGGGCGCCGGCCCGGCGCTCGCGTTGCTCCTGGCCGGACCAGCACTGTCCTTGCCGGCCATGTTGGTGCTGCGCGGCCTGATCGGTTGGCACAAGACGCTGGTGTACGTGACGCTGGTGGTGGCCATGGCTACCGTCAGCGGACTGTTGTTTGGGAGCTGGTTCGCTTGAGCCGGGCCGGAGTCGAAGATCCGGTCCGCTGTGGAGGAGCATCATGGTGAGACTGCAGATTCTCGGTACCGGTTGCGCGCGCTGCCAGACGCTCACGGAGCGAACCGTGGCCGCTGCCAACGAGGTGGGTCTCGACTACCGGCTCGAGAAGGTGACTGACCTCGATCAGATCTTCGCATTCGGCGTCATGGCGACACCCGCGCTCGCGATCGACGGCAACGTCGAGGTCGCGGGGCAGGTGCCGACCGTCACGCGCCTGCGCGAGCTGCTCGCCTCCAAGCGCTGAGCAGTTGCCCATGACCCCTACGTGACGCAGCCCGGCCTATAATTCGTGATCTGACGAAGTGGGGGTGCGAGTGCGAGAGATCGTGGCCATCACCAAAGCGCTTGCCGACGAGAGCCGGCTGCGGATCCTGGCGAGCCTGCGTGGCGGCGAGCTGTGCTTGTGCCAGCTCGTCGAGGTCCTGGGGCTGGCACCCTCGACGGTCTCGAAACACGTGGAATTGCTGTGGCGCGCCGGTTTGGTGGAGCGTCGCAAGGATGGCCGCTGGCGCTACTACCGCTTGGTTGGCCCGGCGGCACCGACGGTGGTGCTCGAGGCGATTCGCTGGATCTCGAGCTCGCTAGCCACCGCCCCGGCGATCCTCGCCGATGAGGTGCGGCTGCAGGCCATCCGCGCGACCGCTCCGAGCACACTGACCGGCTGCTACTCCCGCGTCGCGGCGACCCGGGCAGCCAATCCCACGGTCGACGCCGCAGGAGGGTCCGATGGAGTGTGATCCAGCAAACACAGTCCCGGCGCCGCCGAAGCGGCTGAATGTCTTCGAGCGCTACTTGACCCTGTGGGTGGCTTTGTGCATCGGCGCCGGCATCGGGCTCGGACGCCTCGCGCCGGGTCTCGCCGAGGCCCTCGACCGCATGGCGATCACGGCGAACGGAGCGCCGGTGGTTTCGATCCCTATTGCGATCGCGCTGTTTTTCATGATGTACCCGATCATGGTCAAGATCGACTTTGCCGAGGTCGTCCGCGCCGGCAAGAGCCCGAAACCGGTCGTGCTCACGCTGGTCGTCAACTGGTGCATCAAACCCTTCACCATGTTTGCGATCGCGACCTTCTTCCTCGGAAGCGTCTTCCGGGATCTGTTGCCCGGTATCGAAGTGCTGAAAGACGGTACAGAGATCGAGCTGTGGCGCTCGTACATCTCGGGAGCGATCCTGCTCGGCATCGCGCCGTGCACCGCGATGGTACTGATGTGGGGTCACCTCGCGCGCGGCAATCAGGGCCACACGCTGATCATGGTGGCCATCAACTCGCTGACGATGTTGGCGCTCTACGGTGTGCTCGGCGGCTGGCTGCTCGGAATCAACGCGATGCCGGTGCCGTGGGAGGCCCTGTTGCTCTCGATCGGGATCTACGTCGCCCTGCCACTGGTGGCGGGGTACTTCTCGCGGCGGTGGTTGATCCACGTCAAGGGCATCGACTGGTTCCAGACGCGTTTCCTGCACCTGCTGACCCCCGTGTCGATCGTGGCTTTGCTCGGCACGCTGGTCCTTCTGTTCAGCCTCAAGGGTGAAACCATCCTCTCCAATCCGCTCACGATCGTGTGGATCGCGATTCCGCTGACGATCCAGACGGTACTCATCTTCGCGATCACCTACGCGCTCGCGCGGCTGCTGAAGTTCAGCTACGAGGACGCCGCCCCCTCGGCGATGATCGGGGCTTCGAACCACTTCGAGGTCGCAATCGCCACGGCTACGATGCTCTACGGCCTCTCGAGCGGAGCTGCCCTCGCGACCGTGGTCGGTGTGCTGATCGAGGTGCCCTTGATGCTGATGCTCGTCGAGATGTGCTTGCGCACCAGACACTGGTTCCCGCACGGCGGCAGCCTCGGGAAGGCGTAGCACCACGAGGTCCGGGGAGTCGGCTGGAGGTGGCCGCGACAGACCACGACGTTCGGTCCGACCCCGGCGGGAACACACCATGTGGGGTGAACCGGACACCGGTCAGCGGAGTCTCGTGAACCTTTCGGCGGTTCTCCCGACTGAGTGAGTGCATGGCTACCACCACCACTGGGATCGCCCCCGTCGCCGAATGGGCCGCCCGCGAGGACGAACTGCTCGCGCTACGGTGCCAACTCGGCGAAGCCGACGCCTTCGCAGACCTGATCCGCCGCTGGAACGACCCGCTGTGGCGCTACCTGCGGCGCATCGCCTCGAATGATGCCGACGCCCAGGAGCTCGCGCAAGAAGTGTGGCTACGAGTCGTGCGGGGCATCAGCCGGCTGCGCGACCCCGCCACCCTGCGACCGTGGCTGTTCGGCATCGCTCGGCGGGTGGCGATGGATCACCTGCGCGAGCGTTACCGCCAACCTCCCACCATCGAGGTAGACGAGAGTCTCGACCCGGCCGCCATCGACGCCATCAACGAGGACCTCCACGAGGATCTGGCGACGCTCGAGGACGAGTTGCGGCGCCTGCCAGTGGTCGAGCGGGAGGTGTTGACCCTGTTTTACCTGCGCGAGCTCTCCCTCGCCCAGGTGGCTGCGGTGTTGACCCTGCCGGTGGGCACCGTCAAGTCCCGTCTGTTTCGCGCCCGGAAGTTATTGCGCCAGGAGATGGCGCATCGCCACGAGACCCATCACCACGATACGACCGGAGATCGCCCATGAACCAGTCGACCGCTTTCGCCGAAACCTCTCCACTCGATCCCGACGCCCTGTTGCGGTGGGCGCAGACCGAGCTGTCGATGAAGGCCCGTGTGGGCCACGTCGCCCTGCTGCTGACCTCGCTGCTCTTTTCTGTGGGCCTCGCCTCCCTGTGGTGGACCGAGCCCGCGCTGCCGATGCGCACCCACCTCGCGTTCGGCGCAATGACCCTGATCGCCTTGGCGTGGACCGTCTTCGCACTGCGGGTGCTCGCCGGGCCACGTGTGATGTTCGTCCACCACCGCATCGTCGCGGGCCGGATGGCGGTGGTGTTCACCGCGCTTTTTGTCGTCGGGGCGGTGTTGGTGGGTCTGACCACCGCCAACCCGGCGGCATACCTCGCGGCCGCTTTGGGCCTGGTGTTGGTCGCGGTGGCAGGGCTGGTGCTGCTGCGGGCCCGCCGGGCCTTGGCCAAGCTTCAACAACGCCGCCGAACCCTCGAGCTCGAGCTGCAGGCGCGCGCGTGATGGCTCGGGCACGCCGCAGCTTCGCAGTGATCGCAGTGACCGGGGCGGCCTTCATCGGATCTCCCTCGGCGGCCGTGTCGGACGTGGGCACGGCCATCGTCTCACAGCGCGACGAGCGCATTCTCGCCGCCGATGGCACCGCGTTCCTGGTGACCTCGGCAGTGGTGCGGGTGCCGCAGGAACGCCTCGCGGGCGCGCCGGACGCCACCATCGACCTCGCGGTCGTGCGCGCCCGCCGGGAAGGCTCGACCCGCTCGGCGGCACACGTGATGCTCGCTGGTGGCCCGGGCGACTCCGGAGTCGCCTTGGTCCAGGGGATGGTGCGGCACGGCGGCGCAAGACTTGCGGCCGTGATCGATGGTGACCTCATCGGCATCGATCAGCGCGGGACGGGTGCCTCGGTGCCGTCGCTCGCCGTCTCGGTGCGCTACGGGCTGCCGCAGGATCGCGCCGGCTCGCCGGAGTTGTGGCTGCCGCTGATGGAGGCTGCGGTGCGCACCGTGCGAGCAGACCTGGTCAATCGCGGCATTCGTCTCGACGCCTTCAACACGCGCGAGAGCGCCGCCGATGTCGACGCGGTTCGCCGATCGCTGGGATACCAGCGGGTGACCTTGTGGGGCCGCAGCTACGGCTCGCACCTCGCCCTCGCGACGCTGCGGCTGTTTCCCAACACCGTCGAACGGCTGGTGCTCATCGGGCCCGAGGGGCCCAACCACACTTGGAAGCTGCCGGCCCATGTCGATGCGGTGATCGAGAGACTCGCCCAGCGCAGCTCGACGCCCGATCTCGTGGCCACCATGCGCGCAGTGATGAATCGCCTGGCCGCGTCGCCGGTTTCGGTGTCGATTCCCAATCCCTCTCAAAGCCAACCCGGCCAGCCGCTCGCGGTGGTGGTCGGCAGCTTCGATCTGCAGTGGGTCACCGCCCACGCGCTCGGTGATCCACGCCTGCTGCGGACGTTGCCCGCCGCGTACCGGCAAATGGCCAACGGCGACTTCACCACGATCGCGCGGATCGTCGCCGCCCACCGCGCGCGCGCCGGCATCGATTCGGCGATGAAACACGCCATGGACACCGGCTCGGGGGCCACCGCCGGCCGGCGGGCGCAGATCGAACAGCAGGCCAAGGTGGCGCTGCTCGGCAACGCGATCAACTTCCCCGGCCTGGCGCTCGAGCGCGCCTGGGGCACCGCCGATCTCGGCGACCACTTCCGCGCGCCGGTCGTCAGTGCGGTACCGACCCTGGTGCTGGTGGGCGACCTCGACCCGCGCACCCCCGTCGCCAACGCCCACGAGATCCTCTCCACCCTGAAGCAGGGCCGCCTGGTGGTGGTCGAAAACGCGACCCACCACTTCGACGTCTTTGGCTCCGAGAGGGTCCTCGCGGTGCTCCGCCGCTTCCTTGCCGGCGAGCTCCGTGAGAACGAGCGAATTTCGCTGCCATCGCCGGGCTGAAGACGCCTCCGTCCGGCCCAGCTGCGCCTCGCTGAGCCTCGCAGCCCCTCCGGCAGCTACCGCCTCGCCACCAGCCTTCGCCTCTGCTAGCCTCGGGAGCTCACGGCGTTCGCCGTGCCGACCACCCCGGAGCCTCCCATGACCACTTCCCAACGCGGCCCCGTCCGCGTCCGCTTTGCCCCGTCTCCCACCGGTTTTCTCCACGTCGGCGGGGCCCGCACCGCGATCTACAACGAGCTCCTGCGCCTTTCGCTCGGCGGTGAGCACATCCTGCGCATCGAAGACACCGATCGCGAGCGCTCGGATGAACGGATGACCGCGCAAATCCAGGACGCCTTGTCGTGGGTTGGCGTCACGTGGGATGAAGGACCGTTTCTCCAGAGTGCCCGGCTGGCGCGACACCAGGAGGTGGCCGAGCAGTTCCTGCGCAGTGGAGCGGCGTATCGGTGCTTCCTCTCCCCGGAGGAGATCGAGGTGATGCGCCAGCAGGCGTTCGCCTCAGGCAAGTTGCTGCGCGACCTCTCTCCATGGGCGCGAGCGGCGCCGGCCGAAGGGGAGGCCGAGGCCGCCACGGGCCGGCCGTTTGCTGTGCGCTTTCGCATGCCGACCTCGCCGATCGCGGTGCGCGACCTCGTGCGCGGTGAGGTCAGCTTCCCACCGGAAAGTCTCGAGGACTTCATCATTCTGCGCTCGGACGGCACCCCGACCTACCACCTCTCGGTGGTGGTCGACGATGTCGACATGCGCGTCACCCACGTCATCCGCGGCGAGGACCATCTCTCCAACACCCCCAAACACATCGCCATGTTCGAGGCACTCGGGGCAGTCGTACCGCAGTTCGGGCACCTGCCGCTGATCCTCGGCACCGACAAGAAGCGCCTCTCCAAACGCACCGGCGCGACCTCGGTCGAGGAGTTTCGCGATCTCGGGGTGCCGCCCGAGGCGCTCTACAACTACCTGGCCCTGCTCGGATGGTCACCCGGTGACGATCGCGAGGTGATGAGCAAGGCAGAGATTGCGGAAGCGTTCACGGTCGAGCGCCTGGGCAGCTCGGCAGCGGTGTTCGATGTCGAGAAGCTGTTGTGGATGAGCTCGCAGCACCTGTGGCCGTTGCCGACCGACGAGCTCGTACGGCGTGTCCTCCCGTTCCTGGAAAAGCTCGGAATCACCGCAGCGGATCCGCAGATGTTGGCCGGAGCGGTGGAGCTGTGGCGCGTTCGGGCCCGTACCCTCGGTGAGCTCGCCCAGGGGATTGCGCCGGTGTTCGCCCTGCCGGCCTGGTCGTCGGAAGTGTGCGCCAAATTCCTCGCCGATGGAGCGCTGCCCGGCCAGCTCGAAGCCCTGGCCGCGGCCTACGCCGCGCTCGAGCCCTTCGATCTCGCCGGGACCGAAGCGGCGCTGCGCAGCACCGCTGAAGCGTTGGGTCTCAAGGCTGCCGCACTGATCCACCCGCTGCGCATGGCACTGTCGGCAGAAAAGGGTGGGCCGCCGCTGTTCGATCTGGTGGTGTTGCTCGGCCGCGAGGAATCGCTGCGGCGGCTAGGCGCCTTTGTCGCCTGGTTGCGCGCGGGCGGCGGCTGACACGCGCCTGTCACACCGTGGCCGCGCACCGGCGTTATGCTGTCGGCAGGGCGAGCGCCGCTCGTTCCGTCATAGTTGTGCGCAGGAGTAGGCCCCATGGAACGTCACTTCGAAACCGAGCTCGAGAAGATTCGCTCATCGCTGTTTGCGATGGCCGGCAAGGTCGAAGAGCATGTGGCGCTGGCGATGCGTGGTCTGGTCGACCGCGACTCCGAGGTGGCGCGACGGGTGATCGCCCTCGATGCCGAGGTCGACCGCCTCGAAATGGAGATCGACGAGGCATGCATGCGCCTTTTGGTGCTGCAGGATCCGAAGGCCCGCGATCTACGCCTGGTCGTGATGGTGATGAAGATCGTCAACGATCTCGAGCGCATCGGTGACTCGGCCAAGAACATGGCGCAGGCCGTGCTGGTCTTGAATCAGGACGCACCGCTCAAGCCGTACGTCGATCTGCCGCGACTGGCGCAGCTGGCGCAGCAGATGGTGGCCGATGCGCTGGACTCGCTGGCCAAACGCGACGCGGCGCTTGCGCGTGACGTGATCATTCGCGACGACGAGGTCGATGCGCTGTACCGCCAGATCTTCCGCGAGCTGGTCAGCTACATGGTCGAGGATCCCAAGACTGTGACCCGCGCCCTCGAGCTGGTGCTCTACGCCCGCAACCTCGAACGCGTCGCCGACCACGCGACCAACATCGCCGAGAACATCGTGTACTACCTCGAGGCCAAGGACATTCGGCATACCTTGTCGAAGTCCCCTGCTTCGCAGTCCTGATTCGTCACCTCGTCGTCACACGAGGAGAGCACCGTCGCCACTCCGGACGAGCAGACTTCGTCCAGCCGAGAGTCTCGGTGTTCCCAAGAACCACAATGAGGAGAACGTCCATGCGTATTGTCGCTTCACTCGCCGTTTTGGCGCTGGCCGCCGGCCCGATTTTCGGCCAGGCGGTCCAGCTCGATCCCGCCCTCACGGGCTACCAGAAAACCAGCGGAATCTCGGGCAACGTCAACTCGATCGGCTCGGATACGCTCAACAACCTGATGACGCTGTGGGCCGAGGGCTTCCAGAAGCAGTACCCCAATGTGCGCATCCAGATCGAGGGCAAGGGCTCCTCGACCGCCCCGCCCGCGCTGATTTCGGGCACCGCCCAGCTCGGTCCGATGTCGCGGCCGATGAAGGGCAACGAGATCGACGAGTTCGAGAAGAAGTACGGCTACAAGCCGACCGAGCTCAAGGTTGCGCTCGACGGCTTGGCGGTGTACGTCAACAAGGACAACCCGATCGAGAAGCTGACGATGCAGCAGGTCGACGCGGCATTCTCGAAGACCCGCGCCTGTGGCTCGAAGAAAGTCGTGCGCACGTGGGGTGACCTCGGCCTGACGGGTGAGTGGGCCTCCAAGCCGATCTCGCTCTACGGCCGCAACTCGGCCTCGGGCACCTACGGCTACTTCAAGGAAGTGGCGCTGTGCAAGGGCGACTACCGCGACGAGGTCAAGGAACAGCCGGGCTCGGCCTCGGTGGTGCAGGGTGTGACCGAGGACCTCGGCGGCATCGGCTACTCCGGCATCGGCTACCGCACCTCGGGTGTGCGTGCGGTGCCTCTTGCGACCAAGGATGGAGCGCAGGCCTTCGGCACCTCGCAGGACGAGGTCAACTCGGGCAACTACCCGATCTCGCGCTTCCTCTACGTCTACGTCAACAAGGCCCCGAACAAGCCGATGGATCCGCTGATCGGCGAGTTCGTCAAGTACATCTGCAGCAAGGAAGGCCAGGAAGTTGTCGTCAAGGACGGCTACCTGCCGCTGTCGCAGCGCCTGTGCCAGGCGGAGCTTGCCAAGCTGAACTGACCCCGTGTTGGGCCGTCGACCAGGTGTCGACGGCCCACCCGATGATTCGACCCGGACCACGACATGCCGCCCGCCGCACACCAGACCTCTCGACGCCGGCTGCTCGCCGATCGGCTCGCCACGTGGGTGGTTGGGGCCGGTGGCCTGGCGGTGATCGTCAGCGTCGTGGGCATCCTCGTCTTCATCGTGGCGGAGGTCGCGCCGCTCCTGCGCGGAGCCACAGTCGAGGTCTCCGAGCCGATCTCGTTGCCCGGCGCCGACCTGCGGGCGGCCGTGGTCGACGAGTACCGCGAGCGCATCGTCGGCGTCGACCGCTCGGGTGAATTGGTCATCGTGGCTGCCGCATCGGGCGAAGTGCTCGAGCGTCGGCCGCTGCTCTCCGCCCTCGCCCCCCGTGCCCACGCGCAAGCGGTGGACGCCGCTGGCGGCTCGACCGGTGCACCTGCCGATTTCGCCGGCGAGAGCCCCGCGTCGGAGACCGCGCCGCCGCCGGGGTTGGTCGGCGCCCGCCGCGAACCGGGCGGCACGATCCTGTCGATCGCAACGGACGACGGCCGAGTGATCGCGGTCCCGATCGACTTCGAGGTGCGCTTCGACGAGTCGACACGGGTGGTCGAGGCCATGATCGGCACGCCGGTCGTGTTCGAATCCGAGCAGAGGATCGCCGTGACGCGCTGGGCGGTGGCTCTCGAGCCGAGTGGTCCGGGGCTCGCGGCCATTGCCACCGACGGCGACAGCGTGGACCTCGTGCGCCGTGAGGCTCGCGAGAACCTGATGACCGGCGAGGTCACCGAAACCTTCGACCATCAGCAGATCGAGAGCCCGGTCGAGCTCACCAGCCTGGTGGTCGACGCCGCACGGCGCAACCTCTACGGCGGTGGGAGGGACGGCTCGGTGTTGTGGTGGAATCTTGCCGAAGACCAATCGCGCCCGGACGTTGCCTCGGCCGGGTCGGCCGCCATCACCAAGCTCAGCCTGCTGATCGGCGATCGCTCCTTGGTCGTGGGCGATGCCGAGGGCGCACTGTCGGTGTGGTTCCAGGTGCGGCAGGAGGATCAGAGCTTCCACCTCACCGAGGTGCGCAGGTTCCCGAGCCTGCCTACAGCTGTGGTCGACGTCACGCCGTCGGCGCGGAACAAGGGCTTCGTCGCGCTCGCCGCCGACGGCGCGCTGGGCCTGTACTACTCGACCAACGAGCGGACCCTGTGGGCCGGCCCATCCGGGGTCGCGCAGGCCTCCAGTGTGGTGCTCGCTCCCAAGGCCGACGGGGCCTTCGTCACCGGGCCAGGGGGCCTCGTGCGCGTCGACATCGACAACCCTCATCCCGAGGCGACCTGGCGCTCCTTCTTCGGCAAGATCTGGTACGAGGGCTACGATGGGCCCGAGCACGTGTGGCAGTCGACCGGCGGCACCGACGACTTCGAAGCCAAGCTCGGCCTGACCCCGCTGATCGTCGGCACCCTCAAGGGCACGGTGTTTTCGCTGATGCTGGCGATCCCGTTGGGGATCCTCGGGGCGATGTACACCTCCCAATTCATGCATCCGCGCTACCAGGGGGTGGTCAAGCCGACGGTCGAGATCATGGCCGCGCTGCCGACCGTGGTGCTCGGCTTCCTGGCCGGGTTGTGGCTCGCGCCGCTGGTCGAGCGCAACTTTCCCGGCATCGTCACGATGTTCGTGTTGGTGCCGCTTGCGGTCATCGGCGCCGGGGCCCTGTGGCACACGCTGCCGCGGCGGATACGTGGGCGCTACCCCGCCGGCACCGAGGGCATGCTCTTCATCGGTGTGGTGGCCCTCGCGGGATGGGCGTCGCTGGCGTTGTCGGGGACAGTCGAGACCGTCCTGTTCGGCGGCAACTTCCCACAGTTTCTGCGCGATGCGACGGGACTGACCTACGACCAACGCAACGCCGTGGTGGTGGGCTTGGCCATGGGGTTTGCGGTGATCCCGATCATCTTCGCGATCTCCGAGGATGCCTTTTCGAACGTTCCTCGTAACCTCGTCGCGGGGTCGCTGGCCCTCGGTGCCAACCGCTGGCAGACGGTGACCCGGGTGGTGTTGCCGACCGCAAGTCCAGGGATCTTTTCGGCGGTGATGATCGGCTTTGGACGAGCGGTGGGGGAAACCATGATCGTGCTGATGGCGACCGGCAACACGCCGATCATGAGTATGAGCCCGTTCAACGGCTTCCGTACCCTGTCGGCCAACATCGCCGTCGAGATCCCCGAAGCACCGGTCGACAGCACGCTCTACCGCACCCTGTTCCTCGCAGCCCTGGTGCTGTTCGTGTTGACCTTCGGGATCAACACCATCGCCGAGCTCGTTCGCCAACGTTTGCGCGAACGATACTCGAGACTCTGAGGCTTACGCTGATGTCGACCCCGGTCAAATCCGACCTCGACCTCCACGAGGACTTCCAGCCGCTGGCCGAGCCGCGGGTGGAGGAGCCCGGCACGCGGACGGAGCGGGCGAATCGCGACCGGCTGGGTTTGGTCCTGACCTGGTTGTGCGGCGGCGCGATGGCGATCAACCTGCTGCTGATCATCGGCTTGTTGGTACTGATTGCGGTCAAGGGCTTCGGCTTCTTCTGGCAGCGCGACGTTGCCGAGGTGGTGCGCCACGACGGCTCGAAGTTGCTCGGCGAAGTGTGGGGACGCGAGCTGCGGCCGCTCTCGCAGTGGAGCAATCCCGACACGCCGGCCTATCGGCTCCAGCTCAAGGTCGGCAATCGCGACTTGACCGGCGTCGACTTCCTGTGGCTCGACGAGAGCGAGATCACGTCGATCAACTACCCCGAAGACGTGGTGATGCTCGAGCGCCTCGAATGGGGCAACTTCTACGGTCGCCTGCTGGAGGTTCGCAGGGCCGGTGAAGCCGTCGGTGGCTCCGCCTCTGCGTGGGACGACCTTGGTCCGATCCTCGCGGAGACCGACCAGCGGCGGGGCGATGTCCGCGAGCTCGAGAAGGGCCGGATCGGCGACGTCAACTATCAGATCGAAAAGTTGCGGCTGGCCGAACGTCGTTTGGCCCTCGACACCAGCCTCGACGAGGCGACCCGCGCTGAGCGCCAGGCCCGTATCGATGCCGCGATGGCCGAGCAGCAGGCGCACTACGACACGCTGCTCGAGGAGCTCTTGGCGCTGCGCGAGGGCCTTGGCGAGTACACCACCCTGCTCGAGGCGGTCGACGGCACCACCAAAGAGCTGGAGGTCGGACAGATCGTGCACGCCCTGCGGCCCAACGAGATGGGCCGCGGCGAGAAGCTCGCCCTGTACCTGTCGCGACTGTGGGGCTTCGTCAGCGACGACCCGCGCGAGGCCAACACCGAGGGGGGCATCTTTCCGGCGATCTTCGGCACGGTGATGATGGTGTTCCTGATGACTTTCATCGTCACACCCTTCGGCATCCTGGCGGCGATCTACCTGCGCGAGTACGCCAAACAGGGCCTGCTGGTGCGGATGGTGCGCATTGCCGTCAACAACCTCGCCGGCGTCCCCTCGATCGTCTTCGGGGTGTTCGGGCTCGGTTTCTTCGTCTACTTCGTCGGTGGCACCATCGACCAGCTGTTCTTCCCCGAGTCGTTGCCGACCCCGACTTTCGGCACCGGCGGCATCCTCTGGGCGGCGCTCACGCTTGCGCTGCTGACCGTGCCGGTGGTGATCGTGGCGACCGAAGAAGGCCTGGCGGCGGTGCCACGCATCGTGCGGGAGGGCTCCCTTGCTCTCGGGGCGACCAAGTACGAGACCCTGCGCAAGGTGGTCCTGCCTGCCGCTGCGCCGGGCATCCTCACGGGCATGATCCTGGCGATGGCGCGAGCGGCCGGCGAGGTGGCGCCCCTGATGATCGTCGGCATGGTCAAACTTGCGCCGGCGCTGCCGATCGACCACCACTTTCCCTTCGTCCATCTCGAACGCAAGTTCATGCACCTGGGGTTCCACATCTACGACGTCGGCTTCCAGAGCCCCAACGTCGAGGCGACCAAACCCCTGGTATTTGCGACCGCACTCTTGTTGATCCTGATCGTCGTGGCGATGAACCTCGCCGCGATCACCTTGCGCAACCGTCTCCGCGCCAAGTACCGCGGCAGTGCGGTGTGAGGGAGAGCCCGTGCCCGTGTCCAGCCCCACCGAAAACCTCGCCACCAGCCCCGGATCCGCCACCGACGAGCGGCCGGCGATCGCTCGCTACGCCGATCCGGTGGTCGACATCCGCAACCTCTCGCTGTGGTACAGCGCCAAGCAGGCGCTCTACGACATTTCGCTCGAAATCCCACGCAGCAAGATCACCGCCTTCATCGGGCCCTCGGGCTGCGGCAAGTCGACCTTGTTGCGTTGCATCAATCGCCTCAACGACTTGGTCGACGGCGTCCGGATCGAAGGAGACATCGTTTTTGAGCAGCGTTCGCTCTTCGACGTCGAGCGCGATGTCAACGCGTTGCGCAAGCGCATCGGTATGGTGTTCCAGAAGTCGAATCCGTTCCCGAAGTCGATCTACGAGAACATCGCCTACGGCTGTCGCATCCACGGCATGAACAAGAAGGCCGACTTGGACGTGGTGGTCGAGAAGAGCCTGCGCGGTGCAGCCCTGTGGGACGAGGTCAAGGATCGGCTCGAGGCCAGTGCCCTCGACCTCTCGGGCGGCCAACAACAACGCCTGTGTATCGCTCGTGCCATTGCGGTCGAGCCGGAGGTCATCCTCCTCGACGAGCCGTGCTCGGCGCTCGACCCGATCGCCACCGCCAAGGTCGAAGAGCTGATGCAGGAGCTCAAGCACGAGTACACCTTGGTGATCGTCACCCACAACATGCAACAGGCTTCGCGCGTCTCCGACCAGACCGCCTTCATGTACCTCGGCAAGCTCATCGAATACGGGCCCACCGAGGAGCTGTTCTTGAACCCGGTGGTGCCTCAGACCGAGGACTACATCACCGGCCGCTTCGGCTGAGCCTCCGATCAGCCGAAGCGGGTCCACACGCCCCCTTCGATCGCCGGTGCGCGACGGCTCCTCGTCGCCACCGGCTCTTTTTTTGACTCAGGACGACCAGGCGGAGGTCGTGCCGGACTCGAACCCGTCGGCGAAGAGGTGGTCGCTCCCCGCCGGCAGCTCGATTGCGCCGACATCGCAGCGCGTGGCGCCGTCGCCATCGCCGTCGACCGGCCGGCTCTGACCGAGCAGGTCCAGGCTCATTGCCGGATCCCCGGAGAAGACCGAGCAGCCACCGTGAGACCCGCCGTCGACGAGCGGGGAATGCACCGAGGGCAGCACGCGTGGTCGGCCGTCGTTACCGATCTCGAGGCCGCTGAGCAAGGCGGGCCCGGCCGGGAGGTCGAGCACCGAGTCGAACGGGCAGGTGGTGTCCTCGTCGGAATGGTTGTACCCGCCCGACGCCAGGGTTGCAGACCCAGGCCCCCCGCAGTTCCAGGTGGTGTTGTGGCTGATCGAGCTCGACAGCACCCGAGCCGTGGCGCTCCCGATCAGGGACACTCCGTTCTCGTTGCGCGTGATCGTCGAATACGACAGGTCCAGACCGTGATCAAAACTAAGCCCGCCGATGACGGCAGCGGTGAGGTCGGGGTTGTCTGCAACGAGGGCGTTGCGCATGGTGACGTCGGCCCCCACGTTCAGAACGGTGGGGGAGCCTGCCCCTCCGGGCGAAATCCAGTGCAACACGGCGCTCGAGCGCTCGAACAGGAACGCCGCATCGCCGTTGCCGATCATGTAGATCGCCGCTCCGCGGCTGGCGGTCGAGGCCGAGCCGATGCCGTTGCCGATGAGGTGCGAGCGCAACACCGAAGCGCTGGGGGCGCCGTAGGCGCCCGAGTTCGGATTCCAGCCGGAGATTGCTATCGCTCCTCCCCGTGTCGTGGCGAAGTTTGCGACGAAGGTCGAGTCGCGGATCTCGACGTTGTCGAAGAGGTGGCCGGCGTACACGGCTCCGCCGTCGGCCTGGGGCGAGGAAACATCTGCGCAGGCACCCCCGAGGATCGCGCCGCAGGCCTCGTTGAGCTCGAAGTGGATGTCGGAGAACAGGGCGCGGTCCCCCTGTTGGAGGAGGACTGCGCCGCCGTTACCGGCCACTGCTCGCCCACGCCGCAAGACCAGCCCGTTGCCCTGAATTTCGAAGTCGTCGGCGATGTTGGACATGTTCACCTGGAAGATGCGGCTGGCGTAGCCCGCATCGATGGTGGTGCCGGCGAGGGTCGTAATCACGACATCGTCGGTGACCCCCAGCGCACCGGCGGTGAGAGTGATGGTACCGGCGAGCGAAAAGAGAATCAGGTCGTTGCTGGTGTTGCCGGCGGTGCAGCCGTCGACGGTGGTGTTGAGATTGGCGGCCTGGAGCGCTTCGCGCAGGGAGCAGGCGCCGTCGGTCGGGCCGACAGCCCCGTCAGCCAGAGTGTCGACGACGATCAGCGCGGCGTTGGCGGGTGGTGCCACGGTGGCGAGGGCGACGAGTGTGGCCACGAGGAAACTCGGGACGGTTTTGAAGGCGTGTGTCGAGTGCATGGGAAAGTCCTCCTGGGGACCGGTTCAGCAACCGCTGGGCCAGCCCGGAGAATCTTGGTGCTGCGTGCGCAAACCACTCTCCACCGGCAACTTGTGGTACAGCCCTGCGCACGAGCGCGCATCTGCGGCAGGCCGTTGTTGTTTCGCTCGGGGAACAACGGTCCCGCTCTTGGCACACGGCGCGCCGGTTCGGGTCCGCGGATCACCCTTGCGCCCGAGCCTGACGCAGGCGGCTAGAATCTCCCGGTGTCACGCCCCCCTCGCGTCTACCTGATCGACGGCTATTCCGTCATCTTCCGTGCCTTCTATGCGATTCGGCACCTCTCCAATTCGCGCGGGGAGCCGACCAACGCGGTTTACGGTTTCCTCAACATCGTCAGGAAGCTGTTGCGCGAGGAGGCCCCCGAGCTGGTGGGGGTTGCGCTCGACGTCTCGCGCAAGACCGTGCGCAGTGAGCGCTACGCCGAGTACAAGGCCAACCGCAAACCCATGCCCGAAGATCTGCGGCCGCAGATCCCCAGGATTCGCGAGCTGCTCGAGGCCTACCGCATTCCGATCCTGGAGCTCGCCGACTACGAGGCTGACGACGTGATCGGCACGCTCGCCGCCAAGGCGCACGAGGCCGGGTACGAGGTCGTGATCGTGTCGGCCGACAAGGATCTCTTCCAGCTGGTGCGGCCGGGTGTCTCGCTGCTCCACACCGGGCGCGAAAAGCTCTACGGCCCGAAGGAAGTGGAGGAGGACTTCGGTGTTCCCCCGCAGCGGGTGGTCGATGTCCTGTCGCTGATGGGGGACACCTCGGACAACGTGCCCGGTGTCCCCGGGATCGGCGAGAAGAGCGCCCTGCAACTGATCCGGGAGCACGGGGACCTGACCACCTTGCTCGAGCGAGCCGGCGAGGTCAGTCGCAAGGCCTGGCGTGAGAAGCTGATCGAACATCGCGACCTCGCCGAGCTCTCGCGCGAGCTGGTGACCATCCACACCGACCTGCCGATCGACTTCGATGCGGTCGATCTGCGGCTCGATCCACCCGATGCCCGCAAGCTGGCCGAGCTCTTTGCCCGGCTCGAGTTCTGGTCGCTGCTCGAGGAAGTGCAGCGCGAGGCCAGCTCGGCCCGGCGCTTCGAGCCGGCGGAAGAAGCCAGCGGGGAGCAACTGGCCGAGGCGTTGGCCACCCCAGGCGGCCAGGCCCAGGTTGCGTGGCTGGGGACGGCCGAGGTGGTTGCGGTGGCGGCCCGGCACCCCGACGGGCGGGTGTTGGTGGCCGACGTCAGAGTCCCGGAACACCGTCGGTGGGTGCGCGAGGCACTGGTGCGCCTGTTCGCCGAGCCAACCGTCGAGGTGGTCTGCCACGACGCCAAGGAGCTCCTGCGCTTCGCAGGCGTCGAACGGCCGCGGGCGCGGCTCTTCGACACCATGTTGGTGTCCTACGTGTTGCGCCCGTCGACCTCCCACACCTTGCCGACGCTTGCGCTCGAGGCGCTGGCCTACCGCATGAGCACCAACCGTGAGGCGGGTCTCGACGACACGCGTTCGCAGTTACTGGGCGACGCCCGCCTGACGGCAGCCGCGGGCGAGCACGTCGGGGTGCTCGAGGAGCTGGCGCCAAAGCTCGCCGCCGAGCTCGCGGCGCGGCCGGCGCTCGAGCGGCTCTACCGCGAGATCGAAGCTCCCCTGGTCGCAGTGCTGCTCGCCATGGAGAGGGCGGGGATCACCGTCGATGTGGGTTTCCTGCGCAGCCTCTCGAGTGAGCTCGGCGAACGTGTCGGCTCGCTCGAGGAGCGGATCTACCTCGAGGCGGGCACCCGTTTCGTGATCGGGTCGCCGCAGCAGCTGGGTGAGGTGTTGTTCGAAAAGCTCGGCTATCCGGTCCTCAAACGGACCAAGAAAACACGGTCGTACGCCACCGATGCGGAGGTGCTCGAACAGCTCGCCGAGCGTGGTCTGCCGGTTGCCGCCCTGGTGCAGGAGTGGCGCGAGCTGACCAAGTTGGTCTCGACCTGGATCGACTCCCTGCCGAATCTGGTCGATGCTGAGGGCCGAGTGCACACCACCTATCTCCAGGCGGTGGCGGCCACCGGCCGGCTGTCTTCGGCAAATCCCAATCTCCAGAACATCCCGGTGCGCACCGAGCTTGGCCAACGGCTGCGGCGGGCCTTCATCGCCCCGCCCGGGTTCCAGTTGCTGGTGGCCGACTACAGTCAGATCGAGCTGCGAGTGCTGGCCCATATCAGCGGCGACGAAGCGATGATCGAAGCCTTTCGCAAGGGTGAGGACATCCACCGGGCGACCGCCGCGCGGGTGCTCGGCATCCACCCCGACATGGTCGGGCCGGATCAGCGCCGCGCCGCCAAGGTGGTCAACTTCGGCATCGTCTACGGCATGACCGCCTATGGCTTGGCCAAGACCCTCGGGGTCGCACCGCGCGAAGCCAAAGGCTTCATCGACGCGTATTTCGAGCGTTACCCCGGGGTCAAACGCTACATCGACGAGACCATCGCGGCAGCCCATGCCAGCGGCCGGGTCGAAACCGAGCTCGGCCGCGTCCGCTTCATCCCCGAGCTCGCCGCCAGGAATCGCATGGTGCGCGAAAACGCCGAACGCATGGCGATCAACGCCCGGATCCAGGGCACCGCCGCGGATCTGCTCAAACTGGCGATGTTGCGGATCGATCGGGCGCTGGAAGCTCAGGGTGGAGCGGCCCGACTGCTGCTGACCGTGCACGACGAGCTGGTGCTCGAGGTGCCGCAGGCCGAAGCCGAGGCCGTACGCGACCTCGTGCTGACCGAGATGGCGGCGGTCGCCACGCTTTCGGTGCCACTGGTGGTCGAGGCCGGCATCGGGCCGAGTTGGTACGAGGCGAAGGCTTAGGACCCGCGAGATGTCACGCGTCTTGCGACGTCTTCTCGGCGGTGCCTGCGCAAACCTTTAACAATAAGTACCTTGCGCGGCTCTGATCAGGGCGGAGTTATTCCGCCCTGATCTCGAGCGACGGCGTGTTTCGACGCTCGAAGACCGTACCGTCGGCAGCTCGCCTCCGCTAGGGCGTGAGGTCGTGCGCTCCGCTACGCTCGGCTCGGTGGTTTCCGTCTGATTGGCCTCGCTGCACGCGCGCGCGCCGAATCGCCCGCGGCCAGCGTGGCGCTCGCGACTGCGCGACGCGCGACGCCGCTTCGCACACGACCTCACGCCTTGGCGCTCCGGCTCGACGACCGCTGGGAAGAGGTGTGGGCTGTGCCCGGATCCCTGGTCCCCGCGTCGTCGACCCACTGCCGGTCAGCGAGCGGGAGGGGTGCGGAGGTGCTCGCGGATCGGTGGAAGGAGTCGTTCCATCGCCGCACCGAAACTTCAAAATCCGCCCAGCAAGGCGACCCGAGCAAGCGGCGCAGTCGGGACCTGCGGCACTGACCTTCGCTGGCCCCGATCCAGCTCGTCGCCCTTCACCAGCAGGGAGGGGGAGACGCCGCAACCACCGCGAAGCTGGGTCAACGCTCTGGAGCACCCAGCGTCGCTCTTTTCCGAAGCAGAAGATCTTCTTCCGAGTCCGGGTCTTCTTCCGACTTCGGTTGCGGTCGCCGCGTTGGTCCCTCCAACTCCCATATACTGGCGAGTCCTCCAGGCGCTCGTCCTCGCGCCTTCCACCCCGTGGCACCTACACCTCGCGTCGAAACCCGCCTCCCCACCAAACACGGGGAGTTTCGCGTCACCGCTTTCGAAGACGGTGCGGGCCTGACCCATCTCGCCGTCGTTTCGGGGGACCTCTCGGTGGGAGTTCCGC
>CAZRFU010000002.1:76550-129396 GCA_964599475.1 uncultured Thermoanaerobaculia bacterium
GGGTCCATTCCGAGTGCCTCACAGGGGACGTGTTGGGATCGGTACGCTGCGACTGCGGTGCCCAGCTCGATGCAGCGCTGGCCGCAATCGGCTCGAAGCCCCCGGGAGTGGTGCTCTATTTGCGCCAGGAGGGGCGCGGCATCGGCCTGGTCAACAAGCTGCACGCTTACAACCTCCAGGACGATGGGCTCGACACCGTCGATGCCAACCTCGCCCTCGGTTTTGCGGCCGATGCACGGGACTTCGGCCTCGCCGCCGACCTCCTGAGCCAACTCGGCGTGACCGCCGTGCGCCTGCTCACCAACAACCCGCGCAAGGTCGAAGGCCTGACCAGTCGTGGCATCGTGGTGGTCGAACGTGTCCCGCTCCAGGTCGGCGCCCAGCGCGAGAACGAGCGCTACCTCGCCACCAAACGTCAGCGCCTCGGGCACTTGTTGTAGCGATCCGCTGGCCGATTTACCCACGCTAGCGCGCGGCGCCAGGAGCGACCGGTCGACGACGGCGGCCGAGCGCGATCGCGCCGCCGCAGGCGAGCAGCCCGTACATGAACGCAAGACCGATCGTGCCGAGCGTGGGGATCGCCTCGACGCCGAGCTCGGGCTCGAGGTCGGCGATCCAGACTGCGACGTCGGAGGGCCCCGCTGCGACGAAGGCTAGGCGGTTTGCGTCGAGGCTCGCGAACTTGATTTCGGTGGTGGCAACTGGAACGCCGGCGATCTCCATTCCCGGCCGCGCCACCACCCTGAAGCTGCGATCAGGCTCTTGGGTGTACAGCCCCCAGCCGGCACCCCAGCTGGGGAACCGCGCGCGGAAAGCAACCCGGCCACCGGAGGCACTGAAGGCTCGCCCGTTGATGTAGGCGTCACCTTCGCCGGTCTCGGGCTCGACCCAGTCGACACCGGCGACGAGCTCCGGGGCTCCCTGGGAAGTGCGGTAGAGCCCCCCTAGCCCGGGAGTGATCGAAGCGCGAGCGCCAAGCACGATGCCGTCGTCGAGACGGCCGAGGAACTGCCCAGGCTCGGGAAGCCAGCGGTCGCCGGGTTGCCCACCTGGGATCGGCGAATCGAAGGCGAGCAGCTCGGTCCAGGATTGAAGGCTTCGGCTCCACTCGAAGACGCCAGGGACCGAGGCGGTGGAGTCAAAGCCGAAGATCACAGCGCCAGCGTCGGTTGCGACCCCCGAAGAACCCGCCGAGGCGGCGAGCTCCTCCCAGGGGATCTCCCGGAGCCCAGCCTCGGTCCACTCGAAGACGCCGAAGTAGCTCGGTCCAACGCCAGCATTTCCACTCGCACTGAAGACGATCCGATCGCCGAGAACCGAGGGATGGTCGAAACCGTCAAAGGCGAAGCCGGGCGGGCCGTCAGGAAGCGGTTCGCCGAACCGAGCGATCGGGAAGAGATTCCCTGCGCGCCAGCCCAGGACTCCGATGTACGGTTGCCACCCCGGCTCGGTGCCGTACACCAGCACGGCGGCGAGACCCGAGGCACCGACGTCGTACTCCTGGCCGAAGAGGATGAGATCGAAGACGGTTGCGCCGGGGATCTCGGTCGCCATCGTGGAGTCCACGATCCGGTGGGTGGTCGCTCCGTCCCACAGGTAGAAGCCGTTCACCCACTCGCCATCGAAGAAACTCTCGCCGTAGAAGGCAACGTAGTCGCCCTCGAGTTGTGGCACAGCGACGGAGGCGAACACTGTGCCCGATGGTGCACCGGGGACCGGATCGTTCAGCCCGACCGCGCGCTGATAGACGATCGCCTGACCGAGCGCCAACCCTGGCGCCATGTGCAAGGCAATCGCCGCGAGCAGTGCTGCAGCACGGCCGTTCAGAAGCACAGAAAGCCCTTCTTGTCGCAGTGGGCGTTCCAGACGTAGACGCTGAAGCGTTGCTCGGTGAAGATCGGATGGCCCGGGTGGGCATCCGAGGTGACGTGGAGTCGGAACTTGCTTCCTGGCACCAGGAAGTTTGGAAGGAGGAAGATCGCCTCAACCGTATTGACGTGGTCGTGCACGGAGTTGTCGATCCAGTTAAACGCAACGGAGTACCCGCTGTCAGCCGTGCCGATGTTCTCGGCAAAGTTGTTGCCGACCATGAAGTCCCAGGTCGTGACCTCCATCCGCAGATGGAGATCGCGCGCAAGGGCCGTGCTGGTCGGTATGTCGTTCCACACCAGGGCCACGAGGATCTCTTCGGAATAATCGCCGGCCCGAAGCCACGCCGAAGTCCAGCCATCGCCGACGAAGTCGATCGAATTGGCCTCGTTGTGGAAGTAAACCGGCGTCTCGCGATCCGTCAGACGCTCGAGGTCGACCAGCCCCCACCCGGAGGTGGGGCTGGGGCGACAGTCGCCGTCGGTGCAGTTGATGAGACCGGTGGCCAGATCGAGCGGGCCGAGGCTCTGCGCCGTCGCGACCAGCGCGGCCTTGAGCAGCGTGGGCTGCGGGACGAGCCCATTCGCGTTGGGCCAGCCGTTCGGCAGGCCGTCGCGGAACTGCTTGGACTTGAGCGCTGCGGCACCCGACACCGCAGGTGCAGCAAAGCTGGTGCCGCGGGCGAACGAGAAGTTGCCGGTCGGGAGAGAGTCGTCGCCGCACAGGAAGGGTGTGCACGGCTGATTGGGCCGGATCGGACCGCTGACTCGCCAGCCCGGAGCCATCACATCGGGTTTGACGCGCACTTGGTGCACGCCAGCCTGACCCGGCCCGAAGGCAGGGGCGCGAGTGCTGAACTCGCTGACCACGAAGGCGTCGTCGACCGGATCTGGCGTATTCAGGAAGCCGGGGCACGTGGCCGTGTTGTTCGGGTCGTAGAAATAGGAGTCGACCGAGCCGACGGTAATGACGTTCTTGGCGGTCGCTGGGTCCCGGACCGCGGGGCTGTCATCGCCGGTTTGGCATTGCAGAACTGCACACTGCGTGCCGCAGTCGACGCACTCCGGGCGCCAGTTCCCCGCCGAGAAGACGATGGTCATCGGGTCCGTCGTGCTGCTGCTCGAGCTCGAATCGCGGACGTACAGGTCGAAGTCGTCCGAAAAGGCGTAGCTGGAGCTCGCGAAGTTCCAGCTGTGGTTGGCGATCGAGGCCGGAGTCGGAAAGCTGACGGCCCAGTCCTGCCCCTCGAACCCTATGGGCAAGACTCTAGCAGTCTACCAGAGTTCCTCGCTTCGCGACCCCCTGGCTCAGCGCGCCAAGCGGTTGCCGGCCAGGATCGCGGCGGGGTTGACCTCGGTGAGCAAGGCGCCGACCTCGGCTCCGTAGCGCTTCTCGATCCGCGCGCGTGCCGCACTCAAACCGGGCCGGCGCCAGGCGAGGCGATGGGCGTCGGAGGCCAGGACGTCGACCAGGCCGGCGTCGAGCAGGCGCCAGGCGTGATGCTCGGCGGCTTTGCCGAACTCGCCGAGTAAGCTCCCGGCGGTCACCTGGGTCGAGGCGCCGAGCGAAACCAGCTCGCCGATCAGCTCGAGATCTGCGGCCAGCCACGGAATCCGTTCGACGTGCGCCAGCAGCGGTGGATGCCCCTGGATCACCAGCTCGTGGATGACCTCGCCGAGGTCGTGGTTCGGCAGGCGCCGATCGACCTCGAGCAACAACGACGCACCTTCGCCCAGACCGAGGAGCAGGCCGCGGTCGAGGTCGTCGAGCAGGCCGTAACCGTCGCGGATCTCGGCTCCGAGGGTGATCTCTGGCTCCGGGCCGAGGGCTTCGCGCACCCGCTCGAGACCGGTTCTGAGGGCTTCATGATCGAAGTTGGGCCAGCGCATGTGGCGCTGGTGTGGAGTGGCGACCAACACCCGGCAGCCGTCCTGGTGGGCGGCGCGAGCCATCGCCACCGCCTCGTCGACTGTCTCCGGGCCGTCGTCCACCTCGGGCAGGAGGTGGAAGTGCAGATCGATCATGAAGCCGCAGCGGCCCCCGATTCGTGCTCGCTTTCGGCGTACTCGTAGGCGTGGCGAGCGTCGGCGCCGGCAGTCCGGCGCGAGCGGTTCAGCACCGCGCCGAGGATGCGCACGCCGCCGAGCCGCAGCCGATCGACGCAGACGCGCGCTTCCTCGCGGGTGACCCGTCCGGCGTGCAGGCACAGCACCACACCCTGGGTCTGGGCGGCGAGCAGCGGCGCGTCGGTGACCGCCAGCACCGGCGGGGTGTCGAGCACGATGATGTCGAAGTGTTGCTGGGCCTCGGCCAACACCTGGCGCATGCGCTCGGAGGCCAGGAGCTCGGAGGGATTGGGTGGGATGGCACCCGAGGTGACGACGAACAACCCGGGCGTGTTGGTAGCCATCACCACTTCTTCGAGGGCTGCACCCGAGGTCAACGCGTGGACTAGGCCGACGCGGTTGCTCACGCCAAAGACCTTGTGCACGCGAGGCTTGCGCAGATCGGCGTCGACCAACAACACCTTGCGCCCGAGCTGAGCCAGGACGACCGAAAGATTCGCTGCGGTGGTGGTTTTGCCCTCGCCGCTCTTGGCCGAGGTCAGGGTCAACACCCGCAGCCCTTCGGTGGTCGACATCAGCAGGGCGGTGCGCAGGGCGCGATAGGCCTCCGACACCGCATGGCGAGGACGGATCTGCGGCAGGAGCTCGATCGAGTCGAGCGGGCCCTCCCGAGCCCGCTTGCCCTTCTTGAGCTTGCCGTAGCCATAGCCATATCCGTAGCCGTAGCCGTAGCCGCGACCCGAATCCGACACATCGGGGACGGTGGTCAAGACCGGAATCGCAAGCAGGCGTTCGACCTCCTCGGCACTCTTGACCGACCGGTCCATGTACTCGATCAGCGCCATCATCGCAAAGGCGACGGCCAGGCCCGCGGCGAAGGAGAGCGTCATGTTGCGGCGCAGCGAGGGCCGGAACGGTCCGCCCGGAACGATCGCGCGGTCGATCACGGTGACGTTGGACTCGCCGGTCTCCTGCAGCTCCGTGGCAACGCCGGTTTCGGACTGCCGACGCAGCAGCTCGTTGAGGAGCTGGCGCCGTGTCTGGATCTCGACGCGCAGGTTGTTGTATTCCACGGCGGCGGAGTTGAGCTCGCGGCTTTCGCGCTTGAGCTCTTCGAGCTCGCTCCCAATCGTCTGCTCGCGCCGCAGCGCGGTCTGGTACTCCGATCGCGCGGCCCGGCGCGCCTCGGCCACCTGTTCCGCGACGACTCCCTGGAGATTGCGCCGCGACGCCTCGATCTTGGCCGAAAGCTCCACCATGGCCGGCCAGTCCGGTTTGTAGACGCTGAGCTTGGCCTGGTAGTCGCGCTCGAGGGTCGAGAGCTCGGAGCGCAACTGTCCCACCAGTCCGCCGGAGCGGGCGTCGGCGACGGTCTCTTCAGGGGCCGAGAGCAACTCGTTGTAGCGCGCTTCTTTGTCGATGCGTTCGCCGATCGCCGCCATCAGATCGGCACTCATCGCTTCGAGGCGTTGCAGGGCGACGTTCGACTCGGTCGACGCGTCGACGGCGATGATGTCGCTGCGTTGTCGGTACTGCTGCGCTTCGGCTTCGCGATCCTGGATTTCGGCCTTGATCTGCTCGACCTGGCGAGCGATGAAGCCCGAAGCTCGCTGCACCGCGCTGCCGCGAGTGCTGATGCCCATGTCGATGAAGGCCTGGGCGAACCCGTTGGCGATTTTTGCGGCGAGCTCCGGATTCGACGCGGTGTAGGAGATCCGCACCAGCTGCGTCTGTTTGATCGGCTGCACTGACAGCCCGCCGAGCAACCGTTGGCCGAGCTGGGCCCGGACACTCTCGTCGACCTCGGGTGTCCCCTGTTGCTGGTTGGCGTAGGCGGCCCAGCCGGGGTTGAGCTCGGGGTCCTCCCACAGCCGCAGCAACGACACCACCTCTTCCGCCAGCCCCCGGCTCTCGAGCAGCAGGTACTGGGTGGGGTAATACTCCATGTTCCACCAGTTCTCGAGCCATGGCGTCTGGCCGCCCGACAGGGGCATGATGCTGCGGCGCTCGATCTGGATCATGGTGGTGGCGCGGTAGGCACGCGGGGTGATCAGGTAGTGGATCAGCCCGAGCGGCAGGATCAGCGCGCCCAGGGCAAAGCCCACCTTCCAGCGCCGACGCACCACGTCGAGGAGGTCGGCGAGATGGATCTCCCGCTCGGGCTCGGCGCCGCCGAAGAGATCGTCGGGTGCGGGGGTGGGGGAGCTCACGTTAGAAGAACGATTCCTTGATGTAGAGCACGTCGCCGTCTTGCAGCTCCAGGTCCGGCACGCGTCCGGCGAGGATGGCGCGGTAGTCGGCTTCGAGCTCGGTGTCGCCGGCATCGGTCCGGCGTTTGACCAGGATGCGCTTGGAGGCGCGATCCGAAAGTCCTCCGGCTCGCGCAATGGCGGCGAGTAGGGTGATGCGTTCGGTGCTGCGGAACGTCACCGCTCCCGGCTGTTGCACCTCGCCCAGGCAGAACACCGTCACCTCGACGGTGACCGGCACGTTGACCAAGTCGCCCGAGAGCAGCGGAATGTTCGCGCGCAGATCACCGCGGACGAGAAGATCGTCGGCGTCGATCGTCAGCTGGTCGGAGAGGCCGTTGTCGGCGCGCCGCAGGATGTGGATGACGCGACCTTGCGCGCCGCTCAGGCCACCGGCCGCCGTCAGTGCCTCGAGCAGGCTGATTCGGCCGGCGACCTCGAGCGGGCCGGGATTGCGCACCGCCCCGATCACGGTGATCGGGCTGGCGCGGAACTCGATCACCTCGATCGACACGGTGGCCTTGCGCACGTAGCGCGCAGTCAGCAGGGCTTCGAGCCGGGAGGCCGCTTCGGTCGCGGACAGCCCCGAGACCACGAAGTCCCCGAGCAACGGCAGTGAAATCGCCCCCTCCTCGTTGACGCGTCGCTCGACGTTGAGCTCCGGCACCTCGAGCACGCGCAGCGCCAAGCGATCCCTCGGCCCGATCTGGTAGGCCTGTTGGTTCGCCGACGACGAGGTCGCGAGCACTGCGAGCAGCAACGTGGCCCACAGGGCCCGACGGATCTCCACCCGTTCATTGTAGGCTCGTGCGAGCGGGACTTCCAGTGATGGCTTGGCTTCGGGGACGACTACAACCAGCAGACGGTCCGGTGCTGGTGCTGGGGATGGCCTTGGCACTCGGCGCCGGCTGGTTTGGCGGCATCACTCGGGGCGGTGATATGACCCTGCACGTGGTCGCAGCGGCTCTGGCACTGTGGCTGGCACGGCCGCGCGCTATGACGCGGCGCGAGTTTCCCCTGCTACCGCTGGTGCTCGCGATTTCCACCCTGGGCCTGGGGCACGCTGGCGCAGCGCTGCTGATTCCCGGTCCTCTCGGGGAGACCGCGGCGCTGCCCTCGCCGACCCTCGAGGCCCGCCCATGGGAGCCGACCCTGCGCGCCGCTACGGCGTGGCTGCGCTTCGGCGTAGTCTTGACCCTTGCCTGGCTGATCGGTCGCCATCGCCGTCAACGGCGCTGGCTGGCGGCTGCCGTCGGTGGCGTGGCGGCGTTCCAGGTGCTGTACGGGATGCCGCGGTGGTTCGCCGCCTCGAGTGAGATTTGGGGTCGCACGGTCGCCGGTGACGGCTCGCGCTTGCGTGGGACCTTCGTCAACCCCGACCACTTCGCTTTGTTCGTCGCGATGGCGGCGGCGGTGGTCTTCGGCGCCACCTGGGCGGTTGCCCGCAACACGCGTTTTGGTCCGCTCGACCAGCGCATCGTCGCGCTCGTCGGGCCGATCGCCTTGTGGACGGTGTTGTTCGTGGCGGTCGCGTTCAGCGGGTCACGGGCCGGACTTGGGGCCTTGCTGGTGGCAACGCTGGTGCAGGGATTCCTGATCGGGCGCAGGCGTATCCTCCACCGCCTGGTGGGTTTGGCGGCGGTCGGTCTGGGTCTGGCAGTGGTGGCGCGCATCGGCCTGCGCCAAGGGCTCGGACGCCTGCTCGGTACCTCGGCCCATGAGCTCACGATCAACGCTCGGATCGAGGCGGCCAAGGCCGGCTTCGAGCTGTGGCTCGAGTCTCCGTGGATCGGAGTTGGCCTTGGTGGCTTTCGCGCCACCTTCCCGAGCGTGCAGCCGCCCAGTCTCGCCGGCTCCTGGCGCCACGTGCACAACGACTGGCTCGAGCTGCTGATCTGCGCCGGGATCGTGGGCGTGCTGGTGCTCGCCGTGGGGCTGGCGGCATCGATCCGGTCGCTGCTGCGCCGCGGGATTCCGGAACGCAGCGAAGATCGCGCTGCTCTGGTTGCCGCGGCCGGGGTCTTGGTGGCGGTTGGCCTGCACGAGCTGCTCGACTTCGGCCTGACCATGCCGGTCAATCAGTTGCTGCTGGCCACCGTGCTCGGCGCGGGAGCCGCCACACTCGCCGACCGGCGCCAATCTGAGACCGACATGCCAGGGGAGTCCTCTGACTGAGTGACGGCTGCTCAGGAAATGGGGACCAGGGACCAGGGACCCGGGACCCGGGTAGGAGCGGACCCACTCGGACGGAACCAACCCGCGCTCCGACGAGTCCCCGGTCCCTGGTCCCCGATACCCAATACCCAATACCTTGGTTACCCAATACCCAATACCCAATACCTTGGTTCTCGTGCCGAGGTGGCCCTACCGCCCACCTGGCCGGGGCGTACCACCGATGGGCCCGGCTCGCTGCTCAACCGTGCTCGGTGCGATAGGCGACCAGATCTTCGATCGAGGCGAGCAGCAGGCCGTGGCGCTGGGCGAAGCGTTCGAGATCGGGAAGGCGTGCCATGCGACCGTCGTCGTTCATGACCTCGCAGATGACGCCGGCGGGGGTCAGGCCGGCGAGGCGGGCGAGGTCGACCGAGGCTTCGGTCTGGCCGGGGCGTTCGAGCACGCCGCGGTCGCGGGCGCGCAGCGGGAAGACGTGACCGGGCCGTAGCAGGTCTTCGGGCCGAGTGGCAGGGTCGATGGCGGTGAGGATGGTCGCGGCCCGGTCATAGGCCGAGATCCCGGTGGTGACTTTGCCGCGGGCCTCGATCGAAACAGTGAAGGCGGTGCCGAAGGTCGAGGTGTTCTGCGGCACCATCAAGGGCAAGTCGAGCGCGTCACAACGGGCGTTGGTCAGCGACAGGCAGATCAAGCCGCGGCCGTGGGTGGCCATGAAGTTGATCGCCTCAGGGGTGACCTTTTCGGCTGCCACCGCGAGGTCGCCTTCGTTCTCGCGGTCCTCGCCGTCGACGATGATGACCATCGCGCCGGCACGAAAAGCCTCGATGACCGCACCAATGGGCGCAAAGGGGCTCGCGGTGGAGCGCGAGGAGCGAGCGGATTGGACGGCGGGGGGAGTGTGGCTCATCGAGACTCCGAAGCGGCGAGGTGGGTGACGCCGCGCGCGAGGCGGCTGCCCAGCATACGCGCCCCACCGAGCGAGGTCAACGCGCGGATACACTTGGCAGATGCTCGACACCGCCTTTGTGCGTCGGTTTGGCCCACGCCTCCATTCCTCGCCACTGCTGGGGTTGTCGCTCGGCGTCGATGCGATCCCGTTCGTCAGCGATGATGACGGCATCCTTTTCGACGATCGCCCTGGTGCCCGGACCGGCACCGTTGCGCTTGCCGGACCACGGGCGGAGCTGTTCTTCGAGCCGCGCACCACCCGCATCGGTATCGTCACCTGTGGCGGCTTGTGCCCGGGCCTCAACGATGTCATCCGCGGGCTGGTGATGGTGGCCTGGCACCGCTACGGCGTCCGAGAGCTGATCGGCTTTCGCTATGGCTTCAGAGGCATCGCGCTGGCCGATCCGGGGTTGCGGATGGATCTGTCCCCGGACCGCGTTCGCGACATCCACGAGGACGGCGGCACCATCCTCGGCAGCTCGCGCGGACCCCAGTCGGTCGAGCGCATGGTCGATCGTTTGGCCGAGCTCGAGATCGGGGTGCTGTTCGTCGTCGGCGGTGACGGCTCGATGCGCGGTGCGCTGGCATTGGTCGAGGAGATCGAACGGCGTGGGCTCGAGATCGCGGTCGTGGGAGTGCCCAAGACCATCGACAACGACCTGCTCCACCTCGACCGCAGCTTCGGCTTCGAGACTGCCTACTCCGAGGCGGTGGCGGCGATCGAAGGGGCGCATCGCGAGGCCTGGGGTGCTCCCCACGGCGTTGGTGTGGTCAAGCTGATGGGGCGCCACTCGGGCTTCATTGCCTGTCTTGCCACTCTTGCGACCTCGCACGTCAACGTCTGTCTGGTCCCGGAGATCCCGTTTCAGCTCGAAGGTCGGCTCGGCTTGTTCGCGACGCTCGAAAGGCGGCTGCGCGATCGTGGCCACGCGGTGGTGGTGGTCGCGGAGGGTGCCGGCCAGCGCCTGCTCGGCAGCCACGACGAGCGTGACGTCTCCGGCAACCGCAAACTGCGCGACATCGGTCCGTTCCTGGTCGGAGCGATCAAAGAGCATTTCGCCGGCCTCGGCGAAGAGGTCAACCTCAAGTACATCGATCCCTCCTACATCATCCGCAGCGTACCGGCGAGCCCGCCGGATCGGGTGTTGTGCTGGCGTTTGGCCCAAAACGCGGTTCACGCCGCGATGGCGGGCTGGACCGGGATCGTCGTCGGCGAACGCCATCGCCGTCTGGTGCATCTGCCGATGGCGGCGATCGTCGCCGGTCGGCGCCAGGTCGAGCCCGGGGGCGACCTGTGGCTGTCGGTACTCGAGAACACCGGCCAGCCGCCGCGGATGGAGTAGCAGTTGCCCTTGCAGGGTACCGGGTATCGGGTATTGGGTATCGGGTACTTGCCGGAGTGCTGCGCGAGGGCCTTCTGGTAGCTGCGATACCGGCGATCGCAGAGCGCTGATCGCGAGGAGGCGCCAGTCAGCCGCCCAGGGCAGCGACCAGCAGCTCCCGCACCTTCCTGGCGTCGGCGCGGCCACGGGAGGCGGCCATCACCTTGCCGACGAAGTGCCCCAGCAGTTGCATCTTGCCCGCCCGATAGGCCTCGACGTTGCCCGGCTCGGCGGCGATGACCTGCGCGACCAACCCGGCGAGTGCCTGGTCGTCGTCGAGGCGTTCGAGCCCCAGCTCGGCGACCAGCTGTCGCGGGTCACCGCCGTTCGTGATCAGGCGGGTGAGGAGATCTTTGGCTGCGGTGCCGGTGATGGTGCCGGAGTGCACCAGGCCCACCAGCTCGCCGAATGCCCGGGCGGACAGCGGCAGTTCGCTGAAGGCGCGTCCCTTGAGCTCGCGGCCGAGCTCGTGGACGGTCCAGTTGGCGAGGATCTTGGCCTCTCCGGCGGCCTCGAGAGCGTCCCGGAAGACCTGGTCCAACTCGGGTGAGCCTGCAATCTGGGTCGCCTCGGCCGTGGGGACCCCGGTGCCCACCAACCTGTCGCGCCGGGCGGTTTGCGCGGCATCGAGCACGACCTCGACCGACCGGGCAACCTGAGGGGCGTCGGCGATCCGCTCACGCCGTCTCGGAGGCTCGGGGGCGGCTGCCACGACCTTGGCCCAGCTGTCCTTGAGCGGCACGATGCGATTCCACACCTGCCTGGTCGCCGTCGACCCCGGGTCGCGGTAGAAGTAACCCAGGCGCTCGAACTGCAGCCGCTCGGCCTCCTCGGCGGTGACTGCGGGCTCGGCGATGCCCGCGAGGATCTGGAGGGAATCCGGGTTGAGCGCGTCGAGGAAGTTCTCCTGCCGATCGGGCTCGGGATCGGAGAAGAGACGATCGTAGAGGCGCAGCTCGATCGGCACGCCGTGCTCGAGGTCGACCCAATGAATCGTACCGGCGACGCTGCGGCCGTCGGCGGTTGCTCCGCCCCGGCTCGCGCGGTCGACCGAACAGGTGAGCTTCGTCACCGCCCCGTGTGCGTCCTGGTGGACCTGCTCGCAGCGGATCACGTAGCCAAAGCGCAGGCGCACCTCACGCCCTGGAGCCAAGCGCTTGAAGCCCTTGGGTGGGTCGAGGGCGAAGTCGTCCGCCTCGATCACCAGCCGTCGCCCGAACGGCACCCGTCGCGAGCCCTCGCGTCCGATGTCGTGGGGGAACGACGGCGCCTCGAGCCAGTCGACCTCACCTTCGGGCCAGTTCTCGAGCTCGATCTCGAGCGGTCGACTGACCACCAGCCGTCGCGGCGCCACGGCGTTCAGGTCGTCGCGGATCGCATGCTCGAGGATGCCGACGTCGACCACCGAGTTGGCCTTGGTGACGCCGATCGCGTCGCAGAAGGCCCGGATTGCCTCCGGCCGCACGCCGCGGCGCCGCAGGCCACGCAGGGTCGGCATACGCGGATCGTCCCAGCCGGAGACGCGCTGGTCGCGCACCAGCTGCAACAACTTGCGCTTGCTGACCACGGTGTAGGAGACGTTCAAGCGCGCGAACTCGATCTGACGAGTCCGGGGATGGGGAATCTCGAGCGCATCGAGGAACCACTCGTAGAGCTCGCGGTTATTTTCGAACTCGAGGGTACACAGCGAGTGGGTGATGCCTTCGATGGCGTCCGATTGGCCGTGGGCCCAGTCGTACATCGGGTAGATCGCCCACTCGCGGCCGGTGCGGTAGTGGGTGGCATCGCGGCGGATCCGATACATCAGCGGATCGCGCATCTTCATGTTGGCGGCGGCCATGTCGATCTTGGCGCGCAGGGTCTTGGCGCCGTCGGGGTACTCGCCGCGGCGCATCCTGTCGAGCTCGGCCAGGCTTTCGGCGATCGGCCGCTCGCGCCACGGCGACGCCGAGCCCGCTTCGGTGACCGTTCCCCGCGTGGCCCGGATCTCTTCTTCCGAGAGCTCGCAAACGTAGGCCTTGCCCTTCTCGACCAGCCTCACGGCCCAGTCGTAGAGCTGCTGGGCGTAGTCCGAGGCGTGGTAGAGGTGCTCGCCCCAGCTGAAACCGAGCCAACGCACGTCCTCCTTGATCGCCTCGACGTATTCGATCTCCTCGGTTTCGGGATTGGTGTCGTCGAAACGCAGATGGCAACGCCCACCGAACTCTGCGGCGAGCCCGAAGTTCAGGCAGATCGACTTGGCGTGGCCGATGTGGGGGTAGCCGTTGGGCTCGGGTGGGAAACGGGTGACCACCCCGGTGTGGCGACCGGCGGCGAGGTCGGCAGCGACCAGCTCGCGGATGAAATCCGCGGGTTTCGGCGCGTCGCTCACGGTTACCGAACCCGCGAGCCGAGGGCGATGTCACCGTCGAAGGTTACGACCCGCACCCCGCCCTCGCCGTCGTCGGCAGCCAGCAGCATGCCTTGCGACTCGCGCCCCATCAGCTGAGCCGGCGCGAGGTTGAATACCGCCACGACGCGTTTGCCGACGAGATCCTCGGGAGCGTAGGACAGGCCGATCCCGGCGAGGATCTGCCGTCGCACCGGCAGGCCACCCTCTTCGCCGAAGCCCACCTGGAGCTCGAGGAGCTTCTTCGACTTGGGCACACGCTCTGCGCTCAGCACCTCGCCGACGCGCAATTCGACCTTGGAGAAATCGTCGATACCGATCATGGCTTCCTTGGGGGTGCCGGGCACACCGCGGCGTTCGATCGCGGCAGCGCGTTCGGCGAAACTGGTGACGGTGGAGGGATCGAGACGGGGGAAGAGGCTGGCACCGGGACCAACCGCAGTCCCGGCTGGTGGCCGGACGACCTGGAGGCCGTTGGGAAGACGGAGGTCGGCGAGCCCGTCGCCGAGCCCAAGCGCCGACCACAAGGCGGCACAGCGTTCGGGCAGGATCGGCGCAAGCGCAACCGCAGTGGTGGCGAGCACCGCACCCACCGTTGCCGCCAGCGCGTCGAAGTCGGCCCGTGCCTGGGGATCGTCCTGCTTGAGCAACTCCCACGGCGCCGTCGCCTGCACCAGCTGGTTGGTGCGATCGATGATCGCCCACCAGCCCTGGAGTGCTTGGGCAAAGCGCAGTTGGCCGAGGTCCTCCTCGAACTGGGTTACCGCAGTCTCCAGCTCCGCTTCGAGCTCGAGACCAACCGCGCTGGTGGCGGGCCGCTCAGCAAAGGTGCCGCCCGCGCGCCCGATCAGGGCCACCATGCGCGAGGCGAGGTTGCCGAGACCGTTGGCGAGGTCGCTGTTGATGCGGCTGGTGATGCCCTTGGCGGAAAAGTCCCCGTCCTGGCCGAAGGTGACCTCGCGCAGCAGCACGTAGCGCAGCGCGTCGACCCCGAACTCCTCGGCGAGCTTGACCGGATCGACCACGTTGCCGAGGCTCTTGGACATCTTCTGGCCGTCGACCAACCACCACCCATGGCTGAAGATGCGCTTGGGCAGCGGCAGCTCGAGTGCCATCAACAGCGTGATCCAGTACACCGAGTGGGTGGTGAGGATGTCCTTGCCGATCAGGTGCAGGTCGGCCGGCCACCAGGGTGCGAACTTGGTGTCGAAGGATCCGGCGTGGGCGAGGTAGTCGAGGGCCGAGACGTAGTTGAGCAGGGCGTCGACCCACACGTAGCAGACGTGCTCGGGGTCGAACGGCAGTTCCACTCCCCAGGGCACCCGGTGTTTGGGCCGGCTGATCGAGAGGTCTTCGAGCGGTTTGCGCAGGAAGCCGAGGATTTCGTTGCGCCGCGACTCGGGGCGGATGTCGAGCTCGCCGCCTTCGATGGCTCCGATCAACCGCTCCTGGAAGGCACCCATGCGGAAGAACCAGTTGCGTTCGCGCACGTGCTCGACCCGCCCGGCTTCCCGCAGCTTCTCGATTTCGACGGGATCGGTGACGAAGATCTCGTCCGAGACGTGGTACCAGCCCTCGTAGTCCTTGGCGTAGACGTGGCCGGCGGCGTGCAGGCGTCGTAGCGCCTCCTGGACCACCCGGACGTGGTCCTCGTCGGTGGTGCGGATGAAGGCGTCGTGGGTGATCCCGAGCGCGGCCCAGGCATCCTTGAAGCGCTGGTGCACCCGGTCGACGTGCTCGCGTGGGGGGATGCCGAGCTTGGCAGCGGCCTGGGCGACCTTCTGGCCATGCTCGTCGGTGCCGGTGAGGAAAAACACCTCGCGCCCACGTTGACGGTGGAAACGCGCCACCACATCGGCGGCGATGGTGGTGTAGGCGTGACCCAGGTGGGGCACGTCGTTGACGTAGTAGATCGGGGTGGTCAGATAGAAGCGCTCGGTCATCGCGAACCCTCGGAATCGGGGACCGGTAAACGTAGCACAGGGCCGAGCAGCAGCGCGAGTGCAGCGACGCTTGCGACGCTGGCAATGATCACGAACGCGGCGCCGGCGCCGAGTCCGTCCCACAGGCTTCCGAGCAGGAGCGCTGCCGGAAGGTCGAGGATGCCGAGGGTGGCGGCAAGCAGTCCAAACGCAGTCCCCCGCTGCGGACTCGGCACGAGGTCCGCGACGATCGCTTTGGTGGCGCCCGCGATCAGGGCCATGCGGATGCCGTGGCCCGCGAGCACCAGCGGCAGCCAGCCGATCGGGACCAGCGCGAGTCCAAGGCACACGACCGCGTGCAGCAGCCATCCGGAAGCCAGGATCGGTCGGCGACCCCAGCAGTCCGAGAGCATCCCGGCAGGTGTGGAGGCCGCGGCGTAGACCACGTTAGCGAGCGCCACCAGTGCCAGCGCCCAGGTTGCCGAGGCGCCGAGGTCGCTCGCGCGCAGGACCAGGAACGCTTCCGAGGGATCGGCCAGATCGAACAGTGCGCAGGTCGCGAGGAACCACCAGAACGAACGGCCGAGCGCCCCGCTGGACTTCCCCGTTCTCTGAGTCGAACGGCGCGGCAGCTCGCGCACCCACACAGCGATCACGGCAACTGCCACGAAGCCGGGCACGGTGGCGAGCAGCACCACCGAACGGAACGACTCCGTCGACACCACACCGCCGTGGCGGCCCAAGATCCACATCGCGATCGCGACTCCAACGACCGCACCGGCGGTGTCGGCAGCGCGGTGCAGGCCGAAGGCGCGACCCCGCTTGGCAAACGGCGTGCCGTCGGCGAGCAGCGCGTCGCGCGGTGCAGTGCGGATTCCCTTGCCGAGGCGGTCCGTCCAGCGCACTCCGGCGAGCCCGGCCGGCGTTGCAGCCAAGGCAAAGAATGGCCGCGCGAGCGCCGAGAGGCCGTAGCCGAGCAACACCAGGGGCCGACGTCGGTGCCAGTGGTCCGAGAGTTTTCCTACCCCCGCCTTGACCAGGCTGGTGAGCGCACCCGCCACACCCTCGATCGCGCCGATCGCCGTCGCCGAAGCGCCCATGACTCCGGCCAGGACCAGTGGCAGCAGATGGGTGACCATCTCACTCGCGACATCCGTGAAGAAGCTCGCCGCCGACAAGGCGAGCAGGTTGCGTTTCCCGCGCGTGGGTGTGACCGGGTCGACTTCGCTCACGATCGGTGCCAGCGCACCGCCAGCTTGAAAGTCCGTCCCGGGGCCGGCGAAGCGCGGCGATCGGCCGAGGGGAACCACAACTCGTCCAGCAAGTTCTCGCCGGCGAGCGAAACCCAGGTGCTGTCGCCGATGGGAACCGCCACCATCGCGGCGAGGCCGTCGCTGGCGGGGCGGGCCACCTCGCCGGTGCCGAAGTCGTCTTTGGCGAAACGGTGGACCCACTCGAGGCTGGACTCGAATCGACCGGAGCGCCAACCGACTAGGAGGCGGGCGCGATCAGCGGGAATGTCGGGCAGGATGGTACCGTTCGGCCCTTCGCCGCGCAGGCTCAACCAGCTCGACTCGAGCCGCCACGAGCGCCAGGTGGCGAGGGCTTCGACCTCGACCCCTTCGATGGTGCCGGAGGTCAGGTTGCGGTAGCTGAAGAGGCCGTCCTCGATCTCGAAGCGCTCGATGAAGTCGTCGACGTCGCTGCGAAACAGGTGGGCGGACACCTGGGAGTGTCGAGCGGTGTGGCGGGCGCCGAGCTCGAAGTTCCGGGACTGTTCGGGGTCGAGGTCGGGATTGCCGATGATGCGCCCGGCACCGGTCAGGCCGCTGTAGAGGCGTTCCGACAGGCTGGCCAGTCGCGCACCGGTGCCGAGGTTGGCGCTCAGCTCGAAGCCGCCGCCGACCGCCACGTTGGCGCCGAGGAAGGCCACCACCGCGTCGGCGTCGCTCGCCGCCTCCCCGCGGTCGTCCTGGCGTTCCCACACCCCACGGGCGCCGACCTGGACGCTTCCGCGCGAGAATCGGCGCTCCCAGGTGCTGGCGAGCGACACCTCGTCGAGGCTGGCGCGGTCGAGGGTCGCGCCGCGACCGACGACCGCACAACCAGTGGGCGCCGGCAAGCCGCCCGCGGTGGCAGCCTCACACGAGGCGACTTCTTCGAGAGCACGGACGTCGCGTCGCGCGAACCACTCCCCCGCGAGGGTGACTTCGGTCGAGGTGTCGATGGCCCAGCTGCGGGTGGAACGGGCGCCGAAGTCGAGGGCATCGTTTTCGACGCGCTCCCGCGAGCTTGCGGTGGTGGTTTCGGTGACCAGATCGTTGGGGTGGGCATGCACCGACCAGCTCCAGCTGGGGTCGATCTCGCCGGCCAGGCGAAGGGCGAGGTGGCGTTCTTCGGGATAGATCGTGACCTCGCGCGGGAACAGGGAGTTGGGCTTCTCGATGTCGTCGGCGAACGAGGCGATGGCGGTCAACCGGAGCGGCCGGGTGGTGCCGAGGGTGCCCTGCAGCGACAGGGAGGTCTGGCCAAAGCCCGAGAACAGCAGCGCGCCATCGGCATCCCGGTCGCGGCCGGCTTGGCGATGGGCCAGCGCCAGCGACCAGTCGCCGAGAGGACCACCGACCGAGGCGGCGAGCTCGTCGTTGCCCTCGCGCCAGGCCAAGTTCGCGCGCAGGGATCCTTCGGTGCGGGGCCAGACCTCGATCACCCCCCCGAGAACGCCGGTGCCGTACAACACCCCGGCCGGCCCGCGGACCACCGCGACGTCACCGAGCAACGCGGGGTCGACGAAGGAGGTCGACACCCCGGCCCGGCGTTCCGCGACCACCGGGATTCCGGCGACGCGGGTGAGCACCCGTTGGCGCGACAGGCCCCGGATCGAGACCACCTGGAACAATCCGCCCTGGCCGTTTTCGGCGACGCCCGGGGCGGCGAGTACGAGGTCGGTCAGCGCTGCAGGCGCGACCGGGCGATCGCTCTCCTGCAGAACGCTTGCCGCGAAACCAACCGGAGCAAACTGCTCACGACTGCCTTGCCGGGCCTCGACGGCAATGTCGTCGTTGACCGCGGGCAGCGACACCATTTCGACGGTTGCCGGGGAGCGATCGATGATCAGTTGGGTGGAGTGATAGCCGGCCTTCTCGAACGACACCTCGGCGGGCAGGTCGAGGCCGGCGAGCCGGAAGGTGCCGTTGGGGCCCGAGGTTGCCTCGATGCCGCTGCTGGTCACGGTGGCGTTGGGGATCGCACGCCCGTCCGGGTCGCGGACCACGCCGACCAAATCGGCGTAGGCAGGAGACGAGCCTGCCGCAAGGCAGATGCCGAGGTAGATGGCGGAGCTTCGCATCACGGCTGCAGAGTGGAACGCACCCAATCCAGGGTGCGTTCGAGTCCAAGCCCCAGAGCGTACCGCGGTTTCCAGGCCAGGCGCCGCTCGGTGGTCGCGAGATCGGCCGCCCGCTCCACCTCGAAGGCGCGGTCCGGCAAGGCGCCCCAAGCAGGCTCCGGCGCCTGTGGCACGAGCTGGTGCAGTCGCTCCACCACCGCGCGAACCGAGGTCAAGGCACCGGTGCCGAGGTCGAGGTGGCCTCCTTCGATTCCCGGACGATCGAGACAGGCAAGCAGACCGTCGACGACATCGTCGACATAGATCCAATCGACCAACCGGCGGCCGGAAGAGGTGTCGAAAACCTCGCCCCGGAGCAGAGCGCGGCACGCCGCGGGGACGAGTTTGGTGTGATCGCCCTGGCCGGGGCCGTAGACCATGAACAGGCGCGCCCACACCATCGGCACCCCCCAGTGGGCCCAGGCGAGATCGGCCCACGACCTCGCTGCAGTCTTGGCGGCGGCGTAGGGGGAGGCTGGAACCTGGACGGTGTCGCCCGGCAAGACCTCTTCGAGCGAACCGGCGATCACCACACGTTGGATCGATCGACCGGAGAGCGCTTCGAGGAGATGGACGGTCGATCCGAGAGTGGTGGCAAAGGCCTCGGTGCTCGCTGCCGCGGCGCGGCTTCCGGTCACGGCCCCCGCCAAGTGGAGCACCGCCTCCGGCTCGAGCTCGGTCACCAGGGCCTGGACCTGTTCGCGATCGCCGAGGTTGCAACGGCGGCCGGCAGCCCCGACGGCGGCGAGGCCACGGCGGGAGACGGCAAACACCTCGTCGCCACGCGCGACCAACGCGCGGCAACACGCCGCCCCGATGAAGCCGCTGGCGCCCGTGACGATCACCTTCATGGAATGCTCCCGGCCCACGCGCGAGCGAGATCCTCGGGCGTTCCGAGGTCGAGGTGGCGGCCGTCGCGGTCGACCACGGCGCGAACGTCGAGGCCACGAGCGATCGCCTCGCGCAGCAGATCCCCCGGGTAAGGTTCTCGGGTCGTGGCGTACCGTGCGGGCTCCTCGAGCAGCATCCGGGTAATCACGGGGCTCCAGGCCCCCCCGATCCAGGTCCAGGACGGGCTGGCTGCGGCGGTGGGCTTGATTGCGATGTCACGGACGCGGTGATCCGGTCCGAGCTCGAGCACGTCGGCTTTGTCGGGCCGGTCGGTGGGAACCGCGGCGAGCACGGCGTCCGCCGCGTGGGCGATCAGCGCGTCGAGAGCAGTCTCGAGGTGCTCGGTCGGTTCGAAGAGGATGTCGGGGAACCCCAACACCACCAGATCGCCATCCAGCCATGGAACTGCTGCACGCAGCGTCTCCAGCACCGAGTGGGTGGTCTTGACCACCACGAAGGTGAGCGCAACACCCAACTCCCGTCCGTCGCCCAAATAGGCGGGGATGTCCCACTTGCCGTCGCGGATCACCACCACCACCCGGCCGACGCCGCCGTCACGCATGCGCCTGAGGAGACGGCCGATCGCCACCTCGACCGGTGCGTCGTCCCGTGGTGGGCCGAGAGGCAACAGCTCCTTCGAGCACGGCAGTCGACCCAGTCGGGTCGCACCGCCAGCCGCCGGGATCACCCCGACGACACCGGGTCGAAGTGGAGCCAGCTCCGCCATCGTTGGAGAATATCTCCTGGAGGTATCGGGTATCGGGGACCAGGGCCCGGATCGCAGCGCGGGTGTCGGTATGGCCAACCCCAACCCCTAACCCCTAACACCCAACCCCTTCCCCTGCTAACCTCCCGCGGATGTCAGCCACGCCCCGCGTTGCCGCGGTGATCCTCACCTACAACGGCCTCGAGCTGACCCTCGGGGCGCTGGCGAGCCTCGAGCACACCACCTGGCCCAACTTCGAGGTGGTGGTGGTCGACAACGGTTCGCGCGAGGATCTCGGGCCGGCGATCCGCGCGCGTTTCCCCAACGTCGAGGTGGTGCGCACGGAGCAGAACCTCGGGCCCGCCGGGGGATACAACCTCGGCTTCCGTCACGTGCTCGCCCGCCCCGAGGTTGCCTACGTGTTGGTGCTGAACGACGACGTCGAAGTCGGCACGACGATGGTGGCCGAGTTGGTGGCGGTCGCCGAACGCGATCCCAGCATTGGCGCGGTTGGACCCAAGACCTTCTTCTACGCCGATCGCACCAAGTTGGCCTCGGCCGGCGGGCGGATCGTGTTCCGCGAGACCGTCACCAAGGAGCGTGGGTTCGGCGAGGTGGACACGGGGCGCTACGAACGCGACGAGCAGGTCGGCTACGTCAACGGCTGCGGCATGTTGGCGCGCAGGGAAGCATTCGAAGCGGCGGGCCTGTGGGATCCGACGTTTTTCCTCTCGGTCGAAGACGCCGACTGGTGCCGTCGGATCGCCGCTCAGGGCTTTTCCACCTGGTATGCCCACCGCGCAATCCTCTACCACATGGTTTCCGACACCACCGGGGTCTACACCCCCAAGAAGACCTTCCAAACCGGTCGCTCGGCGGCGATCTTCGTGCGCCGCTACGCCACCTGGTGGCAGTGGTTGACCTTCCTCGGCGGCATGGTCGCGGCGCTGCCGATCGCCTGGGTGCGCGAGCTGCGGCGCGGCAACCAGGCGGCGGCGGTTGCCAAAGCCAAGGGGGTCTGGGCCGGGTTGAAGGTGCCGCCCACGAGCCCACCGACCCTCTGACCTCCGATCTCGACTGGCCCCCTGTCGCACGGGAGTGCGTAGACCGGTTGGAGGGAGGAGACGATGACATTTGCCGAGCTGGATTCGAGATGGTGTTGGTGTGCTTCCCGGCTGGGGATCGTCTTTGTGTGGCTCGGCATTGCCTGGGGTCCGAGTGGGGCCGACGCTGCGTCGGTACGCTTGAGCCAGGGCGCATCGTTCAGCGACGTTTCGGATTGGTGGGGGACTGCGGTGTACGCGAGTGTTTCGCCTGACGGCGAGCATGTGGTCTATCGCCACGATGCTGTCGTCGATGACGCGCACGAGTTGTGGAGCGTCCCGGTTGCCGGGGGTGCCCCGATCCGACTCTCGGGCATCCTTCCATCCGGGTCGTCCGTCGGCCGCTTCGAAATTGCTGCCGACTCGCACCGTGTCGTCTATGTTGCCCGGCAAGATTCTTCGCAGGTCATCGAGCTCTACAGCGTTCCGGTGGCGGGCCCGACGGGTGCGTGGGTAAAGCTCAATCCGCAGCTGGTGTCGGGGGGGGAGGTGGAGTCGTTTGCCGTTGTTGGAAATCGTGTGGCCTTCATCGCCGACGTCGAAGAGGCGGGTGCTTACGACCTGTGGAGCGCGAGCATCGAGGGAGGCCTCGAGCGCAAACATCGGCCGACCATTACCGCAGTTGGTTCCGTAGTCCCTCGCCTGCAGAGAATTGCGGTTTCACCCGAAGGTCAACGCGTGGCCTTCCTGGCCAATTTCTCCAACCTCGGCAAGTGGGATCTGTGGTCGACCCGGCTCGACGGGGTTGGAGGTGTCGCCAAGCTCAGCGGGACTCTCGTGGCCGAGGGAGACGTGCAGAATTCCGGGTACTCCTTCTCCCCGGATGGTGCCAGAGTGGTGTACCTTGCCGACCAAGACGTCGACGAACGGGTGGAGTTGTACAGCGTCCCGGCCGCCGGCGGTGTTGAGGTCAAGCTCAGCGGCCCGATGGTCGCGGGAGGGGATGTCGAATCCTTCACCATCAGCCCTGACGGGTCGCGAGTGGTGTACTGCGCCGACCAGCAGGTCGATGAGCGAATCGAACTGTGGAGTGTGCCGATTGGGGGTGGCACGGCGCTCAAGCTCAACGGCGCGTTGGTGGCAGGTGGGGATGCCTGCCGGTTCGTGGCCATCTCGCCCGACTCCTCGCGCGTCCTCTACATCGGCGACCAAGCGGTCGACGAGGTCTTCGAGTTGTGGAGTGTCCCGATAGCAGGCGGCGCTGCGGTGAGGCTCAATAGCGCCTTGCCCGGCTCAGGGGACATCTTCAAGGCGTCCTTCACCCCCGATTCCTCGACGGTGGTCTACGTGGGCGACCAGCAGACCGACGGACGTCCGGAGCTGTACGCTGCACCTGCAGCAGGTGGCCCGACCTATCGCCTCAACGATCCTTGGGGGCCGAACGCACACGGGGTGGCCGAGGCGGAGTTCGTGATCACCCCGGCGGGCGACGCCGTTGTGTTTCGAGCATCAACCTCCCTCTCGTCGTTTCCAGACCTCTACCACACGCCGCTGGTGGAAGGAACCGGCGACGACGTTCTCATCAGCCGGAATCCCAACACCATCCTCGACTGGCAGGTCCACTCGGACGGGTTTCGGGTGGTGTACGTTGCGGACGAGGAGATCGACGAGCGTTTCGATCTCTACGTCGGCGATCCATGTGTCTTCTGCGATGGCTTCGAGTCGGGGGACCTGAGCCGTTGGCAGTAGGGCTCACTGCCCCTCCCATCACCGTGCTGCGATAGGCTTCGCAGCGCCGGAGGGGTGGCAGAGTGGTCGATTGCGGCGGTCTTGAAAACCGCTGAGCCTTCACGGGCTCCGTGGGTTCGAATCCCACCCCCTCCGCCAGAGCTCGCTCCGCTCGCTGCTGGCGGCGGGGGTGGGATTCGGTCTCGGCGAAGACGCCGAGTGCGAATCCCCGATTCTTGTCTCGCCAGCGCGCTCCGCTCGCTGCTGGCAGCGGGGGTGGGATTCGCTGCGGCCTCCGCGGTCTCGCCGCCGCCCTCCACCCCGCCCGCTCCCCCCGGCGAGTGCGGTCTCGGCGAAGACGCCGAGTACGAATCCCAGTCTGCTGGGCCAGACGCTCGCTCCGCTCGCCGCACGCCACCCCCGTGCTGCGGGGCGGTGAGTCGCTGGTGGCGCGGTGGTACGATTTCGGCAGAGCGTTGCCCGGCCTCGCGAGCGTCTCGCGCCACCTCGCCGCAACGTGCAGAAGGAGACTTGTCATGCATATCGAGGGACGCACGATCCTCGTCCTCGGCGGCTACGGGCTCGTCGGAATGGCGGTGTGCCGCGAGTTGCTCGCCCGCCGTCCCAAGGAAATTCGCATCCACAGCCTGCGAGGGGAGGAGAGCGAATCGGCGCGTGCCGAGCTTGCTCCCGAGGCCGGTGCGACGGTGCTCTCGACCTCCGCCGGCGACGTGTTCGGCAGTGTCGCCGAAGGGCGCCTCGAGGCCGTCAGGGATCAGGTCGGACAGCTGCGGGATGCCGAGCTCGAGCGCCACACCCTCTACACGCTGCTGGCCGAGCTGCGGCCCAACATCGTGATCGACTGCGTCAACACTGCCACGGCAATTGCGTACCGCAACGTCTTCCGGTCGGCCGAGACGGTGCTCGAGGGGCTCGAGGCGGGTGGCGTCGAGCGCGGATCCGTCGACGCCGAGGAGAGCCTTCAGCTGCTCGAGGCCCTGTCGATCCCGCGGCTGATTCGCCACGTCCAGGTGCTCTACCGCGGCATGATGGATGCGGGCACCGAGGTCTACGTCAAGGTTGGCACTTCCGGCACTGGGGGTATGGGCCTCAACATCCCCTACACGCACTCGGAAGAAAAGCCGAGCCGCATGTTGCTCGCCAAGAGCGCGATCGCCGGCGCCCATTCGATGTTGTTGTTCCTGATGGCGCGCACTCCGGGGGCGCCGATCACCAAGGAGATCAAGCCTGCGGCGGCGATCGCCTGGAAGAAGATCGAGCGGGGGCCGATCCGGCGCAAGGGCGAACCGATTCGCCTCGTCGATGCCGTGCCGAGGCCGGTGGGCGAACGCTTTTCGACTCACGACCCACATGCCGCTGCCGAACGCGAGGACGTGCTCGAGACGGTGTTCATCGACACCGGCGAAAACGGCATCTTTTCGCTCGAAGAGTTCGCCATGTTGACCACTGCCGAGCAGATGGAGTTCGTCACGCCGGAGGAAATCGCCCGCTCACTGGTGTTCGAGATCCAGGGCGGCAACACGGGTCACGACATCGTCAACGCGCTCGACAACGCGGTGCTCGGGCCGACCTATCGGGCCGGGGTGATGCGCCACTTCGCGCTCGAGCGCATGGTCGAGCTCGAGGGGCAAGGAGCGCGTCGCAGTGTCGCCTTCGAGATGCTCGGTCCACCGCGCAACAGCAAGCTGTTGTTCGAGGCGCATCTGCTGCGGCAGGCGTTTGGATCCGTCGCCGCGGTGCGGCAGGCGAGCCTCGACCAAGTCGTCGAGACCCTCGACGAGCTCGTGCGCACCCAGCCCGAGGTCGCGAACGAAGTCGCTGCGGTCGGCGTGCCGATCCTGCTCGACAACGGTGAGGTGATCCGCGGCACCAAGGTGATCGTGCCGGCCGACGCCGACGACACCGAGGTCACGCCGCAGCGCCTCGACGCCTGGGCTCACGATGGCTGGGTCGATCTGCGGCGTGCGAACCTCGAGCGTTGGAAGGCGCGCTTCGAGCGCCTGCACGACGAGATCGAGAAGATCCCGCCGGGTGACACCTCCAGCCGGCTGGTGCGAACCCGCCGCTTCTGGCACGGCGAAGGTGATCTGCAGCCGGGCAAGATCGTCGGCTGGATTCTTTCGGTCGAAGAGCACGGGGACCGGTTCAAACGGTAGCAGGCGTCCCATGCCCTCCGTGGAGCACCCCCGGCTGAGTCGATACCGAAGCGTAGATGCACCACTTGCAGGGTACCGGGTACCGGGAACCGGGGACTCGTCGGAGGGTGGCGGGATATCCTCCACAGGTGGCTGATGCAAGTGGGCTCGTGCCGCCGCGGTCGGTGTTGTTGGTGCGGCTGTCGGCGCTGGGCGACTGTGTGCACGCGATCCCGGTGGCTTGGGCGCTGCGGCAGGCCTTCCCCGAGGTTTCCTTGGGTTGGGCGATTCAGCCCGGGCCGCACCAGCTGCTCGCCGGCTTGGCCTGCGTCGATCGCTTCCATGTCGTACCCCGGCGTGGGTCCTGGCGCGAGCGCTGGGCCGCCCTCGCGGAGATTCGCTCCCAGCGCTACGAGGTCGTGCTCGACCTTCAGGGGCTGGCCAAGAGTGCGGTCATCACCCTCGCCTCGGGAGCGCGTCGTCGTCTCGGCTGGGCCGGTCCGGAGAGTCGCGAGGGCAACGGGCTGGTGTTGACCGAACGGCTCGAGGTCGATCCGCGCGTTACTCATGTGGTCGATCGCAACCTGGCGCTGTTGCGACTGTTGGGGATCGAGGATCCGCAGGTGCGCTGGGACCTGCCGGCACCGGGTGTGGCCAAGCCCGGTCTCGAGGTCTTGGTTTGGCCGGGCACCACCTGGGTCACCAAGATCTGGCCCGAACGCCACTGGACCGAGCTGGTCCACACCCTGGTCGACTCCGGGCAGCGCGTGGTGGTCGGCTGGGGCAACGAGCAGGAACGCGACGTGGCGGCCCGCATTGCGGGGACGAGTGGCGCGACGGTGTTGCCTCCCACCTCTCTGCCCGAGCTTTCGGCGTTGCTCGCACGGGCGCGGCTGGTGGTGGCCGGCGACACCGGTCCGCTGCATCTCGCAGTTGCGCACGGGACGCCGACGGTGGCGATCTTCGGCGCGACGGATCCCGCTCGAACCGGACCCTACGGCGGCGCGGCGACCGGCCACGTCGTTGTCGTTCGCGAAGGTCTTCAGTGCCGGCCGTGTGGTGCCCGCCAGTGCCACCGCGGAGATTTCGCCTGCCTCGAGGGCCTCGAGGTGGCGCGGGTCCTGGCCGCCTGCCGCCGGCAGCTCGCCGGCGACCACTCGGGTGCCGGTTGACTCGAGGGGACCTCGCGGTCCCCAAGGTCCCCCAATCCCCGGTCCCCGGTCCCCGGTCCCCGATCCGCAGTCCCCGCTAGAATGCCCCAATGGCCGAACGCACCCGATCCACCACCATTCTTGCGGTCCGCCGCGGCGGCGTCACCTGCATGGCCAGCGACGGTCAGGTGACCCTCGGTGCGACGGTGGTCAAACACGGCGCCGCCAAGGTCCGTCGTGCCGGCAAGGGGAAGGTTCTGGTGGGCTTTGCCGGGGGCGCGGCCGACGGGCTCGCCCTGTTTGCGCGGCTCGAAGCCAAGCTCGAGGCCCACGGCGGCAATCTCGAGCGGGCGGTGGTCGAGCTGGCGCGCGACTGGCGCACGGATCGGGCCTTGCGGCGCCTCGAGGCGATGATTGCGGTCGCCGATCGCGAGCGTTCGTTCCTGCTCTCGGGCAACGGCGACCTGATCGAGCCCGACGACGGGATCCTGGCGATCGGCTCGGGGGGACCGTTTGCCCTGGCGGCCGCGCGGGCGTTGCTCGAGGAAACCGACTTGGCGGCACGGGCCGTGGTGGAGCGCGCCATGGCGATTGCCGCGTCGATCTGCATCTACACCAACGAGCGCATCACCCTCGAGGAAGTCTCGTGAGCGAGGAACCCGGCCTCGAGGAGCTGTCGCCACGGCAGATCGTCGCGGCGCTCGATCAGCACGTGGTCGGCCAGAAGGCGGCCAAACGTGCGGTCGCGATCGCCCTGCGCAACCGTTGGCGCCGCCAGCAGCTGCCGGCAGAGCTCGCCGAAGACGTCATGCCGCGAAACATCTTGATGATCGGCCCAACCGGGGTCGGCAAGACCGAGATCGCTCGCCGTCTGGCGCGCTTGGCGCGGGTGCCGCTGGTCAAGGTCGAGGCGTCGAAGTTCACCGAGGTCGGCTACGTCGGGCGCGATGTCGAGTCGATCGTGCGCGACCTGGTCGAAGCTGCCTATGCCCTGGTCCGCGACGAGCGTCGTAAGAGCGTCGAGGAAGGGGCGCGTGGGCGGGTCGAAGACCGGCTGTTGGAAGCATTGCTGCCGGCTCGTGGTGCCGAGACGCCGTCGATGGACGACACGAGGTCCAAGCTCCTCGCCAAGTTGCGTGCCGGTGCCCTCGACGATCGCGAGGTCGAGATCGAGATCGACGAAACGCCCCCGGGCCTCGAAATGTTGGGGGGCCAGGGTTTCGAGCAGATGGGCGTGGACCTCGGGCAACTCGCCCCTGCGCTGTTCGGCAGCCGCAAGCGCCGTCAACGGCTGCGCCTGGCCGACGCCCGCGAGGTCTTGCTTGGGCAAGAGGTCGACCACCTGCTCGATCGCCAACAGCTCGCTCGCGAGGCGCGCCAGCGGGCCGAGTCGGGCGGGATCGTGTTCCTCGACGAGATCGACAAGATCTGCGCCCGCGAAGACGGTCGTGGTCCCGACGTGTCGCGCGAAGGGGTCCAACGGGATCTGCTGCCGATCGTCGAGGGCACGACGGTCGCCACCAAATACGGCCCGGTGCGCACCGATCACGTCTTGTTCATCGCCGCGGGGGCCTTCCACGTCGCGCGTCCTTCGGACCTGATCCCCGAGCTCCAAGGGCGGTTCCCGCTGCGGGTCGAGCTCGAGCCCCTGACCGAAGCCGACTACGTGCGGATCCTCACCGAGCCCAACAGCGCCATCACCAAGCAGTACGCTGCGCTCCTCGCCACCGAAGGGGTTTCGGTGGTGTTTCGCGACGATGCCATCGCCGAGCTGGCGCGGCTCGCGGTCGAGGTCAACTCGCGTACCGAAAACATCGGCGCGCGCCGCCTGGCGACGCTGGTCGAACGGCTGCTCGAGGAGGTCTCCTTCGAGGCCCCGGCGATGGCCGGGGTCGAGGTGGTGCTCGACGCCGCCGCCGTGCGGGCGGCGTTGGCGGATCTGGTGGCCGACCAGGACCTCAGCCGCTACGTGCTCTAATCCCATGCTCAGCCTTCCAGCCCGAGGATCATCCATGCGCCGACTCGCCTCGTTCCTGATTGCCTCCACCCTGGTCTTGCCCGCTTGCGGGAAGAAAGGCGATCCGCTGCCGCCCCTGCGCGACGTTCCCAAGCGCACCGAAGATCTCGCCGTGTCGCAGAAGGGCGGCGAGCTGGTGCTGCAGATGGGCTTCCCCCAGAGCACCGCCGACGGGCGACCGCTGCCGGGAATCGACGCCGTGGAAGTATGGGAGCTGGCAGTCCCGGGTGTCACCGACGCCGCAGCCGGTCCACGGATCGAGCCCGACATCTTCGGTCGTCAGGCCACCAGGCGTCTGGCGCTCCGGGGCGCCGAGCTCGCGGCGATGACCACCGGCGACCAGCTGGTGGCCCGTTTGTTGGCTCCGGAGGTCGGGTCCGAGCCGCGGTTGTTGGTGATGGCGGTACGCACGGTGGCGACGGGTGGTGAAACCTCGGCGTTCTCGAACCTCGTGCGCCTGGTGCTGCGCACGCCACCGGCGCCACCGAGTGCGCTGGCCGCCACGGCGCTACCGGACGGCATCGAGTTGCGTTGGACCGGGCCGGCCGAGCCGCCGGTCGCGTCGCGGATCTATCGGCGTTTTGCCACCGAACGCGGCTACAGCCGCCCGGCCGCCGAGGTCGAGGGGTCGGCCACGAGCTGGGTCGATCGCAGTGTGCGCTACGGCGAACGCTACATCTACACCGTGACCACGGTGGGGTCGAAGCAGCCGCTGATCGAGGGTCCGATCGCCTCCGAGGTCGAGGTCGCCTACGACGATCGGTTTGCGCCGGCGGCACCGACCCGCCTGCTGGCGCTGCCCGAGCCCGGGCGCACCCGGCTGGTGTGGGAGTCGAGCGAGGCGAGCGACGTCGCCTCCTATCGCGTCTGGCGCCAGGATCCACGCGCAGAGTGGCGCCTGGTCGCCAGTGGGCTGACCGATACCGAGCACATCGACGGTGGGCTGACCCCGGGCCTGAGCTACCGCTACCGCGTCGAAGCCGTCGACGCGCGCGGCAACATCGGTCCGGCTTCGGACGAAGCCATCGTGCTGATTCCGTAAGCGATGGACACGGTCGCGTACTGGCGGCTCTCGGGCGCCGGCAACGACTTCCTGGCGTTGATCGAGCCTCCGGACGAGCCGAGTCCGGCCGAGATCGCCGCCTGGTGTCGGCGCGGCAGCTCACTCGGCGCTGACGGCGTGTTCGTGATCTGGCGCGAGCCCGCGGGCCACGTGCGGATGGATCACTACAACGCCGACGGAGGGGTCGCGGAGTTGTGCGTCAACGGCACTCGTTGTGCCGCAAGGCTTGCCTTCGATCTCGCCATCGCCTCGCGCTCGGTCGAGATCGAAACCGCTTCGGGGATGGTGCGGGCGGAGGATCGCGGCACTGCGGTTGCGGTCGAGGTGCCGCCGCCGCAGGTCTTGCCTCTGGCGCTGGCGCTCGAGGATCTCCTCGCCCCCGCCGGGCAGGCTCACTTCGTCCAGGTGGGTGTGCCCCACGTCGTGATCACCTGGCCTGGTTCGCTGCGGGATGCCCCGGTCGGCGAGATCGGACGGCGGGTGCGGCACGACCCCCGCGTCGGCGCGGCAGGCGCCAACGTCAACTTCGTGCGTTTCGCCTCCCGTTCCCGCCTGGAAGTGCGGACCTACGAACGGGGGGTCGAGGCGGAGACCCTGGCGTGCGGCAGCGGCATCCTGGCCTCGGCAGCGGTGGGGTGGGCTGTCGGAGCCCTCGACCGCGAGCTCGAGGTGGTCACCGCCGGCGGGTTCCCGTTTGCGGTACTCGGGGGAGCCGAGACGCCAACCGTGGGCTGGCGCTTGATCGGCGATGCGCGGATCGTGGCGCAGGGAGAGATCTTCCCCGGGGCGCTCGCAACGGCAGCCGAGCCCGAGTGGACCCCGTGACCCGCGTCGTCGTGCCGGCGGCACTTGCCGGCGAACGCCTCGACCGCGCGCTCGCGGCCTTGACCCAGCACTCGCGTCGCAGCTTGAGGGTGGCGATTCCCGACGGGGTGGTGTCGCGCAACGGCGCGGTGCTGCGCCAGCTCGGGCGCCGGGTCGAGGCCGGCGACGTGCTCGAGCTCGGTGAGCACCCGGCGCTGGGCGCGACCGGCGAGGGTGCGCCATTCGCCCCGTCGCAGGAGCTGCCGCCGCTGCCGCCGATCGTCTACCGCGATCGCTGGCTGCTCGCGCTCGACAAACCCGCGGGGATGTTGTCGCAGAGCTCGGCGCGCACGCCGGGCGAGCTTGCGGCCGACGAGGTGGTTACGGCACACCTGGCGATCGAGACCGGTCGACGGCCGTTCGTGCGCTTGATCCACCGTCTCGATCGATTGACCAGTGGGGTGTTGCTCTTTGCTCTCGACCCGTCGGTCACGGCGCCGTTGGCGCAGATCTGGGCCCGCGGTGAGGTCGAGCGCCGCTACATCGCGATTGTGGCGGGGAGCTTGACGGGGCAGCGGCGCGTCGATCTGCCGCTCGGCAAGGTGGAGGATGAGTGGCGCTTTCGGGTCGACCCGGCGGGTCTGCCTGCGGTCACTGAGGTGGAGGCACTCGAAACCGCGGACCATCACAGCCTCGTCAGCTGCCGCCTGGTCACCGGTCGCACCCACCAGGTCCGTGTGCATCTCGCCGCGATGGGTCATCCGGTCCTTGGTGATGTGCTCTACGGCGGGCCACCTTCGGCTCGAGTCATGCTCCATGCGGAATCGCTCGAGCTCCCCCACCCGCGCGATCACCGGCCGCTGCGGATCGTCGCCCTGCGGCCAGAGGCCTTCGAGTCCTGACTCACCCTACTCGGCCGCAGGCAGGCCGAGGGTGCGTTTGAGCGCAAACCACCGCGACCTGAGGCGCCAGAAGAAGCTCGCGCGGGCGGCGGCCAGGGTGGCCTCGGCGCGGGCGAGCTCGACGCCGCGGGCGACGTGCGCGGTCTCGACCTCCTCGAAGCGTCCGCGCCAGAAGCGGATCTCATCGCGCAGCAGGCGTTCGGTCGAGGCCGCTTGGCGCAGCAGGAAGCCTTCGCGGGTGCGGGTTTCGAGGAGCCCGCGGACGCCGTCGGCGGTGGTGCCGAAGAGGGCGAGTGGAGGGGTCGCCGCGGTGATCGGGCCCAGCCTCGCGGTGAGTCGAAACCCAACCGGCAGGCTCGCAGCCAGACCGAAGCGCTCGGCCACTGCGGCATGGGCAAAGCGCTCGACCGCGGATTCGACTGCGACGCCGCCGGCGCGCAGCTCGAGCGCCGCAAGAGGTTGGGATGTCCCGAAGTCGAGCCCCCAGCCCTGGAGCGCAAACCTTCCGTCCCCGAGCTCCTCGGCGCCTTCGAGGAAGGCGAAGGGTGGGTGAGCCACCGCGAGCCGGCGGCTGGGGTCGAGATCGACCAGCGCAAGATCCTGGCGTTCGCCGAAGATGCGCGGGAACACGTCGATCCGCGCCTGCGGTCGCAGCTCATGCATCCAGCCGGCGAGGCGGGCCGGATCGATCCAGGTCGAACCGTAGGTAGCGGCATCGAGCACCCGACTTTCGCTGACCGGCTCGAACCAGAACCCGGCGGGGGCAAAGCGCTCGGGCGCGAGCAACCGGGGGTCGTGAAAGGTCAACGCCAGCACGCCGCGATCCTCGAGCAGGCCGAGCAGGCGCTCGAGCCAAGCGCGGGTGAGGTCTTCGGGAAGATGGGTGAAGAGCGAGGTGACCAGGATCAGATCGAAGCGCCGGGCTGGGGCGAAGCCTGCCGGCGAGCTCGGGACGACCAGGCTTTCGACGCCGAAGTGGCGCTGCTGGAAGGCCATGGCGGCCGCGTCGACGTCGGCGACGGTCAGCCGCTCGCGACCGAGCGCGGGCAGCAGGAAACGCGTGACGCGGCCGTAGCCGCTGGCGAAATCGAGCACCCGGGAAGTGGCAGGAAGTTGCGCGAGCAGGCGCCGCCAGGTGCCCGAGACCTCGATTCCCGAGCGCACGTAGGCAACCAAGGCTTGCTCGAGGTCGCCGCCGAGCTCGCGTCGAGCGCCCTCGAGCATGTCGTCGTCGGGATCGATGCCGAGGTCGATCGACTCGAGCACGGCGAGGGCGGCGACGAGTGGGCTCACCCGGCGAGCCTCGATCGGCTCCGCGCTCATGGCGTCATCAACTCGTCGAGTCGCGCCCGCACCAGGGGGACATCGTGCGGCAGCAGGGCCTCGAAGCCTGCACTCGCGAAGAATGCCTCGTCACCCGGGTAAGTGGGCACGAGCCACAGCGGAAACTCGGCGAGCAGCTCGCGGTCATCGACCCGGCGCAGCGCCTGCACGGCGGCTCGTTTGGCCGCGAGGCGGTCGAGATTGCCGAGGATGCCGCTGACCGCCTGGAGCTGGGAGAGGGTGCGTGGGTCGGTGATCACCGGGCCGCCGCGAGCCAGGCCCGAGCTGACCGCGCGGGCAATGCCGCGGCGCGCGGTCTCGCGCCAGCCGTAACGCACCAGCCGCTCCCGCAGCCCGCGCCGGACCGGAGCTGGGGCCGGGATCGCGGGCGCCGGGGCGACCGCAGCGCCGGCAGCGGGCGTTGGGGTCTCGACCCTCGGGAATGGATCGTGGCGGGTACTGGCTCCGCCCGGATTGTTGTCCGCAATCAGCGTGGCCGTTCGCATCATCAGCGTCGCGAAGATCGCCGGGAAGAGTCCGTGGAAGGCGTCGTCGCCGAGGTTCTTGAAGGCGGTGGCGAAGGCGTTGCGCTCGAACAACACGCCGCGGCGATAACGCCCGAGCAGCTCGCTGGTGGCCATCGACCGATGGTGGATCACCGCGCGGCGGGCAAATGCGATCGGGTGACCGGCCAGCCGCAGCCGCCAGCCGAGGTCGACATCCTCGAAGTAGGCGAAGTAGTCGGCGTCGAAGCCGCCGACGGCCTCGAACACCTCGCGCCGGATCAGCGCGTTGGCCCCGCACAGAAAGGGCAGGGGGGCGCGCTCCTCCGGCAGTCGGGTACCGGCGATGGGCTGGCGGTAGCCGCGTTGGAAGGCGTGACCATCGAAGGTGATCACGCCGTCAGCGAAGTCGAGCCGTTGGCCCTCCCAGTCGAGGATCAGTCCCGAAACGGCGCCGATCTCGGGCGCAGCGCTTCCCAGGGCTGCGACCAGCTCGCCCAACCACGTGGGCTCGGGTCGGGTGTCGTTGTTGAGCAACGCGAGCCACCGGCCCTCGGCGGTGGCCGCCAGGGTGTTCATCGCCGGCGCAAAGCCGAGGTTGTGGGCACTCGCAATACAGCGCACACGCGGGTGCCGCTTGGCGAGCCAGGCGACGGTGTCGTCGGCCGAGCCGTTGTCGAGTACCCAGGTGTCCCACGGCACGCCCGGATCGACCTGTTGCTCGAGTGCCGCCAAACAGTGTTCGAGGTGCGCGCGGCCGTTCCAGCTCGGGATCAGGATCGACACCGAGCTCATTGGGCCATCCACCGCCGCAGTTTGCGGCGAACGCGAAACCCCAGCGGATCGCGTGGGGCGCTGGTCGGCAGGCGGGAGCCGAAGCGTTCTTTGCTCGAGTCCCGCCACGGTGTGCGGCAGAAGTCGAGCAGCGGCGCCAGCACCTGATCCCAGGAGAAGCGTCGGGCCAACTCGAGCCCGGCCGACCCCGCGGCGCGCCGGGCGGGCGGGTCGCTCAAGGCGTGGCGCAACACCCCGGCGAGGGCTTGGGCATCCCCCGGCGGCGCGACCCAGCCGGCGCCGCCGGCGGCGACGAGCGAAGCGATCGCCCCGCCGCTCGAGACCACCACCGGAACGCCGAGGGCAAAGGCGTCGAGGAACCTGGTGCGCAACGACAGTCGCGTTTCGAGACTCTGGTGATGCGGCGCGACCAGGAGGTCGGCGTCACGCAGCAGGTCGAAGCGGCGTTCGGCTGCGACCCAGTCGATCAGCTGCACGCGTTGCCCCCACCACCCGCGTTTGCGGCAGAAGTGCTCCGCTTCCCCGAGCAGGCGTTGGGGGGTGGCGCCGGGGTTGGGATTGCGCACGAACACCAGCGACCAGGGCAGTTCTTCGAGCCGGGCCAGCGCGTCGAGCAGGGTGTGGGGGTCGTACCAGTCGTAGATCCCGCCGAACAGCAGCCGCACCTCTCCCTCCCGCCGTGGCGCCAGCAGCGGCTGATGCGCTGGAAGGGAATCGGGGACACCAAAGGGTACCACCCGGGCCAGGCGATCGAGATCGGGATCGTCGGCGATGTTCTCCGGGTTGATGCGTCCGAGGGCGGTGAGGAAACCGAGGTAGAACAGGCGTTGCTCGTCGCTCGAGCACAAGAAGAGGTCCCCGCGGGCGAGCTGCAGGTTCCAGGTCGCGTGGTCGTTGCGCCAGGGATCGAAGCCGAGACTCGAGGTGTAGTGAAGATTCTCCACCAACCAGGGGTCGTAGAGGTCGATCGCGGTCGGCAGACTGGGGCACTCGAGCACCAGATCGTTGGCGAGCTGGCCTTGGGCGACGGCGCCGTCACAATCGCTCAGGATCTCTGCGAGTCGACCGCGTTCGAAGGTCCGGATCTCGGCCGGCGTGCCGGGGACCTCGCCTGGTTCGCCCGCGCTCACGATCACAGTGTCGATACCGGCGGCGGGCAGACGACGCGACAGCTCGAGGTAACGAATGCCGATGCCGGCCATCCGCTCACGAAGCGGTTCGGAGCACAGCAGCGCAATCCGGCTCATCGTCCGCGGCGCGCCTCGAGCCAACGGTGGATGCGCCAGGCGCGGGTCGACTCCATCGCCTGGCGCAGCTGTTCCTGGCGCGCGACCTCCTGGTAGAGGGCGGCTTCGGAGCCGAGCAGGCGCTCGAGCTCGAGGCGCTGCGCGGCGAGATGATGATCGCGCTGCTCGAGGTCGGCGTGGAGCGCGGCTTCTCGAGCCTGGAGGCGGGCCACTTCGCGCTGCAGTGCCTGCCAAGAGGATTCGAGCTCGCGCCAGCGCCCTTCGAGTCCTGCCAGGCCGGCTTCTGCTCGCGCCGCACGATCGAGGGCGAGCGGGCCATCGATCCGCCAGCGGCGCGCTTCTTCCTCCGCGCTGACGGTCTCGGCGCGAAGGCGATCGACGACACCGGCCAGGCGTTCGGCGTCGAGCAGCCCGCGGTGGCGTTCGATCACCTCGCCCTTGACGCGGAGAAAGTCCGCACGTTCCCGGGGCGAGCTGCCGAAGACCTGCGAGCCACCGCTGAAATGCCGGTACTCGCAGGTGACCTCGGGGAGATGATGGAAGCGCACGCGCCGAGACAGCCGGATCAGGAGGTCCCAGTCCTCGAAGAAGGGGAGGTCTTCGTCGAGGGGGCCGACCTCGGCCAGCAGCCGGCGCGGGACGGCGATGGTGTTGAAGGGGATGTAGTTGTCGAGCAGGAGCAGGTCGGGATCGAAATCGCGCGAGTAGGGGACGCGCCGCTCGAGCTCCTGCCACCCGTCGGCTGCGAGCGTGTAGGTGACGACGGCGGCGTCGACGTAGGGGATCTCGACACCGGCCGCACGACTGGCGCACGCCAAGGTCTCGAGATGCTCGGGGTCGGCGAGGTCATCGTCGTCGAGGAAACACACCATGTCGCCGGTAGCCGCGGCGATGCCGGCGTTGGCGGCTCCCGAGCGACCGCGATTGTGTGGGAGGTCGACGACCCGCAGGGTGAGGGGAAAGTCGCCCGGCAACTCCGGGGCCCTGCCGCCATCGTTGACCACGACGACCTCTGCGCGGCGCCAGCTTTGGCGAGCGAGGCTCGCCAAAGCCTCGGAGAGGAGCGTCGGCCGATTGCAGGTCCTCACCACGACCGTCATCGAGGGCGCGGCGTCGACCAGCTCGACACGGGGCGCGGCTCCGAGGTCGAGCAACAGACGCGCTGGACTGTGAGTGCGCAGATCCAGGGGCGTCAGCCGTCGATAGGCTTCGGCGCCGCCGACCTCCGGGCCGAGCGACAGCGCCCGGTAGGCCCTGAGGCCGAGGGCGGCGGCCAGGTACGGGTGGCGTTCCTCCTGGCTTGCGTAGATCTCCATGGCCTGGCGCACCACGTCGAGCTCGGCGCTGACGTCGACGAGGAGATCGGGGTGCAGCGGCTGGTTGACCTCGTAGGCGAGGACCTGTGCCGCGTCCAGCCCCTGGGCTCGGCCCAACGCCCGGTGCAGCGCGGCGAAGGCGGCGCGGTGGTCGGCGGTGGCCTCGGTCGGCGCGGGGGTGAGGACGAGGTCCGGCCGCAGCTCCCCGAGCAGGGTGCACAGAGCCGGGACCAAGCGGTCGAGCTCACTGCTCAAGGAACCGTCGGGGGCGTCGAAGAAGCGCGCCGAGAACCCGAGCTTTGCCGCTACCGCTTCGGCTTCGCGTCGGCGCCGCGAACGGTACTCCTGGCGATCTTCGATACTCTCGCACCCGCCGCTGCTGTCGGTCAGGTAGAAGACCGTCACCGCGGCGCCGCTGCCGAGGAGCTGTGCCAGCAGACCGCCGCAGCCGACGATTTCGTCGTCGGCGTGAGGGGCGAGGACCAAGGCCCTCGAGGCGACCGGACGCACGGCCTGACCCGGCAGGGAAGTTCGCTTCACGAGGAACCTCCACGCCACCGACGCCATCGCAGGCGCAGGACATCGCGCAGCATCCGCATCGAGTCGCGCAGCGGGTCGACACGGGAGTCGGCGGAATTGACCCACACCACCCCGACCTCTCGCACCGTCAGACCGCGCCGGAGCGCCAGGTCCACCAGCTCGACGTCGAAGGCAAAGCCGTCGAGCTCGACCGCGGGAAACAGCGCGCGAGCCGCGTCACCGCGCAGGAGCTTGAAGCCGCACTGCGTGTCGCGGAAACCACCAAAGCCGAGCAGGTGCAGCAGCAGGTTGAATCCGCGGCCGAGCCGCTCGCGGTACCAGGCCTGGGCGACCTGGACCTTGGCGCCGGCCACGCTGCGGCTGCCGAGCACCACGTCGGCACCCCGGCCGAGCTCGTCCTCCAGGACCGCGAGCTCCTCGATCGGTGTCGACAAGTCGGCGTCGCAGAGCAGCACTCGCTCCCCACTCGTCGCCGCTACGCCGGCGCGAATCGCGGCTCCCTTGCCGCGGTTGCACTCCAGGCGCAATACCTGCACGGGCGGGCCGAAAGCTTCAGCCACGGCGGCGGTGCGGTCGGTCGATCCGTCGTCGACCACGATCACCTCGACGTCGTGCTCGCGAGTTGCAGCCCACGCGACGATCTTCGCCAGGGTGGGCCCGAGGCGGTGTTGCTCTTGGTAGGCGGGGATGACGATCGACAGCGACACCCGGCAATCATAGAGGGCCGGCGGTGGTCTTCCAGCTGTGGGCGATGTCGACCAGTCCAAAGGCGTAGGCCTCACTTTCGACGGCAAAGCAGCGGCGCACGATCTGTTGGTCGTAGACGTGCAGGGCGGCACCGTCGGAGAGGAAGGTGTAGAGGGTGAACTCACCCTTGACCAGAGGGAGCTCGGGGATCGTCAGGCGGACCCGATAGTGGCGCGCGCCGGTCCAGGCCGGGAGGCCATCGCGGTGGCTGGTACAGGCAAAGACCTCGAGCTCGTCGGCACGGTTGAAGCCGAAACCGAGGTGGAACTCTCGAGCGTGGTCGTCGCTCTCCCACGCCACCTCGATCTCGAACGGGGCGCCGTGGCGGACGATCAGGGGTGTCGTGCCGCGATGGGGGCGGCCGCCCGGGTCGAGTACGGCAACCTCGGTCAGGCGCGCCGGCCCTCCGGTGTCGCTCGTCGAGATCGTGGGCTCGGCAGTGGGCTCGGCGCTGCGCGACACCAGGTAGGCTTCGTACTCCGCCACCACCTCGCGGGCCGGGCCGAATGCCGCGACGCGGCCTTCGCGCAGCCACAGCGCGCGCTGACAGAAGGCGCTGACGTAGTACATCGCGTGCGAGCAGAACAGCAAGGTGTTGCCGGCCCCGACGAACTCCAGGAGGTGATCGATGCACTTCTTCTGGAAGTAGCCGTCGCCAACCGACAGGGCCTCGTCGACGATCAGGATCCGCGGCCGCACCTGGGTGGCGATGGCGAACGCGAGGCGCATCACCATACCGGTCGAGTAGGTCTTCACCGGGTCGTCGAAGGCAGCGCCGAGCTCGGCAAACGCTTCGATGGTGGGTAGGCTGTTCGTGACCTCGGCTGCCGAGAGACCGAGCAGGGCGGCGTTGAGGCTGACGTTCTGCCGCCCACTCAGGTCCGGGTGAAAACCCGTGCCGAGCTCGAGGATCGATGCCACGCGCCCGGCGGTGACCACCTCACCGCTGGTCGGCTGGGTCACGCCGGCGAGGATCTTGAGCAGGGTGCTCTTGCCGGCGCCGTTTTCGCCGATGATGCCGAGGCTCTCGCCCGCCGGAACGGTGAAGTCGATGCCGGCCAGGGCGTGTTTGTCGCGGTGGCGGCTGCGACCGGTCAGCGCCTCGAGCAGGCGGTCAGCCGGCCGGCTCCAGACGCGATAGCGCTTCGACAGCTGGCGAACCGCGACGGCGGGTGCAGGACTGGTCATCGGGTGGTGGTCGCAAACAGCAAAAGGGCCGGCCCCGGAGGACCGGCCCTCGTCATTGTAGCCGGAGCTTCGTCAGTTGCAGGTGAACGCGTCGGTATCGGTGACCGCGTCCGCCGAGGTGCCCTGCGGATTACGGTAGAGCACCGTGCGATTGTTGACGGTGTCGGTGACCGTGAGGTCGAACGCGACGTTGGTGGTGGCGGCGAAGAACACCCAGTAGCGTTGGTTGAACGCACAGGCGTCGAGCACCTTGACCAACATCTCCCAGTTCTGCGAATCGAAGAACCAGAACATCCCGCTTTGGTCCGAGCCGAAGGGGACGACGTGGCCTTCGCCGGTTTCACCGGCGCCGGTTTCCCAATCGATCTCCACCGCGAACCGGCCGTTGAGCAGGCAGCGCCGGGTATCGCTCGGGTTACATGCGCCTGCACCGTCGGCCTTGGTCACCAGCACGTTGGCGGTGGCCGAGGCGCCCGAGCAGGCGCTGTTGGTGACCGTGACCGTCTTCTGGCCGACGCTCGGCCAGGCGATGTCGACGGTCGAACCCGGGGGATCGAGGAGGATGCCGTCGCCGACACTCCAGGCCCACCCCGCAGGATTCGCAGAGCACGTACCGGCGTCCGCAACGAACCGCAGGTCGTCGAGGACGATGCCGCTGGAAGGGCCGCTGAGGGCGAACGTGCCGCCGCTGCCGCCGGTGGCCGAGATGGTGACGGTCCGCGAGCCGCTGACGCCGGGGCAGCCGCTGTTGGTCGCGCGGATGGTCTTGGTGCCGGCGGTGGACCAGCGCACGTCGACGAAGCTGCCGAGGGTCTGGACCACGGTTCCTCCACCGTCGACCGTCCAGGAGTAAGTCCCGGAGCAGCCGGTCGCAGTGGCGGTGTAGCTCAAGAGGGCGTTGACGCCGCCGGTGCTCGGGCCGCTGACGCTGATCGAGGCGCTGCCGCCGCCGCCGCCACCACCGCCGCCGCCGCCACCGCCACCTCCACCGCCGCCACCGCCGGGCGCGGTGACCGAGATCGTTTGCGTGAGGGTGAATTCCGAGGTCTCAGTCCCCTTGCGGACGCGCAGCTTGGGCTGGAAATTGCCTGCCGTCGAGTAGGTGTGCGAAGTCCGCGGGGAGGTGTTGTTGGCGTCCTCGTAGCTCCCGTTGCCATCCCAGTCGTAGTCCCAGAAATTGGGGCTGCCGGTCGAGGTGTCGGTGAACTGGATCGTCGCCGGGGTCGTGGCGAAGCAGAAGCCGCCCGACTGCTGGCAGCCGCTGGCAATCTGCATTCCGGCCTGCAGCGGGATCACCTGCTCGATGTGGAGCAGCAGCGGGTTGCTGGTCAGCTGCGTGGTCTCGATGCAGTTGCGGATCTCGACGCGGATCTCGCGAGGAGTGCTCGATCCGGTCGGGTTCGCGACGGTGTAGGAGAAGGTGGGGTTGGGTCCGGCGACGGGATCACTGGTCCACGCGGTCCACTGCCTGGTCGCCGGGTTGTTGTCGTCGTCGAAGTCCCAGCGCCACTCGGTGGCGCCCTGTGCGACGGCGTGGAACTGCACCGTGCCCGAGGTGAACGGGTCGTTGGTCGGCGCGCCGTTGGCGCCGAGGAAGCCGAGCTGCTGCAGGGCGGTGATGGTCACCTGGGGGCTCGTTGCCGAGGCGTTGCCGGAGGAATTGGTGACCGTGACCCGGCCGCGGTATTGGCCGGGCTGGAGGCTCGGCAACGAGGTCCACTGGAAGGGATTGACGTTGCCGCCGCTCTGAATCGTGGCGCCACCGGCGTCGAGGATCTCCCAACTCAGCGACCGGGGTGCTTGGCCGGTCACGCCGTTGGCGGTGAAGTCGACCCGTTGGCACACCAGCGCCGAGGTTTGCGAGGCCGAGACCGAGGCGACGGCTGGGGCGGGGTCGAGCACCGGGATCTGTTTGGTGATCGCGTTCGAGCCCTGGTTGTTGGAGGCCTCGAGGCGGACCGGCACGGTTCCGGAAGCGTTCGACACCACCAGGACCGGGTTCTGGCTGGTGCTCTGCACCGAGCCGTCGGCGTTGACGTCCCACGACCACGCGGTCGGAGCGCCGGTGCTCTGATCGGTGAACTGGACCGCGTCCCCGGGGTAGACCTCGGTCGGGGTCCAGGTGAAGTTGGCGGCGGGTGGTCCGCCACCACGGAAGCGGTGGACGTCGAAGAAGGTCCAGGCGGTGCGGTAGAGGTAGTCACCGCGGAACTTCGCGCGCCGTGGACGATTGTCGAACGTGCCGTTGGGATTGGAGGAGGGGTAGTACCACTCCCAATAGCCGACGCGGTCTTGAAGCCGGTCGATCGAGGCGGCGTTGCCGCTGCCGTTGACCTCGAACAGCCAGTCGGCCTCCGTGCGGGTGCAGGTGAACTCGGTGCCGACGTAGAGGTAGGGCTTACCCGCGCGATATGAGGTCGAGAGGAACCGCGGCAGGTTGGCGGCCGAAACCTGCGCGGTGTCGAGCTGCGGGGGGGTGCCGGCGCAGCCGCCGGTCAGGCAGTTGGTGACGTTCCACAAGCCGAGCTCGACGAATTGATTGGAGGCGACGCTCGGCGCGTACAGAGCCGAGAGATAGGTCGAGCCGCCCGAGGTGATCAGGCTGACGCCGTAGTTGAAGCCGATGATGCCGGGGTCGAAGGAGACCAGCGGCGAGCCCTGGGTGGTGACGTCGTAGATCTCGAGGCGTTCTCCGCTGGCCGCCACGTAGCGGCCGGCGCCGTGGACGCCGGTGAGGGAGTTCATCGTGCCGAGGCGGTACTTGTAGACGCCACAGGTGCTGCCGCCGATGTCGTTGTCTCGGCAACTCGAGGTCAAACTGCGAGCCCGCTCGAGGTCGTAGACCCGCAGACCGCTGTTCTTGCCGGCGGCGACGGCGAACTCGTCGCCCGCCACTTTGGTCGACCACACGCCCAACAGGTCCATGTTGTCGGCTTGGTACTTGAAGACGGGACCGCTCTTGGAAGTGGTGTCGAAGACCAACATGCCGAGCGCACACATCCCGGCCCCGATGACCGCGACGTTGTTGTCGCCGTCGGGGACGTCGACCCATTGAATCGGGTGCTTGAGCTCAGGCGTACCGCACCACCTCACACCGGCGGTCGCGCCGAGGTATACACGGCCGACTCGGGGGAATGCCGCGGTGCCGTTGTGCTGCCAGATCTGCAGGCCGGTGTTTTCGGTGACGAAGATGTAGTCACCCTCGATGTCGAGATCGGTTGGGAACGAGTGCAGCCCGTCGAGGAAATTGCCGTCCTGGCTCCAGCTGCTGATGTCGCGATTCTGCGGCAGACCCCCGACGTCGAGGGGCTCGAACAGGTCGGTCGACAGGGGCGTCACCGGGACGGCCCCCGCGCGGCATTGTTCGAAACCGCAAGCGGGTGTCGCGCAGACCGTCGCGCCGGATGGTGCGGCGAGCGCGACTGCTGCGGTCACGAATAGGAGTGGTGCGGATGAGATGAAGCGCATGAATCCTCCGAGACGGAAGCCCGATTCGGGCGGGGTCGAGCCGAGCTTCGGCCGTAATGAGCCGCATGATAAGGTGCCCGACCGGCCATGTCAACACGACATGCCGACGTTTGGCGCGATGCACTGCCGACGGGTGCGGGTATCATCACTCGCTGCGCCCTCGGCGCGGAGCAGGAGATCACGATGAAACTAGGGCTTGTGGGATTGATGAGTTGGGCCGTTCTGGCGTCGGGCGTGAGCGTCGCGCAGGTGCGGCCACCCGTGGCGCCTCCGGTGGTTGCGCCGGCACCGCCGGGAAGTGGTGTGCTCGAGCCGCTGGAGCCGCCGGACGGGGTCTGGATGATCGAGAAGGAAACCGGGCGAGAGTACTTCGAGGAAGCGCACTACAAGGACGGCGAGGTCGGGTATCGCCGTTTGCCCGACGGGACGATCCGGTTGCGCTGGGGCCTGACCATCAAGCCCGTGCGGGAGGATGCCGACTTCTTCTATGTGCGGGTCTACCGTCCTCAGGAGGTCGAGCGCCCCAGCAACTCGCGCATCGCGACCGGCGAGGACATCGAGCGCATCGCGAAGAAGTACGTCGGGACCATCGGGACTTCTGACGAATGGGAGCTCGAGGTCCTGACCCGAACGCTGCCGACCGCCGACCAGTGGCGCAACGGCTTCGAGCTGGTCGACGTCGACGGCGACGGGAACCTGGACATCGCCCACGGGCCGGTGCGCACCGGCGGGGGCCTGCCGGTGTTTCTCTTCGGCGATGGGGAAGGCAACTTCCAGGGACGTCGCTTTACCTACGATCTGACGAGCCGTCTCGACTACGGCGACGTGGGCATCGCCGATTTCGACGGCGACGGCCTGCTCGACGGCGCCTACGCCTGCCATCTGATGGGCGTCATGGTCCTGCGCAACCTCGGCAACGACCGCTTCGCCCCGTGGAGCCGCGGGATCGAGTTCAACGTCCCGGGTCGTGGTGGTGCCGGCGAGTCGTTCTCCTCTCGCGCGCTGGCCGTAGGCGACATGAACAACGACGGTCGCCCGGACGTCGTGGTCCTGGGGGAAGGCCCGAAGCTGATGGGGCAGATCGGCAGCCGCTCCGCCGGTGCCGGTGATCGGCCGCCCGGCGCCGACGGGTCCTACGGCGTCAGGATCTACCTCAACAACGGCGACGGCACCTGGTCCTTCGGGGATCCAATTCTGCCCAAGCTCGCCGGCGACCACGTCCTGGTGCACGACATCGACGGCAACGGCCGTCTCGACATCATCGCCGCGACCATCATGGTGGCTCACACCCCGTTCGTCGCCCTACAACAGGCCGATGGGAGCTTCAGCGAGCTCGAGCTGCCCTTCGAGGACGCCGGCCTGGTCAAGAGCATCGCCATCGCCGACCTCGACGGCAATGGCCGGGTGGACCTGGCGCTGACCCGCCAGGTGCGCGAGCTCGACGGCTGGCACGGCACGCTCGAGGTGGTGTGGGACGTAGGCTTCGCCGAGCGCCGCCGCGAGCTCCTGAGTGGTGACCTCACCCTGATCGCCAGCCTGGCCGCAGGCGACTTCGACGCCGACGGCGTGATGGATCTCGTGGCCGGTGGCGGCAACGGGCGCATCATCCTGCTGCGCGGCAGCAGGAACGAGAAGGGCGCGGTGAAATTCGACTTGGAGGAGAGTCCAGAGCTCGGCAAGATGCCCTACCCGGGGTGCATCAGCTACCACGTCGAGGCCGGTCAGGTCGACAAGACTCCCGGCGACGACATCATCGCGACCTTCGCCAGCGACCGCTGCAACGGCAATGGCCGGATCGAAGGCTGGAGGGTCAAACGCAAAGCTGTCCAGGAGGCCCCCGCCGACCCTGCTGCGCCCGCTGCCGCCGCGTCGCCTGCCGCAGAAGCAGGGCCGTGAGCCGGCACCGAGCCTTGACAGTCGCGCGTCGGGCGCGCTAAGCTCGTTGTGAATCGACAGCGAAATCTTTCAGCTGCTCGTGCCTTTGAAGAAATTTTGACGGGAGGTGATGGGTCCGCCGCGCACATGCAAGGCAAACATGTTCTGATTTCTCAGTGTTTTTCTTTGATCCATCTTTCAGGAGTTTTCTTGCAATGAAGAAGCAATTCGTTTGCGCTGCCAGCCTCGCGCTCTTCGCGCTCGGCGGCCAGGCCTTCGCGGTGCTCGACACCATCGAGCCGACCCCGGCGGCCACCCTGTTGATCCCGTACTTCGAGCTCGACCTCAACGACCCGAACGGCCGCACCACCCTGTTCTCGGTGAACAACGCGTCGGCCGCCCCGGTGCTCGCCCACGTCACCTTCTGGACCGACCAGTCGGTGCCGTCGCTCGACTTCGACATCTACCTCACCGGTTACGACGTTCAGACCCTGAACGTGCGTGACATCTTGGTCAACGGCAACCTGCCGCGTACCGGCCCCGCGGTCTCGAACCTCGGCGCCTACTCCGACCCGGACATCAACTACCCGGGCTGCAACAACGGTGCTACCCCGGGCGAGGGTCCGAACTACCTGAACCCCGCGCTGTCGCAGGGCTTCCGGTCGCACCTCGCCGCCTGGCACACCGGCACCATGTCCCCGATCACCGGCAACTGCGCCGGCGCCAAGACCGGTGACAACGTCGCCCGTGGTTACATCACGATCGACGTCAGCAACGCCTGCAGCCTGCTGTTCCCCTCGGACGCCGGTTACTTCGGTCCGCTGGGCACCGGTATCGCCTCGAACGACAACGTTCTCTGGGGCGACTACTTCTTCGTCGACGCGGCGCAGAACTTCGCCGAGGGCAACACTGCCGTCCACATCGAGGCCGAGCAGACCGCCTACTACATCCCCGGCGACTACACCTTCTACGGTCGTTACGTTGCATGGACCGCGACCGATGGCCGTGAGGGCCTCGGCACCACCTTCGCTGCGCGTTACGCCACCGGCGGCGCCTTCGACGGCACGGACTACACCATCTGGCGCGACTCCACCAGCACCTCGGTCGCTGGTTACAGCTGCGCCCTCCAGGGCCCGTCGACCTGGTACCCGCTCAGCCTGACCCAGGCTGTTGTGTTCGACGAGGAAGAGAACATCTTCCAGCCGTCCGGTTGCCCCTCGGGTGACCCGACCTGCACCCCCGACGGGTTCTTCATCCCGAACGAGGCGCAGCGTCTCGCGGTTGGCTCGGCGGGCATCCCGCTTCCGGCCGGCTTCGAGTTCGGCTGGATCTACATGAACCTCAACCTCTTCGGCGCTGACAGCGAGTACCCGGGTGGCCCGTACTCCCAGAACTGGGTGAGCTGGAGCATGTCGGCCGAGGGCCGGTTCTCGATCGGCCTCGACGCGATCCAGCTGGATAACGTCGCGAACCCGAACACGGTTCTCGTCGGCGGCCTCTGATCCTCTTCGAGGATGAACCTTGGAAGGGCGGGCTTCGGCCCGCCCTTTCTTTTTCTGTTCGAGCCGGCCGGAAGAAGGCCGGGTCGACCGCCGGGCACGGTCAGCCGGCTCCAGCGAGCGACAGCTCTTCGTAGAGCGCAGCCAACACGGCGTTGGTCCGAGCGCGATGCTCGGCTTCAGCCGGCAGCGCGTTCCACCATAGGCCCACCGTGAGCTGGTGCTCTGGGTCGCAGAAGGCGACCGACGAACGGTTGCCGGAGTGCCCGACGGCGCGTGGCGAGGCCCAAGGACCGTAGTGGTACGGCAGATCCTGCGCGTCCTCGGGTCGGCGGGCGCTGTTGGGGATGACGCCCAACCCCCAATCGAGGGCGAGGCGGAAGGTGCGATCGACCTGCCCCACGCGGTGTCGCGCCAGGAGTGCCTCGGTCCCCTGAGGAGAGAGCAGACGCACGCCACCCAGCTCGCCGCCGCGGCGGAGCATCTCCCAGACTCGGGCGAGCTGAGAGATCGGGCCGATGGCGTTGGCTCCCGGGTTGGCGGTGACGAGTCGGCTCGCCGTGGTGGCCTCGAGAGGTTGCCAGGGAGAGACGGAAGACTCCCACATCGGCTGCACCCGTGCGATCCAACGATCGAGATCCGTCGGCAGCCCGATCCAGCAGTCTTCACAACCCAAGGGGAGGAACAATCGTTCCCGAACCAGATCGGAGAAGGTCGCCTGGTGGACGCGCTGAAGCACCTCGCCGAGGACGAACCAACTCGAAGCCATGTGATACCCCGCGGTGCGGCCGAGCTCCCAGCTCGGTTCGAGCCGGCTGCCGCAGATCGCGGCCACGGTCCCTTCCCACCCGACAGCTGGCCAGGGCAAGCTCGGCAAACGAATCCCCGAGGTGTGGGTCAGCAGGTGGCGCAACGTCACCCTCTCTTTGCCACCGGCAGCGAACTCGGGCAGGTACTCCATGACTTGGTCGTCGAGCTCGAGGAGCCCTTCCTCCCAGGCTTGGATCAGCAGGATGGCGGTCGCCGGCTTCCCGGCGGACATCCACAGGTGCAGGGGTCGACCGAACGCGTTCAGCGAGGGGGGCCCGAAGTGCTCGTCGAGGACGACACGTCCTCGGTGCCAGACCGTGAGCGCTGCCAGGGTCGCCGTACCCCGGTCCAGAGCGGCGGCGATGGCGCGGCGGGTGCGAGGAAGCTCAGCGGCGTCGTCCATCGCCTGATCTTAGACGTCGCGGGAAAAGATGAGCATTGCCACCGAACCCCGTAGGTGCGCCGCTCCGTGGTATAAACCCCTCTGGAGGGAACGGTTACGGCTTCGCCAAACAAGTCCCGCGACTGGTACAGCGTCTCGGTCGACACGCTGCGCGCAGTGACGATCGTCATCCTGGCGCTGATTCTCGGCGCCGGCGGATTCGTGTTCTGGAAGATCTGGCAGGGGCGGGCGCTCGAACGCCGCGCCGGCGACCTGATCAACCAGGTGCGCGCGCTGCTGCAGCAGGTCCAGTCGGAGGAAGGAGCCAACACCTTTCGCAAGGAGATCGACCTCGGCTGGACCGCCCTCGAGACCGCCCGAGACCTGCAGGAGCAGGGAGATCACCTCGGTGCCATCGGGGCGGCCGGGGACGGTCGGGACGCGCTCATCGCTGCGCTCGAAGGTCTGAGGGCGACGGATTCGGGCGGCGAGGCCCAGTTCCTGTCGATCCAGGGCAGCGTCGAGTACCGTCGGGGAGAGCGTGGCGATTGGCGCGAAGGCAGAGCTCGGATCGTGCTCGAGCCGGGCGACTACGTCAAGACGAGTGCGGATGGCAGCGCCGAAATCATGTTTCTCGACGGCACCATGTACACGGTGCGGCCCAACACCTTGTTGCTGATCTCTCAGGCCCGCGGGAGTCGCGGTGCAGGCGAACGCACGGTGCAACTCGAGTACGGCTGGGTCAATCTGGCGACCACACGAACGGCCAGCACCGTGTCCACCCCGCAGGCAGAGGCCCGAATCGCCGACGAGAGTCGCGTCGACGTTGCGGTCGAGGACGGCAAGGGCAAGTTTGCGGCCTATCGTGGCGAGGCAGAGGTGCGAAGCCGCGGGGGACAGGTGCGCAAGATCGGTGCGATGCAGGTCGTCTCCCAGGCCGGCGATCTCCTCAGCGAACCGGTCAGCCTGCCCAAAGCTCCGCAGCCCCTCGAGCCCAGCGATGACCTCGAGCTCGACCTGGAACGCGAACGCCGGATCACCCTCGCCTGGGAACCCGTCGACGGGGTCAAGGGCTACAGCCTCCAGGTCGCGCGGACGCGCCACTTCGTCGACAACGTCATCGACGTGCAGGGGCGCACCAAGCAGCAGGCCTTGTTGGGTCTACGCGCCGAAGGGACCTTCCACTGGCGGGTAGCTGCCCAGAGCGGCAACGGCGAGCTGGGCCCGTGGAGTGAGCCGCGCCGATTCCGCGTGACCTCGCTGCGGGGCGGCGGCGAGGCCGATACCACCCCGCCGGCACTCGAGTTGGAAGAAGCGCAATCTTATGGGAACATCTTCATCACCCGTGGCCGTACCGAGCCCGGCGCGAAAGTGCTCATCAACGGCGAGCCGGTGGTGGTTCAGGCCGACGGGGGGTTTACCAAGACCGTTCAGCTCAGCCAGCAGGGTTGGGGGACGATCGAGGTGCGCGCCACCGACGCGTGGGGTAACGAGTCGGTGCGACGACAACGGGTCCACGTCGAGCTGCTGTGAGTTGCAGTGAGCCGGTAACCTAGACTGAGGAGTTTTGCTGCAGATGCCATTCGGCTCACTCTTGCGCTTCTTTTCGAACGACCTCGCGATCGATCTCGGCACCGCCAACACCCTGGTGTTTGCACGCAACAAGGGGATCGTGGTCCGTGAGCCGTCGGTCGTCGTCATCAACAAGCTGACCAATCGCATCGAGGCCGTGGGTGCCGAGGCCAAGCAGATGCTCGGCCGCACGCCCGGCAACATCGAACCGATTCGCCCGATGAAGGACGGCGTGATCGCCGACTTCGAGGTGACGGAAAAGATGCTCGAGCACTTCATCAAGAAGGCCCATGGCGGTCGGCGGCTGGTGCGCCCGCTGATCGTGATCGGCGTGCCGTCGGAAATCACCCAGGTCGAAAAGCGCGCGGTCCGGGACTCGGCCGAACGGGCCGGAGCCTCCGAGGTCTTCCTGGTCGAGCAGGCGATGATGGCGGCGATCGGCGCGGGCCTGCCCATCACGGAGCCGTCGGGCAACATGATCGTCGACATCGGCGGTGGGACTTCGGACGTGGCGGTGATCTCGCTCGCGGGCACGGTGTACAGCCGCTCCGTGCGCGTCGCGGGCAACGAGATGGACAACGCCATCATCCAGTTCCTCAAGCGCAAGTACAGCCTGCTGATCGGCGAGCGGACCGCCGAGGCGATCAAGTGCGAGATCGGTTCGGCCTTCCCCCTCAAGGAGGAGCTCAAGATCGAGATCAAGGGCCGAGACCTCGTCGAGGGTGTTCCCAAGACCCTGACGATCTCCGACGCGGAGATCCGGGAAGCGTTGGCCGAGCCGGTGTCGGCGATCGTCGACGCGGTTCGCCAGGCTCTCGAACGCACGCCGCCGGAGCTGTCTGCCGACATCATGGATCGCGGCATCGTGCTTTCCGGTGGTGGTGCGCTGCTGCGCGGTCTCGATCAGCGCTTGCGCCAAGAGACGGGGCTGCCCGTGGTTGCGGCCGAGGATCCGTTGGCCTCGGTCGTGCTCGGGGCGGGCAAGGTCCTCGAGTCGGTCGACTTGTTGCGCAAGGTTTCGATCCCCTGAACCGGCCGTGAACCCCGCGCGCCGCGACCGATTGGTCCTGATCCTCCTGCTGCTGGGCCAGTTTGCGATGGTCAGCGCCCAAGCCGAACGGCGCCAGGATGCGCTCGCCGAGCGGCTCTTGATGCGTGCACTGGTGCCGCTCGCGAGTTGGGTCAACGAGCTCTCCGGCGTGCTCTCCGACATTCCCGGTTACCTGCGAACCCGAGCGGCCCTGGCCGAGGAGAACGAACGACTCAGAGCAGCTCTCGAGCTGGCGCGGGGGCTCGAGGCGCAGATCACGGTGCTCGAAGGCGAGCAGGCGCGACTGCGCGCCGTGCTCGACTACCGAGAATCGAGCGCGGCGAACGTGCGGGTCGCTGACGTCGTGTTTGCCGACTACCAGTCCTGGCTGCGCACGCTGATCATCCGTGGTTCGGCCGGGGTGCGCTTCGAGGTCGGCCAGCCGGTGGTTGCCCCCACCGGACTGGTGGGGCGGGTCGTGGCGGTGGCGGGGCCATGGGCCAAGGTCCAGCTCGTCACCGATCGAGCTGCCGCAGCAGGAGTCCAATTGGCGCGCAATCGACGTCAAGGGGTGCTGCGGGGTTCGGGCTCGGGGAGCCTCGCTCTCGAGTACCTCGCGCGCCAGACCGATGTCGAGATCGGCGACTTGGTGCAGACGGCCGGAATCGACGGTGTCTACCCGCGCGGCTTGGTCGTGGGCGTCGTCAGCGCCGTGGGCGCGAGCGGTGACCTCTTTCACAATGTCGAGGTCACTCCTTTGGTCGATCTGTCGACACTCGATCAGGTTCTGGTGCTCGACCGCGTCGAGATTCCGCCCTCGCTGGTGGATGGCCAAACGCCGGAGCCCAGTCCGTGAACCCGTGGCCGCGGCTCGCGCTCGGACTGGTCGTTGCCACTCTTATTCGCGCGGCGGCGGCGGCCGTCGCTCCGGGAGTTGCCGACATCCTGGACCCCTTCATCGCCGCAACGATCTGGATCGCGGTCGCGAGCCGGCCGCTGCCCGCCCAGACCTGCGGTCTGCTCCTCGGCCTGGCCTTCGACCTTTTTTCGGGGCGCCCCTTCGGTCTCGGCGGCTTCGCGGGCACCTTGGTGGGCTACCTCGTGGCGCGCTTTGCGCAGCACCTCCTGGTTCACCAACCCCGCACCCTGATCCTGGTCTTCGCCCTGGCCGTTGCTCTGCAACGGGCCACTATTGCGCTGCTCGAGGTGCTGCTGATGCCGGAGGCTGCCATTCCGAGCTGGCAACGGGTGGCCCTCACCGTGGCGGCAACCACTGCGCTCGGAATCGGCTGGGTGCGCTGCGAGGGGTGGCTGATTTGGCGCTTGGCGGGCTGGCGTCGCGACCGTGCGTCGCGCTTGCGGCTGGACTAGGGCGATGGCGGCACTGCGGGAACATCGGGCGATCCTGGTGCTGCGACTCCGGGTCCTCGGCACCGTGCAGCTGGTGTTACTGGCGGGGATTCTGCTCGCCTATTGGCTCGTGCAGGTCTCAGAAGGCGCTGCCTACCGTGAGCTGGCGGACCACAATCGTCTGAGGCGCGCGCCGCTCTTGGCGCCGCGAGGAGTGATCCTCGACCGCCGTGGGCGGGTTCTGGTCGAGAATGCTCCAAGCTACAGCCTCTTGCTGCGCCGCGACGCCACCAGCGATGCGGCCGCCAGCCTGGCCTTTGCGGCGAACCGCCTCGCACGACCACCAGCCGAGCTCGAAGCCGCGTTCGCCTCCCAGAGTGGCACTCCCCGCTTCCGGCCGGTGCTGCTGGCCGAGGAGCTGTCGCTCGCCGATGTCGCCGCCTTCGAGCTCACCCGGCTCGAACATCCGGAGTTCGAGGTCCGCGTCGATCCCCATCGCCTCTACCGCCTCGACAGCGATCTGGCACACGTTCTCGGCTACATCGGGGCGGCGCGGCCGGAGGATCTCGAGCGGGAGCCGAACGCGACCCCCGACGACCTGTTCGGCCGCGGCGGTGTGGAGCGCTCGTACGACCACAGCCTCCGGGGTCACAACGGCGAACAGGTGCTGGTGGTCGACTCGCGAGGGCGACCGATGGAGGTCGCCCGACGCGTTGAGCCGGAGCCGGGAGACGACCTGCGACTCACCATCGACCTCGAGCTCCAGCAGGAGGCCGAGCGGGCCATGGGTGAGCGGCGTGGGGCGGTGGTGGCGATGGATCCCCGCAACGGCGCGGTCCTGGTGATGCTCTCGAGCCCCAGCTTCAATCCCAACCTCTTCAGCCGACGCCTCGACCGCAGCACCTGGCAGGACCTGGTCGCGGATCCCGGTCACCCGCTGCAGAACCGCGCGATCCGCTCGGCCTACCCACCCGGGTCGCCATTCAAGGTGGTGATGGGTGCAGCTGCGATCGCGGAGCGGGCGATGGGTTTGGACGAACGGGTCTACTGTAGCGGGCAGATCACCCTCCACGGCCGCCGTCGGCGCTGTTGGAAGCAGGCGGGTCATGGGCCGATGGACCTCCATGCAGCGATCCAGAACAGCTGCAACGTCTACTTCTACGTCTTGGGTGAGCGGCTCGGGATCGAACGGATTGCACGCTATGCCCGCCTGTTTGGGTTCGACAGGACCAGTGGCATCGATCTCGAGGGCGAGCGCGCCGGCCTGGTTCCGGACCCGGCGTGGAAGATGTCGGTGAGAAGAACACCGTGGTACGCGGGGGAGACGGTCTCGGTGTCGATCGGTCAGGGGGCCCTGCTCGCGACTCCACTCCAAATGGCGCGCATGACGGGCGTCATCGCCAGTCGAGGCTGGCTGGCCACACCACACCTGCGTCTCGACACCACGATCGCTCCACCCGTCCGGACCAACCTCGACGTCGCCGCGCTCGACCGCATTGCCCTCGCCATGGAGGCGGTTGTCGCCGGTGGGACGGGAGCCTCGGCGCGTCTGCCGGGTGTGCGAGTCGGCGGCAAGACCGGGACGGTCCAGACGGTTCATCAGGCAACGTGGACCGACAACGAGGAATTGCCCGAGGAACACCGCGACCACGCCTGGTTCGTGTCGTTTGCGCCGGTCGAAAGGCCCGAGCTGGTCGTTGCCGTTTTCGTCGAACACGGGGGCAAGGGCTCACAAGCCGCCGCTCCCATCGCCCGAGCCGTCTATGAGAGATATTTCGCGAACCGGTCCGATCGCCCTGGTTCGACCTGAAGATCGCCGCAGCCTCCTGCGCGTCCATTGGCCCCTGGCCCTGTGGGCCCTGGCCCTGTGCGCCATCGGTCTGTTCGTCGTTCGCAGCGCCAGTACCGACCTCGGCACCGGTTTCGCCGCTCGCCAAGCCACCTGGATCGGGGTCGGCATCGTCGCGGCACTGGCGCTCGGGATTGCCGACTACCGCCGCCTCGGCGCCCTGTCACCGCTCGCCTGGGGCGGTTCTGTTCTCCTGCTTGCCGTCGTGCTCGTCTTGGGCACGGTTGGTGGTGGGGCCCGCAGCTGGCTGCGCTTCGGCGCGGTGGGCTTTCAGCCGATCGAGGTGGCAAAGGTCGCGACGATCCTTCTGTTGGCGCGAGTCCTGTCGGCCATCGACACGCCCCAGCTCGAGGTGCGTCACCTCGCCCGAGTCGCAGGGATCGTCGGGGTGCCGTGTCTGCTCCTGGTCCTGCAGCCGGACCTCGGCGGTGTTGGCATGTTCGGGTTGATGACGGTATCGATGCTGCTGATCGCGGGGCTACGTCTGCGGTGGATTCTCCTCAGCG
>CAZRFU010000003.1:0-24426 GCA_964599475.1 uncultured Thermoanaerobaculia bacterium
GTGCGGGCGTCCCAGTTCGCCGCGCCGGGGCCGGTGGTGCCGTTGGCGAGGGTGTAATCGACGCCTCCTCCGGTGGCAGTTCCGCCGGTGACGGTGTAGTTGACCGAGACGGCGCTTGCGGCACCGCTGCCTCGCGCGATCAACAGGTTGGTCGTCCCGGAGGTCTCACTCACCGACGACGTCGCGACTTGAAACTGGACCAGCCCTCCGACATCGTTGTCTTCGATGGTCAGGGTGTAGACGGTGATCGGGCCAAGCGTTGCTCCGCCACCGGGATTCGAGAGGGTGACCACGACGGTCTCGTCGGGCTCGTCCAGGGTGTCGTGGACCAGGCCGATGGTGAACGTCCGGGAGGTTTCGGCGGCCGCAAAGGTGAGGGTGCCGTTGGCGACGGTGTAGTCGACCCCACCGCCCGTCGCGGTCCCGCCGGTGACGGCGTAGGCGACCGAAGCCCCACTGGCCGCGCCACCGCTGCGGTTGACGGTGACGACCACTTGCGTCCCCGACTCGATCGCCGAGTACGTGGCGGTGTAGAACTGAATCGAACCGGCGGTGTCGTCGTCGGTGATGGTGCAGGTGCCGACCCCATCGGCGAGGGTGGCATTGGTCGGGCTGCTGAGAGTGATGTTGAAGGTCTCGTTGCTCTCGTCCAGGGTGTCGCCGTTGACGGCACGGGTGATGGTTTTGCTGGTTTGTCCCGCGGAGAAGGTCAAGGTCCCCGATCCCGGAACGTAGTCACTGCCGGCGGTTGCAGTGCCCCCGCCGCTGGCCCAGGCCACGGTGATCTGGTTGGTGCTGGCGCGATCGAGGGTGACGCTGAAGGAGGCGGTGACGGTCCCCGTGTTGCCTTCGGTGACGCTGGTGTTGGTGATCGAGATCGCCGGCTGCGGATCATTGTCGGTGATCGTGAGCACGGCGGTCGACGGCGAGGTCAGCACCGCACCGCCGGTCGGGTTGGACAGCGCGAGGTTGACGGTTTCGTCGGGCTCGTCGGTGGTGTCCTCGAGGATGGGGATCGAGCAGGTTTTGTTGGCGCCGTCACCGTTGGCCCAGGAAACCGTCGCCGAGGTCGTGGTGTAGTCGGAGCCGGCGGCGGCGGTGCCACCGGCCGTGGTGGCGCAGGTGACGCTGACCGCGCCGCTGGTGCCACCGGTTCGCTGCAGCGTGATCGTGGCCGATCCGGCGCCTTCACCGACGCTGGCCGTGGCGCCGGCGAAACGGATCGAGCCGGCCTCGTCGTCGTTGAGGATGGTACCGGTGGCGGTGCCATCGCCGAGCACCGCGTTGACCGGCGCCGAGAGGGTGACGGTGAAGGTCTCGTTGGGCTCTTCAGTGGTATCGCCCTGAATCACCACGTTTTCGGTGCGAGTGGGGTTGGCGAGGGCGGCAAAGCAGGTGGCGCAAGTCGAGTTGCGAGCGGTGTAGTCGGAGCCCGCTGAGGCGGTGCCGTTGGCGGTCGTCAGCGTGTAGCCGACCGGATTCAGCGGGTACCCGTTGAGGCGCACGGTGAAGCCGAGATTTTTGGTTCCCGAGTTGCCCTCGGTGACACTCGCATCGTCGATCGATAGACGGGTCACCGGATCGACCTTCATCACGAATCCGGCGCGCAGCGCAGCCGACGGGTAGGTGGTTTGGAAAGCTCCGGCGCTGACCGGAAATTGCGGCCCACCAGCCATCCCGGCAAAGAGGATCTGACCCTGGGGCGTGATCGCGACGTCGTGGCCGAGGTCGGGAAGGTTCGGCCCGCCGAAGGCGTAGCTGAACGTCAGGCTTTCGGCGTTGGGGCCGAGCCTCAGGAGGTAGGCCTCCATCAGGTCGAAGTCTTCGGCGCAGTTGACCGCGCCGGTTTGAGCCCCACCGGTGATCGTCACGCCCTCGGCCGACAGGGCAATGCCCTGGGCGCTGTGGCACCCATTCGCGCCGATGAAGGTGCAGGTGTCGACGCTCGCGAGGTCGGCGCTGATGCGGAAGGCGTAGCCGTCGACCGGGGCGCCGAAGCCGTGGTCGATGCCCCCAGGGACACCGTCGCAGAAGTTCGACGAGGAAGTCTCGCCGACCAGCCAGGCGCGGTTGCTGGAGTCCACCGCGAGGTCGAAGACCTTCTCGACGCCAGGGGTGCCGGTGATGATGGTGCTCCCGGCGACGATGCTGCTGAGCGTACCGTCGAGTCGAATGATGTAGGCGTCGCCGTTGAGGTTGTCGTTGACGAAGCTGGTGCCGGCGCTGAAGATCGAGCCATCGCCGGCGAGTCCGAGGGCGGTGACGTCGTCGAACCAGGGTGAGCCGATGTAGGTCGAGTGGGTCAGGACGTTGGCGTTCGAGTAGCGGCGCACGAAGCCGTCTCCGGCCCCGGCGTAGGTCTGATCGAGACCCGGCACCCCGGCTGGATGGAAGCCGGGCGAGCTGGTGAAGCCGCCGACGTAGGCATTGCCGGCCCCATCGAGCACGAGGCTGGTGGCGTAGTCCTGGTAGTCGTAACCGAAGTAGCCCGCGGGTGGTGACTGGCCGAACACCGAGGCGAAAGGGGCGCCGGTGCCGGCGGCATTGAGGCGGACGACGAAGGCCTGGCGTGAGGTCGCCTCGAAGCCGTCCCAGGTCTGGCCGGCGATCCAGGCCTCGCCGGCGGCGTTGACGGCGAGCGCGGCGGCGCTGTCCCAACCGCTCCCGCCGATGTAGGTCGAGTAGATCAAGCTGCTGCCGTCGGCGGAGAGCTTGGCGACGAAGGCGTCGGTGGCGACGCTGGCGGGACTGCCGTTGCAGCTGTTCAGCGCGGTGTTGTCGTTGAGCTCGTCGTCGCAGACGTTGGCGTTGACGATCGGAAAGCCTGCCGATTCGGTGACGCCGGCGACGTAGGCCTCTCCATTGGGGCCGCTGGCAATGGCGTCGATCTGCTGGTTGCTGAACACTCCGCCGCCGCCGAGGTAGGTCGAGTAGACCACCACCGGGTCGATGACCAGCGTTCGCGTGGGGTCGTAGGGGCCGACCGCAAAGCGCAGCGTGTCGGCGTCGAGACGGTAACGACTTGCGACCGGAACGCGTTCGCCGTCGGCGTCCAGCTGGTAGCTGATTGGTGCGGCGAAGACGGCATCAGGTCCTCCGCCCTGCGCCGAGAGCCGCAGCGAGCCGTCCTCCTCGAGACGCGCGTGCGGCACTTTGACCGCGATGGTGCCTGGGTCGGCGCCGGGGGCGATCTCGAAGTCGTACTCGAAATGGTGGGCCGAGCCGTAAAAAACGCCGTCGACTCCGGGCCACAGGTCCTGTGCGCGGATGCGCTCGAAGTGGGCGGCGGAGCGGCTCGGCGTGTCGAAGCCGACGTAGTGGCTTGCGCCATCGAGGGGGCGTTCGGGCACCCACGTTGGGACGACCGCATTGATCGGTTCGAGCCAGAACACCTCGCCGGTGCCGGCAAAGCGCAGCGCGATGCCGCGATCGGCGACGCCGACGTGGTACCCCGCGGCGCGCGCGAGGTAGGCGATGTGAGGTTCCGCTTGGCCGACATTGGGCTCGAACGTCAGCGGACGGTCGGGTGCAAAGGGCGCCGTGGGCGCAGCAAGGAGGGGTGCGGCCAAGGCCAAGGACAGCAGCAGGAGCGACGGGGCGCGGTGCATGGGGAGGTCTCCTCGATGGATCGCCGAAAGCGCGGCGAAAGGGTTCATCGAGGAACGCGCAGGTCCGGTGGAATCTGTATCAGGCGGCGAAGGCGATAAGCTCAGCCGAGGAGCCCTGATCGTGTCCGAGACCCCACTTCCCGGCGAGCGGGACGTGACCACGTTGCTCCTCGAGTGGAGCTCGGGGCGCGACGAGGCCTTTGCGGCGCTGGCCGAGAGAGTCTTCGATCAGCTGCGTCAGCTGGCGCGCCGACAATTGCGGCTCGAGCCCGATGGGCACACCCTGCAACCCACTGCTCTGGTCAACGAGGCCTTCCTGCGTTTGGTGGCGCAGGACCGAGTGGTGTGGCAGAACCGGGCTCACTTCTTCGCCATCGCTGCCCAGGCGATGCGGCGGATCCTGGTCGATCACGCGCGGCGGCAGCGGGCCAAACGACGGCCGGATCCGCGTCAGCGGGTGAGCTTCAGTCGCCTCGACGAGCTCGCCGAAGCTCCGTCGCCCGACGTGCTGGATGTCGACGCCGCTCTCGAGCGGTTGGCGGCGCTCGATGCACGTGGGGCTCGGATCGTCGAATTGCGCTACTTCGGTGGCCTGACCGTCGACGAGATCGCTGCGGTGGTCGAGCTTTCGACCGCCACGGTCAACCGCGAGCTGCGCGCTGCGAAGGCGTGGTTGCGGGTGGTGCTCGACGGCACAAGCCGGACCTCGGGAGGCATCGATGGCGGCGAGTGAGCAGGAGCGCTACGCGCGCCGCAAGCAGCTGTTTCTCGAAGTCATCGAGCTCGATGCAGCAGATCGGGAGGCGGTGCTCGCCGGCATCCCCGATCAGGAGCTTGCCGACGACGTCCGTCGGCTCCTTGCTGCTGCGACTGAGCAGGTCGACACCGTGGCGCATTCTTCGCTCGCGGGAGCGGCTGCATCGGGAGCGGAGTCGCAGATCGCGGGGGAGCGCTCGTATCGGCTGATTCGCGAGCTCGGGCGGGGTGGCATGGGGGTCGTGTGGCTGGCGGAGCGCGGTGATGGGGAGTTCGCGCGGCGGGTGGCGATCAAGCAGCTCCAGCGCGGTCGCCACAGCGACGACCTGGTGCGGCGCTTCCGCGCCGAGCGCCAGATCCTGGCGTCGCTCGACCACCCCAACATCGCTCGTCTGTTGGATGGTGGGCGCGCCAGCGATGGTTCGCCGTTCTTCGTCATGGAGTACGTCGAAGGGTTGCCGATCGATCAGTACTGCCAGCAGCACGAGCTTTCGATCGAAGAGCGCCTCCGGTTGTTCCGAACAGTGTGCCTGGCCGTGCAACGGGCGCACCAGAGCCTGGTGATTCACCGCGATCTGAAGCCGGCGAACATCCTGGTGACCACCGCCGGTGAACCAAAGCTGCTCGACTTCGGCATCGCCAAGTTGCTCGATCCCGAGGCGCTCGCGGTGACCGCGGCGGAAACTCGCCACGGCGAACAACCGCTCACTCCACGCTACGCCAGCCCCGAGCAGGTCCGCGGCGAACCGGTGACCACCGCGACTGATGTCTACGCCTTGGGAGTGGTGCTGTACGAGCTCCTGACCGGCGCCTCACCCTACGCTGCGGCCCTTGCACCGATGCAGTTGGTGCGCGCGATCTGTGAGGAGGAGGTGACGGCGCCCAGCACGATGGTTTCGCGCACCACTGGGGGCGCGCCGACACCGGAGGATCCCGACCGCGTGCGCAGGCGTCTCCGGGGGGATCTCGATGCAATCGTGCTCAAGGCCCTGCGCAAGGATGCGCGCGAGCGGTATGCCTCCGCTGAACAGTTGGCCGACGATGTCGCGCGCCACCTCGATGGATTGCCGGTCTTGGCGCGGGCCGGCAACTGGCGCTATCACGCCGGCAAGTACCTGCGGCGGCATTGGGTGGCTGTTGCCGCGGGGGTGGCGGTGCTCGTCGCGCTCGGAACCTTCCTCGTCGACCGCAACCGCCGCCTGGAAGAGACCACACGCGAGCGGGACAAGGCCAAAGCGGCGGTGGAGTTTCTCGTTGATCTCTTCGAGCTCGCGGATCCCAACGAAGCGCGCGGGAGCTCGATCACGGTGCGCGAGGCCCTGGATCGCGGCGCCGAGCGCCTCGAACGGGATCGCGCGATCGGCCCGGAAGTGCGAGCGGTGCTGCTCGAGGCAATCGGGCGGGTCTACACCAACCTCGGTCTCTACCCACCGGCCGAGGCGCAGCTTGCACGCGCGTTGGAACTGCGGCGTGCGGGTGCCGGCGGGCCGGTCGAGCTGGCGGAGTCGCTCGCGTTGAGCGCGCGTGCCTCGGCGGTTTCGAGCGACCTCGAGCGGACCGAAGCCTTGTTGCTCGAAGGGCTCGAGCTTGCGACGGCGCATGGCCAGGCCTATCTCGAGGGTCAGCTGCGGGCGGCGCTTGGCCGCCTGGTGCTCGATCAGGGAGACTACGCACGCGGCCGGGACCTGATGGAGCAGGCCTATCGTCGATTGCTGGAGTCGGGCCGGTCGAATCCGCGGGAGCTGGCGGAAGCGGCCACGGCCTGGGCGATCGGCGTCCAGGCGGCGGGTGGCGAGGGTCGCGAGGAAGCGGCGGTCGCCGCCCAGCATCTCGATCAGGCTGCCGACGCCGATCCCGTCAGCCTGGCGATGATCCGGGGCGAGCTCGGCCTCGTCTACCGTGGGCTCGGCGATCCGGCACGAGGCGTCGAGCTCCTCGACCGGGCCTTGCTCGACCTGCGAGCGGTGGTCCCAGCTGCTCATGCCGAGGTGGCGAACATTCTCAACAACCGGGCCATCTGCCGGGCCGACGACGGCGACCTCGAAGGTGCGCTGAGCGACCTCGAGGCATCCCACGCGATGTGGCTCGAGCTCATGGGCCCCACCCATCCGCGCACCGCCCTCGCGATCGCGAACATCGGCAATCTCTCGCTGCGCCGCGGCGACTGGGAGCGCGCACGCGCCGCCTTCGAACAGGCTCTCGAAGGTTCACTGGCGACCCTGCCCGAGAACCATCCGACGCTGGCCAAGGATCTCGAGAATCTGAGCGAGGTGGCACTGGAAATGGGCGACGTCGCCCGAGCTCGGGAGCGGCTCGATCGAGCGCGTGTGATGGTCGAGGCGGAAGGCGTGCAGCTGTCGTGGGCGAGGTGGGGCTGTCGCGAGGCTCGTGTCCTGGAACAGGAAGGGCAGCTCGGGGAGGCAGAGGCGGCTGCAAGGCGTGCGCTCGAGGCTGCCGGTGGCATCAACGGACCACCTTCGGCCCAGCTCGGGCTTGCGGCGCTGATCCTGGCGGATCTGCTGCTCGATCGAGGTCGACTCACCGATGCGGAGCCGCTCGCGCGACGCAGCCACGAGGTGCGGCTGGCCGTCAACGGTCCCCGCCACCTCTACACCGCCAGTGCTGCCAGTCTGCTCGGCACCGTCGAAGTCCGGAAGGGGAACCTCGAAGCCGGCCGCGACCTCCTCGAAACGGCTCTGGCGTTGCAGGAGGCGTCGTTGTTGCCGGCCCATCCCGGCCTGGCCGAGACCCGACTGCGTTTGGCTGCGGCGCTCGCGGCCCAGGGGAATCACGCCGCCGCGCAGGAGCTGGCGGATCGCGCCCTCGCCAGCTTGCGCCAGGCAAACCCCCGAGCACCGCGGCTCGAGGCGCTCGAACGGCAGCGCCGGCTCCTGGTCTCGCCCTGAGCCGAGCCGCTCATCTCCGGTTGGCAGGCCCGGCAACATCGTAGCCGCGCCTGCGTATCTCCATACATCTCTGTGTGGAGGTGTGGCATGCGCATAGCCATGTTGGCTTTCCTCGCCGGGCTGGCCATGGCCTGTGACCGGTCTTCGCCGACCGAGCCTCGGGACCAGCAGCCGGTGGTGGCGATCGCCTTCGACACCGTCGAGCTCGAGGCCCAGCGGGCGTTGATCGCCGAGCTGGTGCACGAGGCGGTCGACATCACCAACGGCGCGCTGCGGGTCGGTTCGGTGAGCTTCACCGTGGGCGTCGACCGCCATCTGATCATCCCGGGCTGGGGGATCGGCGGCGCAACGGCCGGTCCCGACCAGGTCCGGCTGGTTGTCGACCCGGCCTTGCCTGGGCTGGCCCAGGTGCTGGAGTCACGGCTGCCACCCTTGGTGGGGCACGAGCTGCACCATGTCGTCCGGTGGCGGGGCGTGGGCTCGCCGCAGACTCTGCTCGAGCTGATGGTGACCGAAGGGCTCGCCGATCACTTTTCCGTGGAGCGCTTCGGGACACCACCGCCGCCGTGGGCCGACGCCCTCAGCGAGGCCCAAGTTACGGCGTTGATGGCGCGAGCCATGGCCGAGCTCGACTCGACGACCTTCGATCGCCAGGCCTGGTTCTTCGGGCTGGGGGTCACCGACTTGCCGCGATGGACCGGCTACACCCTCGGCTATCGGTTGGTCGGCGACTACCTGGCGCGCCACCCCGGCGCCAGCGCTGCCGGCCTCGTCCACGCGCCTGCGGAGGTGTTCCGGCCGGTGTGATGGGTCAGGGTGACCAACCCGTGGTGTCACCCGACTCGAAGCCGTCGGCAAAGATCAACGGGCCCACTGCATCGACGGCCCACAGCTCGCGGCCGTGGGCTTGGTCGGCGATGGTGACGAATACCCGTTCGCCGACCACCACGCCGCGAAACTCTCCCCAGGCGGCCACGACATCCTCGGCCCGGTGAACCACGTGGCGAGCACCGGTGTCGGCATCGACTCGGACCAGGCTCGCGGATGCCGGCCCGGCCGGTTGGTCGATCAACCACAGGGTGCCGCGGGTTGTGCCGATCGTGCCGCGAAGAGGAGCGGTCGCAACGGGAGTGAGGGTTCCGTGGCCGGCGTCACAGAGGTGAAGAGAGTGGTAGCCGTCGGCGTCCAGATCGCTCAGGATCCAGGTTGCCTCCGGGCCCTCGATCAAGCTCGCAGGGCCGGTGACCGTGCCGATCGAGGTCGTGGAGCGGGTCTCTGTGTAGAAGGCGAGGACCTCGGCCACCGGGGCGAAGTCGTAGCTGACGGCACAGGTTTTGGTCCGTGCCGTCTGTGGGTTCGCGGCGAAGCGGAGTGGAACCGGTAGGAGCGCTGTGCCGGCAGCGGTGCCGTCGGTGACGAGGGTCTCGATCCCGTCCGAGAGCCCGCGGCTGACGATCACCACGTCGCCGACGGGGCGGGCGTCGGACCACAGGTGTGGCGCCAGCCCGACGATACCGACGCCATCGTCGAGGAACAGGCCCGGGATCCCTCCGCGGCAGCCGGTGAAGAGCACACCGGCCTCGACGCGGCCCAGCACACGCTGTACCTCGGAGTCGAGGCAGGTGTCGTCGGTGACCGGGGACGACGCTCCGGTGGTGACATCGTGCCGCCGAACCGGGGAGAAGGGGTGGCTGATCACGACGCGGGTCGAGTCGAGCCGGGCGCCTTCGAGGGTCTGCCCTCCGAGGAGCGGCTCGAGCGTCAGGGCGCCAACCTCGATTGGCGAACCATCGGTGAGCTCGTAGACCCGAGCCTGGCTGTCGTCGCCTGGGCACTCGGCGATCCAGTCCGGCTCGAGCAGCAGGAAGCCGCCCGAACCGCACTCGGTCCAGGAACCGTCGCCGATGGGCACGGTTGTGGCCGGTGAGCCGTCGCTGACCCACGGACTGCGGCCGTGGCGGCGGGTATCCGCCATGAAGGCCACTCGCGCCCCGACCTGCTTCAGACCCCAAGGATGCGAGCCGGCGTTGCCGGGAACCACGAGGTGATCGAGGGGCTGGAGGGTGCCGGCGTGGTCGAGCAAGGTGGGTCGAGGGACTTGGTCTTGGTCAACCAGGGCGACCAGCGCACCGTCGTCGACGGCGGCCAAGCCGGAGGGGTCATAGAGGCCCCATGCCGGCCCCGGCCGCCAGTCGACCATCCGGGTGCCGGCGGTGGTTCCGTCGGTCACCCAAACCTCGACACCGTGTTCTTGGCTCCACACCGAAAACGCCATCAGGTCGTGGCCAAGTGGGCTGAAGAAGCGGAGTGCGGCGCTGGGGCCGAGCTCGACCACGGGGCGTGCGCCGTCCTCGTCGAAGGCCCAGAGGTCCCCGGAGTCTCCGCCTGCCAAATAGAACGTGGTGCCGACGATCGCGAGCAGGCGGTGGAACGGCCCGCTGCCGAGCACACTGGCGGTCTGGCCGTCCCGCGCGACCCACTTGATCTTTGTCGGGACCGCCGAGCCGTCGAGCCACACCACACCGCCCTGATAGGCGGAAAACAGAGGTCCGAAGACCGGCCCGAAGGTCTCGGTGACGAAGTCGCCGACGGGGACACCCGCGTCGGCGATCAACCACGTCCCTGCCGCTGTCCCGTTCGACCGCAGCACGGTTCCACCGGCGGTAGGCGACCCGGGAGTGCCGCGGTAGCGCCCGAAGACGATGCCGTCGATCGGCGTCAGCCAGTCGAAGGCCTGCGCGTTGGGCTCGCCCCACAGCAACGATCGAGGCGATTGACCGTCGGTCCCCCAGACGACGCCCGCCGGGTCGCGGGCGCAGCCGACGAAGCCGAACCGGGCGGGTGCGATGTCGGCACACCAGGCGCCCGGGTACTCTCCTCCGTGCGTCCAGCCGGGTGGGCCGAGAAGTTGGGGAGTGAGGCCGGGGCCGAGCCGGTAGAGACCTGGCTGAGCATCCGGGCCGGTGGCGAGGTTGGCGACGATGACGCCCCCGTGGGCCGCCAGCGGAGCGCTGACCAGGTTGGGGTGGGCCAGCGCCGCCGGCGGTGCCGCCAGCAGGCTGATGCCGCTCGCCTCGACCAGCCACAGGCCCGTCTCGCCGTCGGTCGGGTGGGCCCCGCTCGCGATCAGTCGGCCGTCGGGAAGCGGCCACACCTCGAGCCGCAGCGGTGACGAGGCATCGACCCGGTCGAGGAGCCGGACGGGGGCAAGTGGCGGGTTTGGCAAAGTCCACAGGCGACCATCTGCGGCGACGACCACGCCGGATGGCGTTTGCCACGCCTGCCCGAGGTACGCCGGCCGTACCTCTCGCTGGTCCTCGAGATCGCGCACCAGCCGGGGCGTTTGGGCCAGGACGCCGGAGCCGAGGGCCCAGGCGGCGAGGCTGGTGATGATGACCGAGTATGGCGACGCATGACCCATGGCGCGGTGCAAACTCCAAGCGTGGGATGCCATTATAGCATCTTTGGCGCGGCTGCGAATGGCTACGAGATCTGAGTATGGACGGCCCGGGCAACTCAGACGTAGGAGCGAACAGATGCCGAGCCGAGCGCCCAAGATCCGTTGTGCAGTGGCCGTCTTCAGCGCCGTATGGTGTGGCGTCGGCGTTTTCGCTGCCGAAGAAGCGGAGCCGGAGCTCGCCATGCGGCTGGGGCACGAGCTGCTCAGGGGATCCCAGGAGCTCGTGCGCCTTGGCGACGGATCGCCCGTTCGGCGAGGGATGTGCCTCTACTGGTTCGAACGTGACCTCGAGATCACGCCCTTCGCCGGCTTGGCGGGCTGCGAAGCCGCGATCAAGCTGCTCGCGCCCGAGATCTTCGAGACGCTTGAGCGCTCCCACCTGGCGCCGGGTGGTCTGGTGGTGGTCGACGATCAGACGCGGGCGAGTCTCGCACCACGAGGGAGGCGACCCCTTGGTGCCGTCCTCGACGTCTGGCATGCCGGTCGCCATCGACTGGGTGAGTACCTGCGCTGGCAGGTGGCCCGCCGTGCCGGGCCGCAAGAGGCGGGCGAGGGCGTCTTGATGCCTGCCGGGCGAACCGTTGCGGGCCTGTGGGACCATCGGGAGCGGCGCTACGTCGCGCTCAGTCGGCCGTTCGAAGTCCCGGCCTCTGGCGTGGTCGAGCCGGTGCTGCATCGCCCGCGCCCGGGCCGGCGTCACCTGGTCGTCGAAGCCAGGCGCCGGCGAGACGATCTCGCCGGTTCGACCCGCTTGTGGGTCGAAGGGAAGCTCGGCAAGGAGGACGCGCTCCTCGTCGTCGACACCGTGGGTCTCGGACTCGGGTTCTGGTACGACCTTCCCGACGAGCCGTTGACCATTCGGGCGGAGTCTGAACACTCCTGGGGCCGGGCTCGCAACGAGGACGGGTTCGGCGGTCCGAGCCGGTTGGAGATGCACCCGTTTGCGACCGTGGACGTGGTTCTCGATCTCGTCCCCCGGCTGTCCCGCGACGAGGTGGAGGTGACCCTGCTCGAAGCCGACGGGGCCCCGGCCGAGATCGAAGCGGTGAGGATGGCCGACGGTCGGCAACGCTTCGAGCGGCTGATCGCCGGCCGCTACGACGTGCGGACGACGACACCCGCGGGTCCGTACTGGCAGGCCATCGAGCTCGGGCCCGGCGACCCGCTGGACATCGTCGCGTCGCCGCGGCCGTTCACGCTGACGGGCCGAGTGGTCGCCGACCCAGCCGAGGCGCCCAATGAGCTCGCCCTGATCGTCGATCCGGAACGTGTGGGGTGGCGCGTGTCGACGTCGGTCGGGACCGACGGGCGCTTCGAGGTCACGGTGCAGCAGCCTGTGCGGCGTGTCGAGGTCGAGCTGGCGGGCGGCGTGATCTGCGGCGTCGACCCGGAGCCGGCTCTCGCTACCGCGCAGCACCTCGAGCTCGACTGTCGCTGACAGCTGCTTCCCGGCCCCAATCCCGGCGGGTCCCTGTTCTCCATTGCTGGTCCCGGGTCCCTGGTGCCGATCCCACGCGTGTCAGTCCGCGGTCCCGGATTGCGTTGTCCCGGTGGAGGCACCACGATGTTGATCCACCGATTCGACGCACGTCGCCGGCTGACGCTGGCATCGCTCTCGCTGATGATCACCTGTGGACTCGTTGCCGAGGCCGCGAACGCCGCGGACGGCGATCTCGACCCGACGTTCTCGGGCGACGGCAAGGCGCTGTTCGACGTCCTCGACGGCAGCCTCACCGATGCCGCCTTCCACGTTCGCGCGGCGTCGGATGGCTCGGTGGTGGTTGGCGGCAGAGCGCGGACGTGGGAAGTGGTGATTTTCCGAGTACGAGCCGACGGCACGCTCGACACCACCTTCGGGGACAACGGCCTGGTGATCGACCCGTTCGGGGAGAACATTGCCCTGATTGCGCTCGAGATCCTCGGCGACGGTCGCATCCTGGCCGTTGCCGCGCAGCCCGCCGTCGACCTGACGCTGGTCGCTCGCCTGCTGGCCGACGGCGAGCTCGATCCGAGCTACGGCGTCGGCGGGATCGCCGCACTGGACGATGCGCCGCTCGAGCCTTCCGAGGAGGTGTGGGCGTTCGCCGCCGGCCTCGACGATGCCGGCCGCCTCGTAGTGGGTGGCAGGTGCCGCAGCGTCTGTGTGGCGGGCGAGACTTTCGTCACCCGGCGCGAGGAGGACGGCGACCCCGATCCGACCTACGGTACCGGGGGCTGGGCGGTCGTTCCCGAGGTCGTCACGTACAACGTGATCAGTTGTTCTGGATGGTGGGCATGCAGCCGTGGGGCGCTCGAGGGCGACGGCCATGGTGGCGTCTACTTTGGCAGCCACTTCGACGCCCGGATCGTGCGCATCGACGACCAGGGTGAGCTCGTCCCATCCTTCGGCGTGAATGGGGTGGCCGACCTCCCGCTTGCCCTGCCGGCGGTGCGGGCGCTGGCCTTGGACCGAGCAGGAGACCGGCTCTACGTCGCGCTGACGGGCGGTTTCTCGCCATTCGAAGGGGGTGGCACCGGAGTCGCGCGGGTCCTGCCGGATGGCTCCCTCGACCAGGACTTCGGCCTGGCCGGCTTCGTCAATCTCACCACCCAGTCCGGGGCCTTCATCCTCGACCTCGAGCTGCAAAGCGACGGCAAGGTGCTCGCCGCCGGAATGCTCGATCCGATCGGCGACGAGGAGGCGAGCTTCTATGTGGTGCGGCTGCTCCCTGACGGCAGCCTCGACCCGACCTTCGACAACGACGGCCGGGTGGTGGTGGACTTCGACCTCACCCCCGACGGACGAGACGTGGCCAACGGGCTGACCCTGTCGGGAGGCAAGGTGGTGCTGGCCGGCACCGTCGAAAACGCCGGATCGAGCAATGGTGGCGCCTTTGGGCTCGCGCGGCTCCAGAGCACCTTGATCTTCACCGACGGATTCGAGAGCGGGTCGACCGTCGCCTGGTAGCGAGCGTCGAGCGTGAGGGCTGCAGGCCGGATCCTGCGCTGTGTCGGATAGACGGTCCTCGCGACCACACCGACGAAGAAGGAGATCCCATGCGACCCACCTCGACCCGAATCATGGTTCTGTGTGCCGCCGCGAGTGTGTGCTCGCTCGGCGCGAGTTTCGCCGGCCCGGTGGTGGCCCCGGCCGGGCAGATGCCGCTCCCGCTGGTGTACAACTTCAACGGCATCGTCCACCCGGGCGAGCGGCTGCAACCCGATGCCCCGAACGGCTTCCGCTCGATCGCCGATCGTGCCCTCAGCCTGCGTGACTGCGACGGTGCCTCGGGGGACCTGTTGCCAACGGCGGTCAGCGGAAACACCGGCCTCGCGTACGCGCTGCACTACCATGCCGGAGAGCTCGACATGGTGCACCTCGGTGATCGCAACCTGGTTTCCGGAGGGACCTGGGCCTTCGATGTCACACCCGACGGTGACTCGGTGGGAATCGTGCCGTCGTGGCTCCCGGACTCCGATCAGACGACGATCACGCTACCGATCGACGACCTCGAGCTCGCCGAGGATTTCGTTCTCGGCCTGCTCTACAACGCCAGCGACGGGGGAGGGACCTTCGATCTCACCCTGGAACTGGCGGATGGCTCCGAGAGCACCGTGACGATCCACGCCAGCGATTGGTTCGGCCCCGCCGGCGGGGTCCCCGATGCCCCGGGCCCGGGTGTCGACCTGCAGGCGAATCTGGGGACCACGTGGTGTGCCGCGGACACCGCCGATCGGGCGCAGAGCGGGCCGCCCCTGCTCGTCCACGAAGCCGTGGTGAGCGCGGCTTCGCTCGTGGCCGCAGGTGAGCTCGGGGCCGAACGCACCCTCACCGGGTTGCGCGTGGCGAATCGCTCGAATCCCAATGCCGGCTTTGGGATCTACGCCATGACGGTGACGGTCGCCGGCCTGATCTTCGCGGACGGTTTCGAGACCGGCAGTGCCGGGATGTGGAGCGCGGCGGCCCCATGAGCCTGGAATCGAAGCCGGCCCGACCGATAGACTCGCGCGCACGAACGCCCAAGATCCCGCTCCGCGCGACCGCGGTCGCCTCGCTCGGCCGGCCCCCGGCGCCGGGGAGGTCACCGTGTTGCTCGAGCGCTGGCGCGGGGGCGAGAGCGAAGCGCTCGAGGCGTTGGTGGCCGTGGTCTACGACGAGCTGCGGCGCCTCGCCGGTCGTCAGCTCCGGCGGGAGCGCATCGACCACACGCTGCAGCCGACCTCACTCGTGAACGAAGCCTTCCTGCGCCTTCTCGGGGGCTCGTCGGTGCACCCCAACGACCGCGTGCATTTCTTCGCGCTGGCGGCCCGGACCATGCGCCAGGTCTTGGTCGACCACGCGCGGCGGCGCGCCGCCGGCAAGAGGATCATCGCCGAGCCGCTCGAAGGGCAGGCGGAGCCGGGGGTCGCGCCTGCGTCGTCGGACGTGCTCGCGCTCCACCAAGCGCTCGAACGCCTGGCGGTGCTCGATCCGCGCCAGGCACAGGTGGTCGAGTTGCGGCACTTCGGCGGTCTCGAGAACCAGGAGATCGCTGCGGTGCTGGGGATTTCGCTTGCGACCGTCGAACGCGACTGGCGGATCGCGCGGTTGTGGCTCCACCGCGAGCTTTCGCGCTGAGGTCGTGATGGAACCGACACAACCGATCGAGCCTCGTCGAGCCCGCCGCGAGCGCGAGGTCCATCGGCTGCTGGCCGAGGCGATGGAGCGGCCGACCGAGGAGCGGGCAGCTCACGTTGCGGCGAGCGGCCGGGAGCGCGAGGTCGTCGACGAGGTGCTCGGCCTGCTGGCCGAAGAGCCGGCTCTCGGCGCATTCCTCGAGGCCTCGGCGCTCGAGGTCGCGACCGCGGCGGCCGTGAGCGAAGGCGGCGACGGGCTCGGCAGCTTCGGCCCGTACCGGTTGCTCGAGCTGCTCGGCGAAGGCGGGATGGGGAAGGTATACCTCGCCGAGCAGCACGTCCCGGTGGTGCGCCGAGTTGCGCTGAAGCTCATGCACAGCCATCTCGCGGGCGCCGAAGCCCGGGCGCGCTTTGCGGTCGAGCGCCAGGCCATGGCGCGACTCGGCCACCCGAGTGTCGGGCAGATCCTCGAGGCCGGTGCCACCGCCGACGGCATGCCGTTCTTGGCAATGGAGTGGATCGACGGCCCGCCGATCACCGAGTACTGCGACCAGCGTGAGCTCGGCATCGAGGCACGGGTCGAGCTGCTGGTGCAGGTCTGTCGCGGCGTGCATCACGCCCACCAGAAGCAGATTCTGCACCGCGACTTGAAGCCGTCGAACATCCTGGTGGCGGAGGTCGATGGTCGGCCTCAACCCAAGATCATCGACTTCGGCATCGCCAAAGATCTCGAACAAGAGCACGGTCGCACCGGCGACCGCGTGATCGGCACGCTCGACTACATGAGCCCGGAGGCGTTGTCGCCGGGAGAATCCGGCGCCGATATCGACACTCGCGCCGATGTCTACGCCCTGGGGGTGCTGCTCTACGAGCTCCTGGCCGGCGTGCGTCCCTTCCGCAGCTCGCGCGGCAGCCTCGAGACGGCGATCGAGCGGCTGTCGACGACGGCGCCGAAACCGAGCGCCCGGCTGGCTACCGTGCCGGCTGGTGATGCCGCGCGGATCGCCGCCCGCCGCCGCCAGCGCGACCTGCAGACCTTGCGCAAACGCCTGCGAGGTGACCTCGACTGGATCGCCGCCAGGGCGATTGCGCCGGATCGAGAAGCCCGCTACGCCTCGGCGGCGGAGCTCGCCGACGATCTCGAGCGGGTGCTGCGCCACCAGCCGGTGATCGCCCGGCCGGCCGAGTGGCTCTATGTCGCGCGCCGATTCGCTCGGCGCCATGTCGCGAGTCTCGCGGCGGCTGGGGCGGTGCTGGCGGCTCTGGTGGTGGGGCTGATCGGCACGACGATCGGCTTGCGCCGGGCGAGTGCGGCCGAAGCCGTGGCTCGGGCGCAAGCGAGCGCCGCCGAGCAGGCCCGCGGGGAGGCGGCCGAGGTCGCGAAGTTCCTGATGAGCCTCTTTCGCGAGTCGGAGCCGGGGCAGGCCCTCGCTCGCGGGGCAAGTCCTGCCGATGCCCTCACCGCCCGGCAGATCCTCGACGACGGCGCCGCCCGTCTCGCCAGCGAGCTCGCCGATCGCCCCCTGGTTCGCGCCCGCCTCGAGGAAACGATCGGGACGGTCTACGCGCAGCTCGCGCTCTACGATCAAGCCGAGCGACACTTGCTGGAGGCGCTGTCTCTGCGCCAGGCCCATCTGCCGCCCGAGCACGTCGACCTCGCCACGAGCCGCGGGGCGCTCGGCCGACTGTACCTCCACCGCGGTCGCCTCGACGAGGCGGGCGAGCAATTCGAGGCTGCCCGGGTGAGTCTCGCGCGCGGCGGCGCCTCGGCCGAGCACGCAATCCTGCTCGGAGACATGGGTCGGCTGGCGCGTCAGCAGGGCCACTTCGACGAGGCGCAGAAGTTGCTGGAACGAGCCCTCGAGCTCCAGGAGGCGACCCTGCCGGCCAACGATCCCGAGCTCGCGGTGGGCCTCAACAACCTCGGAAACCTGCACTTCTCGCGCGGTCGCGCCGCGGAGGCGGAGGTCTTCTACGCCCGCGCCGTCGAGGTCTTGCGGGCCGGTTTCCCCGTCGGCCATCCGCGGCTCGTGCAGGGCCTCGGCAACCTCGCGGCGGCGCTCGCCACCCAGGGTCGCCTCGAGGAAGCTGCCGTCCTATTCGAGGAAACCCTGGCCGCCCGGCGAGCGGTGCTCGGCAACGATCACCCGGCGGTGGCGGAGAGCCTCAACAACCTCGGCGTCCTGCGCCTCGACCTTGGCCAGGCGGCGGCGGCAGAGCCCCTTCACCGCGAGGCATTGGCGATCCGAGAGCGGGTCCTGGGGCCGAACCATCCGCTGGTGGCGTGGAGCCTCGAGAACCTCGGCCGAGTGCGGGAAAGTCTTGGCGACAGGGCCGAGGCCGAGGCGCTGCTGCGCCAGGCACTGGCGGTGCGCGAGGGGGCGCTCGGCGTGGAGCATCCGGACGTCGGGCGCAGCCTCGATCGGCTCGGCAGGCTCGTGCGCGCACGCGGCGACCTCGCGGGCGCACGTGCCGCCTTCGAGCGTGCTCTGGCGATCCGCGACACGAAGCTGGGCCCTGATCACGAAGATGTCCACTGGTCGCGCCTGCACCTCGGGCTGGTCGTGTGGGAGCTCGGCGATCCTCGCCGCGGCCGCGAGCTGCTGCTGGCCGCAACCGCCGGCTTGGTCGAGCCCGAAACCTCGGCCGAGCTCACGCAGGCTCGGCAGCTGCTGGGACTGTGAGGGCCAGGCTGGCCGCCGAGCTCCTTCGATGCTGAGGTTAGGTATTGACCTAAGTGTCTGTTGATGCGATACTGAGGCGGATGCCTAAGTCTGATCCCGTTCTCGACGATGTCTTTCGCGCCCTCGCCGATCCCACCCGGCGGGCGGTGTTGGCGCGTTTGTGCCTCGGACCGTGCTCGACGACCGAGCTCGCGGGCGAGTTCGACATGGCGTTGCCGTCGTTCATGCAACACCTCGGGGTCCTCGAGGCTTCGGGGCTGGTGTCGTCGGCGAAACATGGGCGGGTCAGGACTTGGGAGTTGAGCCCGGAACCGCTCGAAGAAGCTGCCCATTGGCTGTCGCGCCAGCGCCGGAGGTGGGAGCGACGCCTCGACCAACTCGATCACTACCTGGCCGCGATGGCCGATGAGGAGAAACCATGACTCGCCCTGCCGACTTCGATCCCGAGCTCGACCTCTTCTTCGAACGCACCGTCGACGTGCCGCGTGCGCTGGTGTGGAAGGCCTGGACCACGCCCGAGCACCTGGTCAAGTGGTTCACGCCGGCGCCGTGGACCACGGTCGGGTGTGAGATCGACCTGCGGCCCGGCGGGATCTTCGCGACCGTGATGCGTTCGCCCGAAGGCCAGGAGTTCCCCGGCACCGGCTGCTACCTCGAGGTCCTCGACCAGCAGCGCCTGAGCTGGACCAACGCCCTGCTGCCGGGTTACCGGCCGGCGCCCCCGCCGGCGACTCCGGAGGAGTTTGCCTTCACCGCAGTGATCGAGATGGAAGACACCGCCGCAGGTGGCACCGCCTATCGCGCCTTGGCGCGCCATGCCAACCCGGGCTCGCGCGAGATCCACGAGAACATGGGCTTCGAGCACGGCTGGGGCGCGGCCCTGGATCAGCTCGTCGCGTTGGCGAAGACGTGGATTTCGTGAGAAGAAGGGATCCGGGATCGGGGATCCGCCGGAGGACTTCGCGACGTGGCGCGGGAGCGCCCCAGGGTGCGCGTTGCGCGCACCTGTTCGCGGCGTCCGTCGTCAGCTTGCGACCAGCGCAGGCGAGCGGCGGACGGTGCGGTTTTCCGAGCCCGTGCCCATCCTCACGGCCCTGGCGACACCGAACCAGCAGCGACGGTGACCCGCAGCGGCACCACCCAAGGCTCTCGGCCGTGGGCCTCGTCGGCGAGCGCGACCCAGAGCGCGTTGCCGGCGATGCCGGGGCTCGGCGTGTGGATGGTGTGGTCGTTCAGGGGGCGCGGCTGGGTGAAAACCGTGCTCCAGCCGCCGCGGGCAAAGTCGAGACGCTCGATGCTTTCGCCTGCGGCCGTGACCACGTGGCGCCAGAGGGCGTGGTCGTCGTGGATGCTCGCCGCCCAGCCAAAGTCGCTCGATTGCCGCCCGCCGTATCCCGGGACCTTGTGGATCGTTGCTCGAGCCGGGTCGCACAGCCAGGGGGTCGCGTCGGCGAACGGTCCGGTGCGCAGCCACAGCAGCTCGCGCCTGGCTCCCGGTGCTTTTTCCGCCTCTGAGACCCGGTAGAGTGGCAGGTCAAGCAGCCGCGCCGCCACGCCCGTGCCGAGATTCAGCACGCTCACACCCCGATTGTCCCAGGTGCAGGTCGCGGACATCTCGACGGCGGCGGCAGCGGCGCCGACGAGAGGGGCAATCGGGATCGTGCCGCCGGCAGTGCCGTCGGTGAGGAAGGCCTCGGCGCCGGTGCCGAGGACCTTGCCGCCGGCCTCGAGCAGGGGCGCCGAGCTGATGGCGACAGTGCCGATCCGCGTCGTCCCGGCCACCGTGCCGTCGGTCGACCACAACTCCGAGGCACAGCGCACGACCGCGCGAGTCGCCGTCGCGGCAGGAGCCGCGTGGCAGACCAGCAGGTCGACGGTGCTCGAGGTGCCGATTTCAGTCGCCACGACGCCGCGGGTGGGGTCGAGGTAGACCAAGCGATCCCCAAGGCGCACGAAACGCGACAACGACGATGACGGGTGGACACCCGCGAAGAGGAGCTCGGTGGCCACCGGGCCGGCGTTTGGATCGAGGTGCCAGACGGTGGTGCGACCGTCGTCGTCGACACAGTCGACGACCAGGTCGGGGAGGTCGAGGCGCGGGCGGACGGCACCCGCTGGGTCGCATCGCGAAGGCAGAAGCGGCTGGGTCCCGGCGGCGGTGCCGTCCGAGGTCCAGACCGCGGGGCCGTGCTCGGCGGTGGCGGCGTAGAAGATCGCTCGGCCTCCGAGCTCACCGACGAAGTGGAAGTCCGAGCCGGCGTTGCCCGGCAGATCGAGGGCCGGGGAAGGTTCGACGGAGCCATCGGCGCCGAGCTCGCCGATGCGGGCGAAGCCGAGCTCGTCGACCCAGGGGATCAGCGCGCCGTCCGGGAGGGGGGAAAGGGTGAACGGCTCGAGTGCGTTCTGAGCGCCGACGACCGGCTCGAGCAAATCTTCGCCGCCGTGGGCGCGCCAGGTGTCGACCCCCCGAGCACTCGCCACCTGGAGCAGGAGGGTGCCGGCGTCGTCCCCGGGCGCGGCGGCTTGGAACGTCCCAGGCAGCTCGCCGAGCCTCGCGGTCGTGCCGTCAGCCGAGATCGCGTGCACGGACAGCTCGGTGGTGCGAGAGACCAGGTAGAGCCAGTCTGCAGCAGGCACGATCGCAGTGAGGAACCCAGGTATCGAGAGAATCGTGAGTGACCCTGGCGGGTGGACGCCGTCGAAGGTGAGGATCTCCCACTGGTCGCCGCCGAGGTGACGCACCGCGGCGGCGCCTCCCCAGATGGGAACGGGGGAATGGATGACGCCCTCCACCGCCACCGCGGTGCCTTCGGCGGTGCCGTCGCTGCGGAGCAGATCCCAGCGTTGGAGTTGTTGAGCGGCAGCGGGGAAGTAGCGTGCCCCTGCCAGCTGGATACCCCTTGCGTGTGCCTCATACGGCCATCGTGGCGCGGGGGAAGTGGTCGCCCCGGAGCCGAAGCGCAAGCCTGGTGGGTCGTCCATCGCCGAGCAGGTGATGATGCCCTCGGGTGCGGAGACGACGGTCAGGCACTCGAGCCAGGTGGGATCGTGGAACACCACCCCACCGGGCTCGATCGGCTGGGGAGCCGCGTCCTCCGTGAGTTGCCACAGCCAGTAGCCTTCGCCGTCGGCGAGAGGGGCTTTGGCCCCAAAGCCGTCGCCGTACCGTGCAATCGATCCCTCCCAGACGAGGAACCACGGCTGCCACCACGAGGGCGCGAGCAGCCTCGGCGGACCACCGTCGGTGATCCAGGTGCCGTCCTCGCCGGACAAGGAAGTTCCGCGCGCCACCAGCTCGCCGTCGCCGAGGTCGTGGATCCACGGCCACGAGGTTCCGCGCAGCAGTGGGGTCGGATGCGACCCGCCGGGATCGAGGAGCCACAAGGTGTCGTCACCGAGCACCACCACGCCGCGATCCGTCGACCAGGCGCGGCCGGTGAACGCAGGTCGCCCGGGCACGTGACTCTCGAGGTCGGCGACCAATCGAGGGGTGACCGCGTGCGCGCCGGCAGCTGCGGTGAGCACGAGAATGGCGGTGGTGGCCCTGTGACGCATGGCATTAAAGCATAACACGGCACCGGCTGAGCGGCGGATGTACGGCGGCGGAAGTGCCCAAGGGTGCGCGAGCGCGCGGCCACCGGCCGGCTACGGTCCGCTCCACGCGCCCGTGCCGCCGGACTCGAATCCATTCCGGAACAGTCCGAGCCGGGGGCCGTAGCGCGGCTTCGGCTGACCGAGCTCGAAGGCGCCGAGATCGGGAGCGCCGGTGGTGGGGAAGGTGTCGTTGAGGTTCGGCAGTGCCGCGCCTGCATCGACCGCGTCGGCGGACCCGACGAGGCGCAGATCCCGCGTCTCGGGGTCGACGGAGGTGTCCCAAGTCGGGGGCAAGGTGGCGTTGGCGAGGTCTGCGAAGGTCGCCACGACGCCGTTGCCTTCGATCCCGGCGCCGATCTGGAGCGCCGCGAGGTTGTCGTAGCGCACGGTGTTCCATTTGAAGTGGGGCTCGGCACTCGTGCCCGCGCGGGTTGTCCCCCAGGCGTTGAAGTCGAAATCGCGCGAGCCGGCGGAGGTGACGAGCTCGAAGGCGTAGGCGGTGCCGAGGAAGAGGTTGTTGCGAAACCAGGCGTTCTGCCACACCGAACCACTCGGGTCGTGCACCGCGTTGCCGAGCTTGACCCCGGTGTTGTGGGCGACCACGAGTCCCGCCGGAGCGTTGTGCAACTTCAGGGCCTTGTCTTCGAGATTGAAGAGCTCGTTGCGGACCAAGTAGGCGGGGCCGCCGGCAATCGGCTGCACGCTGATGCCCATGCGCGCGTTGAACACCCGGTTGAGCCACACGCGCACGTTGCTCTGGTTGAAGTCGATCTCGATGCCGTCGTCGACGCAGCGGCGCGCGTCGTTGGCGAAGACATCGCTGCCGAAGGACGGGCCACTCTGTGGTTGCAGCGAGATGCAGTCGCCGAAGTTCGAGACCTGGTTGCGGCAGACGGTGTGGCCCCAGCCGCGCAGATCGATGCCGCGCGTCGGCGGGATGCCGGCGCCGGGCCACGGCTCGCGGCCCTCGATCAGGTTGTCGCACACCATCTGGCGGCGCTCGAGATCGGCGGCGCGGCGGTTGATCACCCCGTAGCCGACGTCGCGGATCCAGGTGCCGCGCACGGTGATGTCGCTCGAATGTTGGGCGTCGATCCCCCACAGGCCGTTCTGGATCACCAGCCCCTGGATGACGACGTGGCTGATCGGCGCGGAACCACCCGTGCCGATGGTGACGACGCCGCGATCGGTGTCGGCGCCGTCGACGATCGCCGGGTTGGGCGACGCTGCCCCGGGGCCGACGAAGCTGATCGGAGCACCGGGAGTGCCGCTGGTGGCGACCTCGAAGGCGGCGTAGGTGCCTGCGGCCACGACGAACAGATCACCCGGCGCCGCGGCGTCGGCGGCCGCCTGCAGCCCGAGGTAGGGATCCGCAGACGTACCACTGCCGCCGCCGTTGCCGGGCACCACCCAGCGCACCGTGCCGGGCGGCGGATCGGGCATCAAAGTGCCGGTCGCGGCGTTCACGACCCGCACCTCACCGCCGCCGTCGGGATCGGCGAGAGTGAGGCGTAGCTCGTAGGTGGTGCCGGGGTCGAGGAACATCGCACTCGCCGCCCAGTGGTGCAGCCCGAGCGGTGCCCCGTCGACCACCAGCTCGGGATCGCTGCGCATCGGCGGCGCCGCGGCTCGCCAGCTTGGCTCGCCGAGGCGTCGAAACTCGAGCCCGAAGGTGCTGTTGCGGTTGTCGTCGCCGCTGATCGTCCACCTCACTCCGAGAGCGTGCGGGGTTGCATCGACTCGGCTCGAGCCGGGCACCACCGGGTTCGCTGCCCAGGAGGCTGATGCCAGCAGCAATCCAGCCGTGGACCACAACGTTGGCGGGGTCGATCTCATGCGCAACAGCGTATGTCCGGGTCTGCGTTGGTGGCAAGCCCTGAGCCCGGAGGCCCTTCGAAGGCTCGCAACCGAACCCGGTGGTTGAGTTCCGGCCTTCGCGTTAGACTCAAGAAGTTGCCTTGCCGTCGACCCCAGGAGCTGCCATGCACCGAGTTCTCGTCTGGATCTGCCTCGTTCTCGCGGTGAGCACCGCCAACGCCGACACCGCGGTGCGCTACCGCTTCGTCTCGACCTCCAACGAGGTGATCCTCGGAGGGTCGGGAACGGCAACCGAGGAGTCGTCACGCACGGGAGTGGTGATCGCCACCGCCGATGGCTACCGCATCGAGATTGGCGCTGGGGACAACCCCGGAGTGCGGTTCGATGCGCTGGTTCTCGCACCTGGGGAGAAGGAGGTGGCTCTCAACCGGGCAATGAAGACCTACCACCACCCGGATGCGCAGGTGCCCCCTCAGCCCGGGGGGTTGGTCGTCGTGCCCGGAAGACCGACCGAACGGACCGTACGGAGCCTCGACTGTCAGTCCGAGGCCATCGAGGAGTCGAGGTGGGGTTTCACCCTGGAGCGGCGTCGGCTGCGCCTCACGCACGACGCCAAGGCGATGGTCGGCGCCTACCCGGTGCGGGCAGCGTTCACCATCGAGCTCGTGACCACCACGGCGCCGCAGGTCGAGGTGGCGAGGTCGTCTCGGGTGGTGCCCAGGCTGGTCACCGGCGAAGCCTCGATCGACGGACGAATCCAGGAGTGTCTCGGTGGGCTCGCGGGCTTGGTGGTCGAACAGCAGATCACGATCGAGCGCAAGGTCGAGGATGGGATCCACGATCGCTTCGAAGAGGTCTACCGCCTCGAGGAGCTCGAGCTCGACGTCCCGGTCACGCCCGACGCCTTTGCCGTCCCGCCGGGGTACCGCTTCGAGAAGCCGGAGCTCGTCGGCTTCGGCGGGCTCTCCGACGGCTGACATCCGTCGCCAAACGTCCGTGCCAGA
>CAZRFU010000003.1:24436-128130 GCA_964599475.1 uncultured Thermoanaerobaculia bacterium
GGCTCGTGCACTCTCACGGTGGTGCTGGCCTTGGTTCCCAGCCTGGCCCAAGCGCAGGCCGACAACCCGTGGGCCGAGCTCGACGAGCACGTGAGCGCGGCAACGTGGCGTTCGGGTTTGGCCGCGGCGGAGCGAATCGAAGCCGAGGCGGCCGCCGTCGGCGATGTTCGCCGGGCCGCAGAAGCGTTGCTGTGGCAGGTCCGCTTCCAAGAAAAGCGCGAGCCGGCGAGGGCGTTCGAACGCGCGTGGCTTGCGCTGCGGCCCGCCGACCCGATCGTGGCGACCTGGATCGACCTGATTGCGCTCGAACGCCTCGGCGCTGGTTCCCGGTCCTCGCGTCGGCACACCGCCGCGGTTGGACTCGATCGCCCGATAGCCGAGTGGTCGACTGGAGACTTTCAGCAGGCCGCGCAGGAGCTGATCGACCGGATCGAGCTGCGTCGGCACCGGCTGTTCGATCTCCCCGCCGGCCTCGCGGCGCCCGGGATTGCCGCGGGCGACATCGACGAGATCGAGGCGCCCACCGCCTGGGATTTGGTTGTGCGCGTCCTCGGCGTGTGGCAAAGCCGCCTCGAGCCGCTCGACGAAGCCGCCGCGGTGGCGGTGCTCGAAGGAGCGCGAGTCGCCGACTTCGAGGGACCGAGCGCCGCCCGTCGGCTGCTCGAGCTGAACGAGTGGCACGAACGGGCGGGGCGGCCCGAAGCCGCAGTGGCTACGCGCCTGCTGGCACTTGGGTGGACCTACGCCCGAGGAGAGGTCGTTGCGGCGACCGAGCGGCTGCTGGATCGAACGCTGGAAGGCGAAGCCGTCGCCTGGGCACGTTTCCGACAGGCTCGCCGCGTCCTCGATCTCGGTCAGCCGGGGACCCACTCGCGAGCGCTTCGCCACGCCGAGCGCGGCGCCGCGGCGGCGCGATCCGAGGCCATCCGGGACGCCAACCTCGCCTTGGTTGCCCACATCACCGAGCCGGAGCTCAGGGCTCGGAGCTTCCGGCACGATCTGCCCGACCGACCCTCGATCCGCCTGGAAACTCGGAACCTGGACGAGTTCGAGCTGCGCGCGTGGCGGGTCGCGGCCGACACTTCGAGCTGGTCTCGGTGCACCGTGCTCCCCGGGGGTGCCGTCGACCACACGGCGGTCTTCGAGGTCGACCGGTCGCAGCCTCTGGAAGATCCACACGGCTGGCGCACGACTGTGGTGACACCCGGTCTCGGGCTCGGCCTCTGGACCGTGGAGCTGCGCCCGCCGGGGGCCGAGACCGGCCGGCGACTGGTGGGCTGTCTGCGCGTGACCGAGCTCTTTGCCCGGGTGGTCGAACATCCCAGCTACTTCGAGGTCGAGGTGTCGGCGGCTCGCGACGGCCAGCCGGTCGAAGCAGCCGAGGTGTGGCTCGAGAACGGTGCCGCACCGCTCGGCTTGACCGATCGACAGGGGTTGCTGCGGCTGCCCGAGAGCCTGAAGCTCGAGAGTGACGACATCCTCGTGGCTCGCCACGGCACGGACTCGCTGTCGTTCGCCAAAGGCTCGACCTCCTGGCGCAGCTCGTCGCAGTGGGAAGACCTGCGCATCGCGACGGATCGCGCGGTCTATCGCCCTGGGGAGACCGTTCAGCTCAAGATCTTCGGGCTCGAGCACGATGTTGACGGCCAGGAGCGGCCGCGAGGTCGCGGCGGGGTCGAGCTCGCGCTTCTGGATCCACGGCGCGAGGAGCGGTGGCGCGGGACGGTCGAGATCGGCGAACGAGGGACGGGAACTGCCTCCATCGTGATTCCGTCGGACGGAGCGCTCGGGCACTGGTCATTCTTTCGAGGGAGCCCCGACGCTGCGCGCAAGGCGTGGCCACTGCCTCGGGTTGGCACGGGTTTCCTGGTCGAGGAGTACAAGCTGCCAACTTTCGAGCTCGACCTCGGGCTCGACCCGGCTTTCTGGAAAGGCTCCGGGGGCACTCTGCGCATCCGAGGCAGCGCCCGCTCGCTGGTCGGCACTTCCTTGGCCGGAGCGGCGGTCCGCTGGCATGCGACCGTCTCGGCCTCGGGTGACGTGCGGGACTGGGTGCAGCGCTCCGGCGAGGCTGAGGTCGAAGCGGACGGGGAATTCTCGTTCACACTCGCGGACCTGCCTCAGCCGGGCCCGGAGGTCGACCTCGCCTACTGGATCCAGGCTCACGTCTCCGCAGTGGATGGCGAACGCCGCGATGCCGGTCTGTGGTTCTGGCGGGGAGCTGCGGCTTCGAGGGTGATCGCGGACGATGCGGTGGTGATCGTGCGCGAGAGTGACCGCGCTCGGATCCCCCTGCAGCGGATCGATGGTTTCAGCCGACCGCTGGCCGGGCGGGTGCCGTGGCAGCTCCACACCCTCCAGGCGCCGCCGGCAGCGGCGAGCTTTCCGAGCGAAGCCGAGGGCGCGTGGCGATCCGATGCGCGGCCGGCGCTGGAGAGTCCGCTCGGAGATTGGGTGGAGGGGCTTCGCAGCGACTGGCCGGCTGATCGGCTGATCGAGCGCGGCCAAGTGAGCGCACGGGGGGAGGAAGCGCGAGCCCAGCTGGCGCTGCCGCTGCTGAGCGCCGGTGTCTATCGGCTGAGCCTTGGCGAGTGTCGGAATCGCAGCGAGTGGGGCTGCTCGGTCGGCATCGTCGTCCTGCCGACCACACGCCCCTTCGAGCTGCCGGTGCCGCTTGCGGTGGCGATGCCCGATGCCGTGCCTGCAGGCGGCGTCGCCGATATCGCCGTCTACTGTGCCGGTGGGGGATCCGCCCAAGTGGTTCTCGGCCGAGACGCCGGCGAGGGTGAGCGCTGGCAGGTCCCGTGTGGCCGTACCACCGAGCTGCGAGTGCCGATCCACGAGCGCGACCGCCTACCCGCCGTCGGCCTCAGCGTGGTGCGCATCGTCGATGGCCAGCCGCTGGTGTTCTCCGGGTACGTCGGGGTGGATCCGGCCGAGCGGCGCCTGGCGGTCGAGCTCGAGCACCCCGATCCGGTCGAGCCCGGAGCGGTCGTCGAGGTCCGGGGCCGAGTGCGCGGTCCGGACGCGGAAGCGGCAGACGCGGAAGTGCTGGTGCTGGCCTACGATCGCGGGTTCGATGTGGGTTTCGGGCCGCACCAGTTGCCGCCCGCCACGGCTTCGGGGTCCCGCTCGGGGGCGCCCTGGCTGTCGACACCGATCGGGCGGATGTCGCAGCTCGGCGCCAGGATGGACCGACTGCCGGAGCCGCGCCGTGAGCCCGAGGTCTGGCGTCTGCCCGACCCGCTGATCTTCCGCTTCGGTCATCGTGCCTGGTACCCGGGCTCGGGCAGCGCAGAAGACCCCGCTGTGCTCGAGGAGGAGCTGGTGGTGAATGCCCCTGGGGTCGAGGGGATCTCGGATCATTCGACGGCGGCCTCGACCATCAGCTACGAGGCGGTGCGCCCCGAGGCCCGCCCCGAGGGCCCCCCGCCCTTGGAGGCCCGCCCGCCGCGGGTACCGCCGCCACCCACCGCCCTGTGGCTGCCGGCGGTCCTCACCGATGCCGACGGGCGGGTCGCCGTCGACGTCACCGCGCCCGATGCGGTGGGCGAGTGGACCCTCGCGCTCCACGCCTTCGATCGTCGGGCTCGCATCGGCGAGGCCCGGTCGCGGCTGCTGACCCGTCTGCCGCTGCAGGTGCGGCTCGCTCCGCCCCGAGTGTTGCGGTCGGGTGATCGGGTCGAGCTTCCCGTGATCGTCGACAACCGCGGTGCCGGCCGACGCGAACGAATCGACGTGACGCTGGAGGTCCAGCTGCGCGGGGCGGACGGATCCTCGACGCCACTGCTGCGCGAGGCCCGGCGCCTGCGTGTGCCGCGCGGGGAGAGTGCGGCCCTGTGGTTTGCGGTCGAAGTTCCGCCCGGCGAAGGAGAGATTGCTCTGCAGGCGACGGTCGCCGGGCGCCGCCACCGAGACGCGGAGGCCCGCACCGTGCCATGGATCTCGTCGCGCCTTGCGCTGGCCGAGGGGCGCTCGGATTTCGTCGATTCCGGTTCTCCCCGCGAGCTGGTGTTCGACCTCCCGGCCGGCTCGTTCGATCGCGAGCTCGACCTCGCCGTCTGGAGCGAGCCGTTGGCGCCGGTGATCGAACAGCTCCGCACTCTGGCTGCCGAGCTGTGGGAGTGTAGCGACACGCAGATCGAACGTGCCGCAGCCATGGCTCTGTTGCTCGATCTCGCTCGCCGCTCTCCGGCACTCGAGGCTGCGATCCGCGAGGCCGAGCAGACCGACGACGATCGGGACGCGGTTGCGCTCGACCGAATGCCGGCGGCGATCGATGGGATCCTGAATCAGCTGCAGGCGCGGGTCACCAGCGGTGGCCTGATCTCGTGGTGGCCACAGTCTCCGCCGTCGGTGTGGCTCACGGCTGCCGTGCTGGAGCACCTGCACACGGTTGCATTGGTGGCGCCCGATCGCAGCAGGGCTCTGGCGAGACGGCTGATGGCAGGGATCCAGGGTTACGTCGAGTCGCCAAACTTCAGGCCCGGAGACGCGCTCGACCTTCGCCTGGCAGCGGGCTTGTCACCTTGGCTTCGCGGTGAGGCTCTCGGGGACGACGTCGACGGGATTTTCGATCGACTCGAAGGGGCCTGGCAAAGGGGATCGATTCGGAGGATGGCGGCGTCGGCGTGGATCTTCGCGCAGATCGATCGCACCTCAACCGGCGCGGCGGCGCTGCGATCCCTGGCCGATGCGGCGGTGATCGATGGGGCGGGCGCGTGGTCGTGGTCACCCGAGCCACGCACCTGGCAGTGGGCGCCCGAGGTGGCGTCGACGCAGGCGGCGGTCCTGCTCGGTACACTCGAGCTGTCGACGCGAGGTGCCGACGTGCCGGTGGAAGCCGTCGAAGGTGCCGGCCGGTGGTTGCTCCGGGACGCAGCAGCGGGGTCGGCAGGCTCGCGGGAAGCGATCCTGGCCCGAGCCCGGGCGTTGATCTCGTGGATCGCCGAGCCAGGTGCTCGCGCCGACGTCGAGGTCGCAGCCGGCGTCGGCACGGCGGCAGTCGAGCTGCAGCCGGGAGGTCGCGGACGGGCAGTGGCGCGGGTGGCGCTCGACGAGCTCGAGGGAACCGGGGAACGGGTCGTCGCTCGATTCGAGGTCGCCGAGCAAGAGCGCGAGGCCCGGGCGCTGGTGGCGGCGCGGCTGTCGTGGCAAACCGACGAAGCGCCGCTCGGAGGCGGCGGCAGTGACCTGACGGTCGAGCGGCGGGTCTACCGCCTTGGGGCGGACGGTTTGTGGCGGCCGCTCGCGACCGACGCGATCGTGGAGTTGGGCGAGACGATCCAGGTCGAGCTGGTAGTGAGGGCGGCGCTGCCGCTGGCCCTGGTCGAGATCGAAGATCCACGGCCGGCCGGTTTCGAGCCGAGCGGGGTGCTTTCCGGCTTCCGCTGGATTGACGGTCGGTGCGTGTGGTTCGAGATTCGTGATCAGGGTGCCAGGCTCTTCATCGAACAGCTGCCGGCGGGTGAACACCGTCTCACTCATGTGATCGTCGCACGCCATCCAGGTGCCTTCCTGGCACCGCCGGCCCGAATCGAGGCGCGCCTGGCACCCGAGATCAGCGGCTATTCCGCCGGCGGAACGTTCCGCGTCGGCGAGGCTCCCTCCCCTGCTACCATCTCCTCCGGCCACCCGTCGCGGCCGGAGGAGCGTCATCGATGAGCGAGCTGCGCGAGGCAGCGCTGGCGAGATTTCTGCGCTACGTGCAGATCGACACGGCGTCGGACGACGCTGCCGAGGGGTGCCCGAGCACACCCGGCCAGTGGACCTTGTTGCGGGAGCTCGCCGCCGAGTTGGAGGCCCTGGGGGCGGCCGAGGTGTCGATCTCGGAGCACGGCTACGTTTTCGCGACGGTGCCGGCGACGGTCGACGACCCGGCGGTCCCGACCATCGGTTTCCTGGCGCACGTCGACACCTCGCCCGAGCTGCCTGGGGCGGCAAAGCCAATCGTGTGGCGGAGCTATCAGGGAGAGGACCTGGTCCTGCCCGACGATCCAACGGCGGTCTTGTCGCCCGAGCGCGACCAAGCCCTCGCTGCACACGTCGGTCACGACATCGTCACCGCGTCGGGCACGACCCTGCTGGGCGCCGACGACAAGGCAGGCGTGGCGGCGGTCGTCAGCGCGGTCGAATACCTCCTGGCACACCCGGAGATTCCTCACGGTCGCATTCGCGTCGGCCTGACGCCGGACGAAGAGATCGGGCGTGGTGCCAACCGCTTCGACGTTGCCCATTTCGGGGCGGCGTACGCCTACACCTTGGATGGCGGCCCGGTCGGCGAGCTCGAATACGAGAGCTTCTCGGCCGACACGATGGTTCTGACCTTCCACGGGTTCAACACCCATCCCGGCTACGCCAAGGCCAAGATGGTCAACTCGATCAAGGTGGCGGCGGACTTCGTCGCCGGCTTGCCGCGTGACATGGCCCCCGAGACGACTTCCGGTCACGAGGGCTACGTGCACCCGTACGTGGTCGAGTCGAGCGTCGAGCGCACGGTCCTGCGGGTGCTGCTGCGGGACTTCGACACCGCCCAGCTGGCGGTCAAGGCGGAGTTGTTGCGAGATCTCGCCGCAGCGGCGGTCGCGCGCTGGCCGGGAGCACGAGTCGAGCACCGCGTCGAGCAGAGCTACCGCAACATGCGCGAAGTCCTTGAGCAGCACCCGGAGGTGGTCGAACGAGCCCGGCGGGCGATGCGGCGCCTGGGTCTCGAGGTCCGCGAGCGGCCGATTCGCGGTGGCACGGACGGCTCCCGGCTGTCGTTCATGGGGCTGCCGACGCCGAACCTCTTCTCCGGGCAACACAACATCCACTCGCGGCTCGAGTGGTTGTCGGCGCAGGACCTCGAGCAGGCGGTCCTGCTGATCGTCGAGCTCGCCCGCGAGTGGGTCGGGGAGGCGCCGTGAGCGAGGCGGCACTGCGGTGTCAGGGTCTGGTCAAGCGGTTCGGCGAGCTCACCGCCGTTGCCGGTCTCGACCTCGAGGTCCCTCGCGGCGAGTGTTTTGGCCTGCTTGGTCCAAACGGTGCCGGCAAAACCACCACCGTCGAGATTTTCGAGGGCCTGACCGAACCGACCTCCGGCCTGGTCGAGGTGCTGGGCGAAACCTGGGCGGCGGGCGGTCGTCGGCTGCGCTCGCGGATCGGCGTCCAGCTCCAGGAGACGCGTTTCCAGGAGAAACTCCAGGTCGGCGAGATCATCGAGCTGTTTCGCAGCTTCTACGACCACGGGCTCGAGCCCGAGCAGGCGCTCGCCTCGGTGTCGCTGCTGGAGAAGCAACGGGCGCAGGTGCGGACCCTCTCGGGCGGCCAGAAGCAGCGGCTGTCGCTCGCGTGTGCGCTGGTCGGCGATCCCGAGGTGGTGTTCCTCGATGAGCCCACGACCGGGCTCGATCCGGCCTCGCGCCGTCAGATCTGGGAGATCGTCGAGGACCTGCGGTCGCGCGGCCGCACCATCCTGCTGACGACGCACTACATGGAGGAGGCGGCGCGCCTGTGTGGCCGGGTCGGCATCGTCGATCGCGGCAAGCTCCTCGCCCTCGGATCACCGGCCGAGCTGGTGGCGTCCCTCGGCGCGGAGCACGTCGTCGAGCTCGAGCTCGACGGCGTGGTGGCCGACGAGGACCTGCTCGCCCTGCCCGGAGTCGAGGGCGTGCACCGCCTCGACGAGACGCTGCGACTGACGGTCGAGGACGTCGCTCGATCGGTCCCGCCGCTCTTGGCGCTGTTGGCGAGCCGGGGGCTCGAAGCCCGTCGCTTGGCGACGCATCACGCCACGCTCGAGGATGTGTTCATGGCACTTGCCGGGCGAACCCTGGAGGGTGCCTCGTGAGCCAACGCTGGCGTCGTTCGCCGATCCTGCAGCTGACCCGGGCTCGGGTGCTCGAGTTCCTGCGCGAGCCCGAGGCGGTCTTCTGGGTGTTCTTCTTTCCGCTGTTGCTGGCGCTGGCGTTGTCGGTGGCGTTTCGCAGCCAGCCGGCCTCACCGGTGCTGGTTGGCGTCGAGCAGGGGGCGCGGGCCGCCGAACGCATCGCTGCGCTCGAGACCGGCGCCGAGATCGAGGTGCAGGAGGTCGACTCGGCCGAAGGCGAGCGCCTGTTGCGCAACGGCACGCTGGCGGTGGTGGTGCTCGACACCGATCCGCCGTCCTACTGGTTCGATCCCACCCGGCCGGAGAGTCGTCTCGCTCGTGCACTCACCGACGAGACCCTGCAGCGGGCCGCCGGTCGCGGTGATGCCTTCGTGCCGACGATGCGCGAGATGACGGCCAAAGGGTCGCGCTACATCGACTTCCTGATCCCGGGCCTGCTCGGCATGAACCTGATGGGCACGGGGATGTGGTCGGTGGGCTTTTCTCTCGTGCAGCAGCGCTCGGGCAAACTGCTCAAGCTCTACGTCGCCGCGCCGATGCAGCGCTGGCACCTGATGCTGGCGCAGGTGCTCGCCCGGTTCGTCTTCCTGGCCCTCGAGGTGGCGATCCTCGTCGCCTTTGCGGTGTGGGTCCTCGACGTGCCGCTGCGTGGCTCGATTGTGCTCTTCGCCCTGGTTGCTGCGGCGGGAGCCTTGTCGTTCGTCGGCCTCGGGCTGTTGGTGGCGGCACGACCGCGGACCATCGAAGGGGTTTCGGGGCTGATGAACCTCGCGATGTTCCCAGGCTGGATCTTCTCCGGCGTGTTCTTCTCGACCGAACGGTTTCCGGCGGCATTGCAGCCGGTGATCCAGGCCCTCCCGCTCACCGCGCTCAACGACGCGCTGCGTGCGGTGATGCTCGACGGCGTCGGCGTTGCCGGCGTCGTCGGCGACCTCGCCATTCTCGCTGCCTGGGGGGCAGTCTCGTTCCTGCTCGCCCTGCGCTGGTTCCGTTGGCAGTAGGAGATGGGTACCCGGGACCAGGGACCCGGGCCAGGGATCAGCGGAAAACGCCGCTGGCGCTCCGACGAGTACCCGGTACCCGGTACCCGGTACCCAGTCCCTGGGTCCTGCTACACTCCGACCCGCCTTCCGGCCCGCTGGGCCACCTGCTGCAACGACGATCTGCCCAACGACGATCTCTAGGAACTCGACATGAATCGACTTGTTCTCGGTCTGGCCCTCTGTGCCCTGATCGTGGCGCCCGCTCAGGCGCGTGACGAAAAGCCCAAGGTGGTGATTCTCGGATTCGACGGTGCGGATGCCGATCTCGCCGCGCAGTGGATGGACGAGGGCCACCTCCCGAACCTTGCCAAGCTGCGCGATCAGGGAACCTTCCGGCCGCTCGAGTCGACGATTCCTTCGCAGACGCCGGTGTCCTGGTCGACCTTCGCCACCGGCCTGTCGCCGGGCCGCCACGGGATCTTCGATTTCCTGCGTCGTGACGCCCAGACCTATCGTCCCTCGCTCGGCCTCGCGCTCAAGGAAACCGAGCCGTTCCTGTGGGGATCGCGCAACGGGTTGGTGATCGGCATCGGCGGCGGGGTGCTGGCGTTCCTGCTGATGCTGCTGGTGTTGCGTCTGTTCAAGGCGCCGAAGGCGGTCGCCGCGATCGTGGCGTTGTTGGCCGGTGGTGGTGCCGGGTGGGCAGCCTCGCGCGCTGGGGCGACACTGCTGCCGGAGACCCGGCCGGTGGCGATCAATCCCCGCCAGGGGACGACCTTCTGGCAGGCGTTGGCCGAAAGTGGGGTGCGCTCGACGATCGTGCGACTGCCCCAGAACTTCCCGCCGGATCCCTACGAGCACGGCTCGATTCTGTCCGGGCTCGGCACGCCGGACCTCTCTTTCCGCATCGGCAAGCCGTTCTACTTCACCTCGGAGCTCTTCTACCAACCGCGTGGTGGTGGCGACTTTTCGGTCGAGATCACCGAGCTGCCGGACAACCGTGGTGAGATGACGACTCAGATCAAGGGGCCGCCGGACGAGCTCTTCTCCAAGCCCGGCAAGCTCGAATACCTGACCACGCCGATGACGCTCAGGGTCCCCGAGGAGCGCGCCAAGCTCGAGATCGAGGTCGGCGACCAGAAGCTCGCCCTCGCCCCCGGCGAGTGGAGCGACTGGGTGCGGTTCACCTTCGCCTACAACTCGGTGATCAAGATCCACGGGATCGGACGATTCCGCCTGCTCGAGCTCGATCCCGAGATCCGGCTCTACCTGTCGCCGATCCAGTTCGACCCGACCAAGTTGCCGCCGATCCTCGACATCTCGGCGCCGCGCGATTTCGCCCCCGATCTCGCCGAGCGCTTTGGGCTCTACAAGACCATCGGTTGGGCGATCGACACCTGGTCGATGGACGAGGGCACGATCGATGAGGCGATCTTCATGGAGGACGTCGAGAAGACCGTCGCCAAGGAAGAGGAGATGCTCTTCGGCTTGCTCGGGGACACCAACTGGGACCTGCTGGTGCACTACTTCGAGTTCACCGATCGCATCCAGCACGTGATGTTCCGCTTCCACGATCCGCAACACCCCCTCTACGACGCCGAGATGGCGGCGAAGTGGGGTGGGACGATCCTCGATTCCTACAAGCGCATGGATGCGATCGTCGGCGAAACCCTGAAGCGGATGCCCGAAGGCGCCGAGCTGATGGTGGTGTCGGACCACGGTTTTGCCTCTTTCCGCCGAGGCATGAACTACAACACCTGGCTCGCCAAGAACGGGTACATGACCCTGGTCGGCGAGGACAACGAGCGCAAGAACCTCGAGGATCTCTTCGACCAGGGTGACTTCTTCACCAACGTCGACTGGAGCCGCACCAGTGCCTACGCGCTCGGTCTCGGCAACATCTACATCAACCTCGCCGGCCGCGAGGCCAAGGGGATCGTGCAGCCGGGCGAAGAGTACGACGCGCTGTTGAAGGAGATCCAGGAGAAGCTCGTCGCCTACGTCGACGAGGAGACCGGCGAATACCCGGTAGCCCACGTCTTCACCCGCGATGAGGCTCACGGCGGCGTCTACGACCCGCTGTTGCTGCCCGACCTGATTCCTTCCAACAACGATGGCTACCGGGTCGGCTGGCAAGACAGCCTCGGCGGGATCGCCAAGACCATCACCGAGCCCAACCTCAAGGTGTGGTCGGGCGACCACTGTTCGGTCTACCCGCCGCTGGTCGAGGGGATCTTGTTCTCGACCATCAAGCTCGGGGCGGAGAAGGCGAGTGTCGCGGACATCGCGCCGACGCTCTACGAGATGTACGGCCAACAGCCGCCGGTCGAGCTCGACGGCAAGAGCCTGTTGGCGAAGTAGGCGGCGATGAGGCCTGGAATCGGGGTTCTCCCCGTGGGCAGGAACGGGTACCGGGTACCGGGTACGGGGTACCAGGGACCCGAAGTCCCTCCGACTGGGGCGCACCGCCGAAGGGTCAAGGGTAGGTCCTAGTGCCCCACTCTCGCCTCGCCGTCTCGCTCCTGGTGGCCGTTCTGGCCGTCGTGGGCGGTGCGCTGTTGGCGACCCCGGACGAAGTCCCGGTACCGGCAACACTCGATGAGCGGGCGCGCGAGCTCGAGCGGTTGCGGGGGTCGATTGCGCGGCTCCAGGGGCGACTCGAGTCGGTGCGGCAGCAGGTCGCGTCGGCCTCGGATCGGCTTGCGGCGCTCGAGGTCGAGCTCGAGCTGCAGGAGCAGCGGGTGGCGGAAGCCGTCGCTGCCGGCGCGCTCGCGACCGAGCGGGCAGCGGCGCTCGAGGCTGGGGTCGCCGAGCTCGAACGCCGCCTCGAGGCGATGCGGGCGAGCCTGCGTGAGCGGGTGGTCGCCCTGCATCGGCTCGGGCGTACTGCCTACCTGCGGATGCTGCTGACGGTCGAAACCAAGGAGAACCTGCTGCCCGCAATTCGCCAGCTGCGCTTCTTCGCCCGTCGCGACCGCGCCGTGATCGACGCCTGGATCGACACCAAGGCCCGCCTCGATCTCGAGCGACGGGATCTCGACCTCGAGCGGGCGCGGGTCGCCGAATGGCTCGAGAGCGAAACAGAGCGGCGCGACCGCCTCGGCCAGCTCCGCACCGAGCAGGCCAGAATGGTGGCCGCAGCCCGGCGCGAGGAGCTGAACCTGGCCCAGCAGAGCGACGAGCTCCTCGACAAGGCGCGCAAACTCGGCAGTTTCCTCGACTTTCTCTACGGCCGTTCGGCCGTGCCGCTGTCAGGCGAGCAGATGCAGTCGTTCAAGGGAGTGCTCGACTGGCCGATCCAAGGGCGGGTCGCCGTCCCATTCGGCCCTCGTCGCGATCCGCGCTACGGCACGCTCACCCCGCACAACGGTCTCGAGATCGCCACCGATGTCGGGCTCGAGGTCAAAGCCGTCTACCCTGGCCGGGTGGTTTTTGCGGCACCGTTCCAGGGCTACGGTCCCACCGTCATCATGGCCCACGCCGGGCGGGTGTTCACCCTCTACGCAGGGCTCCAGTCCCTCGAGGCGCGCGAAGGCGACGTGGTATCGTTGGGCGCTGCGGTCGGGCGTTCCGCGGAGGCCTTGTACTTCGAGATCCGCGACCGCAACGAACCGGTCGATCCGCGCCAATGGTTGCGGTGACGACCACGGAGAGTCTGGTCAGTTGAGCGAATCGCCAAAGCCGACACCACCGCCGGGCTCGGGCCTGGGCCGATCCCGCCTGCTCTTCATGGCGGCCTCCTTGTTGATCCTGTTGCCGCTGATGGTGGGCTCGACCCTCGCCGGGACCACTGCGGCTCAGGAAGACTCCCTGTTCGGCCGGCTTGCCGTGCTCGGCGATGTGCTCGGGCTGGTGCAGCAGGCCTACGTCGAGCCGACCAACACCAACGAGCTCCTCGATGGGGCGTTGGCCGGAGCGGTCGAGGCGCTCGATCCGTTTTCGCTGTTCGTAGGGCGCGAGGACCTCGAGTCCTTCACCAAGAGTTTCCGCCCCGATCGTCGCTTTGCCGGGATGCAGGTGCTGGCTGAGCGTGGGGTGGTCTACGTCTCCGGCGTCGAGGATGGGAGCCCTGCTGCCAAGGCCGGTCTCCAGCGCGGCGACCTGCTGGCGCAGATCGACCAGGTGACGACGCGCGGTATGGAGCCGTGGGAGATCTGGCGCCGGCTCGGCGTCGAGAAGGGATCGATTGCTCTCGAAGTGCTCCGCTTCGGCGAGCCCAAGCTGGTGACCCTCGAGATTGGGCCGGCTGCGACGAGCTCGGCCGTGACCGTGACCGAGGATGCCGCCGGCGGTCCGCCGGTCGTGCGACCCCACCGGTTGGACGCCGCCGCCGTGGCAGACTTGCGAGCTGCGCTGGCCCGCTTGCGCGAGCAGCAGGCGCCGGCGCTCGTGCTCGACCTCACCGGTGTGTTCGTCGGCGAGCCCAGCGCCGGATGGGATGCCGCGGCCCTTTTTGTGCAAGGCGATTTGGGCGAGCTCAAGGCTCGCGAGGAGACCCTGGCTGCTCGCACGTCCGAGGATCCGCCGGTGTGGCAGGGTGATGTGATCGTCGCTGTCGACACCGGAACCCAGGGGCCGGCCGAGGTCCTGGCCGCAGCGCTCGCCGCCAAGGAAGTGCGCCTGGTCGGCCAGACCACGTTCGGGTGGGCGGGCCGCGGGGAGGTCCTCGAGCTTCCCGGTGGGGATCGGGTGGTGTTGACCACCGCCTGGTACACCTCACCCGAGGGGACAGCCCTGTCGACTGGCCTCGAGCCGGCGGTGACCGTCGACGACACGGCGCGGACCGAGGCCGAAGAGGAGGCGCCGCTGTCGCAGGTGATCGTGCGCCGCGCCCGTGAGGAGCTGACGGCTCCGGCCAGCGAAGCTGCTCCGGTCGCCGAAGCAGCGTGATCAGGTGAACGCGGGGCGAGGAGCGGCTGGGCCAGGCCCGAGCCGCATGGCCCACGCCACAGGTTGTCGATGAGTCGATCGAGTACCAAGAAGCCTATGCGGCCGAAGCGGCCGGTGCGCCGTTCACGTCCGGCGGGTGAATCGCTCGCCCCGGTTGCGGTGACGCTCGCACTCCTGGTGGCTCTGGCCTTCGGTGTCGGCTGGTTCATGGGGACCACCCCTGAGCAGGCTGAGTCGCCGGCTGCTCCCGCGGTCCAGGAGAGGCAGTCGCCGCCGCTCCCGTCCCAGCCCACGGTCAGGCCCAAACCGTCGCCGGTCAAGCCCGCGGCGCCGCCGCCCGCGCCCGCGGCGACCGAGCCCGCCGGCTCGGTGGTGTCGCCGCCGCAGACGCCCAGCGCCAAGGCGCCAACGGCGAGGATCGCGCTCGTGATCGACGATCTCGGCCGTTCGGTCGCCGATGTCGACCGTCTCGAAGCGCTGGGGGTGCCGATCAGCTATGCGGTGTTGCCCTTCGAGCACAGCACGTCCAAAGTGGTGGCGCGGCTGCGCGGGCGCGAGATTCTCGTCCACCTGCCGATGGCGCCGGTCAATGGCCGCGATCCCGGACCCGGGGCACTGGTCGAAGGGATGAGTGGCAGCGAGCTCGCCGCCGCCACGCGTGAGGCGCTCGCCCAGGTCCCGGGGGCGGTGGGTGTCAACAACCACATGGGCTCGGGCATCACCGCCGATGAAGGGGCGATGGGCTCGATCCTCGCCGTGATCGGCGACCGTGGCCTGTTTTTCCTCGACTCCCGCACCACGGCGGCGAGCGTTGGCTATCGCGAAGCGATCGCCCGCGGCATCCCCAGCGCCGAACGCCAGGTTTTCCTCGACCCCGACATCTCCCCCGACGCCATACGCGCCCAGTTCCAACGCCTGCTCGAGATCGCCCGCAGCCGCGGCTCCGCGGTCGCCATCGGCCATCCTCACACCACCACCATGGAGGTGTTGGAGCGTGAGGTCCCCGCAGCAGTGGCCGCCGGGTACGAGTTCGTGCCGGTCAGTTACCTGCTCGACCGGCCGAGTGGGATCGAGTAGGGGGTACCCGGGACCCGGGACCCGGGATCCGGAAGAGCGCTGCCTGGCTGAATCGAGGGCCTGGCGGGTCCGACCATGGGCGGCTTGGAGGGGCCGGAGCTGGCGTGTAGACTTCCCGAAACGCCTTGCTGTCCCCGGGGAGAGCCAATCCATGAGCGGCAGAGTGATGATCGTCGACCAGGCCTACGAAGCGGACTACAAGGTGTGGTTCTGCGACGGCGAGTACAACCAGCGCAACCATCAGCTGCTGCAGGGTTGCCAGTTGGTGACGTACAGCCCCGACGTCAAGGTTGTCATCGTCCAGAGCGAGTACGAAGCGGACATCTGCATTACTCGGCAGAACTTCCCACGATCCTAGACCGTTGGACCACGACCGGCTCACCGAGCTAACCGCGGACGGGTCCGCTTGAGAGGGGAGAGATGGCGAACTACTTCGACTTCCTGGAAAGCGAAATCGGCTGCCCGGAGTGTAGCTGGGCCGGGCGTGGGCACGAGGCGCGAGTCGGTGACTTGATACTCGACCAAGCCGCCGAGTACTGCTGCCCCTCGTGTCGGCACCTCATAGCCGTCGTGGCGTTTCCAACCAACGAGGAGCGGCGTACGGACCCGCGAGCGAACGAAGAGGAACGGCTTGCGGCCGAGGCGGAGCACGATCGCCAGGTCCGCTTCGAGGCGACGAAGCTCACGTCCGCGGATCAACTGCCTGACCTCGATCCGGTGCCGACCGCCTTGACTCTGGATTGGGCCGAAGCCGACGGCGAGTCATTTCTCGTCATCCTGTGTGGTGACCAGGAGGTCTGGCGAGAGCTGGGTACCTACGGCAGCGATCGCCGCTTGGTCGAGATCGCCGGGTTCTTGCGCGAGAGGTACGGCGACCAACTCCGCGAGCTGCGACCCACGAGTGTCGCTGAGGCCCAGGTTCGAGGGAGTGGCTTGGGAAGCGGCCTCGAAGCGAGTCAGAGAGTTCTGCGAGGCGGACGGTCGCCTTTGCCATAGGTGGGCAGGCTGGATGGCTCAGAAGGAAGCAACGGCTCGGATCAAGATCAATCGCCTCCTGGAGAGCGCCGGTTGGCGCTTCTTCGCGGAGGACGGAAAGCCGGCCAACGTTCGTCTAGAACCCACGGTTGCGCTGAAACGCGACGACCTCGATGCGCTTGGCGATGACTTTCAGAAGACGAAGAAGGGCTCGATCGATTTTCTGCTCCTTGACGATCGAGGCTCCCCTCAGGTCGTCCTCGAGGCCAAGGCGGAGCACAAGGACCCGCTCGCAGCGAAGGAGCAGGCGCGGAAGTACGCTCGCTCCCAGAACTGCCGGTTCGTCATTCTCTCCAACGGCAACCTCCACTTCCTCTGGGATCTCGAACGCGGCAACCCTGAAGTCATCTCGGCGTTTCCCAGCCCCGGATCGTTGGGCGAGCGGGCGCGGTTCGTTCCAGACCGGAATCAACTCGTCAACGCGGAAGTCGCCGACGACTACATTGCACTGAGCCAACATCCGTCGTTTCGCTCCGACGCCGGATGGACGAACCTCGGGGAACGCCCGGCCTACGTCAAGGCCAACAAGCTCGCCTTCATGCGCCCCTACCAGGTGCGCGCCGTGCACCAGCTCCAAGCTGCGGTTGCCGAAGGCAAAGATCGCTTTCTTTTCGAGATGGCGACCGGTACCGGGAAGACGCTGACCGCAGCAGCAGTGATCAAACTCTTCTTGCGGACCAAGAACGCGAGTCGTGTGCTCTTTCTGGTCGATCGCTTGGAATTGGAGTCGCAGGCACTGAAAGCGTTCAAGGCGCTCTTGTCCAAGGACTTCGACGCGGTGATCTACAAGGAGAGCCGCGACGAATGGAACAAGGCGGAGGTCGTCGTGACGACGGTGCAGTCGTTGCTGTTCGACAACAAGTACCAGCGGCTGTTTTCACCGACTGATTTCGATCTGGTGATTTCGGACGAGGCCCATCGGTCGATTGGGGGCAATGCACGTGCGGTCTTCGACTACTTCGTCGGCTACAAGCTCGGGCTCACCGCAACCCCACGCGACTACCTCCGGCGCTTCGATTCCGCGGGCGCTGCTGCCTCCGACCCTCGGGCGTTGGAACGCCGGCTGCTGCTGGATACCTATCGAACGTTCGGCTGCGAGAGCGGTACGCCGACCTTCCGCTATTCCCTCCTCGACGGCGTGAAAGACGGCTTCCTGATCAATCCGACGGTCGTGGATGCGCGCACCGAGGTCACGGCCGACCTCTTATCGCAGCAGGGATTTGTCGCCGCGTTCACCGATGACACCGGCGAGAACCAGCAGGAAACCTACAAGCAGCGCGAGTTCGAACGCCGATTCTTCTCCGAATCGACCAACCAGCTCCTCTGCAAGGTCTTTCTGGAGAACGCCTTGCGCGATCCGATCAGCGGCGAGATCGGCAAGTCGATCGTGTTTGCTGTAAGCCAGCGCCACGCGGCCAAGGTTGCGCAGATTCTCAACCAGATGGCTGACCGCATGTTCCCCGGCAAGTATCAGTCCGATTTCGCCGTGCAGGTCACCTCCGAAGTGCCCGACGCGCAGCAGATGACGATCAACTTCAGCAACAACAATCTGCTTGGTTCAGCGAACTTTCTCGCCGGTTACAAGACCAGCAAAGTCCGCGTGTGCGTGACCGTCGGCATGATGACCACCGGCTATGACTGTCCCGACATCCTCAACCTGGGGCTCTTTCGACCGATCTTCGTTCCGTCCGATTTCATCCAGATCAAGGGTCGTGGTACCCGACGCCACGACTTTGCCGAGCAGGTCTTCGACCCCAGTCTGAAGCAGGAGCTGAACGAGGCCACGAAGTCGAGTTTCAAGCTGTTCGATTTCTTCGCCAGCTGCGAGTACTTCGAGGAAGACTTCGACTACGACGAAGTCCTGAAGTTGCCGCGGCCGGCTCACCGGAAGGCAGTGGCCGACACCTCGGACGACGGCTCGAGCGGTGGGGATCGCGACGACGTCTATCACCATCTCGGTTCCGACATCCTCTCGTCGATCGAAGAGCAAGCCGTCGGCTTCGACGGCATGAAGATCGACAGGATGTTCTTCGAACGCTTCGGCGATGCCGTGCGGGAAAACCCGCACATCGTCCAGGCGGTCGAAGCGGGACACTGGGACACCGTGATCGACTACGTCAACCGCGAGGTCTTCGACAAGCCGGAGGAGTACTACTCGCTCGACAAATTGCGACGCGCTGCGGCGGTCGACCGGCGGATCACCTTGCGCGAGATCCTCGAGAAGGTCTTTGGGCTGATTCCCCGCTTCAAGAGCAAGGATGAGCTGCTCGAGGAAGAGTTCGCGAAGTTCGTCGCCGACCACGTTCCCGAGCCGGCCTCCGCGATTCCGGCGATCAAGCACTACTTCAAGGCGTACCTCACCAGCGGTCAGGTGCGCGACATCATCGACCAGCGGCAGTTCACCGATCTCGCCACCAACCCGGTGTTCTCGACGCGGGACTTCAGGGCCGTCCCGGAGCGGTTCCGCGCCCTGGTACCGAACTACATCAAGGACTACGTCTCCCTGAACCAGTTTGCTGCGTAGCCCCGCCGCTCTGAGAGACTGCCGCAATGCTCGACACCGATACCAAACGCCGCATCGACACCGCTCGCGACATCCTCGTCGGCAAGGTTCCCGATCCCAAGAGCCAGGTCGAGCAGATCACCATTGCGCTGATCTACAAGTTCATGGACGACATGGACGCCGAGAGCGAGGAGCTCGGCGGCAAGCGCAAGTTCTTCGCGGGTGAGTTCTCGCGCTACGGCTGGGCGAAGCTGATGCGGTCCGGCCTTGGCGGGCACGAGACCCTGAACCTCTACGCCGAAGCGATCGCCAAGATGCCGGAGAACCCGGGCATTCCGGCCCTCTTCCGCGACATCTTCAAGAACGCCTTTCTGCCGTACCGCGACCCCGAAACCCTGCGCGCCTTCCTGAAGATCATCGACGAGTTCGAGTACGACCACTCCGAACGGCTCGGTGACGCCTTCGAATATCTGCTCTCGGTGCTGGGCAGCCAGGGCGACGCCGGCCAGTTCCGCACGCCCCGGCACATCATCGACTTCATCGTCGAAGTTCTCGATCCACAGAAGGGCGAGACCATCCTCGACCCGGCCTGCGGCACCGCCGGTTTCTTGATCTCGGCGTGGAAGCACATCGTCAAGGCCAACACCGACAAAGACGGCAACAGCACGCTGACCCCTGACGAGCGCCAGCGGCTCGCCGCCAACGTCAAGGGCTACGACATCTCGCCCGACATGGTGCGCCTCTCGTTGGTCAACCTCTACCTCCATGGTTTCAGCGATCCCCACGTCTACGAGTACGACACCCTCACCAGCCAGGACCGATGGAACGAATACGCGGATGTGATCCTGGCGAATCCACCTTTCATGTCGCCGAAGGGTGGTATCAAGCCGCACAACCGCTTTTCGGTGCAGAGCAAGCGCAGCGAGGTGCTCTTCGCCGACTACATCGCCGAGCACCTGACGCCAAGCGGTCGCGCCGGCATCATCGTGCCCGAAGGCATCATCTTCCAGAGCCAGACTGCGTACAAGCAATTGCGCCAGATGCTGGTGGAGGAGTACCTGGTCGCCGTGGTCTCACTGCCCGCAGGCGTTTTTAACCCGTACTCCGGGGTCAAGACCTCGATTCTGATCCTCGACAAGACGCTCGCGAAGCAGGCGCCGACCATTGCCTTCTTCAAGATCACAAATGACGGCTTCGGACTCGGCGCCCAGCGCCGTGAGATCGCAAAGAACGACCTACCCCAGGCCCGCGCCGAGATCGCCGAGTACCTGCGCCGCTTGCGCGCCCGCGAGTCCGTGGAGGATTTCCAGCCTACGCTCGGGGTGGTGGCGCCGAAGGGAAACGTCGCGGAGAACGGCGACTACAACCTGAGCGGGGAGCGGTACCGCGCGGGCGCGCCGAGCAACCATTCGTTCCCGCTTGTCTCGCTTGGTGACCCTACGCTGTTTCGCGTCGAGAGCGGCGGGACTCCGAAGTCCGACGTTGAGGAGTACTGGAACGGCGGCATTCGGTGGGCAACGCTTGTCGATCTGCCTGCAACCGAGTTCATCAGCCAGATCACCGCGACGCAGCGGACGATCTCCGAGAAGGGACTTCGTGAGTCATCAGCCAAGCTGCTCCCAGCGAACTCCGTCGTTGTCTCAACACGCGCAACCATCGGTCGGATTGGGATTAACCGCGTGCCTATCGCGACGAATCAGGGTTTCAAGAACGTCGTAGTCGAAGACGAACAGCGAGCGCTGCCTGAGTACGTCGCGCTAGCACTCACCAAACTCGTGCCAACTATGCAGGGGTGGGCCACAGGCGGAACCTTCGCTGAAATCTCAAAGTCCAAGTTTTGCGAACTCAAATTCCCCCTCCCGCCGCTCGAGGTGCAGAAGGAGATCGTGGCGGAGATCGAGGGCTACCAGAAGGTCATCGACGGCGCCCGCGCCGTCCTCGATAGCTACCGCCCTCACATCCCAGTTGCCCCGGATTGGCCAAGCGTTCCACTTGGCGAGGTGTGCGGGTTCAGGAATGGGGTGAACTTCAAGGCGGGAGCGGCTGGCCAACCAATCAAGATCATCGGCGTCGGTGACTTTCAAGACAACCTCTACGCGCCGATAGGCTCGTTGAGCGCAGTGAGCCTGGACGACGATCTGGGTGGTGAGTACCTCGTTCACCCCGGCGACATTCTCTTCGTCCGATCGAACGGGAACCCCAACCTCGTAGGACGGTCGATGATCGTGCCCCCCACTGAAGAGCGCGTCACGTTTTCAGGCTTCACTATTCGGGCACGGGTGAAGCATGCGAGAGTGCTCCCTCTCTACCTTGCGCACTTCTTCAAGTCACGCGATTTTGCGGAGGGTATCAAGCTCGTTGGGCGGGGGGCGAACATCAGGAACCTCTCGCAAGGCCTCCTTCACGAACTTCCGATCAGAGTCCCGCCGCTGGAACTTCAGCGACAGATCGTCTCTGAGATCGAATCCGAAAAGATACTGATCGCCTCCAACCGCGAGCTGATCACACGCTTCGAGAAGAAGATCCAGGCCACCCTCGCCCGCGTTTGGGGCGAAGGCGTTTCGCCCGAGCTTGGAGAGGCCAAGAATGTGGGCTGAGGTGTATCGAGGCCCCTCAGCGTGAGCAGCGCGAGCGCTGGCAGCAACTTGATCGGCGCGCTCCAGAGCCTTCGCGCTTCCGGCGCGGACAGCTTCGAACGCCTTGTGTGTGACCTCCTCTCCGCCCAGAGCGGCAAGCAGTTCAGGCTGCCTGCAACTGGGTTCCAAGGCGGTCGCGACGGATCGACGGGCGGTTCGCCTGGTGCGGTGACGGCGGTCGAGTGCAAGCGCTATGGTGAAAAGACGAATCTCGACAAAAAGGAGCTCGTGGCAACGCTGTGGGAGGCCCGGAGGCAGACGCCCCGGCTCGACTTGTGGGTGTTAGCCGCCTCCAGGGAGGTCCCCGATCTCATCGCCGCCGGTTTGGTCGAGATGGGCGACGAGCTCGGAGTTGAGGTTCTGGTTCTCGACTACCGCGCATCTAGCGGAGGCCCCCTGCACGCCTTATGCGCGGCGCATCCTGCACTGGTCGAGAGTGCTCTGCAGGGCTTGGTGGAACCGGCCCAGCTCAGGTCGTGGCTTGAGGCGGTCGCCGCCGAACCGTCTCATGAACAGTCTCTACGCACGCTTGACGAGCGGTTGCGACAGCCGCATCTCAGCCATTCAGGTGTTGCGGAGGAACTGGCGAAGCGCTTCGGGGCGGCCCTCCGTGAGAGCCACATCAGTAAGGAGCGACTTGGGCAGAGGATCTTGCCTTTAACGGCACCGGCAGGGCATGTCGTTCGCTCCAAGGTGGAAGCGGAGCTCAAGGGGTGGTGGCACGGCTGGCTGAAGAACCGGGACATTCTCGTCGTTCACGGTGACCACGGGACAGGGAAGAGTTGGACGCTCGCCGAATGGCTGTGGAGAGGACCACTTTCACAAGAGACGCGGCCGGTGTTGGTCTGGCTGAGCGCCCAGCGCTTCGACTTCGGTGACCCAGTCACCACTGTCGTCACCCACGTTCGACGCGAGTTTCCGGAGCGGGTCGCCATCAACGAGAAGCGCGCACGTGCGTGGCCGGCCGTCGAGGCCACCACACCACGGGTACTCGTCGTGCTCGACGGCTTGAACGAGTTGCCTCCCAGACCGGACTGGCAGGACTGGCTGATCGGAGCGCGGAGGAGCCTGGCAGACTCCCCCGGCCTTGGGCTTGTCGTCACGACACGGACCGATTTCTGGCAGCCAATCTCGGCTTCGCTCGAGCGGGATGCCGGCGCTGGAATCCGCGAGACTTGGCGACCCGCGTTCCGGGCGGTTGGCGTTCCCGATTTCACCGAAGCCGAGCTGTCGGAGGCACGCGCCAGGGCGGGGGTCGCGACAGGTGCGCTCGATCCCAAGTTGGAGCAGCTCCTGCGCAAACCAAGGTACTTCGCGCTGGCGGTGCGGTGCTGGAAGCGGCTGCTGGAGTCGGGCGACTTCACCCCCGAGCGGCTGTTCCTTGAGGAGAGGCGCGAGTGGCTCGAGTCACGCCGAAAGCAGCCGGTGACCGCGGCGGAGTTCTCCGCCTTTTTGGTCGAGCTCGCCCGCAAGGCGAAGGACTCGCCGGGTATGGAGCTGAGCGGGGGGGATCTGCGCAAGCTGGCCGGGGGGAACGAGCTCGCCAACAACCTAGACGATCTGATCTCGGTTGGCGTCCTCGAGAGGCGCGCCGGTGTGAAGGCCCGGTACCGCGTTTCGAGGGACCGCCTCTACGTAGGACTCGGGCTCCTCGTTCTCGATGAAGCCTGTACCGCGGCTTCGAATGGGCTCGAAGCGGCGATCGAGTCTGTGGCGCAGGCGTTCGAGCCCGCGGGCGATATCGACGACGTTGCCGCTATCGCTCGAAACGCCGTCTGCGCGGCACTGCTTGGACGCGGCCACGTGCCGGAGGATGCTCGGGTAGCAATTCTCCTCGCACTTGTCCTGCAGCGGAACGTCGGGGATCACTGGGAGAAGGCGGCGCCGTGGGAATACTTCCCCGACAACCCCTGCGTCTTCGGCCGACTCGCCGAGGAGGTCTGGGCACTGAACTTGAATCGTCCCAACCACGCTGCGCGAGAACGGGTGGCCTTTTGCTTTGCCAGGGCCGCAGCGGCGCGCCCAGGGTACCCGGCACTGGTCGACTTGGCGGTCACATGGGCGAGTTACGTAGCGCCGATACCAAGATCTCGGTGGCGAGCCCAGGCGCCAGGCCGGGGAGCTCGGGAACCGGAGCCTGAGGATGTACTGGCCGGTAGGCTTAGTGAAGCCAACGCGGCCGCGGCGGGTTGTGAGCTGGGAGTCGTGCTCAACCAGGTCCGGGGCCGAGCTCTGGTGGATCTGGTGCAGCTCGCGTTCCTGGTCGCGTCGTTCGGCCCTCACGAGGCCTTCGGCAGAATGGTGGCGGCTTGGGCGCTGGGCCGAACCGCAATGCGCCTTCCCAGGGAGATTCGCGACGTGAGCTGGTGGCTCCGAACCGCCTCTCCAGCGACTTGTGAAGCCATTGGCGAAGCGGCGAGAAAGCTGCTCTCCGTTGGCACGCCACTGGCCGTTGAAGCTGGCAAGCTGCTGCTCGATGTCGAAGGCTCCCGCGATTCAATGGGCCTCTGGAGCGAGTCTGCGCAAGTGCCTGACGGTTCGGGAGGCGGGGAAGCAAGAGAGCCGGGAGAACCGCTTGGCATGGGCGAAGTGCGTCGTCTGGCGCGACTTGCCATCGACCCCTCTGTGCCCATCACCGAGCTCGAGCCGGAGGCCCTCGCTGCTCTACTGGAGGAGGCGCGCGTTGAGGACCTCGGTGAGGAGCAGCTGACCTTCAGCGGGGCAGTATTCGAAGCCGCAGAACCGGCACTGTGCCGAGTGGCCCATTCGGATCTGTCGGCACTCTCGGTGGGCGCCGCGCTCGACCAAGTTGGAGCGTTCGATAGTCGCCGGAGAGGTGTGCCCCACCGCCTCTCTGAGCTCCACATGCTTCTCTCCAGCGAGGGCATCGAGCGGCTACGAGCGGCTCACACCTCGCTCGATGGCGAGCCGATCGAGCCCACCGGCGATCAAGGCGAGGGGCGGGAGACTGAGGTTGAGCTAGCCGAGGTGATCCTGGCGCATCTCGAGGGGGAGGAGCAGCACCGGTTCTTCCTGGGGCGCCATAACGAGACGGACCTGTGGGTGTGGGACGAGATCCTTGATCCGGTCGGCAATCCAGCGCGCCAGAAGCAGATCGCCGAGATGGAGGGACTACCGTCGGCAGGTCGCCGCCGTCGCCTGCTCCTAGGTTGGGAAGGCCAGGCAGTGCTCAGTGAGCGCGATCGCGAGAAGATTGTCGAGGCTGCGAAGTCGCCCGAGTGTGAGGATGTCGCCTGCCTACCAGCGATCAGGGCTCGAGATGGTGCGCTGCTGGTGGAGAGCATTCGTGCCGGCCTGTTCGATGATGGCCGGCTGAGCCGGCTTCTTGCGAGCGAGGCCTGGGCTCGGGCCGCCCTCCTCGACACCACAGTGGATGGGCTCTGCCTGGGAGCGGCCAGTCAGAGCCAGCTACTAGAGGCCCGAGGAATCAGCGAAGCGGAGGTTCGCGCATGGGCGAGAGACCTCGACGGGACTTTCCGCCTATCAGACAGAGCTCGTCGGGTCGAGGGAGGTGGTCGCGTATCGGTGGCAGTCGTCTCAGCAGCTCTGGCGCTACGCGTTCCAGAAGCCGTCGGCTGGGCCGATGAGCTGGCCGGTTCGTCCGGCCGGTTTCGCCTGATTGCGACTCAAAGCTTCGGGCTCGTCGAAGCGCTCGCGGTCTCATTGTTGACCGTCAACGATCAGCGCGGCACCGCGATCGTTGGTGCTGCCGCGGATCCGAGCACGTTCTTTCGGTTTCGAGATCCCACCACCAAGATCATCAGCGCCATCTTCTGGCCGTTCAAGGCCGGGGCCTGCAACGGCGCGACCACTGAGGCGATCCGTTGTCTGTGGGAGCGTGCGTTGTCCGATGATGCGATCCAGCAGCTTGCCTTTGCCGCCAGCGTTCTGGGCCGCTTCGCATGGTTGACCGAGGCAGCGCGCGAGGTTGCGGCAAGGAGTCGCTTCGATCAGGCCCGGCTTGTGATGCTCGCCGGACTCAGTAGTGGGCCAGACCACAGAGGCGGGGATCTGGTCAACTCGGCCCACGACGATGAGAGCTGGGTGCGGCACGCCGTAGCCCTGGCTGGAGTTGCCCGCCAGGAGGACAAGTGGGCGCAGCATTGGTTCGACGTGTTCCTCCGGTCACCGACGAGGTCGGAGGCGTGGGGCGCTTTTCGCCTGTTCTTGCGTTGCGTGGACCGCCGATGGCACCTGTGGGGCCACCAAGCCCTGGCGGCAAGCTCGGCCCCGCCTGATCCGGCCGAAGCTGAGCTGCGCCGCCGTCACTTGGCCCTGAATCGAGGCGCCGTCCAGAACCAAGTCGAACAGCAGTCTTCGGCGCGAGCGAAGCAGCTCTTCGGCTGGGACTTGCCGTCATTCGACATGGCGCCTTGGAAGCGGACTTATCGATGGTGATCCGGTTGGACCGGGTTCGGACCTTGAGGAGGAACGAGTGAAGTACCAACGAATCGAACCGTTCCCGGCTCTCGACAGTGCTCAGTTTCCGGAGCTGCGCGCCCTGTCGTCAGTGTGGCTGGAGAGGCGCGCCGCGCTCGAGGAGGATGGTGCCTATCGGGACTTCATCAAGAAGCTCCAGCGAGAGTGGGCGATCGAGACCGGGATCATCGAACGCCTCTACAGCTGGGACCGCGGCGTGACGGAAGTGCTGATCGAGCAGGGTATTGAAGCGTCGATCATCGCACACCGCGCCGGCGTCTCTCACGGGGACGCGGAGCACATCACGGCGCTGATCACCGATCACCTCACCATCGTCGACGGGCTGTTTGCCTACGTGAAGGGGGATGAGCCCCTCACCGAGCACTTCATCCGGGGGCTCCATGCGCAGTTCACGGCCCATCAGGACTTCACCGAAGCGCTGACCGAGGGTGGGGCTCTGGTTCGAGTGACGCTCGAAAAGGGGCAGTACAAGACCCTGCCGAACAATCCGCGGCGCCCGGACGGACAAACCCACTGGTACTGCCCGCCGGAGCTGACGAAAGAGGAAATGGAGCGGCTTGTCGCGCTGTACCGCGAGGCGGAGCCGACCCATCCCCCCGAGGTCCGTTCGGCGTGGCTGCACCACCGTTTTACCCAGATCCATCCGTTCCAGGATGGCAATGGCCGAGTGGCCCGAGCGCTCGCGTCCTTGGTGTTCCTCCGCGAGGGGCTCTTTCCACTGGTCGTGCGCGAGTCGGATCGAAGGGAGTACATCGGTGCCCTCGAGACCGCCGACGAGGGCGACCTCAGTCCACTGGTGGCGTTCTTCGCGCGCCGCCAGCGCGATGCCATCCTGAAGGCACTCGGCCTCGAGCAACAGGCCCAGCAGAGCAAATACGCCGACCAGATCGTGGCTTCGGCACTGGAGCTGCTCCGGGGCCGCTTCAGCCGCGAGCAGGAACAGCTGGCTGCCGTCTACCAACATGCCGGCAAACTATTCATCTACACCAAGCAGAAGTTCCACGACCTGGCCGTCGATCTCGATCCACGGCTGCGCGCGCTGACTCCGCCGCAGAGGCGCCTCGTCTACCAGGCGCGATCGAACTGGGCGGACGACGCCTCGACCCAGCGTCACTACTTCCAGAAGCAGATCATCGAGATCGCCAATCACTTCGACTATTTCGCCAACTTCGAGCGCTACCGTTCGTGGGCTCGCGTGACGCTCGTCACCGATCAGGACTTCGACTACGTCGTCAGCTTCCATGGCTACGGACCTGGAGATACGGGGATTCTGGCGGCATCGGCATTTACCTACCTGAAGGTCCCGCGAGAAGAAGGCGGCACCGAGATCGTGGGTCTGCACCCGGCCACCGTCGACCTCTTCCAGTTCAACTATGCGGAGTCCTTCGAGACCACCGAGAAGCGGTTCGTGGACTGGCTCGAAGCTTCCATGGCGATCGCGCTGGCGGAGTGGAAGCGGTCCCTCCAGGCCGGAGGGTAGTGCGTGAACGATCGACGGGCGAACCGTTCGCGTCGGCGTCGGGCCGATCAGGGGCGGACACCGCGGATGGTTTTCGAGGAATCCGACGAGCCGGCGCAGGGGAAGATCTCCGCGGCGTTCCTCAAGCTCGCTCGACCCCTGATCGAGGCCGCCGGTCCCACCGAGGATGCTTCGCGGATCGAGGTCGTCCTCAGAGTGGCCTCCGTGGCGTGGAACGCTGTGGTCTTGGACCAGGTGAGAGGCGCGACCTTCGTGGAGGACGCCAGGCGACGAGTGGCTGCCGGTGCTGCGGAGAGCTTGCCGGCGCTCGATGCCTTGATCGCTCGCAAGCGCGAGCTGTTCGGCGACGACCTCCGCCTCGTCGGGGAGTATCGTCTCTTCCGAACGGATGAGGGATGGAGAATTCGCGTGGTGGCCCATTCGGCGACCGCGTCGCTGCATTGACCGCGGCGCAACGTTGCGGACCGGGCAGGCACGCCAGACCAGGAGGTCGATGTGGGATCGCGCTACACGCCGAAGCAGGGCCAGTATCTGGCCTTCATCTACTCCTTCACCAAGGTCAACGGCCAGGCTCCGTCGGAGGCGGAGATGCAACGGCGCTTTCGGGTCTCGCCTCCTTCGGTGCATCAGATGGCGCTCACCCCTGGAGGCACGGGGTTTGATCTCGCGAGTGCGGGCATGGCTCGATCGATTCGCGTCTTGATCGATGAGTCGGAGCTCCCTCGGCTCGAGTAGGTCCTGCGGAGGGCGAGGGCGTCAACGTGCGCCGAGCCGATCCTTTCGCCTGATCATGATGGTGCCGAAGCCGGCACCGGCGATGAGCGTCGCGAGCACCGCTGCCATCGTGAGCGACAGGGTTGGGATCTCGAGTGTGCCGGGGAGGAGTGCGAACACGCGAAGGCCTGACTCAGGCGCGAAGGGCGCCGTCGCCACGATGGAGTCTCCTTCAACCGCGATCGAATAGCCAAGCATTCCGGCGGGGAGGCCGACCCCGAAGCCGTCTCCAGGGCCGATCCAGCGCGCGACTTCCGTCCATTCGCCGTGCTCGAGGCGGAAGGCGTAGAGGCGGGCGTCGCGACGGGCGATGACACACGTCGGGTCCGCCGGGCAGCCGGTCTGCATCGCTGGTGCCGAAACGATGACGATTCCCTCGGTAGTGATCGCAACAGCCGATCCGAACCGCGCAAACTCGGGCAGCATTCCTTCCGCCGTGGTGGTCAGGGTCGCGGCCAAGGCCCACGTGCTTCCGGCCGAACGCTGGTAGAGATCAACCGCTCCACTGAGTGGAGGAGTCTCGTGGGCTTCCGCCCGGCCCACCGCGAGCAGATCCCCGGCGAGCGCAACCGGCTGCGGGTAGTCGCTGAGATCGGCGACCTCGAGCGAGTGGATCAAGCTCCAGTTCGAACCGTCGAATCGATACGAGTAGACCTTGGGAAGCGCTGGATGGGGGTGTCGGCCGGCCACGATCAGGTCGGAGCCGCTCAGGATGAGCCCGTCGCCGTAGCGGAGCCCAGGCTCGAGGGTCGCCTCGAGCTCGAAGGAGGAGCCCGTCCTTCGGTAGACGTTGAAAAGGGCAGTGCCTGCGGCCAGCCCTTGTCTTGCGACCACCACGAAGCGACCGGCGTCTGCAGCCAGGAGCCACCCGAAGCCCGAGCCTGCTCCCGAGACCGGGATGGAAGCGTCGACTTGCCAGCCGTCGGGGCCTCGGTTCAGCAGGTCGACGTAGCCGAGTCGGCTGCCGACCACGGTAGCCCCGGCGACGGCTGCGGACCGATAGAGGGCCGGCGTGTCGTCGCCACCGACCACCCCGTCGAGCTCCCAGCCGGTTGGGGCGCCCGGGGCTCGTCGGTAGATCGCGAGTTTCCCGAGATCGGCTGCGGCGGTGACCAGCAGATCGCCGGAGGTGACGACCACCGGCTCCCACCAGTCTCCAGCTTGCGGGAGATCGAGGCGCCCCGTGAGCACCAGCTCGGAAGCGCGCAGTGGCGCCATGACTGCGGCACTCAGCGAGGCCCAGAGCGCAATTATCCGTAGCGAAAGCTGGTGCCATCGGAGTCCTGCCGAACGTCGCATCATGTCACTGTAGCATGTGGAGCCCGGAGGGAGGCGGCGGCGGATCTGCAACGAATGCAGGAACGCTCGGCGTCGCCGAGCCGAGGCGTCCGTGGTCCCGCCCGGCCCAGGAGCGCACGCCGCCGGCGGAGTGTTGGTCGAGCCGGAGGGCCAGAACCGGTATGCGGCCAAGGTGATGCTGTCCAGTCGGATATCGCCCAAAGCTGGATGTCGGCGATGGGGCGGACCCGGATCGACTTCTCTCGACCTCCTCCCATCCCGGCCGGAATGTCTTCTTCGAATGGAATCTCTTGAACGACTGGCTTCTCGAGACTCCGAGTCACGTGCAGGTCTTCGAGCTCGTAGGGACGCGCACCCCTGCGGCGGCCGAGTCCCCCGGGTCCGGGTGGTATCATTGGCGAATGAGTTCTGCGGATCTCCGTGCTCTTGCGGCACGTGACTGGGCCGCCGTGGCGCGCGCCGACCGAGAGGCGTGGCGAGCGCGTCGGGAGGAGCTCGGGCCGGCCGAGGGCTTCCGGCTGGCTGCCGAGCTGAGTCGGACGATCCGCGCTCTCCGACCGGATTGGCCGAGCGCGGAAGAGCGCGCTGCCGATCTCGAGATGCACGTTCGCCTGGGTGAGGCACTTCGGAGTGTCGGCACCGACTGACCATCTCTCGGCGCTCGCCGGTCTCAGTCGAGCCTTCGAGAGGTCGCGGTCTCGCTGGTACCTGTTCGGAGCCCAGGCGGTCGTGCTCTACGGTGTCCCTCGCGCGACTGCGGATCTCGACGTCACCGTCGAGGCTGATCCGCGGTCCTTCGAGACCCTGCGGTCCGCGCTGGCCACCGAAGGGATTTGTCCCAGGATCGCACATGCCGACGAGCTTCTCGCTCGATCCCGAGTGCTCCTGCTCGAGCACCGGCCCACCGGCGTTCCGATCGACCTGGTTTTTGCCGGCCCCGGGCTCGAAGCAGAGTTTCTCGGGCACGCCCGGCGCCTCGAAGTCGCAAATGGCCAAACCGTCTGGGTGATCGCCCCGACCGACCTGGTGGTGGCCAAGATCCTGGCCGGCCGTCCCAAGGACCTCGAAGACGTTCGCGGCATCGTGGCGACGTGCCGTGACGATCTCGACATCGAGCGAGCGCGCTCCTTCCTGCGTCTGCTCGAGCAGGCTCTCGATCGCAGCGACCTGGTTTCGGAGCTCGACCGTGCCCTCGGCGGCGACCGCTTTGATGGATGAGGTGCGCTCCGAGCTCCGCGCTGCCTTGTTGGAGCTCCAGCGGCGAGACCTCGCCGTGCGCGCCGAGCTCGAGGCTGACAGCTTGCTGTTCGAGGGGTACCACCCGCGGATGGAGGCGGTGCATCGCGAGAACGCGGCGCAGCTGCGCCGGCTGATCGAGGAGGTCGGCTGGCCCAACGAGGAGGTGGCCGGAGTCGATGGGGCGGAGGCGGCGTGGTTGATTGCCCAACACGCGATCGGTGAACCCGATTTCATGCGGCGCGCGCGCGAGCTGGTTGAGGAGCAAGCCGCCGTGGGCAAGGTGCCGCGGTGGCAGTTCGCGTACCTCGACGATCGTGTGCGTGTTTCAGAGGGCAAGCCGCAGCGCTTCGGCACCCAGATCGAGCTCACACCCGATGGACCGGTGGTGTGTGAGGTCGAAGATCCCGAGGGCCTGGAGCAGCGGCGCCGCGACCTTGGTCTCCCGCCGGTGGCGCAGCGCCTGCGCAGCATGGTGGGTGATCCCCGCCCGACACGCGGAGAGTACGAGGCGAAGAAGCGGGAGGAGACCGCGTGGCGCCGCAAGGTCGGATGGGCCACGGAGGAGGATGGGCAGAGCCACGGGTGACACTGCGGCGCCTCTCCAGCGCCACGTGCAGGAGGTGAACATGGCGAAACAAGAGCAGCTCAAAGTCTTATACCAGTTTCCTCTCGAAGCGGATCGCGTCGAGTGTGTGCCGTGTCGCAAGGACGAACAGCGGCTGCATTTGGCGCGCCGCCGGTACGAAGGCCTGCTGGGGCAGCCGGTGCGCAGGCAGCTGGAGACCGCCGAGTTGATCGAGTGTGGCGTTCTGCTGGTCGACTCGTCGGTGTTTTCGGTCAAGGTCGTGCCGAAACTGCGCGGCCTGCTCAAGACCTTGTTGGTGGATGATGAAGGACCGGACTCTGCCCAGCTGGAGCAACTCGGCGCGAGGATCAACAGCCTTGCCGAGCGGCAGGAGGAGAGGCCGTGAACGCTCTCTCGGTTGTTCCTACGGATTCCCGGATCCGTTGGTCCCTCGAACCAGCTGGTAGAATTGCGGCATGAGCGAGCCCCGAGATGCACGGGCCGAACGGGCCGCCGCGAGGTCATCCTGGCCAGTTCGGCGTTTCGCACTGGGCGAGGAGCCGAGCGAGGATCTCCGAGGGTCGACGACGGCTGAGGAGCGCGTCGGCATGATGTGGGAGCTGGCAGTGCAAGCGTGGGCCCTGTCGGGGCGACCGATGCCGACCTACGAACGCGGGAATGCTCCGGGAGTCGTCCGTCGCGCGCCATGACCGCACAGTCGGGCCTCAACGCCGATTTTCTCGATCTCCTGAGGGCTCTGACGGAACGTGGCGTCGAGTTCGTGGTGGTCGGCGCTCACGCGATGGCGGCCAATGGTGTTCCACGAGCCACGGGCGATCTCGATGTTCTGGTGCGCCCGGAGCGATTCAACGCGGAGCGGCTTCTGGCCGCGCTCCACGACTTCGGCGCGCCGACTGCTGACCATGGCGTGACCGCGGCGGACTTCGAGAGGCTCGGCACCGTGTACCAGATTGGCTTGCCTCCTCGACGCATCGATCTGCTCACGGCGATCAGTGGTGTCGATTTCGACCGGGCCTGGGCTTCGCGTGTTGCGGTGCAAGTCGAGGACATGTCTGTGCCGTTCCTCGGAATCGAAGCCTTGATCGACAACAAGGTGGCCGCTGGCCGGGCGAAGGACCTTGCGGACGTCGAGCTGCTTCGCAGGAGGTAGGACTCCGGTACGCGGCTGCTGGCGTGATTCGGATGGTTGAGGTCTTCGGTAGTGGGGCGAGAGGCGACCAACCCAGAATCAAAGCTCCGGCTGGTCAAAGTGCTCCACACCCTGGTGTGGGCGGTGTTTGCCGGATCGATCGTGGCGATCCCGGTGTTTGCTGCGCAGGCGAAGCTCACCCTGGCGTGGGGCCTGATCGGGTTCGTCTTCCTCGAAGTGCTGGTGTTGGTCGCCAATCGGATGCGCTGCCCACTCACCGACGTGGCAGGTCGCTACACTGAGGATCGCCGCGACAACTTCGACATCTATCTGCCGCTGTGGCTTGCCCGCCACAACAAGGAGGTTTTTGGCAGCCTCTACCTCGCAGGAATCGTCTTCACCGTGTGGGTGGGGCTCGGCAGGTAGAGGACGCGCTGGTGATGTTCAAGGCCCTCGATGGCCGGTCTCGACCGGCCGGACGAACCCGCGCTACGGCTGGATGCGCTCGACGCCCGGGTAGCCGTCGAAGCCGCGGTCGAAGGTGAGGATCTGCTTGACCCCGTGCCTTTCCGTCACCGCGACGTGGAGGGCGTCTCGAGCAGAGAGGGAGGGGTAGCCGAGCACGATCTCCTTGGCGCGTTCGACAGTGCCCCTCTCGATGCCGTGGACTTCGTCGACGACGCCCAAGAGCGTTTCGAACGCAGGCTGGATCGCGTCACGACGGGCGATCGCCACGTAGCGGTGGAGGATCTCCTGCTCCCGCATGGCAGAGCGCACCCAGTCCGCTACGGCCATGCGCCGTCGCCGAGCAACGTCGCGGATTTCTTGAAGCTCCTCTACCTCGAGCAGAACTCGAAGACGCTTACGTACGGCATGAGTCTAGGTAGCTGCACAGTGTGAGTCATCGACGTGCTCGGCCCCTTCGAACAGGCCGCGGGCGCCCCGAGGTGAGTCAGCGATCGGCACGGCGGCACGCGGCCGTCGCTGTCGGTACACTCTCGACGGAGGAGCTCCAGCATGACCCTTTCGTGGCTTCAAACACTCTTCGCACGTGAGCTTCGGGCGTTCTCGCGCGAGCTCGACCTGTTTCCGACCGAAGATCTGATCTGGGCGACCCTGCCGGGGGTCTCGAATTCGGCCGGGACGCTGGCTCTGCACGTCAGCGGCAACCTGCAGCACTTCATCGGAGCCGTGCTCGGTGGCACCGGCTATGTGCGCAACCGTGCGCACGAATTCAGCGCCAGGAACATCCCGCGCGCTGAGTTGCAGGCGGAGCTCCAGCGTGCCTCGGATGCCGTCAGCGCCGTGTTGCCGAACCTGCCGGAGGCCACTCTGGAGACGATCTACCCCGACATTCTCGGAGGCCCGCGGATCGTCACCGGGCTGTTCCTGATCCACTTGAGCGGGCATCTCGCGTTCCACCTCGGCCAAGTCGGCTATTTGCGGCGAGCGCTGACGGGCGAGAGCATCAGCAGCGGGGTGGTGGCACTGTCGGAGCTGAGCATCGCGGCGCCTGGAGCAGGCGATTGAGGGGCGGGGACGCCCGCGGGAGGGTCGAAAGATGGAAACGATCGAGATGAAGCCCAAGATTCCCGCCTGGGCGAGGCAGCGGGTCTCACCCCAGCATAGCCGCGCCGAGGTGCAGGCGCGGCATCGGCAGGGGCGAGCGGAGATCGGGTTCCCCGATGGCGGGAAGCTCGAGGATTGGGCTCGGGCCGCGCATTGGCCGACGCCGTGGTTCGGCTTCCAGAAGGCCTTCCTCGAGAAGCTCTTCGAAAGCGACGAGACCTTCGCCCTGGCCCTGCGCGACGGCGTGGTCACGATCGACATCCCGATCAAGGAGCACTCGATTTCGGAGGCGACGCTCGAGAAGTTGGACGCCCTGTATGAGGCCCGCGAGGACCTGGGCGCTCTCGGTCGGCGGCCCACCGAGTGGGGAAGCCTGGTCGAAAAGTTGCGGGAGATACGCCGTTTGGTCGAGGCGGGGATCGAAGTGAAGGTCGAAGGGACACCAACGGTCCTGAAGACCTGGCAGAACTTCTACTCCTGGGCCCATGGGCGGTACCACGGACTCGAGGACGGCTACGACAGCTGGATCGGCGATGACGATTCGTAGCTGCTTGGCGGGTCAGCGGTCGAGTCCGGGACGGATCGGGCCGTCTCCAGCGACGGCGGGGCAGACGAGGTCAGTCTCGAGAAGGAGAGCGCGGCTTCCAGCGTAGAGCCGGCGACTCGATGAACCGCCAGGAGATCGTCGCGGCGACGCCCGTGGCCGCGATCGCGATCGCCAGGGCTCCCCATCTGCTCCGTTCGTGCAGGCCGCTGGCCACAATGCCCTGTTGCAGGGGAAAGGCGTAGAGGTAGAGACCGTAGGAGAGGTCGCCGCGGCGCGCCAGCCAGCGCGACGGCGCACCGCTGATCCGCGCGATGCCGATGACCGCCAAGGGGACGCACACGGTCGAAAGGACGCGGCCGAGATGGCTGTCGGACGTGAAGATGAGCACGACCATCGCGGCAACAGCCCAAGGGACCGGCGCGAATCCTCTCGGCGGGGACAGCCTGAGAGCTGCCCCGAGTGCAAAGGAGACGGCGAAGTGGAGCGCAATCCGCCAGTTGGTCGAGTAGACGATCCACGCGGCGTTCGTCGGCACGGCAACGTCGAGGAGCCACAAGGTCGCGGCTACCAGCCAAAGAAATCGGCCCCCGAGGCGTGACGGCAGTGGGAGCAGCAGCAGGGCGAGCCCGAGGTAGCAGCCCACCTCCATCGGGAGAGTCCAGAGAGAGCCGTTGGTGACGCGAGCGAAGGGCAGGTCGACGAACACCCCGGGTAGAGCAAAGCGAACGTTCAGTGCCAGATTGCGCAGGTAGTGCCACGTTTCGGGATGGGAGAAGTACTCGACGAGGGTGAGCGATGACATCAAGGGCCCGAGGATCAGGGTGCTGAGGAGCACGACGCCCGCGAGTCCGGGCATCAGGCGCAGCGCGCGGCGCACCAGGTAGCGGCCGAGGTGGGGGTCCCTTTGCCAGCTGGCACTGACGAGGTAGCCACTGAGGGAGAAGAAGATCGCCACCCCGAGGCCGCCCCAGGTGCTGATGCCGAGAAATTCCGGCTCCGGCAGACCGGTGAGGGCGTTCTGATGTCCGATCAACACCAGGAGGGCGGCCACCACGCGCAGGAGGTCGTAGTGCTCTGACGAAGTGGGGCTGTCTCGATCCAACGGGTGTCCTTCACCTTTCGAGTCTTCGTCGCGAGCTGGCGCATACCGGTCGCTGGGCACCGTCTCGGTGGTGAGGTGGCGCAGTCTACGCCAACCGAAGCGAGACGGCGTGAGCACGACGATGCAGGGGCCGTGCTCGGCACAGGCCCGCCATTGTCCTGGGCGGACGTGTTGTGCGGTAGCATGAGCCATGGCCTTTGCCGCCCTCGCGCTGTGTGCCGCAGTGGCTTCGCCGGCCGGAGTCCCGGCGCTGGTCGCCGATCTCGGCGATGAGGTCGATCTCCCCGGCTCAGACATCGTCGCGTCGCCGTCGTGGACGGAGCTCGACGGTGTGGTGTATTTCTTCCACGACGACGGGATCCACGGCCGCGAACTGTGGCGCAGTGACGGCTCCGCGCTCGGGACCTTCCTGCTGCGCGACGTCTGCCCGGGATCGTGCAGTGGTGTTACGGCTGGCCACTCTGCGGTCCTTTCACTTGGAGCCGCCCTGGGGCAGGTGTTCTTCGCGGGTAACGACGGCGTCCACGGCGCCGAGCTCTGGCGCAGCGACGGCACGGCACTGGGGACGCGGATGGTGGCGGACATCCGCCCCGGCGCGGTGGGCTCGATGCCGGCCCTGCCGCGCGAGATCGCCGGGCAGATGGTGTTCGTCGCCAACGATGGCATCCACGGCAGCGAGGTGTGGCGCAGCGACGGGACCGCCAAGGGAACGTATCTGCTGGCCGATGTGACCCCGGGGCCGGAAGGCGCGGTCTCGGACCTCGAGCCGGGGCCGGGCTGGATTTGGGCGGCCGTCGGTGGCGATTCCCCCCAGCTGTGGCGGATCGACGGCACCGCCGAAGGCACGTTCCCGCTCGCTCCGGCCGCGCTCGGTGCCGTGACCATGCCGGGACGCATGATGGCGGCACTCGGCCAGCGGGCTGTGGTGTTGGCCGGCGATGGCTTGTGGGGCAGCGACGGGACGCCGGAAGGAACCACGCTGCTGCACCCCGACGCCCGCCCAACCCGGCCGCTGGTGCAGCAGGGCGATCGGGCCTATTTCCTCATCGGCAATGGTGACGATCGTCGGCTGTGGCGGACCGACGGGACGCCAGCGGGTACCCAGAAACTGACGTTCGACGTTGCCGGGCCATTCGCCCTCTCGTCTCTCCCGCCTCTGGTCGAGGTCGACGAGACCACGATCGTCGCCCTCGGGCGATCGGATACTACCGGCTGGGAGCTGGCCTCGTGGGGTGACGGCGTTGTGGCGCCGGAGGTCTTCGACCTCTGGCCGGGGCCGAACGGGAGCCTGGATTTCTTCGGACTGATCTACGGGCGGACGGCCTGGCGGCGGACTCCGGCCGGGCTGGTGTTCGTCGCGGATGACGGTGCTCGTGGCGCCGAGCTGTGGCGCAGCGACGGCAGCCTGGCCGGCACCGTGCCGCTGCCCGAGTTGGTCCCGGGACCGGAAGGCCTCGATGTGGCGCTTCGCAACGCGACCTGGAGGTCGACCAACGGGGTAGGCCCGGTGCATCTGATCCACTGGTCGTCGACCGGGGGGTTTCTCGCCCGCAGCGACGGGACGGCGCCAGGAACCAGGGTCGTACGCGAGATCCGTTCGCAGACATCCGCCTGGCCGCGTGATCTGCATCGCGGGTGCAGGAGTGCGATTGGCCGCCGACTGCTGGTCAGCACGGCTGATGTGTACTCCTCGACTGTCAGCTTTGCGGCGCTGGCGGTCGAAGGGGCCGAGGTGATCCCGAGCCTGTTGGGCGAGATCGTGGCGTTCGACACCTACTGTGCACCGCTCGGCCAGCGCGCGGCAGTCGTGGTGCGGGACCCAATGAGTGGCGTTGCACGATTGTGGATCACCGACGCGACGGCAGCCGGGACGCAGGACCTCGGAGAGGTTGCGGGCACCGGCAACGTGGTCGCGCGGGCCGATGACGTGGTTTGGCTCGACGGCGCCACGGTCTGGCGCAGCGATGGCTCGCCGGGCGGAGCTACTCCTGTCGGGACCCTTCCCACCGCCCCGGACGTGGCATTTCCCACCGCGTCGGGAGATGTCCTGTTCGCCGGAAGTGGAGGTTCCGGGCTGCTGCGCGGCGCGGTCCTCGATCCGTTGCCGGCCTTGGATTCATGGGTGCTGCCGGCTGATCTCGGCAGCGGCGTGCTGACCCTCGCGCCGAACACCGGCGGTCCCGAGCGGGTGTGGATGGTGGTCGAAGGCGAGCCGGCACTGGTGCGTCCGCTGGCTGAAGGCGCGACGTATCCGAGCGCGCTGGGAGTCTTCGACTTCACCGCGACGATCGAGGTGCTCGCGAGCGCCCTCGACCCGAAACGCGCAGTCTTGGCCATCGGCGATCCTGACCACGGTGCGGAACCGTGGGTCAGCGACGGGACGCCGGAGGGCACGGAGCTCTTGCTCGACCTCCGGCCGGGTCCCGAGAGTTCCGCACCGAAGGATTTCGTCCAGCTGGCGGAGGGTGTCGTGGCGTTTGCCGCGACCGATGAGATCCACGGTCGAGAGCTGTGGTTCACCGACGGCACCGCCGCCGGAACGCAGGTGATCGACCTGGTGCCCGGGCCCGCCTCGTCAGTTCCCCAGGAGCTGACGGCGATCGACGGCGTGTTGCTCTTCTCCGCCTGGACGGAGGCCCATGGCCGCGAGGCGTGGTGGAGCGACGGGACACCGGCCGGCACGGTGCGGATCAGCGACGCGGCACCGGGACCCAAGTCGTCGAGTCCGGAGCGGTTCGCCCGCGCCGGCCGCCGGCTGTACTTTCTCGCCACCGACCATCAGCTCGGCTTCGAGTGGTGGTCGGCCGATGTGCCGGCCTGGGCCGGGATCTTCGCCGATGGCTTCGAGTCGGGCGACCTGGTGCCATGGTCGGGAGTGGTTCCGTGAGCAGTTCCCCATGCACCCCTCCGTGGTGCACCCCGGAAGATCAAAATCACGTCCGCCGTCCGGTCTTCGTTCCGGCCTGGTCCCGGGTCTCGGGTCCCGGGTCCCGGGTACCCGGTACCCATTCTCTGAGCAGTTCCCTCTCTGGTCCTGGTCCCCGGTACCTGGTCCCCGGTCCCTATCTTCCGAGCAGGTGGCCGAAATGATCGCATCGAGTCTCGTGATGCTGGCGGCCATGGGCCTGCCTCCGACGACTCCGGCCGAGCTGGTGGCCAACCTCGGGAGCTACGGCACCGACATCGGCTATGACTTCTTGTGGGGCACCGGTTGGGCTGAGCTCGACGGGGTGGTGTACTTCCACTTCGACGACGGTATCCACGGCCAGGAGGTGTGGCGCACCGACGGGACCGCGATCGGGACCTACCTGCTGCGCGACATCTGCCCCGGCGCCTGCTCGGGCTCGGAATGGGCCATGCTCTGGCCGGGGATCATCGGCAGCGCGGCGGGCACGTTGTTCTTCGTCGCTAACGATGGTGTGCATGGGCCGGAACTGTGGCGCAGTGACGGCACCGCCCTCGGCACGCAGATGGTCCGCGAGCTCACTCCCGGATCGGTCGGGACGCGGTTCCCGGGGGCGATGGTCGAGGTCGGCGGGCAGCTGTTCTTCATCGCACGGACCGCGGAGGACGGCCCTGCGGTCTGGCGCAGTGACGGCACCGCGAAGGGGACGGCGCTGTTCTGGGATCCTGTTCCTGGACCAAGTGGAGGGCTCGTGAGTCTCGAGGCCGGCTCAGGTTGGTTGTGGGCCCGAACCGCGGATGCGTGGTGGCGGGTCGACGGCACACCGGGAGGGACCTACCCGGTTGGCTCCGATGTGGGGAGCGGACTTCGGATGATTCGGGATGTCGTCGGGACGACGGGGCTCGGGGAGCTGGTGTTGGTGACGGAGCAGGGCTTGGCGGTGAGCGACGGGAGTCCGGGCGGTGCCGTGCTGATCCACCCAGGGCTCGAGCAGGGCACTCGGTTCGTGGTCGATCGCGAGGTCATCCTCTACCCTGCGACAAACGGTCCGAGCCCGGCACCGCGGTCGGTGTGGCGCTACTCGGGAGGCCTCGGCGCTCCGGAGAACCTCGGCCTCGACGCCGTCGCGGAGGCTTCCAACGTCGGTCCGCTGGTGCAGCTGGCCGACGGCACCGTGGTCGCCGCAGCGTACGAGCCGACCAGCGGTCACGAGTTGTGGGCGATTCCGTCGCTCGGGCCACCGGTACTGCTGGCGGACATCCTGCCTGGCCCGGGCAGCGGGATTCGCTACGAGCTCGAGATCTACGGCTCGACGGCATGGAAGGAGGTCGATGGAGGTTTGGTGTTCCTCGCCGACGATGGGCAACGAGGCTTCGAGCCGTACTTCACCGATGGGACTCCCGGCGGCACGGTGGCCCTGCCGGAGCTCGTTCCCGGGCCGGCCGGAGTCGTCACGGGCCAGTTCAGCCAGCGGCCGGATCTCTTCAACCTGCCCGGTTCCGTGGTGTTCCGCCACCTCGCGGCCGACGGCGTCAAGCTGGCGATCAGTGACGGAACCGCGGCCGGCACTCGCAACGTCAAGACCATCGGGTCGCAAACTTCAGTCGAGCCTCCTTTGGGGTGGTGGGCTGGGTGCCGCGAGCCCCGTGGGCCCGGACTGCTCGCGTGGAACTTCACCGAGGATGGTTCGAATCTCGTCGGCATCGAGGCTGGCAGGCCGCCCACGACCCTGTTCGCAAGTGCACCCGGTAGCCAGATCGGGTCGGTGGGCTGTGCTCGAGCAGGAGACGGATACGTGGCCTTGGTCCCGGTCGCTGAGGGCCGCGCGCTGCTGGTGTCGACCGATGGGGTGGCGACGGGCTACGCTGTTCGCGAGGTCGACAAGGGCTCACACGTCATGCTCAGCCGGGGCGCCGAGGTGGTGTGGGGTGCCGACGACGCCGTCTGGCGCAGCGATGGGACGGTCGCAGGGACGAGCGCCGTCGCCGCGAGCTTCCCTGGCGAGCCGTTGTTGGTCAACGGCGATTTGGTGGCCTTTTCGGCCGGCATCTTGCGCGGATCGAGCTTCGAGCCGGTGGTCGGGCTTGGGGGCAGAGTCGCTCCGATCGCCCTCGGAGCAGGCTTCCTCGCGCTGAGCTCCGAGCGCTGGGCGGTCGTCGACGGGGTTCCGGCGACGGCCGCTCCGATCGGGATCCAGGGTGGCGCGGCGGAGGTGCCGGAGGCGCTGACCCGCGCTCTGAGCCCCAACGCTCCCGCACTCAACTTGGCGGCTCCGCTCGACGCGGCCCGGGCGTTGCTGGTGGTCGATGACGGGGTCCACGGCGCGGAGCTGTGGATCACCGACGGCACCGCCGCTGGATCGGCGCTGGTGCGCGACCTGCGCCCGGGAGCATTGGGCGCGGACCCGGCCGACCTGGTCCAGCTCCGCGTGGGGCTGGTGGCCTTTGCCGCCGACGATGGGATCCATGGCCGCGAGTTGTGGGTCAGCGATGGGACGTCCGACGGCACCGTGTTGTTCGATCTCGTTCCCGGAACCGAGTCGTCGATCCCCGGGGCGCTCACCGCGATCGACGGGACCTTGGTGTTCTCCGCCTGGACCGAAGCCCATGGGCGGGAGGCGTGGTGGAGCGATGGCACGCTCGGCGGGACGGCCCGGATCTCGGACGTTGCCGCGGGTCCGAAGTCCTCGAGCCCGAAGCGCTTCGTGCGCGCCGGCCGCCGGCTCTATTTCCTCGCAACCGACCACCAGGTGGGCTTCGAATGGTGGTCGCTCGACGTCCCCGCCTGGTCTTCGATCTTCGCGGACGGATTCGAATCCGGCGACACCTCGGCGTGGTCCGAGTAGCTGCGGAAGAGGTGCGCGCGCAACGCGCACCCTGGGGCGCTCCCGCTGCCCCTACACCGGAACACTCTGGCGCGGGATCCTCCGGCGGATCCCTGATCTCTGATCTCCGGTCCCTGGTCCCCGGTCCCCGGTCCCCTCCTACAACAACACCCTCCGCAAATCCCCCAACACCTTCGCCAGATGGGTGGTGAAGCGCACGCCGTAGGCGCCGTCGACGACGCGGTGGTCGTAGGACAGGGCGAGCGGCAGGATCAGCCGTGGTTGGAAGGCGGAACCGTCCCACACCGGTTTCATCGACGCCCGTGAGACCCCGAGGATCGCCACTTCCGGCACGTTGACGATCGGCGTGAACTGGGTGCCGCCGATGCCGCCGAGGCTGGTAATGGTGAAGCTTGCGCCGGCGAAGTCCTTGGGCGTGAGCTTGCCCTCGCGGGCACGGCCGCTGACCTCGGTGAGCTCTCGAGCAAGCTCGAAGATCCCCTTCTGGTCGACGTCGCGGATCACCGGCACCACCAGCCCCTTGGGGGTGTCGACGGCGATGCCGAGGTGGATGTAGCGCTTGACCACCAACGACTCGCCGTCGGCGGCCAACGAAGCGTTGACTCGTGGAAGCTCGCGCAGGGAGAAGGCGACGGCTTTCATCAGGAAGGCGAGGAAGGTGAGTTTGACGCCGGCTTTGTCGGCTTCCGCGGCCAGGCCCTTGCGGAAGGCCTCGAGCTCGGTGATGTCGGCTTCGTCGAACTGCGTGACCCGCGGCGCGAGCAGCCACGAGCGAGTGAGGTTGGTGCCGGTGAGCTTGTTGATCTTGGTCAGCGCCTCGACCTCGATCGGGCCGAACTGGCTGTAGTCGACATCCGGCTGGGTGGGGAGTCCACCGCCGCCACCGCCAACCGCTGCTCGCGGCGAGGCCAGGGCCTGCTTGACGAACCCTTCGACGTCTTCACGCAGGATCCGGCCCTTGGGCCCGGTACCCGTCACGCCCGCGAGATCGACGCCGAGCGTGCGCGCGAAGCGGCGGATCGAGGGGGAGGCGTGGGGGAGGGAGGTGGTAGGGGTTGGGAGTTGGGGGTTGGGTCCGGAGGAGGATGGTCGCGGTTCCAGCGGTGCGGCCGCGGGTTTGGATGGGGTTTCAGCCTTTGGAGTGGTCGGCGCTGCCGCTTCGATCTGGGGCTCCGAACCGGCCCCCGGATTCCTGCTCCCCGCTCCCTGGTCCCCGGTCCCCGGTCCCTCGTCCCTGGTCCCGGATCCCTTCTCCTCCGCCACCTCCATCGTCGCCACCAGATCACCCTGCTTGACCGTGGCGCCGGCGGCGATCGCCACCGACACGATCGTGCCGCCAGCGGGCGACGGGACCTCCATCGAGGCCTTGTCGCTTTCGAGGACGACCAGGGATTGTTCAGCCTCGACCCGATCACCGGGGGAGACCAGCACTTCGGTGACGTCGACGCCTTCGGACTCGCCGATGTCGGGGACGCGGATTTCGATGGTGTTGGCCATGGCTGCTCTTGGTCAGACGGTGGTGGGGTCGGGCTTGTTGGGGTCGATGCCGTACTTTTCGAGGGCCTTCTTGACGACGCTGCGCTCGACCGTGCCGGTTTCGGCCAGCAGCGCGAGCGCACGCACGACCACCCAGCGGCGATCGACCTCGAAGAAGTCGCGCAGCGCCTCGCGGGTGTCGCTACGGCCGTAGCCGTCGGTGCCGAGCACGGCGTACGGCGCGGCGAGGAACGGCCGAATCTGCTCGGCGTACGACTTGATGTAGTCGGTCGAGGCGACGATCGGGGTCGAGCCGTCGAGCTGTTGGCGCACCCACGGCGTGCGGGGCTCCTCGGCCGGATGGAGGAGGTTCCAGCGTTCGCACGCCATGCCGTCACGGCGCAGCTCGGTGAAGCTGGTGGCGGAGTAGACCTCGGCGCCGACCTTCCACTCGTCTTCCAGCATCACCGCGGCAGCCTCGACCTCGCGCAGGATCGAGCCACTGCCGAGCAGCCGCACTGACGCCTTGGGCTTTTTCACCCCCGCCGTGCGGAGCCGGTAGAGCCCACGCAGGATGCCCTGCTCGGCTCCCTCGGGCATCGCCGGGTGGGTGTAGTTCTCGTTCATCAGGGTGATGTAGTAGAAGACGTTCTCCTGCTTCTCGACCATCCGCTCGAGGCCGTCCCGCAGGATCACGGCGAGCTCGTAGGCGTAGGTCGGGTCGTAGGAGATGCAGTTGGGCACGGTGGCCGACATCAGGTGACTGTGGCCGTCCTGGTGCTGCAGGCCTTCGCCGTTGAGCGTGGTGCGGCCGGAGGTGCCGCCGAGCAGGAAGCCTCGTGCCTGCTGGTCACCTGCCGCCCAGATCAGGTCGCCGACCCGCTGGAAGCCGAACATCGAATAGAAGATGAAGAACGGGATCATCGGCAGGTCGTGATTGGCGTAGGACGTGCCTGCCGCGATCCATGACGCCGTCGAACCGGCCTCGTTGATGCCTTCCTGGAGGATCTGCCCACCCTTGTCCTCGCGGTAGTAGGCGAGTTGGTCCTTGTCGACCGGGGTGTAGAGCTGACCGCTGGGGGCGTAGATGCCGAGCTGGCGAAACAGGCCTTCCATGCCGAAGGTGCGCGCCTCGTCGGCGACGATCGGCACCAGGCGCTCCTTGAGGTGCTTGTCGCGGGCGAGGGTCGAGAACATTCGCACGAATGCCATGGTGGTCGACAGCTCGCGATCGCCCGAGCTCTCGAGCTGCCCTTTGAAGGCGTCGAGCTGGGGCGCCGGCAGGGCTACCGACGATCGGCGACGTTGCGGCAGCGACCCACCGAGGGCGGCCCGTCGCTCACGCAGGTACTGCATTTCGGGCGAATCGTCAGCGGGACGGTAGAACGGAGTTTCGTCGATCTGGGCATCCGAGATCGGCAGGTCGAAGCGGTCGCGGTAGTGGCGCAGCGAGTCCTCGCCCATCTTTTTCTGCTGATGGGTGATGTTCTGACCTTCGCCGGCGATGCCCATGCCGTACCCCTTGACGGTCTTCGCGAGGATCACCGTCGGCTGCCCCTGGGTGTTCACGGCGGCCGAGTAGGCGGCGAAGATCTTCTGGGTGTCGTGGCCGCCGCGGTTGAGGCGGAAGATGTCGTCGTCGGTCATCGACGCGACCCGTTCGCGCAACTCCGGGTATTTGCCGAAGAAGTGCTCGCGCACGAAGGCACCGCTGCCGCTCGCCTTGTAGGCTTGGTATTCGCCGTCGACGGCCTCTTCCATGCGGCGCTTGAGCAAGCCGTCGTGGTCGCGCGCGAGGAGCGGGTCCCAATAACGACCCCAGATCAGCTTGATCACGTTCCAGCCGGCGCCGCGGAACACCGCCTCGAGCTCCTGGATGATCGAGCCGTTGCCGCGCACCGGGCCGTCGAGGCGCTGGAGGTTGCAGTTGATGACGAAGATCAGGTTGTCGAGGTTCTCCCGGCTGGCCAGCGAGATCGCACCGAGCGATTCCGGCTCGTCCATCTCGCCGTCGCCGCAGAAGGCCCACACCTTGCGGTTCTGGCGCGGCACCAGCCCGCGGTTCTCGAGGTACTTCAAGAATCGCGCCTGGTAGATCGCCTGGAGCGGCCCGAGACCCATCGACACCACCGCGAACTGCCAGAAGTCCGGCATCAACCACGGGTGTGGGTAGGACGACAATCCGCCTGGCTGGACCTCGCGGCGGAAGCGGTCGAGGTGGTCTTCTGTGAGCCGCCCCTCGAGGAAGGCGCGGGCGTAGATGCCGGGAGAGGAGTGACCCTGGGAAAAGATCAGGTCGCCGCCGTGGTCCTTGCTCGGGGCGTGGAAGAAGTGGTTGAAGCCGACTTCGTAGAGGGTCGCGGCCGAGGCGTAGCTGGCGATGTGGCCGCCGAGCCCGTCGAACTTGCGGTTGGCCTTGACCACCATCGCCATCGCGTTCCACCGCACGACGTTGCGCAGTCGCCGCTCGACCTCGAGGTCGCCGGTGTAGCGGGTCTCGAGGTGCGGAGGGATGGTGTTGACGTAGGCGGTGTTGGCGGTGAAGGGGATGTAGGCGCCCGAACGGCGCGCCTTCTCGACCAGGGTTTCGAGCAGAAAGTGCGCGCGTTCTGGGCCTTCGCGCTCGAGCACCGCGTCGAGGGATTCCTCCCACTCGCGGGTTTCGATCGGGTCGCTATCGGGAACGAGGGTGCGGATCGAGGTCATGAGCAGCTCCGGCGGCCGTTGGCGGACGCGAGCTGCGAGTCTATCCAACACGGAGGCCATGGTTTCGGGATCCGGGACCCGGGTCCCCATTCTCTGAGCAGTTCCCCATGCACCCCTCCGTGGTGCACCCCGGAGGATGAAAATCAAGCCCGCCGTCCGGTCTCCGTTCCGGCCTGGTCCCGGGTCCCTGGTCCCGGGTCCCTGGTCCCCATTTTCCGAGCAGGCTTATCCCGAAGACTTGGCTCCGGCGATCACGGCCGTGACGGCGGTCTCCAGGCTCCCGGGGTCGACCTCCTCGAGCTCGTAGCGGACGTCGACGATCGGCTTGCTGGGCTGGATCAGGCGCCGCAGCTCGATCGGCGTCCCTTCGACGATGACATCCGCCGGAACCGCCTCGAGGGTGGCGAGAAGGTCCTGCACCTGATCGTCGCCGTAGCCCATCGCTGGGAGAATCCCGGCGGCATTGGGGTACTTGTCGTAGGTGGCCGCGATCGACCCAACGGCCCACGGCCGGGGGTCGACGACCTCCGCGGCCCCGGCGTCGCGTGCCGCGTACCAGCCGGCGCCGCGGCTCATGCCACCGTGAGTGAGGGTTGGCCCGTCTTCGACCACCACCACCCGGCGACCCCGGATGAGCTCGGGCTGGGCGACCGTGATCCTCGAACGGCACTGGAGCACCGTGGCGTTGGGGTTGAGCCGACGAGCGCTGTCGAGCACGCGGGCGATGCCTTCGGGCGAGGCGGTGTCGACCTTGTTGACCAGCAAGAGGTCCGCCATCAGTAGGTTGGTTTCGCCGGGGTAGTAGTTCTCCTCGTCGCCGGGGCGATGGGGGTCGAGCACGGTGATGTGGAGGTCGGGTCTGAAGAATGGCGTGTCGTTGTTGCCACCGTCCCACAGGATCACATCGGCCTCTTCTTCGGCTTCGCGGAGGATCTGGTGGTAGTCGACGCCGGCGTAGACGATCAGACCGTGGTCGAGGTAGGGCTCGTACTCCTCCCGTTCCTCGATCGTGGTGCGGTGGCGATCGAGATCGGCGTAGGTGGCGAAGCGCTGGCACGCTTGGGCTGCGAGATCACCGTAGGGCATCGGATGGCGCACCGCAACCCCCCGCAGACCACGCGCGCGCAAGAGGCCGGCGATGAAGCGGGTGGTTTGGCTCTTCCCCGAGCCGGTGCGTACGGCCGTCACCGCGATCACCGGCAGCCGCGAGGGCACCATGGTCTTGGCGACCGAGCACACGCCGAAATGGGAGCCCCAGGCGGTCACGCGGCTCGCGAGGTGCATGACGTACGCGTGCGAGACATCCGAATAGGAGAACCATGCCTCGTCGATCGCGTGGTCTCGGATCAGGGCTTCGAGATCCGATTCCGGGTGGATCGGGATCCCGTCCGGATACAGCCGCCCGGCCAACGCCGCAGGGTAGATCCGGTCTGCGATGTCCGGGATCTGGGTGGCTGTGAAGGCCACGACCTGGACGTCCTCGGCATCACGGAAGAGGCAGTTGAAGTTGTGGAAGTCGCGCCCCGCGGCTCCCAGAATCACCACGCGTCGCGCCATCTGAACCTCCTCGGGTCCATGCTGGACCCGAGACCAGGCTAGCGCGACGCGGCGGCCGGCGGATCACACCATGGGGCGGGGCGTCAGGGACTCGTCGACCAGCGGCTGGTGTCTCCTGTGGCGTCGAAGCCGTCCCAGAAGATCACCGGTCGCCCGGAGAAACAGTAGAGCCGAGAGGTGCCGTGGCAGCCGTTGCCGGTGCTCTTTTCGGTCCAGTCCGGGAGGCGGGCCCAGTTCGGGCCGCCCTCGGTGATCGCGACCTGGTTGGAGGCACTGGTCCAGCCGAGACAATCGGCGCCACTGGCAGTGCCGTCGCTGAGCGTTCCGGTGGCGACGTCCGGGACGCCCCACAGGTAGGTGCCGTCGGCGTGTTGGTGGATCGTCGTCGCGATCGAGCCGTCGAGCAAGTCGGCCTCGCTGTTGGCGATGGAGTAGGCATCGACCCGCTTGAATGGGCGGTTGGCGTCGAAGCGGTCGCGAGCGTCGACCGCGGTGGTCGAAAGCCAGGCGAGGAATGACTCCGGTGCCGGGAGATTGGCGGCAGCCGCCTCGGCCCGACAGATGGCATCGCCGGCTGCGAGCCCCACGGCGCCGCCGGCGAGCGGCCACGAGGAGAGGTTGCCGTTTCCCGAAGCCTTGGTGAGGAAGACCAGGGTGGCGGCAGTCGTCCACTCGAGGGTTGCGACATCGCTCTCACCCGGCTCGAGGCACAGCAGGCGCTGTGGTTGGTTGCACGAGGGCCCGAAGCCGGCGGTCGACCACCGGTAAGCGGTACCGTAGCCGTCGCCGGCCGCACCGGTGGTGCTGTCGGAGACGGTCCAGTTCGAGCAGTGCCAGGGCGCACTCGCGAATACGGTGCCGTCGGGATCGGATCCGGTCCAATACAGGCGCTGATCCCAGCCGGAAGGCAGGATGTCGCCGAATTCGTCCATCATCACCGGACGGTAGATCTCGAGCTCGTTGGTGAGCTCGTCGAGCGAACCGGTGAAGTTGGTGATGCCGTTGGCGAGATACCACGGCCCCGCGGCCAGCGGAGTGCCCCCGGTGCAGGCGCCCTTGAGCCCACTCTGGCCGCGGATGTGGCAGTAGGCGTCGGTGGTGGAGGTCGAGAGCCACGCCCGGTAGGTGTTGGCGTTGGGAAGGCCGGCGGCGTTGGCGCGTGCGCGGCAGATGGCATTACCGGCGGCGAGCCCGGTGGCGGAGCCGGCCTCGGGCCAACTGCCGAGATCACCGGTGCCGGTGATCGAGGTGACGAAGGCGCGGCGTCTGACGGCTTCGGCCGGAGTGATGGCAATGAGGGCACAGAGGCCGATGGCGAGTATCTGCGGGGTGAACGGGCTGAGTGATCTGGTCATGAATCCTCCGAGGTCCACCCGGAGAGGCGTGTCCCGGGCCGAACCGGGGCCATCCGCGCCGCGACATTCCCGGTACTCGGTGCCTGACTCCAGACCCCGAAGGCACCACGACCAGGCCGCTGGTACGCTTCCGCGAGAAATGGGGCAGGCCATCACCAAGGTCATGTACGTCGTCCGCGACTACGACGAAGCACTCGACTTCTTTCGAAACGTGTTGCGCTTCGAGGTCCTCGAGGATGTGGCGATGGGCGGCGGTAAACGTTGGGTGGTGGTGGGACCGCGCGGAGGACATGGTGTCGCGCTGGTCCTGGGGCGAGCAGTGACCGCGGATCAAGAGTCGCGGATCGGCGATCAGACCGGCGGACGGGTGTTCCTGTTCCTCGAGGTCGACGACTTTTGGGACGAGTACCACCACCTCGAGCGCCACGGGGTGCACTTCGTCGAGGCTCCCCGGAGCGAACCCTACGGAATGGTCGTGGTGTTCCTCGATCTCTACGGCAACCTCTGGGACCTGATAGGAAGTGGCCCTTCGAAGGACTCGTAGATCGATTCCTGCGCGCCCCTTCGTCGCGCACCCCGGCGGCTGAAATCGAGTCCCTGGTCCCCGGTCCCTGGTCCCGCCAACGACCTTTCGACGACTTTGTCCCGGTTTGGCCTGTTTCGAACCCCCAGTAGATGGATGGGCCTTCGCCCGTCTGCGCGCTCGACCGGCGCGCTGATCGAACAGGAGGCAGGCATGGCTCGAACGGGGAACGCAGGGACGGCTCGGCAGACTGGGGAATTGATCGATGGGATCTACGCGGCAGCCGACACGGCCGAGAGCTGGTCGGGGTTCCTCACCGAGGCGGGCCGTCACCTCGATGCCGATGCGGTCTCGCTCGAGCGAGTGCAGCTCGACGAGGTGCGAGTCTGGGATGCCGAGTTCGGAGGGGTGCCGGAATCGGTCGCGCGGGTCTACCTCGACCGCTGGGCGCCCCACAATCCCCTGATCGAGAGAACGACTCGGGCCGCGCGTGCGGGCGAGCTCGCGGTCGGCAGCCGGATGGTGGCGAGCGACGAGTTGGTCGGCTCCCCGTACTATTCCGGCTTCCTGCGGCCCTTGGGGCTGCGGTTTGCGTCGGCCACCTGCATCGATCTCGACGACTCTCAGGCCTGGTTGCTTGGGCTGCTGCGGCGCGAGGAGCGAGGCGCGTTTGCGATGCGACCGTCGTCGGCTACCGTCGAGATGCTCTCCCACTTGCGCCGCGCGATCCGCATTCGGCGCCGGCTCGAGCACGCGGAGCAGGTCGAACGGACCCTCAACGGCCTGGTCGAAGCGGTCGGTCGTGGTGTGGTGGTCCTCGATGGAGACGGCGACGTCCAGCGCACCCGCGAGGCGGCGCGGCGGTTCCTCGAGCACCGCCCCGGCCGCGGTGTATTCGAACGCGCGCTGGGGCGGGCGCGGACATCGGTGGGCCAGCCGGTGGAGGTCTCGCGGTGGACCTCATCCGAGTTGTTGTGCCGCTTCTTCGGGCTCACCACCTGTGAGGCTCGAGTTGCCTTGGGGCTTCCCGAGGCCAAGGACGTGCGCGACCTCGCCGCCAACCTCGGAGTCGCGTACCAGACGGCCCGGACGCACTTGCGGCGCATCTATGCCAAGACCGGGGCCCGGTGCCAGCGCGATCTCGTGCGGCTGGTCATGGCTTTGCCGGTCGAATGCGCCGGGTCCTAACCAACGCGGCGGCCGCAACCGAAGTCGGAGCAGATCCGGACTTGGAAAGGATCTTTGGTTCGGAGAAGAGCGATCCGCGTTGCCACAGCGCGTTGACCAAACCTCGCGGTGATTGCAGCGCTTCCCCTCCTCCCTGCTGGTGAAGGGCGACGATCCTGTGCGGGGCCGGCGGATGCCTGTGCCGCTGGTGCCCGCAGCGCCGCTTGCCGGGGTCGCACTGGACCATCTCTCAAGGCCAACTCCTCCGGTGGATCCCTGATCCCGGGCCCCTCTGCGAGCTCCGCGGGTGCAGGTCGAGGATCGCCTGGGTGCCGTCGCCGAAGTGGTAGTCGCCATCGACGATGGCGATGCGCTCGGCCCGCCCCTCCTCGAGCAGGCGCAACGCTGCGACCACCAGGCCGTTGAAGGTGCAGTATCCCCGCGGTGCTCGCGGGCCGGCGTGATGGAACCCGGAGGTCAGACTCGCGCTGATCCCGGCACCGAGGGCCGCAACGGCGGCGTCGTAGAGGGCGCCGCAGGTGTACGGCAGCGAGCGCGCCAGCGACTTGGAGCGGTTCCCGAAGCCATTGGAACGTTGGTGCGTGAGGACGTCGATGACGTAGTCTGGATCGTGCGCTCGGCACAGGTCGGCGATCGACACGGGGTGCGGTGCGACGATCTCGATGGGCCAGCCGGAGGCCAGCAGCGCCTCGGCGATCGGCCGGGGTTTGCGATCGCTCGGCGACAGGGGTACCTCGGCATCGGCAACGAGGTCTTCGGAGTAGAGGACCTTGAGGGTCTTCGGTGGTGCGCTCGGAGCGGGCATCGATCAGAGTTGTTCGAGGGCAACCGTGCGCAGTTGGTCCACCGTCGTGTCGCCGGGGGCGTAGAGGCCCGCCTGGACCTGGGACTCGAAGTGGGCCGAAAAGGCCCGCCGGCGGTTGGCGGGGGAAACCGCCAGCGTCGTCAGGCGCAGGAAACGGAACCCGGCGCACGAGGTGGCCGGAATCACCTGACCCGGAAGCGAGCGATTCGACCGCAGAGCAACTTCTCCTTCGTAGTGCACGGCGAACAGACTGGCGGGCGGCAACCGCACGCCGTTGAGCCGAAGCTCGACGACACTGATGCACGAATGGTCGTCACCGAGGTGGAGCTTTTCGATCATCAAGGGTTCGCCGCGGTCCGAGACGATGACGTTGACGCGACCCTTGCGGCGCACGAATCGGTCTGCGATCTCGAGAAAGAAGCGCTCCGCCAGCGGGCACGTCCCCACCGGCAGGCTCTCCGGGTAGCTGGTCAGCTCCCCCCCGTCGGCCGGGTTTGGGTCGGCGAGGTCCGCGATGAGGTGCGCCAGCAGGCGACTCTCCTCGCGCTCGAGGAGGCCGGGCAGCGACCGCAGCGTGGCGCGCAGGAAGGCTTGATCGACCTCTCGCTGTGCGGGGTGAGGGCCCTCGTGCAAGAGCTCGGGGTCCGATGCATAACCGCGATCTCGAGCCCACGCCGGGAAAAGCTGGGCCACCGTGTCGCGGTGCTGCTGCCGCGGCCGATTGACGAGCACCGCCAAGTGGCGGGTCGCCTGGGTGTAGCCGCAGCCGCGGCGTTCGGTGCGGTGGCTGAAGTGCTCGCCCAACATCTCGACCAGCGTCTGGTTGAGGGGCAGGCCCACCGAGTCGAGAGCCCGAGGGAGCTCGTGGGGGTCGATTCCATCCATGCGCCGCTGCTCAGAGTAAGGAGACGACCTCTTGGAGCCGTGCGCTGACCTCGGGTTTGCGCTGCGCATCGGGACTGGCCACCAGGGCCGCCGCCAGGTCCTGGCCCCGACGACGCCAGCGAGGCACCCGGCTGTTCAAGAGTGGGGCGAAGGCTTCCTCGACCGCCAGCGGTCGGGCCACGAAGTTCTGCGGACGCGCCCAGATACCGCGGGGGGTCGGTGCCAGCGACAGGTAGGCCGGGCGAGCGCCGACCACGCCGGAGTTGTCGAGGTCGACCCGCAGGCCCGTCGGAGCCACACGCGAGTGCAGCTGCTCCAACGTGTCGGCCGCGCGGAACAGCGCGTGGGCGACCACCGTGGGGTCGTCGAGCGTCAGGATCCCGGAAAGGCTCTCAGCGAGCGAGGGCTCGCGCCGGACTGCTTGCCAGAGGGCCACCGACCCGTCGGGGAGCGATCCGAGCAGCAGACACCGCTGGGGTGAGAACGAGCAGCGTACCTGTGCGTGCCAGTGAGCCCACGTGACCAGCTCTTCGCGTCCTCTCTCGATCGTCGGGTAGCGGCAGCCGGAGGCCAGATAGAGACGCCAGGGCCCAGCCTCGGCGCTCCATTCGTCGGGGCCGCGACGCGCGAGGGTGATCTCGTGCCGGTGGATCTCCCGGAGATACTCCCGGCCTTCGACCGGTGGCCAGATCAGCCCCAGATCCACGGCCTGGGGAAACTCTGGCGTGATGGTGAAATCTTGCAACGGTCACATCCTCCTCAGCACGGTCGACCTGAGCTCGTCCAAAGCGGAGGGGGCGAGGCTCGCGACGCGAGCCTTCGGACGCGGTCGGGCGTGAGTATAGAGCGCGATTCGGCGTCGTGCGCGTCTATGTGGCGGTTGCCAAGAGCCTCTCGAGCCGATCGAGGCCGCGCTCGACCTCGTCCATCGGCGGCCCATAGGAGATCCGCACGTGACGGTGGAAGCGCGAGTGCCGCCGTGACCGGCGGCGGCCGGGATTGACATCGAAAAACACTCCCGGCACGGTGATCACGCGGTGTTCGAGAGCGGCACGGAAGAACGCCATGCCGTCGCAGAGGGGATCGGGGAGAGCGGCGAGGGAGGCGAAGACGTAGAAGGTACCGCTCGGCTCGAGCTCGTGGGAGAGCCCGAGTGCCCGCAGCCTTTCGAGGGTCAGCCGGCGCTTGGGCGCGAAGGCAGCTTGGATCGCGGCATCCTCGGCTGCCACGCGAGCAGGGTCGAGAAGCGGCACAGCGGCGCGCTGGAGCGGTTTGGACCCTCCCCCGTCGAGGAAAGATCCGGCGCTCGCCATGGCCTCGACGACGCTCTTCGGCCCCACCGCCCAGGTGACCCGCCAACCCGGGTAACGCCAGTTCTTGGTCAGGCCGTCGAAGATCACGACCGGATCGCGGTCGACATCGCCGACATAGGCTGCGGCCGACACCGGAGCCGGCCCATTCCAGACGTAGTGCGAGTAGAACTCGTCGAGCAGCAGGGTGCAGTCGAAGCGGCGCGCCACGTCGACCCAGGTCTCGAGCTCGCCGTCACGAAGCACCTTGCCGGTCGGATTCGCGGGGTTCGACAGCAGCAGGGCGGAAAGGCCGCGGCCGCGGATTTCGCGTTCGAGATCGGCGGTCGAGAAGTCGTAGGCGCGTTCGCGTTGGAGCAGGATCGGGATCGGTGTGACCAGACGGAAGATCTCGAGGAGCTCTTCGTAGGCGGTGTAGTCCGGGAGGAAATGGCCGAGGTTGACGGCGCCCAAGGCCGCGACCGCACGGGTCAGGGCCGCACGCCCACCGCCCGAGATGCAGACATTGTCGGCGGTGTACTGCGACGCTCGGCCGCGGCGGTGGACGGTGTTGTAGTAGTGCGCGATGGCCTCGCGCAACTCCGGCAGGCCGGGGACCGGGGCGTATTCCTGATCGCCGGGGTCGATCTCGATCGAGTGGATCCGCGGGGGAGCGCCCGGCAGCTCATCCGTTTCGGGTTGCCCTTGGCCGAGGTTGCACCAGTCGGGATGGCCCGGCGACCACCCCCGTTGGCGGGCCTCCTCGGAGACGAAGATCACCCCGGTCCGGGGGACCGGGCGGAAGGTACTGGAGGGCTGATCGTCGAGATCCATCGCGAGACGATACAACGCGGCGGTGAAGGGAAGAAGTGATGGGGATGGGGAAGAGGGAAGAGAGCAGCGGGAGGGCTTGGCAAGAATTTAAGTTTCTACTAAACTAATGCCATGCATACGGCCTGTCTGCGCTCGCTCGCTTCGCCTCGGCGCCGGGAGATCCTGCGCGCCGTGTGGAACGAGGAGCGTCCTGCCGGGGAGATCCATCGCGAGGTGTCGGCTCTCGATCCGGTGAGCTTCGCGGCGGTTTCCCAGCATCTGCGCCGGTTGGAGCAGGCCGGTCTGGTCGAGGTGCGACCGGACGGGCCTCGACGCTGGTATCGAGCCAGGCCAGAGGTGTTGGGAGCATTGGCGAAGGAGCTCGAGGCGATGTGGGACTCTGCCCTCGATCGCCTGCAGCGCCTGGCGGAGCTCGAGGCTGACCGCCGCGGCCCACGCCCGGCCGAACGGAAAACTGCCTAGGAGAGCACGATGCACGACGACCTGATCCACCACCTCGACCGCGAAATCGACATCCGCGCCAGCCCCGAGCTGGTGTTCGAGCACTTCACCGATTCGAGCCGGTGGGCGACGTGGTGGGGCCAGGGTTCGTCGGTCGATCCGACTCCCGGCGGCCGCGTGCTGATCCGCTACCCCAACGGCATCGAAGCGAGCGGCGAGGTACTCGAGATCGAGGCGCCGCATCGCTTCGTCTTCAGCTTCGGCTACACCAGCGGGCAACCGATCGCTGCGGGGGCCTCGCGGGTGTCGATCGAGCTCGAAGAACACGGGCCTGGGTGGACCCGGTTGCGCCTGCACCACCACTTCGCCGATCCCGCGGTGCGCGACCACCACGTGCAGGGGTGGCGTTACCAGCTCGCGGTGTTCTCCGAGGTGGCGTCAGCCGCGTTGGTTCCGAACGTGACCCGTGCTCTCGAATCGTGGGCGCGGGCTTGGTCGAGCGACGACGACGCCGAACGTCGGGCGTTGGTGCTCGAGGCGGCGGCCCCGGATGTCGCGTTTCGGGATCGGTGGTCGAACTTGGTCGGCCACGAGGACCTGCTCGCGCAACTCGCCGCCGTACGCCGCTTCATGCCCGGCAGCCGCCTCGAGCTGGCCGGTCCGGTGCGGGCCTGCCAAGGACTGGCCCTCTGCGACTGGGTGATCCTGGGGGCTGACGGGGCCGAAACGGCTCGCGGCACCAACGTCGCCACCCCCGATGGTCGCGGGCGCCTGCTCGAGGTCGTGGGGGTGCCGGCGTGAAGCTCGCCGAGCTGGTGCCGGTGCTGCAGCTTGCGGTCGGTGCAGTGATCTTGGTCTCCGGCGTCGGCCTGTTGCTGCTGACCAAGACCAATCGCCTCGGCCGCATCATCGATCGCACGCGCCTGTTGGTGCGCGAGCTGCGCACCTGCCCACCCGAAGATCGTCCCCTGATCGAGGGTCAGCTCGCCATCCTCGGCCGGCGCGGCCGCCTCCTGCGCACCGCGATTGCCATGACCACCTGCAGCATGTTGTTCGCGGCGACGCTGGTGATCGTGTTGTTCCTCGCGACCCTGCTGCGGGTCGAAGCCGCCGTAGTGCTGGTGGTCCTGTTCGTCGGCTGTATGGCGTGCCTGATCGCCGGCCTGCTGTGGTTCCTGCGCGACGTCGATCTGTCGCTGCGCGCGCTGCAGTTGGAGGTCGAGGGATACCGCGACGCGTCGAAGGTCAGGACGGGCTAGAAGGTAACGGGTACTGGGTACCAGGTACTCTCGGAAGATCCCGGGCGAGAACACGGTAGCCTTCCACCCGATACCCGATACCCGATACCCGATACCCGATACCCGATACCCGATACCCGATACCTTCGAAATCACCGCTCTCGGCTCTGCCTCAGCCGTTCGAGATCGGCGCGATGCCACTCTTCGGTCGCCGCATTGATCTCCTCGATCGACCGTCGTCGGTAGACCCCTGGGGGGAAGTGGCGCGGGAAGATGCTGCGGCCCGCACGCCAGATGGCGGCGATCGCACGGTAGAGCTGGGGGTCTCCCGGATCGCGCCAGATGGGTTGGTTCATCTCCTCAGCGCTCCCGAATCGTCGGATCGGCATCAGTCGTCATCCTCGAGATCGAATCGTTCGCGCAACAACTCGGCGTCGGCGCGATCCTTGAGCCGAACCGTGTCCTTCTTCATGCGGTACACCGCGGGATAGTCGCCCAAGAGGTCTTCGGCCGAGATCTCATCGATCGAAGGGTCGCCAAAGACCTCGTGGAGAGCGCTCTTCAGCCGTGCGACGTTGTCCTCAGTCGGGGCCACGAACAAGTCGAGGTCCTCCGTGGAGCGCGCCAGCCCGTGGAAATTCAGAGCCGCCGCACCGAAGATGGCATAGGCGACCTCGTGGCGATCGAAGGCTTCGACGACGCGGCGGATAGCTTCGTAGTCCACAATGCGAGTATAGGTGCCCGCGCGGTCATCCCGCGAGCGGGTGACGCTCCATCCGAGCGGTTCTACTCGAGTGCCCCGCGAAGGGTCTGCGCGAGACCCAGTTCCGGTCGTTCCGCAACCAGCAACTCCTCGAGCCCCCAGACGACAGCGACCGCAGTCGAAGTGGCCATTGCATGGTCGAGGCCGACGGCTAGTTCCGCTCGAACGCGGAGCAAGTCGCGATCTCTCGGTTCGAACGCGTTTGCCTCGGAGAAGAGCAGCCAAAGGCTCCCATCGTTCACGAACGATGGGAGGGGTTGAGTCCGTGGACCGGGGTCGGCGGCGAAAACGTACCACTCGTCGTAGTAGCCGAGCGTCGGGGCGTCGGGTCCACGCAGCGCCTGTGTTGTCTCGGCGGCTGGGGTCCCGTCGATCCGATTGACGACGATCCACAACCCGTCGAGCGAGCTCCCGAGCCCGTCGGCCGCCTCGAGGGGCAACCTCGAGAACACGATCCTCTGGTCCGTACCGGCCATCCTGCGCGCCGCTCCGAGCCGGGTCCCTGGTCCCCGGTCCCCTCCTAGAACAACGTATAGATGAACGGCGCGGCACCACCGCCGCCGAGCACCACCAACGCGCCGAGAAGCAACAGCACCAACACGATCGGGGTGAGCCACCACTTCTTGTTGTGCATCAGGAAGTCGAAGAACTCGCGCACGATGCCGACGTCCTTCTGCTCGGCTTCGGAGGCGAAATCGTTCTTGTCGGGGGTGGCCATGGCGAAGATCCTCTCAGAACTGACGGAAGTAGCGCTTCATCCCCGCGGCACTGGGATCGTGCGCGATCCAGTAGGTCGATGCCTGGCGATCGAGCCGGCGCGTCATCGGATCGCGGCCGAGCGCGCGCATGATTAGCCCGATGGGAGTGAAGACCCAAGCGAAGACGAGGAACAGCAGCACGTTCGAGATCACCAGGCCGATCGGGAACGTCAGCACCGACAGGCCGATGAATACCGGCCGGATCACCGGCGGGGCGATCAGGCCGGCCAGAGCGAGCACCACGCCGACGCCGAGAATGCCCTTCGGCCAGACCGGTGCCGCACCGGCTTTCCAGGTCCAGAAGGCGACGAGGGCGCAGAACGCCGGAAACCAGATCCCGGCGAATTGGCGCAGCTCACGGGTGGTGGGCTTGAAGTTGATCTCGATCATAGCTCAGTCCAGAGCGAACTGGTCGAGGTAGGCCTTGCGGTCGGGGATGATCGCCTGGGGCTGTTCGGTCTTGAGCAAGACGAAACGCTCCAGCACCAACACGTCCATGTCGGTGGCGAGGAAGCAGTTCCACGCGTGCTCGGGCGACAGGACGATCGGCTCCCCGCGGACGTTGAAGCTGGTGTTGACGATCACCGGGCAGCCGGTGCGTTTGGCGAATTCTGCAATGACCGCGTGGTAGCGACCGTGGCGTTCGGCGTCGACGGTCTGGATCCGCGCCGAATAATCGACGTGGGTGATCGACGGCACGTCCGAACGCAGGGTCTTGAGCTTGTCGAGGCCTTTGACCTCGGGATCCATCGGCAATCGCCGTTCCTCGCGCACCGGCGCCACCAACAACATGTAGGGGCTGTCTTCTTCCGGTCGCGTTTCGAACACCTCATGGACCGCGTCGCGCAACACCGCCGGCGCAAAGGGTCGGAACGACTCGCGGAACTTGATCTTGAGGTTCATGGTCGACTGCATCGCGGTGCTGCGGGCGTCGCCGATGATGCTGCGGGCGCCGAGCGCCCGTGGGCCGAACTCCATTCGCCCTTGCAGGAATCCCACGACGTTTTCGCTGGTGAGCAGGTCGACCACGGCGTTGGTCAGAGCGGTTTCCTCGTCGTAGCGATGGTAGGTCGCACCCTGGGCTTCGAGGAAGGCCTCGATCTCGTCGTCGCCGTAGCGGGGACCGAGCAGGGCCCCCGACATCGAGTCGTGCGGCCGGGGCGAGCGCGTGTTGCCGAGGAGCTGGTGCTCGATCAGCAAGGCGACCCCGAGGGCGCCGCCGGCGTCGCCCGCTGCGGGTTGGATCCAGAGGTTCTCGAACGGACCCTCACGCAACAGCCGCCCGTTGGCGACGCAGTTGAGAGCCACACCACCAGCCAAGCAGAGATTGGACATCCCCGTCACGGCGTGTACGTGCCGACCCATGCGCAACACGATCTCTTCGGTGACGGCCTGGATCGAGGCGGCGAGGTCCATCTCGCGCTGGGTGATCGGGGTTTCGGCCTTGCGCGCCGGTCCCCCGAACAAGGCCGCAAACTTGGGGCTGGTCATCACCAAGCCCTGGGGGTACTCGAAGTACGACATGTCCATGCGGAACGAACCGTCGTCCTTGAGATCGATCAGATCGCGCAGGATGGTGTCGACGAAGCGTGGCTCGCCGTAGGGCGCGAGACCCATCAGCTTGTATTCGCCCGAGTTGACCTTGAAGCCGCAGAAATAGGTGAAGGCGGAGTAGAGCAGGCCGAGCGAATGGGGAAACCGCAGCTCGTGCGAGAGCTCGAGGCGGTTGCCGCGGCCAACCCCGAAACTGGCCGTGGCCCATTCGCCGACGCCGTCGAGCGTCAGTACGGATGCTTCCTCGAACGGCGACGGGAAGAAGGCGCTGGCGGCGTGAGACTCGTGGTGCTCGGGAAACACGAAGCGACGCTTGTAGCCCGGTAGGTACTCGCGCATCTTCCGCGGCAGGAAGAGTTTCTCCTTGAGCCACAACGGCATCGCCTTGCGGAACGAGGCGTAGCCCGAGGGAGCGTAGGCGAGGTAGGTCTCGAGCAGGCGGTCGAACTTGAGCAGCGGCTTGTCGTAGAAACCGACGAAATCGAGCTCAGCCGGCGTCAAACCGGCTTCCTTCAGGCAGTAGGCGACGGCGTTCTCGGGGAAGCGGTGGTCGTGTTTGATTCGAGTGAATCGCTCCTCCTGGGCTGCAGCAACGATCTCGCCGTCGACCACCAGGGCCGCGGCGGAGTCATGGTACCAGGCGGAGATTCCGAGGATCGCGCTCACGAGGCGGGGAGGATATCGCGACCGCGACCGAGCGCCAAGTTGGGATTCCGCCCGGCCGAGTGATGCCGATCAGCCGACCGGCTCGGCCTCGATGCGGGTGGCCAGCTGCGCCGCTCCCTGGTGCCGGGCCAACGTCGCCGCGGCTTCGAGTCGCTCCCGAGTGCGGTCTGCCGAGGTCCCGGCCGCTTGGTCGACGAGGGCGGAGAGTCGCTCGATCTCCGCCAGCCAGAAGCGCTCACCGGTGGCTTCGACGATCGTGCGGGCGCGGTCGAGGGTGCGTGCGACCTCGGACGGGGCGGCACAGGCGCGCTCGAGGGCGCCTTGTTGGGCGAGCAGGTAGGGAAGGAACACGCGCGAGCCCTCGATCCGGAAGCGATCGATGGCGGCTGCCAGGCGCTCACAGGCGGCCGGACTGGAATCGCGGCCGGCGGCAGCCAGGGCGGTCAACACCCCGGCTTCCGGCTGCTGGAAGAGGCCGAAGCGCGCGATCAGATCGTGCATGTCGGCCCCGGCTGCGGCGACGGCATCCCAGTCGCGCCACAGCGCCGAGGCGAGCCCGCAGAGGAACAGGGTCGTCGACGTGGTCAGGGCGTGTTCGGCACCGCGAGCCTGAGCGAGCGTGTCGGCGAGCAGCCGACGGCTGCCAACCTCGTCGCCGCGCAGCCACCGGACCATGGCCGCATACACCGACGCCGGCAGGCGGCTGTCCATCGCAAACAGCTGGCACAGTCGCCCTGTATCGGCGTGGTCCATGCCACGAGCCAGATCGAGGGCATCCTGCGCTTCGGCCAAGTCGCCACGGAGCAGCTGAGTAGCGCCGAGGCAGTAGGCCGCCTGCAGGGTGTGCTCGGGCTCACCGACGCTGCGGGCGCGTTCCACCATCTGGCGCGCCAGTGGCAGCGCCGGCTCGATGTCTCCCCGGACCGTCGAAAAGGCGTAGAGGCCCCACAGGACGAGGACATCAGGCGCCTGGGTGAGCCGGCCGGAGAGCTCGCGCCACCGCAGGTAGTGTTGTTCGACCTGGCTCGAGGCAAAGCCGTGAGTGGCAATCACCGACGGCGCGGCGACCGTCAGGATCTCGAACAGGCGCGGGTTACTCTCCGCCGCCGGCAGGTCCATCGACCGCAGCTCACGCTCGGCCCGTCCGGTCAGGCGAAGGGCGTCTTCGTGGGCCGAGAGTCTGGCAGCGCGCCGAGCCGCTTCGACGAGGAACGGGAGAGCACGCTCCGGCAACTCGGCCTCGAGGTAATGGTGCGCCAGACGTGTGGCGATCTCGTTGCTGCGGGGGCCCCACAGCTGCTCGAGCCCCTGGGCCACCTCCTCGTGCAGCACGCAGCGCTCGACCGGGTCGAGTCGATCGACCAGGTACTTGGCGAAATGGCTGTGGCGAAAGCGGTACAGCGACAGGCGCCGCTCGCCGAGGCGGCGGACCCCAGTGGCGATGACGATGCGATAGCGCCGGCCGGCTTCGGTGCTCAGCTCACGGACAACATCGCGCTCGGGCCGGCCTGCGACCAGCGCCACCAGCTCGGCGGTCAGCTCCTCGCCCTCGATCGCGGCAGTGGTCAAGACCTGGCGCAGACCCGTCGGCAGGCGGCCGATGCGCTCCGCCACCACCGCTTCTACCCTTCGAGGGACCTTGCTCCACTGGATCGTGCCTGCCAAGACCCAGGCGCCGTCCTCTCGCCGGACGACGAAGCCGTCATCGCGCAGAGTGCGAAGGACTTCGGTCGCGAACAGGGGTAGGCCCCCGGTGCGTTCGACCAACTCTCGGCGGAACGAGTCGCCGATGTCGTTGGGCTCGTGGTCGAGCAGGGCATCGACGAAGGCACGCGGATTGCCTTGGTCGAGATCGATCTCGATGTCGCCGAAGTGGAGCACCAGGTCGTTGGCGACGGTCTCGAAGGGGTGCCGATCGCCGCCCGATTCGAGCGCGAGCTCTTCGCGTCGGAAGGTTCCCACGATCAGCACCGCAGACCCCGTGAGCGCCCGCGAGAGGTGGGCCAGGAGGCTGGCGGATCCCGGATCGGCCCAGTGCAGATCCTCGAGCACCAGCAGGAGTGGTCGGTGTTTGGCGGCTTCGGAGAGAACCCGCGCATAGGCTTCGAAGATCTCGCTGCGGGCGAGCGCCGGGTTGACCTCCCCGGTGGTGCGGCCATCGATGGCTTCGAGCTCGGTCAGCAGGCGCAGGTCGGCGCCCGACCCCGAACGCAGGCGGGCCGCCAGCTGGCTGGGGGAGAGAAATGTCCCGAGCAGGCCGCGGGCCTCTCCCAGCAAGACCGGCAGGAAGCGCGAGGCCAGGGTCTCCGGCGCTTTCGTCGCCTCGGATCGACCCGGGGCGTCGTCGTCGACCTCGCCGATGAGCCGTCCGAGGGCCTCGCGGAAGGGCTGAAATGGTTCAGCCGCTTCTGCCTGGGGAGAGCAGTTGGCGGCGACTGCCAGCCAGCCGGCCTGGCTCTCGAGCTCGCGCGCACAAGCGCCGACCAGCGTGGTCTTGCCCCTGCCGGCCTCGCCGCAGATCAGCGCCACCCTCACGCCGTCCTCCAGAACCGCAGTGGCGAGCCGACGGAGTCGGCCGAGCTCCTCGTCGCGACCAACGAAGCCAAAGCCGGTTCCGAGCGAGCGCAGGCCGCTGCTCGATCGTCCGGGCGTGGTCAGCGCCGGCACCGACGGGGTGGCGGTCAGCCGAGCTCGCTGCGGTGTCAGGAAGGCCTGTGTCGGTCCAGGCTGGAGGGTGATCTCTTCGGTGACCGGCGCGGGTGCACCCTGCAGCGTCGCCAGCAGCTCGGCGACCTCGCGACCGTCCCGTGGCCGTTCCTCTGCACTCTTGGCCAAACAGCGGCGGACCACCTCGGCGACGTCGGCCCCGGCGCGATCGCTGACCAGCTCGAGCTTGGGTGGCCGCTGCAGGATCGCATGCATGGTTTCGGCCTGACCATGGCCGCGAAAGGGCAACTCTCCGGTAAGGCACTCGAACAACAACACGCCGAGCGCCCAGACGTCGGCGCGGGCGTCGATGTCGCCGCCGCCGAATTGTTCCGGGGCCAAGTAGTAGAGCGTTCCGACGACCATGCCACTGCGGGTGATGTCCTGGTCGCGATTGAGCTTGGCGATGCCGAAGTCGAGGATCTTGACCTCACCGTCGCGGGTCAGGACGACGTTGCCGGGCTTGATGTCGCGGTGCACGATCCCGGCGGCGTGGGCCCGGGCCAACCCGGTGGCGATGTCGCTCGCCACCGCGATCGCCTCGCCTGGCGGCAGAGGTCCCGCCTGGAGTCGCTCGCGCAGCGAGCGTCCTTGGTAGAACGGCATCACCATGAACAGCTGGCCGGTCGAGGTCTCGCCGATGTCGTGGATCACACAGACGTTGCGATGATCGAGCGCAGAAGCCGCCCGAGCCTCGACCAGGAATCGGGCGCGCGACGCTTCGTCCGAGGCCAGGTGCGGCGCCAGGACCTTGACCGCTACCTGGCGCCCGAGCCGGTCGTCCTCGGCGCGGTAGACGACACCCATGCCACCCTCGCCAATCTGCTCGAGGATGCGGTAGTGGGAGAGGTTGGTGCCGATCATGGGCGAGGCCGACTTTAGCAGTTGCCGTCCGCCTCCCGTGGTGCGCCTCACCTGATGGAGATCGAGCCGTTTGCGCCCGACCACCAGGGTATGGGTACCGGGTAACGGGTACTCGTTGCAGCGTCGCGCAGGCGTTTTTGAGCAGTTGCCCATGCACCCTCCGTGGTGCATCCCGGAGGATGAAAAAGAGGAGGGACCAGGGACCAGGTACCGGGGACCCGTCGGAGTGCTGGGTGGTTCTCTCCGAGTGGGTCCGGCTCTCACTCGGGTCCCGGGTCCCTGGTCCCGGGTCCCCATTTTCTGAGCAGTTCGCCGTCCGGTCTCCGTTCCGGATCCCGGGTCCCGGGTCCCTGATCCCCGGTACCCAATACCCGATACCCAACGCGTTGACATCCCGATCCATCGTCCGTACGCTTCGATCGATGCGGACAAGGGATTGCGCTGTCGCCACCCGCTTTCCTGATCCGCTCGTGTCGGGGCCATGGTGACGTTCATCCTGTGGCCGACCGCCGTGGTGGCGATGATCGTGGTCTTGGCGGTCCTCGTGGGCGAGCTGTGGGGGCGGCGGGCGCTGGTCGACCTGCACGGCGTCGAGCGGCTCAGCTGGAGTCTCTTCCTCGGCGTGGGCTTGCTGGCGACGGCGTCATGGATCGGTGTGGTGGCGCGCATCGGGCCGTGGGCCGGCGTGCTCGCCGTGGCCTTGGCATCGACGCCGCGCATGCTGAGAATGCTGCGTGAGGTGGCGGGTTCTGCGACGGCAGCGGCGAGCGAGCTCGGCCGCGTGGCGCGCCGACATCCCGTGGTGGCCGCTGCCGCAGCGGTGGGGGGCACGTTGCTGTTCGTCGCGAGCTGGTACCCGCCGACCGGCTTCGACGACACCACCTACCATCTGCCTTGGGTCGAAGCCTTGGTGCGCGCCGACGGTGAGCTGTTCCTCGATCGCCTGCGCTTTCCGGCGTTCCCGCTGTTTGCCGAGAGCGTCTGGGCGCTGGCGGCCGCGGCAGCCGGCGATCGTGGGGCGCAAGGCCTTTCGGTGGTCGCGACACTCGGCACCGCCGGGTTGCTGTGGGGTTGGGCCGCTCGTCGGGTGACTGGGTGGTGGCGGGTGCTGCCGGCCCTGTGGTGGCTCGGGCACCCGATCGTGGTGCGGTATTCGGCAACCGCCTATGTCGAGCCGTGGCTGGCCTGGGCGACGGTGGCCGCCCTGGCGGCCGTCGATCGAGCGCGCACCGGGAGCGCAGCGGCTGGGTGGTGGTGGATCGCCGGATGTGCCGCCGGCTGGGCCCTCGCCATCAAGTACCTCGGAGCGCTCGTTGCGCTGGCGGTTGGGGTTGCTGCCGTGGCATCGAGGCGCTTGCCTGCGATCGTGGCAGCGGCCGGCGGTGGCATCCTGGCCGCAGCGCCCTGGATCGCGGTGGTCGTGGCGCTGACCGGCAATCCGGTGTTTCCTTTCGCGACGGGATTTTTCGGCGTCACTTCCTGGGCTCCGGATCTCGGCTCGGCAACGCAGGTCCAGTGGAGCCGAACCGTCACCTGGCTGTGGGAGACGATGGTCGCCCGCGAGCGTCTGGGCTGGCAGCCGCCCTACTCGCCGCTGCTGTTGGTCGCCGCTCTGGCCGCGTTGCTGCTGCGCCAGGCCGAGCTCGTGCGCCACTGGCCCGTTCTTGCCTACGCCGTCTCGGCGGCTGCAACGTTTCCACTGTTGCCACCTGACAGCCGGTACCTGCTGCCGATGGTCGCGGTTTCGGGAATCTGGCTGGTCACGGTGGTTTCGCGGGTGAGTGTGGGCTGGCATCGGCGGTGGGTCGGCGTGGCCTCGCTGACGTTGGCGCTGCCTGGACCGGCCTATCTGGCCTGGCACCTGCTGCGCCTCGGAGCGTTGCCGCTCTCCGCCGAAGGCGAGCGGTTGCTGCTGAGCCGTCACTACCCACGTTACGGCGCTGTGCTCGCCATCGAACGCGACACGCCGCCGGAGACGGTGGTCTACGCCTTCGCCGCCCAGAATCTGCGACACCACCTGCACCGTCCGATGTTGGGGGAGGTCAACGGCCCCTTTGCATACCATGGGGTGATGCGGCTTGGCGGCGACGTGGAGGGCGTCGATCGGGTGTTGTGTGGTTTCGGGGCGGAGGTGCTGATGATGCCCACGGGTGTCCGCCCGAGCCCGATTCCGATCCACCCCCGCTGGCTGCCCATGTTCCGTGATGCCGAAACCGTCGTCCTGCGGCTGCACTGCAGCAACGGCAGCATGGGCGATCGGTGATGAACCCGCGATAAACTCGGGCGGTTCGAACCGATCACCCGAGGATCCTTCGCATGCGCAATGTCGTTTTCGTCGCGCCGTTCCTGCTCCCCAACACGCTGCGCTTCGTCACCGCCGCCGGTGCCTTGCCCGGCGTCAGGTTGCTGCTGCTGACGCAGGATGATCCCGATCGGCTCGATCCGGCAGCCAAAGCACGCATCGACGTCGCTCTCAGGATTCCCGACGCCACGACAGGGCAGGGCATTCTCGACGGGATTCGGCGGCTGGGCAAGGTTGGCCCGATCCACACCGTGATGGGCCCACTCGAGCAGATCCAGGGGCCGCTTGCCGAGGCTCGCGAGGCACTCGGCCTGCCGGGCCTGTCGGTCGAGGCCGCGACCAACTTTCGCGAGAAGTCGCGCATGAAATCGATCTTCCAGCAGCACGGTATTCCCTGTGCGCGCCACCGACTCTGCACCAGCGAGGCCGAGGCCTGGGCGTTTGCCGACGAGGTCGGCTACCCGATGGTGGTCAAGCCCCCTGCCGGCGCGGGCGCCAAGGCGACGTTTCGCGTCGACGGCCCGGAGGCGCTGCGCGACTCGCTGGCGTGGAGTCGGGTTTCGGCGGCGTCACCGTGGCTCTTCGAGGAGTTCATGACCGGTCGCGAGTTCTCCTTCGATACCGTGTCGATCGATGGCAGGCCGGTGTGGCACTCACTCACGCATTACCTGCCGACGCCGCTCGAAGCGCTCGAGAATCCCTGGATTCAGTGGTGTGTCCTGCTGCCGCGCGAGGTCGACCACCCGCGGTACGACGACATCCGGCGCGAGGCCTTTCGGGCGATCGAGGTGTTGGGGATGGTGACCGGCCAAAGTCACATGGAGTGGTTCCGTCGCCCCGACGGCTCGGTGGCGATCTCGGAGGTCGCCGCCCGGCCACCCGGGGCACAGATCATGCCCTTGATGTCGTGGTCGACGGACACCAACTTCTACCGCGCCTGGGCGCGCCTGATGATCTTCGGTGACTTCGTGCCACCGGCCCGCCGGTTTGCGGCCGGCGCGGCCTTCCTGCGCGGCATGGGTGAGGGCCGCATCGTGGCGATCCACGGGCTCGGAGAGGCCCAGGCGGGCCTGCGGGAGCTCGGCGTCGACATCTGCGAGGTGCACCTGCCGACCATCGGCCAGCCGCGTTCGTCGAGCTACGAAGGCGAGGGCAACATCGTGATCCGACACCCCGACACGGAGGTCGTCGAGCGCGGCCTTCATCGCATCATCACCTCCATTCGTCTCGAAGTCGGCTAGCCGGAGTGTGGCCATGAACGTGTTGTTCTTTTCGCCGGGCTTTCCAGCGGAGATGCCCCTCTTCGTGCGTGGGCTCGCCGACGTCGGCGCCAAGGTCTGGGGAATCGGCGACGGGCCGGTCGAGATGATCCCCGAGGATGCCCGCAAAGCCCTCGCGGGGTACCTTCGAGTGCAGAAGCTGTGGGATCCCAAGTCGGTCATCGAGGCAGTCCGAGGGTGGCGCGAGCCTGGCCAGATCGACCGGGTGGAGTGCCTGTGGGAGCCCGGGATGATTCTCGCCGCAGAGCTCCGCGAGGCGCTCGGGGTCCCGGGAATGACCGTTGCCCAGACCATTCCGTTCCGCGACAAGGGGAAGATGAAGGAGGTCCTCGACGCCGCGGGCCTGCGCACGCCTCGCCATCGCCGCTGCGACACCGAACGGGGCTGCTGGGCAGCAGCGGAGGAGATCGGCTTCCCGCTGATCATCAAGCCGATCGCCGGTGCCGGATCGGCGGATACCTACCGCATCGACGACCCACGCCAACTCGCCGAAACCTTGCCGAAGTTGCGGCACGTCGAAGAAGTCAGCGTCGAGGAGTTCATCGAGGGTGAGGAGTACACCTTCGACACCATCTGCTCGAACGGCACGGTCCACTACTTCAACGTCGCCTGGTATCGGCCGAAGCCCCTGATCGGGCGCACCGTCGAGTGGATCAGCCCTCAAACCGTGACCCTGCGCGACGTCGACACCCCGGCGTTGCAGCCGGGCATCACCCTGGGGCTGGAGGTCCTCAAAGCGCTGGGATTTGAAACCGGCTACACCCACATGGAGTGGTTCCTGACGCCCAAGGGTGAGGCGGTGTTCGGCGAGATCGCCGGTCGACCGCCCGGCGCCCGCTCGGTGGCGCTGATGCAGTGGGCCAACGACCTCGACGTCTTCCGTGGATGGGCCGAGGCTGCCTGTTTCGGCCGCTTTTCCCAGCCGGTGGAGCGCAAGTACAACAGCGCGGTCACCTTCAAGCGCGCCAAAGGGCAGGGGCGCATCCGCGAGATTCGGGGCCTCGAAGGCCTGTTGGCTCGCTTCGGCGACGCCGTCGTCGAGGTCGACCTGCTTCCGATCGGCGCGCCTCGTCGAAACTGGAAGCAGACCTTGGTGTCGGACGGTTATCTGATCGTGCGCCACCCCGATCTTGCGAAGACCCTCGAGATGGCGGATGCGGTGGGGACGGATTTGGAGTTGATTGCCGGGTGAGGAAGGTGCCGGGTACCAGGTACCGGGTACTCTCGGATCCCCGATTCCCCGATCAGGATTCCCGGATCCCGAGTCCCTGGTCCCTGGTCCCTGTTACTTCTTCCTCACATACACCAGCTCCATGCTCTTGACCTCCGCCGCCCCGGTGTGAGTTTCGTAGAAGGTGTGCACTTCGCGGTCGGCCGTGGTTTCGATGACGATGCGCATGGCGATCGGCAGACCGCCGACGGGATCGATCATGGTGCCGGAGAATTCGTCGGTGGTTTCGGTCTTGGAGTCGCCGTGCAGCAGGATCACCGAGGTGGACATGGTGTCGCTCCAAGTGCTCCACCAGCGCTTGGTGACGTTGTCGTAGCCGGTGTGGGCGATGCCTTCGAACGGCTGGCCCATCACCTCGGAGCGGAACTGCTCGACCAGCACGCGTCCCCCGAGAGCGAGCGTTCGCTCCGCAACTCCGGTGGACACCGTCGCTTCGGGTGTACCCGGCATCCACATCGTGCTGGTGACGTCCCATGTTCCGGCAGTGGCGGCCAACTCCTCATGCTCTGCGCCGAGTTTCCCGGCCGCTTCCCAGGCCGCCATCGAGGCCGCCATTTCGGGGCTCATCTCCGGGGCTTCGGCGGCTTCTTGGGCGACGGAGGCTCCGGATGACAGCACGAGGCACGCAACGACGACGATCGCGAGGCGAATAGCGGACATGGGCGGCTCCTTGTGGTGGTGCGGTCGGGAGTGTAGCAGGGCGCGGAGGACGAGGGGACTAAGGGCCTTGGTGCGCCAGCCGGAAGCCCGCGCTCCCGACACTTCTGAGGGCGCGGCAGCCCCTGCTAGGATCCTCCGCCTATGCCCACCACCAAAGCCTACGCCGCCGCCGAAGCCACCTCGCCGCTTGCCTTGACCACCATCCCGCGCCGGACTCCCACGGCGCGCGACATTCAGCTCGAGATCCTCTACTGCGGCGTGTGCCACTCCGATCTACATTTCGCACGCAACGAGTGGGCTTTCACCGAATATCCGGCCGTGCCGGGCCACGAGATCATCGGCCGCGTCACCGCGGTTGGCGCTGAGGTGACCAAGTTCAAGGTCGGCGACGTTGCCGGGGTGGGCTGTCTGGTCGACGCGGACATGAGCTGCCCGATGTGCCGCAAGGGCCTCGAACAGTATTCGCCGACGGCGGTGATGACCTACGGCTCCCACGACCCGCATCTCGACCTGCCGACCTACGGTGGGTACTCCGAGTCGATCGTGGTCGACGAGCACTTCGTGCTGCGCATTCCCGAGAACCTCGACCTTGCCGCGGTGGCGCCACTGCTGTGCGCCGGTATCACCACCTACTCGCCGCTGCGTCACTGGAACGTTGGTCCGGGGCAGAAGGTGGGTGTCGTGGGTCTCGGTGGCCTCGGCCACATGGCGGTCAAGTTCGCGCGGGCGTTTGGCGCTCACGTGGTCGTCTTCACCACCTCGCCGTCCAAGGTCGACGACGCGCTGCGCCTTGGGGCCCACGAAGTGGTGCTGTCGAAGGATGAAGAGGCCATGGCCGCTCGTGCCGGCACCTTCGACTTCATCATCGACACGGTGTCGGCCGACCACGACCTCAACGCCTTCCTCGCACTGCTGAAGATCGACGGCAACCTGACCCTGGTTGGTGCTCCCGAAAAGCCGCTGCCGGTGGCGTCGTTCAACCTCATCTTCGGGCGGCGTTCGCTTTCGGGCTCGCTCATCGGTGGCCTGCCGGAAACGCAGGAAATGCTGGACTTCTGCGGCGAGCACGGCATCACCGCCGACATCGAGATGATCAGGATGGACCAGATCAACGAAGCCTACGAACGGATGTTGCGCTCCGACGTCAAGTACCGCTTCGTGATCGACATGGCCTCCTTGCACGCGGAGTGACGCCACCCAAGTCTGCGGCCCGCAGGCCTCGCTCCGCGCCGGCTGGTGCGAGGTCGGCGGGGCCGGCGCGTGGTGTCCTCTGGTGGTTGGGCCTGCCCGGTTGGTCGGGGTGGGCGGTGGCGGCGGTGCTGGCGCTTGGGAATCGCGTCCAGCTCGACGCACGAGCGTTTCTCGTGCTCGGCGCTGCGGGCCTGCTGCTGGGGCTGCTGCTGCGTCAAGGGCGCACGGTGCTCGGCATCGTGCTCGTGATGCTGGCGAGCTTGGGCCTCGCGCCGGAGAAGGCCGAGGTCCTGCGGTGGTCGACCCTGGTGCTGGCGCCGGTGGTGCTCGCCGCCCTCGCCTGGGACCGCGACTGGCACCCGTGGGGTCGGCGCTTTGCACTTCGCCTGGCGGGCCTCATGGCCTTGGCCGGGATGGTGGCGGTCACGCCGGAAGGGCTCGGCCCGCAGGGCTCGGCCTGGTTCCGGGTTGGATCCGGAATCCTGCCCGATGGGTTGCTCCCGACGGCCGCAGGACCGCCGCTCGCAGGCTGGACTCTGGCAATCGCGCTGGTGCTTGCCCCGGCCGGGATGCTGGTGCGCCGACAGCCGGGGAGCAAAGCTGCGTGGTGGTCGTTGGTCGGGTTGGCGGCGTGGTGGCACGGCTTGCCCGCAGCGCTGCTGGCGCCACTGGTCGGCTGGATCGTCGCGGCGCTCGAGACCGCCCACACGCTCGCGTGGCGCGATGCCCTGACCGGTCTTGCCAGCCGCCGCGCTTTCGATCGTGAGCTCGGCGAGCTTCCGACCGTCTATGCTCTGGCAATGGTCGATGTCGACCACTTCAAACGCCTCAACGACACCTGGGGCCACGATGTCGGCGACCAGGTGCTGGCGATGGTGGCCGCAGAGTTGGGCTCGACCCGAGGCGCGTCGGCGTTTCGCTACGGCGGCGAAGAGTTTGCGCTGGTCTTCCGCCGCGTCGACCTCGCCGACGCCGCACTCGAACGCTTACGCCAGCGGATCGCGGGGCGCCGTTTCCAGGTGCGCGCGCCCGTGCGCCGCAAGTCCGCTCGTGGCAAGGGTGCGGGCAAGGCGGCGGTGCCGGTGACCGTCAGTATCGGCTGGGCGACCCCGTCGCGTGCGCGTACCACGCCTCATGATGTCCTCGCTGCAGCCGACCGCGCCCTCTACCGTGCCAAAGAAGCAGGCCGCAACCGCGTCGTCGCGGCCTGAGCGGAGTCGCCGGTGTCGAAGGACAAGAAGGACGCGAAGGACGAGTGCTGCGCCCGCTTCAAGAAGGGCAAGAAGCCGTGCGAGGGCTGCCCGCGGATGGCGGAGCTGAGCAAGAAGCAGCGGCGCAAGTTGGTGGAAAAGTATCGGTAGGGGGAGGGAACCAACGCGGCGACCGCCACCAAAGTCGGAAGAAGATCCGGACTCGGAAGAAGATCTCTTGGTTCGGAGAAGAGCGACCGAGGTTGCACGGAGCGTTCGCGAGCCTTCGCGGTGGTTGCAGCGTTCCCCCACCCTTCCTGGCTGGTGAAGGGCGACGATCTGGATCGGGGCCAGCGAAGGTCAGTGCCGCGGGTGCCGGCAGCGCTGCTTGCTCGGGTCGCCCTGCTGGGCGGATTTTGAAGTTTCGGCGCGGCGATGGAACGGCTCATTCCACCGATCCGCGAGCACCTCCGCACCCCCGCCCTGCTCGCTGACCGGCAGGAGGTCCGGGCAAGAGGGGGGATCCTGTCGGAGGATTTCGGACACGGCGTTCTGATGTACGGGCAGCGGAAGCGCCCCAGGGTGCGCGTGGCAGCGCGCACCTCTTGGTGGTGTGTCCGTCGTCAACGTCGCAGCCTGGATGGCGGGAGTCGACGAGGGTTCGCGGCGGTCGTCGAGCCGGAGCGCCAAGGCGTGAGGTCGTGCGCGAAGCGGCGTCGCGCGTCGCGCAGTCGCGAGCGGCACGCCGGCCACGGCCGACTCGGCGCGCGCGCGTGCAGCGAGGCCAGTCAGACGGAAACCACCGAGCCGAGCGTAGCGGAGCGCACGACCTCACGGCCAAGCGGAGGCGAGCCACAGACGGTGCGGTCCTCGAGCTTCGGATTGGTGCTGCGCCCAGATGGGCTCGTTTGCCTCTAGGTGACGGCGCCACCTCTCCTGACGCGGAGTTTGGTCGCGGCCGCAGCGGCGAGGATGGCTGTCAGCGCGAGCAGCCCGACCCAGTCGAGAGTTGGAATCTCCAGATGGTTGGGGGTTGGGCCGGCAGAGGCGCGGAGGACGACGTTGTCGAAGAGGCAGGTGCCGGCGCCGTTGGTCGCCAGGCCGAGCTCGATGGAGATCCCTGGCCAGTGCGGCGGGATCTCCGTGGATGCTCTTCGAATCCAGTTCGGGTCCGGGTTTGGGAAGCTCGCGCCTGGGGTGCTGAGGCTCACGACGTTGCCGGTGCAGCCCGGGCCGTCGTAGGCGACGAAGGCTGGGAAGCAGAAGCCGCCCGTGGCACTGAAGGTGTCGGCCTCAACGGAGTAGTAGGCGGTCGGGTCCCGCTCGAAGCACTGGCTCCGTGCCCACGCGTACGGCTGGGTGCCGGAAGGGGTGGTCAGCTGGAGCGACCCCCCTGGGACCCCGGATGCACTCCAGGAGATGCCGGCGGGGTTGGGCGGCGCCTCGAAGCCCGCGATGTGGGTGTCGAACGAGTCTGACACCAGCACCTGTCCGGCTGCGGATCCGCTGCTGAGGAAGAGCGCGGCGGTGGCGAGAACCGGCGCGAGCCGCGGCAGCCCGCTCACGACGGCCCTCGCCGCAACGCCAGGATTCCCGCTGCTGCGAGGGCCACGGCTAGAGCCGCCAGCATCGCTCGGCCGAGGGTTGGGATTTCGAGCGGCGATGGACGCGGGCCGAGGAAGCTGACGTTGTCGTAGGAGCAAACGGAGACGTCCGATGGGAAGCGCCGCATCCAGAGCACAATTCTGACGGCAGGAGGAAACAGGGCTGAAGGACCGCCCTCGATGGGGGTCCACACTCCATCCGGACCAGCATCGGAGAAGGTGTTCGAAATGTGTGGCTCGGTGCACGAATCGTCGCCATAGGAAAAGACGTCGAAGTTGCATGCTCCGGCCCCTGGTGGCGTGGACTCCGCTCGGACATCGGCGTACCGCGAGTAGTCGGCACCTGACTCGATGGGAATGCAGGGGCTGCGGACGAAAATCGGCGTGCCGGCGGGAGCAACGAGGGAACTTTCGATGCGGAGGGATCCGCCCGGAAGCCCGTCGGCTTGCCAGCTCACGGTCGTGTCGGCAACCGTCGGGAGTTCCCAGCCCGAGATATCGGTATCGAACCGACCGTTGGGCAGCAGCTCGGCCGCTTCAGCTGGTCCGGCAGAGGTGACCAAGGCGGCGATCAGGACGAGGATGGGTAACGACCTCAAGGGCGACTCTCCAGGTGCGTCGAACCGTGCGATGCCTTGGAAGCATATCGCAGGGCGAGGTGTTGCTCAATCCGAAACGCACCGAGCGGCGTCGGAGTCGCCTCCCGATCAGGGCGAGGCTGTCGCGAGGGCCTGGGCAGGCACGGTCGCCGCTGTGGCAAGCCACAGGTATCCGGATGGTCAAGGATAGGGCGGGGAAGGCGTTTGCGATGCCGGATTCCTCCGACCCGATGCCCGGTACCCGATACCCGACACCTTGGCACGCGACCGCCGCCGGTTCCTCGCCGCCGCCGATAGAATGCCCGTTGCTGGCCATGTCGGCCCTGGAGATTCCCTGTGTCCGTGACCACCAACCGACCCGATTCGATCGTGCGCCTGACCCCGGGCAAACGCATCTTGTTCCTGACCAAAGACGCCGAGCTGATCCGCCGCCAACTCGATGGCTCGCTGAACTTGACGATGGCGGACATCGCCGTCGAGGATCTGCTCGACGACATCAACACCGACGTGATGACGCCTGCGTGGGTGTGTTTCAACCACCGGCCAGAGGACTTGGCGCGCGAGGCCTATGCCGGTCTGATCGTCGACGGCAAGCGGGTGATGGAGCGTGATGCGCTGATCAACGGTGGTTTCGAGGTGATCGTGTCGGGGTACCGCAAGGGCACCGGGAGCTCGCGCGAAACCGCAGTGCAGGCCGAAAAGTGGGCGGGGATCCGGATCGCCATCGCCGCATCGTTTGCGCCGATCCACGCTCGCAACAATGTTGCCCAAGGGGTCCTGATGGGGGACCACGACACGTTGCGCCGCCTCGAAGCCGGGGAGGGTATTCCGCTCGAAGAGTTCTGCCAAGGCTGGGATCCGATCACCCAACAGGTCATCCTCGCTGGCGGCATGTTTCCCTTCGCCAAGGCGCTGGCGGCGGGCGAGCTCTCGCTGCCGACCCCCGACACTGCGCCACGACCAATGACCATGGCCGAGAAGATCCTGGCGCGGCACTGTCTCGGCGGGGTCGACTACGTCAAGCCCGGAGATGCCGTGATCGTGTCGGTAGACGGTGGCTACTCGCACGAGTTCACCACGGCGCAGGTGCACTACTTCCTCGAGCAGGAATACGGCGCCGACTACACCATCCAGAATCCCGAGCGTTTTGCGGTGTTCGAGGATCACCTCATCTACGCCGACGAAGTGCCGCGGATGCGGCCGTTCATGGACAAGATCGAAACTCTCCGGACCCTGCAACGAGAGTTCCAGGCCCACACCGGCGTGCTCGACTTCTCCGCCAAGGACGGGGTGTCGCCTGGGATCTGTCACTCGATCGCGCGCGAGCAGATGATCTCTCCCGGTGACTTCATCCAGGCGACCGACTCGCACACCTGCATGGGTGGGGTCAACAACGCCCTGACCTGGGGCGTTGGTGCGACCGAATACGCCAACCTCGTCCACGCAGGCTTTACCCAGGTCGAGGTGCCCGAGTCGATTCGTTTCGAGCTGATCGGCTCCCTGCGGCCGGGAGTGACCGCCAAGGACCTGATGCTGCACATCCTGGCCGAGCATGCACGGCAGCAGCTGACCCTCAACCGGGTGATGGAATTCACCGGCCCGGGGCTGGCAGCGCTGTCGATGGACGAGCGGGCCACGCTGACCAACATGGCCACCGAATGCTCGGCCCGCAGCGGCATCTGCCTCGCGGACGACGAGACCTTCGCCTGGATCGCCGCTCGCCGCCCCGAGGTGGATGTCGCCGCCATGAGGGCTAGGGCGGTGGCTCCGGATGAGGGGGCGGAGTACCACGGTGGCGTACATCTGATCGACCTCAGCGCACTCGAGCCGATGGTGGCGCATCCGGGTGACCCGGACAAGGGCATACCGTCGGATCCGACCAACGGCGCGACGGTTTCCGAGCTCGGCGACGTGCCGATCGACATCGCTTATGCCGGCAGCTGCACGGCCGGCAAGATCGACGACTTCCGCTTCTACCACCAGGTGTGCAAGGAGGCGGTCGACGCCGGGCTGCGGGTGGCTCCGGGAGTCGAGTTCATCATCCAGTTCGGTTCCGGTGAGGTCGAGCAGTACGCGCGCGAGCACGGCTATTTCGACACCTTTGCCAAGGCCGGTGTGCGTGTCATCCGGCCCGGCTGCGGGGCCTGCATCGGCTGTGGCCCCGGAGTCTCCGAGCAGGCCGACCAGGTCACAGTCAGCGCGATCAACCGCAACTACAAGGGCCGCAGCGGTCCGGGCAAGCTCTATCTGGCGTCACCTTTGACGGTGGCGGCCTCGGCCTTCACCGGGAAGATCTCGGCCTATACGCCGGGGATGTTCCGCAGAGCCGTGGTCCCCGTGTAGAAGCGGAGTCGAGCCGCCTGACGGCGTGCGCTCCGTCCCCGGGGGACGGAACCAGGGGGCAGGGAAAAGGGAACGGGAGTCATCCCCGGCGCGTGCCGCGTTCGGCCCAGACCAGCGCTGCCAGCTCGCGCAGGCCGAGGACCGGCGCTCCGGCGGCGCCGTTGCGGGCTCCGATGTCGATTGCGAGCGACCACTGGCGCATCAGCACCTTCCAGCCTTCGATCAGGGAGTAGCTCGGGTCGTAGATTACGGTGGCCTCGGAGGTCAGGCCGTTGAGCTCGACGACGCGAAACTCGCCCCGCTGCAGCGCCTCGCGAGACGGCGCACGCAGGTCCCAGCGGCCGAAGTGGAAACCTTGGACGCGACGGGACAGCTCGTCGACGGCGGCGACGAGCTCGGGGGTGACGAGGGGTTCGCCGTCGAGGAAGATCGCCCCGCGGCAGTGGGTGCCGAGCTCGGCGAGCGTCACCTCGACTCCGGCGGCCGGGATCTCGAAGACCCGCGGACCAAGGTTCTCGAGGTACTGCTCGGCCATGATCACGGCACGCGGATCGTCGTAGACCAGATCCTCGGTGGTGCGGCGGCCGTCGCCGGTGACGTGGGGCACGCGCTTGTCGGTGAGGGCGAAAAGGCCCTGTCGCTCGACACTGCCGCGGGGGCTGGTGCCGACCCAGTCGCGAATCCAGAATGCCCCGACCTCGATCCCCGGCAGGTACTCCTGGGCGATCAGGGCGACCGGGTGGGCCTCGAGGGCGGCGAGCGCCTGGTCCGGGCTGCGGCAGATGCGGACGCCCTGACCGCGTTCGCCGACATCGGGCTTGAGGACCACCGGGTAGTCGAGGTGGTGGTCGCGCAGGAACATCTGTACGGCGCGCAGCCGCTCCTCGATGCTTCCCGGCTCGATCACGGTCCACGGCGGCACTCGCGGGTCCTCAGCGGGGAGCAGGCGCAGGATAGCCGACTTGGACTCGCCGATCAGCCCGCCGGCGTTGGGGAAGCTGGGATTGCACGCCGTGAACCAGGTCAAGCCGCGGCGGCGCAGGCCCTCGACCAGGATCCACGCGACGACCGGCGGATAGACCGCCCAGGCCGGCCAGAACTCCCAACGCGTCAGTCGCCGCCAGCGTCCCACCAGGCGTCGGCGACCGCGGTGGGTGAGGGCCGGCACGACCAGCGAGCGCACCACCACCACCAAGAGAAGGGCGCTCAGGATCAGCGCCGGGAGACCCCGCTCGAGGAATCCTTCGAGGCGTGCTCCAAAGAGCATCGCGGCACCGACCAGGAGCGGGGTCCACAGGGCCACCGACAGGGCGAACCAGCCGACGAAGGTCCACCAGGGGGTGCGGAGCACGCCGGCGGTCAGATAGGTGGCGAGGCGCGTCCCGGGAGTGAAACGGCTCGCGAGGATGACGATCGCCCCGCGGCGACGAAACCACTCGGAGGCATGCTCGAGTCGGCCGGCATCGACGAACCAGGACAACGGTCGGCGGCTCAGGGCCGCCCGGCCGAGGGTTCGCCCCACCAGGAACAGCGCGATGTCACCGATGAAGATGCCGACGCCACAGGCGATGGTGACGGTCAGGTAGGACAGCCTGCCTTGGCTTGCGAGCAGGCCTCCGGTGATGCTCGCGAGATCTTCGGAGATCAGCGTCGCGAGGGCCAGCAGGACAGCAGCGAGCCCCACGGCGAAACCGTCAGCCGCCGGTGCCGCCCGCGGGTCCCAGGGCCGTGCGGCGGCTGCGACCCGCTCGGGCGAAGCCTGCTCGCGGCGCAGCGCGCGCCCGGCGTCGACGCGGTCGAAGAAGGGGGCGATGTGCTCGGCGAGCCGTTCGCCGCCCGAGAACACCAGGAAGTGGTCGGTGTCGAGCTCGATGAGCTCGGCCTGGGGGAGGAGCCGCGCGCTCTCGTGGGCCGCGGCGAGCGGGATCAGCGGGTCGTGGCGCCCGTGGAGAATCTGGGCCGGCCCCGACCACCGCTCGAGGATCGGTCGCAGGCGTCGTTGATCGGTTTCGGCGAACTGCCGTGCCCAGGGTACCCCCAGCGGAAACCGATCGAAGCTGCCGAAGTGGGGCACTAGAATGTCGACCAGCCTGGTCGTCGACAGAGCCAGGACGTGCAGGCCGTGGTTGAGCTGATGGTCGCCGAGGAGCTCGAGCTCTTCCACGCCGAGGGAGGAGAGCAAGGTCAGCGACCTGACGCGTTGCGGGTGGTGGTCGGCGAGCTCGAGGGCGACGCCACCGCCCATGCTGAATCCGAGGATGTGAGCGCCGGCGATGCCGAGGTGCTCGAGCCAGTCGTCGACGTGCGCAGCCTGGGCGACGATCGAAAGCGATGGCGGCTGCAACGTCGACTCGCCGAAGCCGGTGAGGTCGGGCGCGAGCACGTGTCGCGAACGGGCCAGCGCCGGCCCGAGTGTGCGGAAGTCCTGGTGCGATCCGGGACTGCCGTGGAGGAGCACAACCGGAGTGGTCATGGCGGTTTCGTTGGCGAGCCCCCACTCGCGCCACGCGATCCGAACGCTGCCTTCGACCGCGGCTCCATCCCCCGAGCGTGCCGGAACCTCTACCGCGTCGAGCTGTGCTTCCTTGCCGGGATTGGCTAGCCCCTGCCAGAGCCAGGAGCCGGCCAGCGCGATCAGCCACGCCCCAATCAGGGCCCTGGCTGCCTGACCGAGACAGCTACGCCGTGACGCCGTTTCCTCCGGCGTCGGTTCAGTGTCCATGTCGGGTCCGGGCGGCGTCTGCCAGCGCCACGACCTGCTCGCGCAGCCGTTCAGCGAGCCGCTTGCGATCCTCATCGGCGATCGGCTCGGGAGCCAACACCAGGGTCGCGTGGAAGTGGTCGAGGGTGAGCAGGGTCTTGACGTGGGGCAGCAGCGGCGCATCTCCCCACCAACACAGCGACAGCCGGGCCGGCGGTGCGTTGGGAGGAGCGTGGTAGGCGAGTCCACCGGTGAGCACCGGCAGCGACTTCGAGGCGGCTGCCGCCAACAGCGGGGAGCGGAAGGCGCCGACCTCGGTGCCGTCGTAGCTCGTGCCTTCGGGAAAGAACACCACCGAATAGCCGCGATCGATCCATTCCGCCATTTCGCGGCCGACCCGCACGGTGTCCCGGCGCGAGGCGCGGTCGACGAAGAGAGTTCCGCCGATCCGCGCCACCCAGCCCATCAGCGGCCAGCCGCGAATCTCCGCCTTGGCGACGAACACGCCGTCGACCAGCGCCGAGATCAGCGGGATGTCGAGGTAGGAGAGATGGTTGGTCACGAACAACGAGGTTTCGGCGGGCATCTCGCCGACGATCTCGATCCTCCCCCCCAAGCTTTCGATCAGAGCGCGTCCCCAGCGGCGATAGACGCGGCGCCGGATGGTGCGCCGGGCGTTCGAGGTCTTGGGTAGCAGCACCAGAGTCGGCAGCAGCACCAGACACGCAAGCGCGGTGGCCACGCCGATCCGCAAAAGCCGCCACGCGGCGCGCAGCACGATCACGTCGGTTCGGGCTGCAGGCGTTGGATCGACGCCGGGTCGGTGGCGAGGACGAAGAGATCGGGTCCAAGGCGGCTCAAGTGGCCCGAGACCTCGACCGGAACGGCGATGCGGTCGAGCACTCGAGGCCCGAGCGGTTGGCCGGCGCGGTCGACCAGCAGCAAGACCTCGGCGCGTCCTGCTGCATCGGCGATGCGCAACATCGCGGGGACTCCGCCGCGCAGGCACAGGCTGGCGCATGCCTGGTGGAGTCGGCCTTCGTTGGGCTTCATCACCCCGAGCCAGCATTTCGAGTCGACGATCTCACCGACCACCGTGAGGCGCCCGAGGGCTTCCGATGCAATCGCCGTCCCGGGGCCGAGATCGGTCACCCCGCCGTCGGCGACCTCGACCATCGTGCGTCGGCCTCGAGCGATCAGGCTGCCGCGGATGCGCACGCGCCGATGCTCGAGCGCGGGATCGAGATTCGCGGCGTGTTTGCCGAAACGAGTGAGCAGGAAGAGCGATGCTTCCTCGGATCCGGGGCGCGAGACCTGCAGCAGCGGTGCCGGGGTGAACAGCAGCACCCCCTCGAGCTCTCGTTCGACGCCGAATTCGAACAAGCCGGGCGCTGATGGCCGCTGCTCCATCGCGAGCTTGGCCGCGATCAGCGGAACCAGGAGCCCAAGGGCGAGCACAGCGCGCCGCCACCAGCGCGCCAGCGTCGGCGCCGCGTTGGGGTGATAGCCGACGTAGAAGTCCTCGCTCATGCTTCCATCCTGGCCGGTTCGAGGCGGGTCCCGGGAGGAAAAGGCTGCGGCTCGATCAACACCTGGTCACCCTCGAGGTGAACCTGGAAGGTCGGAACGCGCTCGGTGAACGGTGGCGGTGAGGCTCCGGTTTCCGGGTCGTACTGGAAGCCGTGCCAGGGGCAGGTGATACACCCGTCGATGACGCGACCCTCGCCGAGCGGACCATTCTGGTGGCGGCAGACATTCGAGACTGCGGCGATCTTGCCCTCCCAGCGGAACACTGCCACGCGTTCCCCGGCGACGGTCACCACCTTCGCCCGGCAGTCCGGGATTTCTGAGGCCAGGCACACCGGGACCAGGCCGTCGCGCCGTGGCCGCAGCTCGCGATCGGGAATCCCTTCGATCCAGCCGGTGCCGAGGTGCAGGGCGAGGATCGCTGCTGTGCCGGCTGCCACGAGGCCGATCGACCACCACGAACGCTCCTCCTGCAGCACTCCGAGGGCGACGTGGACGACCAACAGCGCCCACGCGACGTAGACCAGCATGTGCAGTCGTTTCCACACCGGCGGCGTCAGGTTGGCGAGCCAGAAGTCGTGGCTGGTGGCGGCCATCAGCAGGAGCATCGCAAGTGCCACGAAGCCGAAGGGCTGGAACGGGATCGGGGTACTGCCGTCCCAGTTGCCGTCGCTCGCGAGCACGCTGGTGATCGGGTCGAGCACGCCGAAAGTGTGGAACTGGATCAGCGCGAGCGCGCCGTGTGCCAGGGCGAGCGAGGCCATCGTCACGCCGAGATGGCGCCGGTTGTAGAGCAGTGGCAGGAACTTGGGACTCAGCCGGGCGAGCGGGCCGGTAGCCAGGATCACGTGCAGCAGCGCGAAGGCCGCGGTTCCGAACCCGCGGATCAGGACGGTTTCGAGCGTGGCATTGGGATCTCGGACCAGGGTGACCACGGCGTAGGTGCCGATCCAGAGCGCCACGAGGGCTGTAAGCACGAGGTCGTAGAGCCGTTTCTGGCGGTTCCAGCCGACCGTGGTGTAGCCGACACTCATCGCCGCAGCTCCGGCAGGGCTGCGACCGCGACGACCTCACTGCGGCCGAGCGAATACAGCCACACGGTGCGCGCGGGTGGGCCGTCGGGTGGTGAGAGTGCGCCCCGCACTTCACCCCGATCGTCGAGCACGCCGAGCAGGCGGGCGTCACTCGGTAGTGGTCCGGCCGCGATCTCCATCGTCGAGAGGTAGATCAAGGGCTCGGGCACCGGCAGATCGCCGACGGCGCGAACCTCGATCAGCGGGCCGACTCCCGAGCCGAGGAGCCGCACCGTGAGGGGCAGTGAGCCAAAGAGATCCGGCCACATGACGAGCTCGGGCAGAGTGTCGAGGCTCCTGGCCGCCGTCGCCAGGGCGGTGGCGACGACCGGTTCCGGCCGTGTGCCGACCGAAATCGCGAGAGTGGCCGGCACGGCGACTGCCAGCACCACCATCAGGCGTCGATGCAGCCGTCGCAGTGGCCGGATCACGACGCTCGCTCCCGGGCGCGGTCGAGGTGGGCGTTGCGTTCGCGGGCCCGACCTCCGGCCACCCAGCGCCACAGCAACAGGGGCCACAACAACACCACCCCCGGTACCAGCATCACGCGGAAGGTCCACTTCGAGTCGCGCGCCACGGGGTCGATCGAGGTCACGCCTCGCACCAGAAACGGCAGCGCGAAGAGCCCGCCGAGGACGAGCCAACTCTTGATCAGCGCGGCGGCGATCGCGACTATCTGGGGAATCTCCTGCACGGCTGGGACTAGGGGACGTGGGGGCGGGGTTTGGGCACGAAACGCTCGAGGTCGATCATCTCCTCGACTGCGCGCCGAAACTCAGCGGCGCTCATGGCCCCGACCGGCCCGCCGGTCAGACCCTCGAGGTCGATGATGAAGTGGATCCATACCCGCTCGCGGCGCGAGATTTCGTCGTCGTCGCGCACTTCGCCGAACTTCTGGACGTATTTGTTGTGCCGACACAACATGCGGAACGCGTGCTCGGTGTTCGGGCGACGCTTGGGCAGGCCGAGGATCTTCTGGTCGCGCCCGACCTCGTGGACCGGCTGACCCCACTCGGAGTAGCCGCCGAAGATCGTGCCGAGCTTCTCGAGACCCTTGGCGAGCCGCTCCTGCTTGAAGCTGCTGAGCAGCTTGGACAGCATCGGCAGGGTCACATTGCGGTGCAACGTGGGCTCGGCCAGCCGGACGTTGACTCCGAGCTCTTCCTTGACGGTGCGGCGGATCTGGTCCGAGGTCAGGCGATTGTCGGTCGCCAGGTGCACCCGTTCGCCCACCGCGGCCGGGCGTTCCAGGGCGGAAAGCATGCCCTTGACCACCCAGTCGACCGGGATCAGGTTGAGCTCGGCGTTGGGATCACCTGGGAAGATGCACGCCATGCGGGCGATGACGGCACCCTTGGAGCGATCGATCCACGAGCCGTCCGACTTGGTCAGCGCCTCATGGGCTCGACCGAAGACGTTGACCGGGGCGTTGACGACCTTGGTGTCCCCGCGGTTGTTGCCGCCGCGGCTCTCACCGATGACGATCGCCGGGCAGAGTTGGGCCACGCGGAGGCCCTTCTCGAGCTGGAAACGTTCGGTCTCGATCGAGGCCATCGCTTTCGTCAGCTCGTAGTAGTTGTTGTAGAAGTTGCGGGGGAAGACGATTTCGTCCTCGCGCGCGACATCGCGCACCTGGCGCCCGTGGATGTAGGAGGTCTCGATCGAAATGTGGGCGACGAAGGGGCTCTTCGGCGCCTTCTGCAACCGCTCCGAAAACGCCAGGGCGTTGAGGGTGCCGGCGACGTTGGCGCGGAAGCTGTTGGGGTAGGTGTCATCGAAGGAGACACTGGCCGCACAGTGGATGACGTGAGTCAGGGTCGTCGCAAGTGCCTGGAAATCATCCTCCGACACACCAAGGTTCGGTTCCTCGACATCACCGGCGATGAAGCGCACCTTCTCGCGCAGATGGGGACTTTCGATCCACAGCTGTTCGAGGAGTTTGGCGCCGCGTTCGGCCGGGGACAGCACCTTCGCGACCTTCTTGCCGTCGACCTTTTCGAACACCTTCTTGGGGCGGATCAGGACCACGACCTCGGCGATGTTGTCGCGCTGCACCGCCTGCCAGATGAACTCCTTGCCAACGAACCCGGTACCGCCGGTGAGCAGTACGCGAATCCCGAGGGTGCCGTCGGCGCGCCGCTGCTTCTCCAGCTGAGCAGTTGCCACCGTCCGCTGCTCGGCAAGACGGGCGGCGATCTCCTCGGCGGTGAGCGGATGGCGCTTGTACCGGAAGTAGTACTCCTTCTTTTTGAGGCCGAACAGGGCTTGGCCAACCGTGCTCGGGTCCTTCTTGCCGAGCGCCTTGGCGAGGACCTCCGCGGTGCGGTAACCGAGCCGCCGCACTTCTTTCATGCGTGAACGAGCGGCTTCGGGGTCGCCGGTCGACCGCACGATCTTGGCCATGAAGCGGCGGGCCTGAACGTCGACGACGTGGTAGTCGCGATGGTGCGAGACCAGCAGCTGCTTGGGTTGGATGTCCTCCTCGAGAACCTCGCCGGTCAGCAGGCTGACCTTCTCGATGTAGCGGTTGGGGGACATCAAGGGGTCGAGGTCTTCGCGCATCTGCAACTCCTCCGGAGACTGGCGAGACGGTATCGCGATGGGGGAGGGTGGTGCAACGCCAACCGCAACGGGACCCTGTCGGATCGGACCTCGGGCGGGCGAAATGCTGCAGCGCGGCGTACGAGCTCGTTGGATCGCGGCCGCGGGAGTATTTCAGCGGCCTGTTAGTGCGCGTTCAGTCGCAGGGCGTAGCGGAAAGTCATCCAGAGAATCCGCAAGTCGAGCAGCAGCGACCAGTTCTGGACGTAGTAGAGGTCGTACTCGAGGCGCTTCTTGATCGAGGTATTGCCGCGCCAGCCGTGGACCTGCGCCCAGCCGGTGATGCCGGCCTTGACGCGGTGGCGGTGCATGTAATCGGGCAACTTGTCGCGGAACTCGCGCACGAACACCGGCCGCTCGGGACGCGGCCCGACCAGCGACATGTCGCCGACGAAGACGTTCCAGAGCTGGGGGAGCTCGTCGATCGACCATTGGCGGATGAAGGCGCCGACACCGGTGCGGCGAGGATCGTCGCGCACCGCCCAGACCGGCCCGGTGCTCGCCTCGGCGTTCATGCGCATCGAGCGGAACTTCCAGATCTGGAATGGCTTGCCGTCGAGACCCATGCGCTCCTGGCGGTAGAAGATGGGGCCCTTGTCGTCGAGCCAGATCGCCAACGCGATGATCGGCAGGAAGGGCAGCAGGACCAACATCCCGGCGCCGGACAGCACCACGTCCATCGTGCGTTTGGCCAGACTGCTCCACCCCTGCAGCGGCACCTGCGACATGTTGATGACCGGGGTGCCGTCGAGATCCTCGAGGGTCGCCTTGAGCGTCGCGTATTGCAGCACGTCCGGGACGATCTTGACCTCGACGCATTCCTGGCCCACGTCGCGCAGGAGCCGCTGCATCTTGCGATGGGCATCGAGTGGCAGGGCGACGTAGACCTGGTCGACTCCGCGTTCGTCCAACACCGCGGCGGCGTCGGCGAGGGTGCCAAGCACCGGGCGGCCGAGAATCGTGGCGCCGCGTTTGTCCGATGCGTCGTCGAGGTAGCCGATCACCTCGATGCCGAGGTCGCGGTGGGCGAGCAGCTTGGCGGTGACTTCGTGGCCCAGCCGCCCGGCACCGACGATCAGGATGCGCTGCAGGCGCGCGCCGCGCAGGCGGCGCTTGAGCACTGCCCGTAGGACGAGGCGGGAGATTGCAGTGAAGAACAGGTCGCAAATTGCGAGCAAGCCGAGGAAGGCGCGACTGTAGGTGAAGTACAGCTCCGGATTGCTCGGCATCGGCGGCCGATACCAGGCGCTCAAGCCCGAGAGCAGCACCGACGACAACAACGTCGCGACCAGCACCGTCAGCAGCTCGTCGACGCGGCTGGCCCCCCGGCGGATACGGTAGAGCCCGTGGAAATAGAACACCAGGGGCCAGAGAACCACGATCGCCGGGAGCAGATGCAGGTAGGGGCCGAACTCCGGCACGTCGCGGGTCAGCGGGATCACTTCGAGCTCGAAGCGCAAGACCCAGGCGGCGAAGAACGCCGCGACTACCGCAGCGATGTCGCCGAGGAGGAATGCAAAGGTTCGAAGTCGATGTCGCTGCTGGATCATTCGGGCGGGCCTCCCGAATCACCGCGCGCGGACGCTACCAGGGCGCCGAGCTCGGCGCGGAAACGGGAGGCTGAAAAGGTCTCGGCCTGTCTCCGCAAGTCCGAGTAATCAAAGCGAATTGCGAGGCATTTGTCAACTGCGGCCGCGAGGGCACCGACGCTGAGCTCGCGCTCACGTACCAGGACTCCGTGGTGACCATCGATGACGCTGTCGAGGACGCCTCCGCGCCCATGGGCGACGACCGGGGTTCCGCACGCCAGCGCCTCGACGGCGGCGATGCCGAAGTCCTCGACGCCCGGTTGGATCACCGCTGCCGCTCGACGGTAGAGCGACAGCAGGGTGCTCGGGTCGACGGCGCCGAGGAACTGCACGCGGCCTCGAGCCAGGTGTTCGAGCCGGGCACGATCCGGGCCGGATCCGACGATTCGCAACTCGCGCCCGGCGCGGGCGGCGGCCTCGATCGCAAGCTCGATGCGCTTGTAGGGCACCAGCGCCTGGACGCAGAGCAGGAAATCCTCGCGCGGGGTCGATGGGTCGGGGGTGAAGAGCTCGGTGTCGACCGGCGGATGGATCACCGTTGCCGGTCGGCGGTAGTAGCGCTCGATCCGAGCCGCAACGAAACTCGAGTTGGCGACGAAATGGTCGACCCGGGCGCTCGACGCGACATCCCAGAGGCGCAGGCGCGAGAGCAGAAGCCCGCGAATCCAGGCGAGAGGGCCGCGGCGCCGAGGGAAGTAGGCATGCTCCTGATCCCAGGCGTAGCGCATCGGCGAGTGGCAGTAGCAGATGTGGGAGGCATCAGGCGCCGGGATCACTCCCTTGGCGACGCAGTGGCTCGAGCTGATCACCAGGTCGAAGCGCGAGAGATCGAATTGCTCGATCGCCGCCGGCATCAGCGGCAGCAGGTGGCGGTACCAGCGGCGTGCTCCGGGAATGCGATCGAGGGCGGAGACGTGGATCGGTCGCCCTTCGATCGTCGCCCCGACGCTGCCGCTGCTCCAGATCAGGGTGAAGATCTCGGCGTTCGGGAACATCGCCACGAGGTGCTCGAGCACCTTCTCGCCGCCCCTTAGGCCGGTGAGCCAGTCGTGGATCAGCGCGACCTTCGGCTCGTTCAACGCCGCCGCGCCTCGTGGAGCACCCGTTGGTAGACCTCGAGGGTCCGCGAGGCGGTCTCCCGCCAGGAGAATTGTTCGGCGCGCTTCTTGCCCAGCTTCGCCAGCGATGCGCGATGGTCGGGCTCGGCCATGCAGTAGCCGATCGCCTCGGCCATGGCCTCGACGTCCAGGGGGTCGACCAGGTGGGCGTAACCCTCGGCGATCTCCTTGAGCGCGCTGCTGTTGGAGGTCACCACGGGGGCTCCGGACGCCATCGCCTCGACCACCGGCAGGCCGAAGCCCTCGTAGAGGGTCGGGTAGAGGAACAAGGTTGCGCCCTGGTAGAGCACCGGCAGGCTCCGATCGTCGACCCGGCCGAGGACCTTGACCCGGTCGGCGATGCCGAGGTGGTCCGCCCGCAGTCGAATGCGGACGCCGGCGTCCGGATCGTTGCCGACGATGACCAGGGGAGCCGCAAAAGGTCTCTGACCCTGCGCCAGGGCATAGGCCTCGAGCAGGCGGTCGAGGTTCTTGTGCGGCTTGGGGTTGCCGACGAAGAGCAGGTAGGGCTCGGTGACGCCGAGCTCGGCGAGGCGTCCGGCCCGGACATCGGTCGGCAGGATCTCGCGGAAAGCTTGCTCGACCCCGTTGTAGATCACCGCGATTCGCTCCATCCCGAGCTCGAAGTAGCGGCCGAGATCGCGACGGGTCGTGTGGGAGACCGTCAAGACTCGCTCCGAACGAGTGAGCGCGCGGCGAATCATGCGCTGGGCGTAGACATAGGCGAGGCGATTCGGCAGAAACTCGGGATAGAGCAGGTGGATGATGTCGTGGATCGTCACCACGGTGCGGCTCGGCACCCACAGCGGCAGGACGTAGTGGGTGGCGTGGAAGAGATCGAGCCGGAGTCTCGCAAGGTGCAGCGACAGCGATACCTGCTCGCGCAGGGAGTACACCTTGGAGCTCTCGGTGGAGAAGCGGAAGCGTGTCGGGAGCTCGGGCAGCGCCTCGCGACCATCGGGACCGACGATCAGGACGTACTCGTTCTCCTGGTCGATTTCGGCGAGCTCCTGCACTAGATGGCGCACGTAGGTGCCGATGCCGAAGTCGCGCACCTTGCGGGCGTCGATGCCGATGCGAGAACCCATCGCGAGAGTCTACAGGGGCCGCACCTCGACCTCGACGTCACTGAAGGCGGCGTTGCCACAGAGCGGATCGACGATCTGGTCGTCGGTGAGATCGTTGATCGACGCCCCGGGAGTCCGCCCGGCAATCGCCTGGCGCGTGCCGGGTCGATCGTGTCCCCACCCGTGCGGCAAGCTGACGACACCCGGTCGCATCTCGTCGCTGATCTCGAGCGGCACTTCGATACGGCCGACACGCGAGCGCACCTCGACTCGTTGCCCGTCGGCGAGAGCACGAGCGTCGGCGTCTTCCGGGTGCATCAGCAAGGTGCACCGGTCGCGTCCGCGCATCAGTCTTTCGACGTTGTGCATCCACGAGTTGTTGCTCTGGACGTGGCGGCGACCGAGCAGGCGCAACCGATCGCCGGGCTCGTACTCCTCGAGCAAGCTTTCGACGCGCGGCAGGTCCGCGACGTACAGCGACGGGGCGAGCTCGATCCGGCCGGTTGGCAAGCGCTCCGGTAGCGAGGCCCGACGCGGGCCGAGGTCGAGGCCGTGGTGATGGGATTCGAGGCGCTTCAGTGTCAGGCCTCGGCCGATTCCCAACAGACCAGCGCCGCGGGGCCCTGTCCGCAGGGCCAGGTCGAGCTGACGTCGCGGTCCCAAGGCAGCCGTCAGGCGTCGCCGCAGCCGTGCCGGCCAGGGGCCGCGGTCGAGGCGTCGGGCCAGGCTGTCGAGCACCTGCCAATCGTGGCGAAGGCCGGGCTCCGGGGGGAACAACGGCCGGGAATAGCGAGCGGTGTCCGCGACTGCCAGGGCGTTGAAAATGATGTCGTAGTGGTCGCGCTGCAGCGGCGGTGTGGTCGGCAGGACGAAGTGGGCGTGCCGAGTCGTCTCGTTGAGCGCGGGGTCGATCGACACCATCAGCTCGAGCTGGGGGAGCGCCCGCTCGAGCCGGGTGCCGTTGGGGGCCGACAGGACGGGGTTGCCGGCGATGGTGATGAGCGCCCGGATCTGGCCGGCGCCTGGGGTTTCGATCTCTTCGGCGAGGGTGACCGATGGCAGCTCGCCACTGAATTCCGGCAAGCCCCGAACGCGGCTTTTCCAGCGCCCGATCCGGCCACGTCCGGTCAGCGACAGGACATCGACCGCGGGGCGGCTGAAGCGCGCGCCACCTTCCTCGTCGAGTCGCCCGGTGACGAGGTTCAGCGCGTTGATCAGCCACTGGCAGAGTCCGCCGAAACGCTGCACCGACACGCCGAGCCGGCCGTAGCAGACGGCACTGGGTGCCGCCGCAAAGGCGCGTCCGAGCTCCCGGATGGCCTGCTCCTCGAGGCCGGTTGCGGTGGCGACCCGCGCCGCCGGGAACGGCCGCACCAATTCCCTCAAGGTGTCGAGCCCGTTGGTGACCGCGGCCAGCCGCCCCGGACGATCGAGGCCCTCCTCGAAGACGGTCGCCAGCAGCGCGAGCAGCAACAGCACGTCGGTGCCGGGACGGATCGCGAGATGGGTATCGGCGACGCGGGCGGTTTCGGTGCGGCGCGGATCGACGACCACCAGGCGGCCACCGCGGGCCCTGAGATCTTTGAGCCGCTCGCGCATACCCGGGGCGGTCATCATGCTGCCGTTCGAGGCCAGCGGGTTGGCGCCGAGGATGAGCAGGAAGGAGGTGTGGTCGAGGTCCGGGACCGGCAACAGGAACTGGTGGCCGAACATCGTCGTCGCTGCGACGTGGTGCGGCAGCTGATCGAGCGACGTGGCGGAGAAGCGGTTGCGCGTCCCGAGGGCGTGCAGCAGCGGCCGCACGTAGAGCTGCGAGCCGAGGTTGTGGACGTTCGGGTTGCCGAGATAGACCGCCACCGCGTCCCGCCCGTGTCGATCTTGGATCGCGCGCAGCCGGCGGGCGATGTGGTCGAGGGTCGGCTCCCACTCGACCTCCTGCCAGGTGCCGTCGTCGCGCCGCGCCATCGGGGCCCGCAGCCGGTCGGGATCGGTTTCGAGATCCTGAAGGGCCACCGCCTTCGGGCAGATGTGGCCTTTGCTCAGGGGATCGAGCTCGTCGCCGCGGATCGAGGTGATCCGACCACCCTCGACGCGGATGGCAATGCCACACATCGCCTCGCAGAGGTTGCAGGTGCGGTAGTGGGTCGTGGTCGTGATGGTGTGCCTCCCGCGGTGGTGGCGATGCTACGCTACCCCAAGTGAATCGTCGATGGTGGATCGTGCTGGCGGCAGCGGTGGCCGTGCGGCTCGGGCACTGGTGGGTTGCCCGGGACCTGCCGTTCATCTCCACCCTCGCGCTCGACGCCCAGGAGTACGACCGGCTGGCGCGTGATCTCGCCGGGGGGAATTGGTGGGGTGGCGAGGACTTCTACATGGCGCCGCTGTACATCTACGTCGTGGCGTTGTGTTACGCGTGGATCGCGGCGACACCCCATGCCGTGTATGCCGTGCAGATCGCCGTCGCCTTGATCGGCGTGTGGGCAGTCGGCCGACTGGGAACACGACTGGCCAACGAGCGTGTCGGCCTGGTTGCAGCGACGTTGTTTGCCGGGTCGTGGATCCTGGTGCTCTACGACGTCTTGGTGGGCAAGGATGGGTTGGCGGCTAGCTGCAGCGCGTTGTTGCTGCTCGCCCTCGATCGCGCCCGCACCTCCGCATCGGCGTGGCGCTGGCAGATCGGCTGCGGAGTGCTTGCGGCGATACTCGCCCTCCTGCGCGAGAACGCTCTGCTGCTTCTACCCCTGTTTGCGCTGTGGAGCGTCACCGAGTGGCGCAGGTGGCGCCGTCTCGTGGCTGGCCTCGGCGCATTCGGGGCCGGGGTCTGCTGCATCATTGGGCCCGTCGCGTTGCGCAACGCGATGACCATCGGAGCTCCCCTGCCGAGCTCCTACGCCGGTGGGACGAACCTCTACGTCGGCAACAACCCCAACGCCGATGGCATGTGGCGGCCGATCGTGCCGGCTCGCCAGAGCCCCGCGATCGAGCAGCGGGTGCTCACGCGACTTGCCGAGGAGGGTGCCGGACGCAGCCTCAGTCCGGCCGAGGTGTCGGGATGGTGGCGTCGGCAGGTTGTCGACTGGGCGATGGCCGAGCCGGGGGCCTTCGTCCGACTTCAACTTCGCAAGATCGCCCTCACGCTGCATCCCTACGAGTTCCCCGACACGTTCGATCCCTACTGGTTGCGCGATCGATCTCCCTTCCTGCAGCTCGCCGTGGTCGAGCGCGGGGCTTTGCTGATACTTGCGGTTTGGGGCACCTGGTTGGTCCGGCGGGAGCGGCGGTGGAGACCTCTGGTGGCGTGGACACCCGCGTGGACCCTCGCGATCGCGGTGTTCTTCGTGTTTGCTCGCTATCGGCTGCCGATGATGCCGGCATTGTGTGTGCTGGCTGCGGTTCCGATGGAACGCGCGTGGGTGGCGTGGCGCGAACGGGGAGACATGGCGGGCCGGACCCTGCTGCTGCTGATCATGCTGATTCTCGCCGGGTTTCGGGCGGTGCCGTGGCCGGTGCAGGAAGCCCTGGTGGAGTACAACCTTGGCCGGCTGGCGGAGGAGGCCGGCGATCTCGCGGCAGCCGAGCAGCACTATCGAGCTGCCCACACGGAGGCTCCGCACGACTTCGTCATGGCGATGAACCTCGGCACCGTCCTGGCACGCCGGGGGGACCTCGAAGAAGCGCTGCCGCTGCTGACGTTCGCCGCCGAGCGTGCCCCGCACTCGGTCGAGGCGGCGGCGAATCGGGCGTCGGGACTGTTGGCGGCCGGCCGGGCACGTGAGGCCCTGGTCGAGGCTGAACGGGCGGTGGCCGTCGACTCGACCTACTTGCCGGCTCAGGTGACACGGGCGCTCGCCGCATTGCGCTGCGGCGACCGAGCGGTGGCGCTCGAGGCCTCGGCCGCGATCCGTGCGCTCGCACCCGAATTGCCTGCATTGGCGCGGATCGAAGCGCGGCTTGCCGACGGCGAAGCGCTGCTCGCACCAGTCGAATCGCCGCCCTCGAAAGATTGACACTCCGACCTGCGCGTCGTATCCTCTGCAGCTCGGCCCCGGGAGGAGGCCGGCATGCGCGTTCGACTCTCCGACATTCGCGAAGAAAGCTTCAGCTGGAACGAAACCCGACGCCTCGCGGCGGAGTCGTTCGAGGACCCGCGGCTGGTTGGCCTCGGTGAAGTGTCGTGGGTGGGTGAGTTGAGCTACGCAGCGCCGGAGTTCCTCCTCCGCACGAAGGTCGACTATTCGCGGCAGCTGATCTGTGATCGGTGCCTCGAGGAGTTCACCGACGAGGTGCACGAGGAGGTTGCTCTTCTCGTGCAGCAGGGGCCGAAAGGTGGAGGAGAGGAGCTCGAGCTGGCCCGCGCCGATCTCGATGTCTTCGAAGTCGATGGCGACGAGGTCGATCTCGAGCCGCTGTTGACGGAGCAGATCGTGCTCGCCATCCCCCACCGTCCGCTGTGTGGCCGCGCTTCCTGCGCGGTGCCCAGCGGGACACCCGAAGCGACTGCGGCCGACCCCCGGTGGGCCGCGTTGGGCGCCATCAAAGACCGCCTTGGACGCGACCAAGGCTGATCCGCTGAATCGAGCTCGAGAAGAAGGACACGACCATGCCGAATCCCAAGCGCCGCCACTCGAAAGCCCGCCGCGACAAGCGGCGTTCTCACGACGCCTTGGCCCAGCCGAGCCGCTCGGTCTGTGCCAACTGTGGCGAACCCAAGCAGCCCCACCGCGTCTGTGCGTCGTGCGGCAGCTACCGCGGCCGCCAGGTCGTCGACGTCGATACCACCCTCTGATTGCGCGCGGCTGCTTAGGCCTCGCGACCCGGAGCTTTCGAAACCGTGCCGATCGCAGTCGACGGCATGGGAGGTGATGGTGCCCCGCGCATAGCGGTCGAGGGGGCCGTGCGCGCAGCGCGCGAAGACTCGACCCCAATTCTGCTCGTCGGTCGGGAGCCGGAGCTGCGGCGCGAGCTCGGCCGGATGGGTGGTGCACCTCCCGGCCTCGAGCTGATCCATGCCGAAGACGTGGTGGGGATGGACGAGAGCGCGGTGACGCCACTGCGGCGCAAACGCAATTCCTCGCTGACGGTCTGCGCCGAGCTGGTCAAGTCCGGTCAGGCGCAGGCATTCGTCACGGCCGGGAACACCGGCGCGGCCATGAGCGCTGCCAAGGCGGTGCTGAAGACGATTCCGGGAGTCGATCGACCGGCGTTGGCCGCGGTGTTGCCGAATCCTGCTGGGAAGACGGTGCTGCTCGACGTCGGCGCCAACGCTTCTGCCCGTTCCCACCACTTGCTTCAATTCGCTGTGATGGGGCAGGTCTTCGCCAAGGCCGTACTCGGCGTCCGGTCGCCGCGCGTCGGATTGTTGTCGATCGGCGAGGAGCGGGGCAAGGGCAACGAGCTCGTGCGACGCGTCTATGCGGCACTCGAGGGCGCGGGATTGAACTTCATCGGCAACGTGGAGGGTAGGGACCTCTTCGACGGCTCGGTCGACGTGGCGGTGTGTGACGGTTTCGTCGGCAACGTAGCGCTCAAGAGTGCCGAGGGCGCCGCACAGATGCTGCGCGGCATGTTGCGCGAGGAAATTGCCGCCAGTTGGCGCGCACGCTTGGGTGTCTGGCTGGTGCGACCGGCCTTGGTCGGCCTCAAGCGCCGTGCGGACCCCAACGAATACGGGGCTGCGCCGCTCCTGGGTCTGGAAGGTGGGTGCCTGGTGGCCCACGGCAGCGCTACGGCCGGCGGTGTGAGGAGCTCGATTCGTCGAGCCGTCGAGCTCGTGCGAGCGGAAGTCGTCGAGAAGATTCGTGTGGGAGTGGCTCAGGTCGCCGAAGGGGAATCCCGACGCGGCCAAGTCACGCCGGAGGAGGTGTGATGGACGTATGGGTGTTTCCAGGTCAGGGATCTCAGTCCGTTGGAATGGGCCGCGATCTGGCGGAGACGTTTCCGGAGGCAGCCGCGGTCTTCGAGGAGGCCAACGAGGTCTTGGGTTTCGATCTGCGCCGTTTGTGTTGGGAGGGGCCGGCCGAGGAGCTGCAGCTGACCGCCAACCAACAGCCGGCGCTGGTGACGGTGTCGACGGCCGCAGCGCGAGTGTTGTCGGCCCGTGGGCTCGCGCCCGCGGCAGTGGCGGGGCACAGCCTGGGCGAATATTCGGCTCTCGTGGCGGCCGGCGCACTCGACTTCGCCGATGCGCTGCGGCTGGTTCGCCGCCGCGGCGAGCTCATGCAGCAGGCGGTGCCCGTTGGGGTTGGGGCGATGGCGGCGATCCTGTCCCTCGACGTCCAGGCAATTCGCAGCCTGGTCGCCGAAGCGGCCGAGGGCCAGGTTTGTGCCGTCGCGAACCTCAATTCGCCCCAGCAGACCGTGATCGCAGGCCACGCCGAGGCGGTTGGCCGGGCGATCGAGCTGGCCAAGGCGGCCGGGGCGCGGCGCGCCATGCTGCTGCCGGTGTCGGCCCCGTTCCATTGTGCGCTGATGGCACCTGCTCGGGAGGGTCTCGAGCCGATGCTGCAGGCCACCACTTTCCGTGACGCCAAGATCCCGGTGGTCGTCAACGTCGATGCCGCGCCGGTCACCGATGGAGCCGCCCTGCGTGAGGCCTTGGTGCGCCAGATCGAGGGCTCGGTGCGGTGGGTCGAATCGGTCGAACGGCTCGGAGCCGACGGCGCGACGCGCTTCCTCGAGGTCGGTCCCGGCACCGTGCTCGCAGGTCTGATCAAACGTATCGTCGAAGGTGTGCCGGTGGTGGCCGCCGGCACCGCTGGAGACTTCGCTACTCTGTCTTGATGCATCCTCAGGGCAGCACCTGTCAGGGCGCCATATCTCCGCTCTGCCAGCCCCAACCCCCAACCCCCAACCCCTAACCCCCAACACCTGACCCCTTCCCCCCGCTACCATCCCCTCGGAGGTTCTCATGGCATTTTCCCTGTCGGGCCGCACGGCCCTGGTAACCGGAGCGTCGCGCGGGATCGGTCGCGCGATCGCGGAACGTTTGGCTGAGCACGGCGCCAAGGTGGTGCTTGCGGCTCGGACGCAGGCGGCGCTCGACGAGGTCGCGGCGGGGATCCGCGAGCGCGGTGGCTCGGCCACGACGGTGGCGCTGGATCTTGCCGCGGCGAGCACCATGCACGAGCAGCTCAGCGCCATCGACCCGGGCTTCGCCGAGATCGACATCCTAGTCAACAACGCCGGGATCACCGACGACGGTTTGATCGCACGCATGAGCCTCGAGTCGTGGGAGCGGGTGATCGACACCAACCTGACCGGGGCCTTTGCGGTGACGAAGTTCGTCCTCCGCGGCATGATGCGTCGGCGCTTCGGCCGCGTGATCTCGGTATCGTCGGTCGTGGGGCTGATGGGCAATGCCGGGCAGGCCAACTACGCCGCTGCCAAGGCCGGGCTGATCGGTTTCAGCAAATCGGTGGCACGCGAGCTCGGCAGCCGCGGCATCACCGTCAACGTGGTCGCTCCGGGTTACATTGAGACGGCGATGACCGAGGCGCTGCCGGAGAAGGCGCGGACGGAGCTCGCGAGCTCGATCGCACTCGGTCGCCTCGGCCAGGTCGACGACATCGCCTGGCCGGTCGTGTTTCTCGCCAGCGACGAGGCCGGCTACATCACCGGCCAGACCATCAACGTCTCGGGTGGCCTGTACATCTGAGGCAGACACAGCGGGCCGCAGGGCCCGTGCGGGGCTGATCGTGGCGATATCGAACCGTGGGTTTGCTCGGCTGGCGTGGCTCACGCTGGCGTGGAATGTCGTCGTCATCCTCTGGGGTGCGTGGGTACGAGCGAGCGGATCAGGGGCCGGCTGCGGGAGCCATTGGCCGCTGTGCAACGGTGAGGTGATTCCGACCGATCCGCAGGTCGAGACCTTGATCGAGCTGACTCACCGACTCAGCAGTGGAGTGGCCTTGATTCTCGTCTTTGCCCTGTGGTGGGCTGCGCGTCGATGGCCCAAGGGTGACCGCGTGCGCATGGCGGCCAACTGGTCTCTGGTTTTCATCATCGGCGAGGCGGCAATCGGCGCGATGTTGGTGCTGCTCGGGCTCGTTGCCACGAATACCTCTTCGGCCCGCGGCTGGGTGATGGGATTTCACCTGTGCAACACGTTCGTGCTGCTGGGAGCCTTGACGCTGACTGCGGTGTGGTCGACCGACGGTGGCCGTGCGCCGTCGCGGCGAGCTGCTCCGGAGTTGGTTCGACCGGCGCTGATCGCAGTGATCGGGATGATGTTGGTTGGCGCCACCGGTGCGATCGCTGCTTTGGGTGACACCCTCTTCCCTGCCGGCAGCCTCGCCGAAGGACTGGCCGCCGATCTCGATCCCAGCTCCCACGTGCTGCTGCGATTGCGGGGTCTGCACCCGCTGATCGCGGTGATCGTGTCGCTTCTCCTGCTGCAGCTCGCCGGACGGATTCGTCGCCGCTCGAATCCGTCCGCCACGTCGTTGGCCAACTGGCTGACCGTCGCGGTGTTCCTCCAGGTTGGCCTGGGCGGGCTGAATGTCGTGCTCCTCGCGCCGGTGTGGATGCAGCTGGTCCACCTCGCGATGGCCGACGTGGTCTGGATCGTGCTCGTGATGGCTCTGGCTGCGGCCTTCACGCCGCCCGCCGAACCGGCGGTGTCTCAGAAACGTTCGATGTCGAGCTCGATCACGTAGTCGATCTTCGAGCCCACCGGGAAGATGCCCGAATCACTCACCAGGATGCAGTGATCGCCGGGGTCGACGCGGTAGCTGATGCTCTGGCCTGGGGCGAGGAAAACCGCCGGGCTCGACGGCGTGCACCCAGTCGCGAGGAGCGTGCCGAGGCGGATCGCGGGCAAGATCGGTGACGGGTTTGCCACGGTGCCGTCCGCCAGCGTCTGGATCAGAGAGACGGCCTCGATCCGCCAGACCTCGGGATCGGCTGCGGTCACGGCGTGGGAGGTCGAAGCGGTCGGCAGTACCGCGCCGGAGAAGGTCAGGGTGTCGTCGGGCTCGGTGGGCGAATCCGAGCAGCCGCCGAGGACGGCGGTGGCGAGCACGAGCGAGACGGGAAAAAGGCGCTGGTTCCAGAACATGCGGAGCACTCGTTGGGGCACGGTCGGCAGCAGGAGTGCTGTCGAGCGGCTCGCCCGAACGGAGAGGTTATCGCACCCCGCACGAAATGGCCCGGGACCGGGGACCCGGGATCCGGGATCCGGGACGATACCCGCTCCCCGATACCCGGTACCCATTCCTCAGTCCCCATTCCCCGGTCCCTGGTCCCCTCCTTGCGCCAGCGCAACGACCGGCGTGCGGCGCATTCGTACTCTCGGAGTCGACAAGGAGGACTCGGCCCATGGACATCGTCGACCGTCTCAACGAAGAACACATCCGGCTCCGTCGCGAGATGGAGGGGCTCGAACGAGGGCAGCCGGGACCAGTGGAGTTCCGGACCTTCGCCCAGAGTCTGCTGCGCCACGCTCGCGCCGAGGATGACCTGTTGTTCTGCGACCTCGAGGAGCTGATCGGCCCGGCCGGCCCGATCGTGGCGATGCGCGACGAGCACGAGGCGATCGAGGGCGCTCTCGAGTGGCTCTCGACCCATCAGCCGGTGGACGCCGGGTGGTCGAGCACGGTGACGAGGCTCCTGCAGACGACCAAGGATCACTTCGTCAAGGAGGAGATGGTGCTGTTTGCCATCGCCCGACAACGACTCGATCAGGAGCGGCTGGTATTCCTGGGCGATGCCCTCGCGGCCATGCGCAGCACTGCCGGTCGCCAGGCTCACAACACTGCTAATTCCGGGGCCTGAGGGCGCCGAGGAGGAGGACGTGATGAATCTTTCGGAATACAGCCGCGTGGGCGAGATCGCCGCGCAGTTTCCCTTGGCCACACGGGTCTTCGCCCGCCGACGGATCGACTACTGCTGCGGCGGTGGGGTGGCGCTCGAGGATGCCTGTCGGCGCCGCGGTCTCGATGCTCGCGAGGTCCTCGCCGAAATCGAAGCCGAGCTCGACCGCAGTCCGATCTCGGGGCGTTCCTGGTGCGACGTCTCCAGCGAGGCCCTGATCGACCACATCGTCGAAACCTTTCACCGGCCGCTGCACGAGGAGCTTCCGCGCCTCGACGCCATGGCGCGGAAGGTGGCGACGGTGCACGCCGACCGCGATCGCGATGGGCGGCTCGCAGAGTTGGCCGACACCGTGGCGCGCCTGCGCGGTGAGCTCGAGATCCACATGCAGGAGGAGGAGGCGGAGCTATTTCCGGCGTTGCTCGCGGGTGGCTCCGAAGACGTGGCGTCGTTCGAGCACGAGCACGAGGCAGCCGGCGCCGAGCTAGCGGCTCTGCGGCGGCTGACCGATGACTTCGTGCCGCCCGCCGAGGCGTGCACCACCTGGCGGGCATTGTTCGCGGGCCTGGAAGCGCTCGAAAGCATGATGCACGAGCATGTCCATTTGGAGAACAACGTTCTGTTTCCCCGGTACGCCGGCGGCTCGGCCGAGAGTTGATCTGGCACACGGGTGGCGCCGAGAGGAGGGCGGATCGTGAGTGGACGAAGGTCGATGTGGATGGAGTTGGTGGGGTTGGCGGTGCTCCTGGGTGCCGCAGGCGGATGCGGCGGTGGGCAGGCGCCGAGCGCGGATCCGCAGATCGCCCTGGGTGCCGCACACTACCAAGGCACCTGTTCGGTCTGTCACGGGCGCGACGCCGCCGGCCTGCGTGGCCTCGGGTCGCCGCTCGTCGGCAGCGCCTTTATGTCGCAGCAAAGCGACGCCGAGGTGGTGGCCTTCATCGCCCGTGGCAGGGGTCGCCAGGACCCTGGGAACACCACCGGGTTGCCGATGCCTCCGCGGGGCGGTAACCTCCGCTTGACCGACGAAGATCTGGGAGCGATCGTGCTCTACCTGCGTCACGCGGACGGTCGGCTCGTCGAGCTGGCAGAGCGATGAGGATCTCAATGTCTCCCCAGCTGTATCTCGCCTCGACCTGGCTGCACATCCTCGCCGCGACATTTTGGTTGGGCTCGATAGCGTTTCTCGGTCTCGTGTTGGTGCCGAGCCTCAAAGGCATCGACTCGTCGACACGATTTCAGCTCCTGCACCGCAGCGGTCACCGACTTCGCACCCTGGCGTGGGTCGCCTTTGCAGTGCTCACCGCGACCGGCGTGCTGCAGCTTGGATATCGGGGATTCCGCTTCGAGGATGTCGGCGGTGCGTTGTGGGCCGGGCCTTTCGGACACGCCCTCGCCGGCAAGCTGACCTGTTTCGGCATCACCTTGGCGCTTTCCTGGTGGCACGACTTTCGGGTTGGCCCGAGGAGCCTCGCACTCGCCCCCGGGTCGCCCGCGGCCGAGGCGCAGCGCAAGCTCGCCTCACGCCTCGGCCGCGTCGTGTTCCTGCTCGGGCTGGTGATCTTCTTCTTCGCCGTGATGATGGTGCGGCCGGTGTAGGCGCCGCGCGCCTGGTACTGGGTACTGCTGGGTACTGGGTACTGGGTACTGGGGACTGCCCGGAGCCCACTTCGAGGCGTCATCCGATACCCGATACCCGATACCCGACACCCGATACCCGATACCCGACACCCGATACCCGATACCCGACACCCGATACCCAATACCCGATACCCAATACCCGATACCTGCCTACGGCCCCACCGTCGACCACTGGCTGGTCGTCCCGCTTTCGAAGCCATCGTCGAAGATGCAGCGAGCGGCACAGTTGACCTGGAGGAAGCCACGGGGAGTCAAGTCCATGGGGTTTGCGGTGGTCACCGCTGCGAGGATCCGCACACCATCGCCAATCAGCAGGTCAGCGTCGCGCACGTGATGGTCCCGTGCGGTGTCGGGGCCCACGGTGCCGCCGCTCGGGAAGGTCGGGTCGACCGTGCCGTTCGGTGCAGCGACGCGAGCCACCCGAACGCGATCGACGTTGGCTCCCGTGGCTTGCTCGATACCGGCGAGCAGCACCCCTGCGCTTTCGCCGCCGGAGCGTAGATCGGGGTGGATGCGGGAAGCGCGGAAGCCGTTGTAGCCGGCGGTGGTGGCGTCGACGAAGGCGACGCCGGAGCTGCCCCACTCCGGCCGCAGCGTATCGGTGAGGCCGGTGGTGCGGAAGATGGCGGTTGGCCTGGTCACCAGGCCGGTCTCGACCCAAGCCGCGATCGCCAGGTCGACTCCGGTGTTGGTGGGGTTGGAGATGAAGGAAAGATCGGCGGCTCGCAGACCCGCAGCCGGGGCTGCCGGGAGCTCGAGCAGGAAGTTCGCCGAGGGCGCGATGTTGATGCAGCCGGGGAGCGCCTCGAGCGAGGCGCGCACCACGAGCTCACCGTCACTCTCGCCGAGGATCGCCCCGCAGCGCCCGAACACGTCGGCGATGCGAAGCCAGCGTTCCCCGGTCGAAGGGACGGCGCTGCTCTGGGCTCCGGACAGGCTGCCGTCGGTGAAGGAGAAGACGCCGAAGACGCCGAGGTCGCGGCCGAAGGTCTGATGCTCGAGCCAGCCGACGACGCTGATCCACGCGCTGGTCTGCGAGAGGTCGAGGTCGAGGCTCGCGTCGGCTGCGGCTGCACCGGCGGTGGTCGACGGGATGCCGAAGGTTGTGATGACGATGCCGGCGACGCCAAAGGTTGGGACCAGCACGCCGTCGATGTCGAGGCGGGCGATGAAGACCTGGCGAGTGCCCGAGAAGAGAGCGTCGCCGACCACTACGGCGCCACCGTCGGGCGCGCCCAGAACCTTGCGCACGTTGATCCCGGCGGAGGCGCCGGGAATCGAGAACGACGCCGTGCCGAGGAAGCCCCAACCGCCGTCGGCGTTGCCGGCGAGGTCGAAGCGCGACACCGAAACGACGGTGCCGTTGGCCCCCCCGGCATTGCCGGCGGCGTAGAAGGCGTCGATCGTGCCCCACTGATCGACGCTGGTCACCTGGGTGCCGGCACCCCAGTTGAGCTCGGCCCAACCATCGCCCCAGTAGTTTGGGTCGGGTTGGCCGGGGTCCGCAGCGGCCAGCGGGATTGATGCAAGGAATGAGAGCGTGAGCGCAGTGGCTGAGCGAAGCATGTGAGGTCTCCTCGAGTAGGGAGCCGGATGGCTCTGAGGAGGACCTCGACAAGTGGGGCAAAACCCGCCACGGATGGGTATCGGGTATCAGGTATCAGGTATCAGGCATTCATCCAACGCTCCCCGGCCGGCAAAGATCCGGTCCGCCGTCCCCGGTCCCCAATACCCAATCCCTAATCCCCAATCCCCAGCCGCTCGAGCTCTCGTTCGACGCGCCATGCGCCGCCACGTCCGAGTCCGGCTGCCAGGGCACGCTCGAGAGCGGCGCGGGCCGGCGCGGCGGCTCGAGCGGCAGGTGTGCCGCGCCTTGCGGCGATCCGGGCTTCGAGTGCCGCAATGAGGGCGGAAGTGTGGAGCGTTGCCGGGGTCTCGCCGAGGGCTCTTCGGGCACGCTCGAGGTCGGCACGCATGGGGGCGAGGTCAGGGATCTCTCCCTGATCGAGGCGCCAGGAGGCCTCGGCCGACCGTGCGTCGGCGAGCTCGAGCCAGCCGAGCGCGCGGGTCGGCTCGAGCTCGAAGGCCCGCCGGTAGGCGGCTTCGGCCTCCTGCAGAGCCGCAGTCGGGGAGCGGCCTTCGGCCCGTTCGGCATCGGCGACCCGCATCCAAGCCCAGCCCAGGCCCCAGAGGCTTCCCGCCAGGTTTGGGGCCTCTTCGACGGTCCGGCGGGCTACTCGCAGTGAGGCCGCCGCGGCGTCATCGACTGGCCGACGATCTCGCAGGCGACAGAGCGCAAGCCCAGCATGTCCGAGCGAAACGCTTCGCAGCATCCCGGCGTTCGCCGTCTGGATGGCCTCCTCCTCGAACCCGACGGTGTCGCGGAAGGGGGTTTCGCAGTCCCCGCCCGCTTCCAGGCGGAGGTTGCCGAGCACCGGCGCCGCAAAGAGTGCCTGTTGCAGCCGAAAGTAGGCGCGGTCCGGAAAGCTGTCGACGCCACGGCGCAAGGCAGCCGACAACGCCTCGACCCGGGCCTCGCCGGTTGGTGCCGACCGGCTGACCGCCGCAGCCGCAGCAACGCTCAGGGCATTGCAGTGGCGCAGCCAGGTCACCGAGCTGCCGGGCTCGGCCTCGGCCAACCACAGAGTGTCCGCGAGCAGGGCGTCGAGCTCGGCATCGCCAACTCCCGCTTCCATCCGCCGTTCGACCGCGGTCTGCCGCACCAGGGCACGGAAGCGGCGCGGGAGGGGATCGTGAGGGTGCGCGTCGACGAGCTGGCCCAAATCGAGCACGGCAGCAGCAGCGGAGGCCTCGAGGGTGCCGATGTCCTTGGCCTGGTACATCTCGACGACCGCTGCCCCGGCGGCAGTCGCCTTCGCCGCCACCGACCAGGGCGCCACTTCGGCGGCCGCGTCGCACGCGGACCGCACCGCGATTGCATCTGAAACCCCGGCCGATGCAAAGGCCACGATGGCTTCCTCGAAAGAAACCAGACACAGCTGCCTCCAGGCCGCAGGGGCGCTGCGAGCGATCTCGACCGTGTCCGTCGCTGCCGCTCGTGCCGCGGCGTAGCTCGCGAGGGCCTCCTTGGTGCGGCCTTCACGCTCGTGCTCGTGAGCTGCAGTTCGGTGGAGGCTGGATTCGATGTTGGCGGCTTGCCACAGCGCCGGCTCTCGCTCGCGCAGGCGCCGCGCAGCTGCCAGTCCGTCGTCGACGCGGCCTTGCGACAGAGCGAGCAGAGCTTCGACATGGTCGGGGTCGACGTCTGCGCCGCCTTCGGCCAGCAGCGCCGCAGCGGTGTCCCGCAGGGCTTCGGTTGCAGGCGATGGCGCTTGGGTCCGCCCGAAGAGCAGGGCTTCGCGCTCCCGGGCCGTGCTGTGAAGCTGGACGTAGAGCTGAGCGCGGGTCCAGCGCAACGTGGCGTCTCGAGCGCCCGCATCCGAGGCAGCGTCGAGGTGGGTTTTTGCTTGCTCCAAGTCTCCCAGGGCGTAGGCGGCGCGCCCCACCGCAGCCTCTGCGAGTGGTCTTGCCACCGGCGGCAACGAAGGGATCCGAGTGCGGAGGGCCTCGATGTCGGTCTCGAGCTCGCTGCGCAGCTCGCCGAGGCTGCGGCGTGGGCCGAGCTCTGCGTAGGCCATCCGCCACCCGATCTCTTCGGCTTCCCGAGCGAGTGTCTGCACTGCAGCGGCGGTGTTCGCGCCGGCGATGCGTTCGCGGAGCACCAAGCCGGTGCCGAGGAGGACGAGGGTGGCAACCCCTGCGATGCTGCCGCGAACTGCCTGCCGGCGGCGTCGACGCCGCGGGGCGTCACGCAGCTCGGCGATGAGGGCCGCGGCCTCGGCGGCCCTCGGTCGACGCTGCGGGAACGGACTCTCGAGCGCTTGGAGGAGGGCTCGAAGCTCGGGCGTGAGACCCTCGAAGGGAGCGGTTTCGCCCCGCTGGACGCGGCGCAGCAGCTCCTCGAAGTCGAGATCTCGTGGATACGCCGGCCGGCCGGCGAGAAGCTCGTGCAGGATCAACCCGAGGGCGAAGACATCACTGCCGGCGTCGACCGGCTCGCCGCGCGCCTGCTCGGGGCTCATGTAGCCGAGCGTGCCGACGATCGGCCCCGTCCCGGGGGTGGATTCGGCGCTCGCCCGCGGGATTCCGGCTCCGGGCCCGGCAGCGATTCTGGGCGTCAGCGTGGCGATCCCGAAGTCGAGGATCTTGATGGTTCCCGTTGCGGTGACCAGGATGTTGTCGGGCTTGAGATCACGGTGCACGATCCCGCGCTGGTGGGCCGCGTCGAGGGTCCTGGCGATGTCCTCGACGGCACGCAGCTTGGCGTCGAGATCGACACCGGTGTGGCTCCAGCTCGAGAGCGGTCGGCCGTCGATCAGCTCGAGCACGAGGTAGTCGCATTCCGGCGCTTCGATCAGGTCGTAGACCCGGCAGATCGAGGGATGCTCGACTGCGCTGAGCAGACGCGCCTCCTCGCGGAATCGCGCGGCGCTGTCGGCAGTCAGGCGGCGCACCGTCTTGACCGCAACGCCCCGCTCGAGGCGGGTGTCGAAGCCGCGGTAGACCGTCCCCATGCCTCCCTGGCCGAGCACGCCGTCGATGCGGATCGCCCCAATCTGCCGGCCAACCAGCTCCGGGCCCTGGTCGCGCTCGATCCGGTCGATCAGGTCGCGGACCAGCTCGCCTCCCAGTGCGCCCCCGGTCCCCAGCAGGGTCGAGTCGAGGTCCGGTTGGGCGAGCAGGGCCTCGAGCTCGGTGCGCAGTCGCGGTTCGTCGCCCACGGTGCGATCGAGGAAGGCGGCCCGCTCCGGCGGCTCCAGCTCGAGGGCTCGCTCGAGGCTTCGGGCGAGGCGGTCGAGCGGCCGTGGGGCCTCCGCAGCGGATCCGGGTGCAACCTCGCGGGGCTCCTCTGGTGGGTCAGTCATCGGCGAGGGCCCCGCCCGGCCCTGCTCTGAGCTCTCGAGCGACGAAGCGTCGAGCGGCGAGCCAATCCCGCTGCACGGTGCGCAGGGAGATACTGAGGGCCGCGGCCGTGTCTTCCTCGCTGAGGCCGAGGAAGTGCCGACACTCGACGATCCGTGCCAGCCGTGGCTCGAGCTCCTCGAGGCGCAGCAATGCACGGTCGAGGTCGAGGAGCGTTTCCGCCTCGCGCACCGGCAGCGGCACTTCGTCGCCGAGTGTGACCGGGTCGTCGGGACCGCCACGTTTGGCGCGGCCCTGGGCGCGGGCATGGTCGACCAACACGAAGCGCATTGCCCGGGCCGCCACGGCGAGGAAATGACCGCTGTTCTCGAAGGCCGGCGAGCCCGGCCCGGCAAGCTTGAGCCAGGCCTCGTGGACCAGCGCGGTCGTCTCCATCGTCGAGCCCGGCATCACGCGATGCCGCTGGCCCCGAGCGATACGCCGCAGCTCCTCGTAGACCACCGCCACCACCTGATCGAAGGCGGCGCGATCGCCGGCAGCCGCGCGACCGAGCAGAGCGGTGAGCGCTGGGGGACTCATGAGTGAAGAGGAGTCTAACGCGGCGGCGGCCGCAGCCGAGGCCGGAAGCAGACGCGGACTCGGAAGAAGATCTTCTGGTTCGGAGAAGAGCGGCACTGGTTGCATCAGAGCGTTGGCCAAGCTTCGCGGT
>CAZRFU010000004.1:0-126732 GCA_964599475.1 uncultured Thermoanaerobaculia bacterium
TGACCCCGTGCCAGACAGTGTGCCCCGAACCGATCACTTCCGTGACGTGCGCCCCAGGCAGCCGGGCAGGTTGTGTGCACATGCTTACGTCAGCTAAGCTCACGCTGCGCCTTGCCTGGAGGTTTCCATGATCCGCGATCGACGTGTTCTCTTCCTCGCCCTTGCTGCAGCGGGAGCGACTTCCCTTGGGGCTCAGGCGCCGTACGAGCAGCGCCACCTGCCGGGCTTGGCAAGCTTCACGGCTGCCGGGCAAAGTGTTCCGGCGGCTGCCGACATCGACGACGACGGCGACGTCGACCTCGTCATCGGAACGCGCGCCGGCACGATCACCCTGCTCGAAAACGACGGCTGCGCAACGGCGCCTTCCTTCCGCGAGGTACCACCGGATGCGCACGCTTTCGGCTCGATCCTCGTTGGCCAAGGTGCGGTGCCGGCGTTGGTCGATCTCGACGGCGACGAGGATCTCGACCTCGTGGTCGGCAATTGGATGGCCCTCGACTACTTCCGCAACGACGGGTCGGCCGCTTCCCCGGTTTTCGTCGCGGTCACCGGACCAGCCTCGCCCTTCGACGGCATGACCTTCGACTTCGCTCCAGCTCCCACCTTCGGCGACGTTGACGACGACGGGCTGATCGACCTCACACTTGGCACCTATTCCGGAGTAATTCGGTACTTCAAGAACACGGGTTCGACCGCGACCCCTGTGTTCACCGAGCAGTTCGATCAGGACAACCCCCTGTCGACGATCTCGATCCCGGACCCGGTCAAGCCCTATCTGGTCGACCTGGACGGAGACGACGATCTCGACCTGCTGATCGGCATGCGCTTTGCCGGCCCTGCCCCCTATCGCAACGTGGGCACGGCCCAGGCTGCCGCCTTTCAGACCTGGCCGGGCCTGATCACCCTACCGACGGTCGACGACCTGTCTTCTGCCGCGGTGGCGGACTTCGACGGCGACGGCCTCGCCGAGATGGTCCTCGGTCAGGAGAACGGGCCGCTGCGCTACTTCGACAACAGCGGCACGCTCGAAAGCCCACATTTCGTCCAGAACTTCGGCCTCGCTAACCCGATCTCGGGCCCGCGAATGATCGGCAACAGCTCTCCGACGACTCTCGACTGGGACGGCGATGGTCGGCTCGAGATCGTCGTGGGGCACCTTTTCGGCGACTTGATGTCGCTCAAGCTGGATACGAACGGCGCCTATCAAGTGCTCATGGAGGCGTCCCAGGACCCCCTGCGAGTCCTTTTCCCACCTTTTGGCTCTCCCACGCCCAGTACTGGCGACATCGACGCCGACGGGGACACCGATGTAGTGGTTGGCGGAACCTTCAACGGCCTGGTCCTCCTCCGCAATGACGGCACACCGTCGGCGCCATCGTTCAGTGACGTCGGGCCAGTAATCCCTGGTCTCTCGGGACTCCCCTACCTCGCCGACATCGATGGCGACGACGACCTCGACATCGCCCTCGGGCAAGGCGACTCCGTCGTCTTGGTGCGCAACGACGGCACCCCGCAGGTACCGCAGTTCACCGTTACCTCACCCGGCTCGGATCCCTTCGTGGGAATCCAAGCCTCTGAGAACGGGCTGGCCGTCCCTGCTCTCGCCGACTGGGATGGCGACGGCGACCTCGACCTCCTGCTGGGATCGACCCTTGGACCCTCTCTGGCATACCGCAACGATGGGACCGCCCAAGCTCCGGTGTTCGTCCCCGTTCCTGACGTCGATCATCCCCTCGCCGCAGACCGGTTCCTCGAGGGCCAGCGGCCCACCTTCGCAGACCTCGATCGTGACGGCGACATCGACCTCGAGCGTGTTCGCAGGGTGGCCCGGCGCGGCGCTCTCGTTCTTCGCGTCCCGAACGAACGACATCTTCCGGGACGGCTTCGAATGCCCAGACCGATGGTCCACCGCTACGCCGTAGCCGGCGCCTGGGCTGCGTTCCGCCTGCGATGCGTCACTGGGCGCTCCAATCCTCGACGGTCAGGTCCTCCATCGCTGCGAAATCCCTGGTGTTGACGGTCACCAAGGTGAGCCCGTGGACCAAGGCGATGGCTGCGATTTCGGAGTCGACGTAGGGAGCCGGCCGTCCCGCCGCCTCGAGCCGGGCCCGTAGTGTTGCGTGCCGTCGCGCCGCTGCGGCGTCGTAGGGCAAGATCGGGAACGACGCGAGGACGACGTCGTGGAGATAGCGCTCGAGTGTGTCCCGGCGACGGCCGGCCGGTAGGCGAAGCAGGCCATAGGTGAGCTCCTGCCACACCGGTGAGGCGATGGCGCAGTGCTCGCTCTGTGCCTCGAGGCGCGTGACGATGCCGGGGTTTGGCTGCCGCGAGATGGGCGAGGACACCACGCAGGTGTCGAGGAGGTAGCGCAGCGTCACAGATCGACGGGGCGCCCCGGCCCTCGCTCTCGGTCGACGTGGGTGTAGGCATCGGCCAAGTCGAGATCACCTGGCCGCTGCTCCTCCAGGAAGCGGCGGAAAGCGGGACCAAAACCCTGACGGCCCGTCCGAATCCTCTCGAGCTCGGCCACCGAAACCACGATGGCGACCGGCTTGCCGTGCCGTGTCAGCTCGACCTGCTCGCCAGCCGCCACCTCGTCGACCAAGGTAGACAGGTTCGCCCGAGCGGCCGCGATCGAAACACGCTTCGCCACGTCGCCATTGTACATCGAGATGTACAAAACTGCTCCGGCGACTCGCTCGTCCCTCTCCGCACGCCGGTCAGCCGTCCTTGGCCTGAATCGTCCGCAGGAAGGCGACGAGCTCGTCGATCTTGGCGTTGGCCTCGTCCTCGCCGTGGCTGTCGGTGAACACCTGACCCCACACCGGCATGTCGCGCGAGCCGTGGCCACGGACGGTTTCGCGGCCGTCGATGGTGGCGCGCACCCGGTCGGCCGGGAACTCGCCGCCGTTGCGGGCGCTCAGCGCGGTGAGGTTCGCCGGCGGCACCTTGAGGTACTCCGCCACCGGACCGTCACCCGTGGCGGCCTGGCCGTGGCAGCTCGCGCACGACAGCCGGAAGGTCACGCGTCCCTTGGCTGCGGCCATCTCGGCCCCGTCGTCAGCGAGCAACGGCCCGCCGAGAGCAAACCCGGACAGCAGAAGAAGCGTAGTTGACACACGCATGGCTTGGTCCTCCTTCCCGTTCTCAATTCTCCAGCTCCAGTATGACCGTCTGTGTGGCGGTGGGTCGCCGTCTGCTGGGGTGGGGCCGCGGACGTGAGAAGGCATGCCTGGGGGTGTGGCGCCCTCCTCGTGACCTCGTTGGCCGCACTTGGCGCCTTTGCCTGGGCGACGTTCAATCCCCGCGATCCGCGCCTCGACCGCTTGGCCGAGAAGCCCGTGATCGGCGACGTGGTGGTGTGGCTCCAGGAAACGTGGGACCCACGACTACCAAGTCCCGCCAGGCCACCCTCGGCTCCGGCGTCCCCTGCGCCCACCGTTGCGGACGCGGGCGCGGAGCCGAAGACCTTCGTCCTGCCGACCGGCCCGCGGCTGTGGGCTCACGCCGGCCAGCGACTCCACCTCGAGCCCGCCCACACCGCCGAGGTGGTCGCTCGCTTCACCTTTCCGACCACGGTGGTGGCCCTCGGCCCAAGCACGGACGGCTGGCGCTTGGTGGTCACCGAAGAGGGTGAGAGCGGCTGGTTGCCCCCGCGCGGAGACGAGCGAGGCGGCGAGCCGCCGCTTGGCCGCGCGCCGCTGCCCTTGACGGCATCCCGCGGTCTTGATCCGGACCCGGAGCTCGAAGCCTTCGTCCGCGAGCAGCTCGTCGACCCCAGCGCCGGGAACGTGGGGCCCTGGCGTCTGTTGACGGACAGCACCGATGCGGTGCTGCTGGCCGATCTCGACCGACTGGCGAGCGGTCTCGAGGATCATTTCACCGCGCGCTACGGCGTGCGACCAGTTGATCGCGCCCGTGAGCTGGTGGTGCTGTACTCCTCAAACGAGGGCTATCGACTGCTTGCACGCCGCACTCCCGACCTCGGGGACCGCGAGCAGGCGGGTCACTTTGGCCGAGGCATCGTCGCCCTCGCGCTGGCGGGCCGCAGCCGCGACGAGATTGACACGACACTGGTCCACGAGCTCGCTCATACCCTGACGCGTCGTGCGATCGGTCCCGCGCTGCCGCCGTGGTTGGCGGAAGGCATCGCCGACGACTTCGCTCACTTCGAGCGCAGCACCGACGCCGGCCTCGACCTGTCACGCCGGCGACGGCTGGTCGAACGCTCCGGCAACCAACTGATCGAGCGCGGCTGGGGCGTGAGCCTGGAGGAAGCGGCGCGGTACCGCCGCTCCGGCTTCCGCTCGGACCTGGACACCGGCCCAACCGGCGCCGATGCCCTCGCAACGCTCCTGCGGCTCGACCACGCCCGGTTCGTGCGGCCGCCCGCGGCGCCGCGCTACGCCCTCGCGGCGGTGTTAGTCGCCACGTTGCTGGATCATCCGGCGACTGGGAAGGCCTTTCGCGCCCACCTCGCGGCGATCGCCGCGGGCGCCGAAGTTGGCCCGGCAGCCCTCGAGGAGGCTCTTGGCCTCAGTCTCGCTCAGGTCGACGAGCTGGTTTCAGCGGCCCTTGCGGACTCGCTCAGCGGTTCTTCTTCGCGCCAGGTCGAGGTGCCGTCGACGTAGTGCTCGTGCTTCCAGATCGGCGCCTCGCGCTTGAGGCGTTCGAGCAGGCGTCGCGAGCTCTCGTAGGCGCGCTCGCGGTGCGCTGAAGACGTCGCAATCGCCACGCTCGCCTCGCCCGGCTCGAGGCGCCCGAGGCGATGCACCAGGGCTGCCGCCACCACGCCGTCGCGCTCCTCCTCGGCCACCAGGCGCGCCACCACGCGCTCGGCCATCGGCCGATAGGCGTCGTAGGTGATGGCGGCAACCTCGCGACCGCGAAAGTGGTCGCGCACCGTGCCGAGGAACAACACCACCGCGCCGTGGTCCGGTCGAGCGACCGCCGCCACCACGGTTGCGGCGTCGAGCGGCTCGTCGGTAATCCCGGGCCGACCCACCCTCAGCCCCCCGAAACCGGCGGCAGCAGCGCCACCTCCTGGCCGCTCACCACCTCGCGGCCACGATCGCCGAGCTCGCCGTCGACCGCCACGGCGAGGTGCGCGAGATGGGCTCGCAGCGCCGGGCGCTCCTGCTCGAGACGCAGGAGCAGGTCCCCTACCGTCGTCGCCTCGCCGAGCTCGAGCTCGCGCTGCGACCACCCGAGGGTCTGGGCGACGGATGCGAATGCTACGACGCGGATCTTCATGGAAGGATGGTAGCAGCAGGTGTACGCCCTTCCGGCCGCCGGAACCGCGGCTCGGGGTGAAGCCCCGGCGTGGGGGCGTCGACATCGGGCGGGAGCCGGACGCTCAGAAGTGGACGCTGACTCCGACGAGGCCAACCAGGAAGATCTGCGCCTGCTCGAAGTCCGCCCAGTGGCCGGCGAGCTCGGCGTCGACACTCCACTGCTGACTCAAGCGCCATTCGGCGGTGGAACCGAAGCTCAAGCCCCAGGCGGTGTCGTCCTCTGTGACTCCGGCGAGATCTCCCTCGAGCTGATACCCGCCGAGAGCGAGAAACAGGCCGGACTCAAACCAGCGACCGCGAAAGCGGTATTCGCCGCCAAGGGTTGCCCAACGCATCTCAGGATCGACCAAGCCCTCGATCTGCTCGCCGTCGAAGTCCATGGTGCCGATGCGGGCGACCAGGCTCGCCCCGGCCTCACCGTTCATCCCCAGGGTCAGCTGGAGGACGTTCGCGTCGTATCCAGGAGACACCTCGGCATCCTCGGTGCCGCCGATGCCCGCGGCCACGCCGACTCGCCAGAGAGTCGTCGACTGAGCGGCGAGCGGTGCGGATCCGCACACCAGGGTCACGAGCAGCAGCGAGCGGGCGAGTGTATTCATGAGCGGTTTCCTCGTGGCCTTTCGGTGTCGGTGCAACGGTCGTCGAGCCCGGTGGGACGGCGACGGGCTTGGCGGAGTTTAGCAAGCATGAGTGAAATGGCGTGACGCCGACCGCAGGCTGGGCGAGTGGTTCCAGATACTCCTGGACGAGCTCGATCCGCAGCACTGTCTTTGCTGTGGGCAGCGGCTTCCACGGCAGGGTGCCGGCGTGGCCCTGCACCTGTGTGAAGGCTGCCTGCCGCCGTCGCAGGGCCCTCGGTGTGGGCGGTGCGGCCGACCCTTCGACCGTGTCGTCGAGAGCTGCGGTCCGTGCCTGCTGCGGCCGCCGCCGTGGGCACGGCTGGTGGTGCTCGGCGACTACGGCGGGGCGTTGGTGCCGATCGTGCACCGCTTCAAGTTCGGCGGGTGGTTCTTTCTCGGCGAGGAGCTCGGGCGGCGTCTGGCGGCCTGTGCGAGAAACGTCGTCGATGTCGACGCCGTGGTGCCGGTGCCGATGGCGACCCTGCGCCGACTGCGGCGTGGCTTCGACCACACCAAGGTGCTCGCCGACGCGGTGGCCGCCGAGCTGGGGCGTCCGGTGGTGCCGCTGCTGCGGCGCTCGTGGAGCCGAGAGCAGGTCGGACTGAGCGGGCGCGCGCGGCGGCGCCACCTGGGCATTTCGGTGCGGCGGCGGCGACCTCTGCCGCGACGCGTCTTGGTCGTGGACGATGTCCTGACCACCGGGGCGACGCTCCGGGCCTGTGTCTCGAGTCTCCGCGCCGCCGGCGTCGAAAGCGTGTCCGCCGCGGTCGTCGCGCGCACGCCCGCGCCCTCGGAGAGGCAAAAGGAAACCCTCGGCACGACGATTGCGTACTCATGAGCACGATGTCTGCGTTGACGACGGCTCGTGCGGGAGCTACACTGAACTTTCGGCGAAGGACAACTTCGACGGGACGGTCATGAAGAAAGCAGTCGCCTCCATCGTGCTGCTCGCCGCTTGCAGCGGCTCGAGTCTGGTGCGCGCTGAAACCGAGGCCCTCGACGGCTTGGTGACCGAAGCTAGTGGGCCTGGGCTCCACGATGTGTCCGTGTACGCCTACGAGGTGGCCCGAGCCCAGGTACGCGAAGTGGTGACCGACGCCGCCGGGCGTTTCTCCTTCCCGGAGCTGCCTTCGGGCCTCTACAAGCTGGTAGCCTTCAAGCGCGGCTTCGCGCCGGCGATTGCGGTGCTGAGCCGTGCGGCCGACCAAGGCCTGCAGTTCGTCGAGCTCGAGCTGACTCGCGAGAGCGGCAGCGCCACTACCAAGAACGACTTCTGGTCGCTGCGAGAAGCGATTCCGGGCGATGTCCTCCGCGACATCGAACGCACGGTTTTGGCCGAAGTCACGACGCCATTGCCGCTCCTCGAGGCCTCATTCGAAGGGTCCGTGCGCGCCGAAGCCGGAGTCGAAGGTCAAGGACAGAGCAAAGGCCAGTATTCCGGGGCAAGCATCGATCTCGCGGGGCGCCTCGGCGAGTTGGACGTGGGAATCGACGGTCGCTTCCGCCGCCTCGACAACGGAGCCGGCGCGACCGGCACCAGCCCAGCCGGAATGGCAGAGCTCGGCGTGCGACTGAGCGGCTCCGTCGGCACTCTGCAGTATGAAGGCCGCCGTGATCGCCTGGAGAGCCTGACGCGCGACGAGGGGATCGAGCTGGCACACCACCGAGTCGCCTGGAGCCACGAAGGTGAGAGCCAGCGCTCTGCCATCGCCGCCGAGTACGTCGATCGCGGCGAGCTCTACCTGGCCAGTGGCCTGGCTCGCCTGGCACTGCCCTTTGCCGAGCGGAGCTGGCGCATCGAGGGGAGCTGGGAACGCGAGCTCGACAGCCTCGGCGGCATCGCGACCTCGATCCGCTACATCGAGAACGAGTTGTCCACGAGCACGTTGGCGCCGGCCGAGCTGGCCCGCACCCTCGAAGTAGCCGGCGAAGCCGGCTGGCACGCTTCGCCGACCGTCCTGGTCGAATACGGCGTCTTCACGCGGTTCCAGGATGGATCCCTGACCCTGGCGCCACGCGGATCCGTGGTGGTCCAGCTGGCCGAGCAGTGGCAGGCGCGTCTCAGTGCCAGCGGCCGGGTCGTCGATGAGCGCAGTGTGGTGGAGCCGTGGAGCACGGCCCTACAGTCGACCGAATGGTCCTCAGGAGACGATTGCTCGGGCCATGAGGAGCGCTGCGTACGGCTCGGCATCGTCCACCAGGCGGAGCCGGGCACGAGCTTCGAGGTCGCGGCGGTGTCGCGGCAGGTCGGAGACCTGGTCCGATTGACCTTCGACGAAGCGGTCTTCGACGGGCTCCTGTTGCTGCCGGGCGACGAGCTCCCCGAGGTGTCAGTTTCCGCCACCAACCGGATCGGCGAGTCGATCTCGACGCGGTTTGCGGCGGCGGTCGCCGAGGGCGGTGGTGGTCAGCTCCAGGGCCTGGCGTCGACGCAGAACCAGGTCGGCTACCGCGTCACCTCTCTCGAGACCCAGTTCGAGCGCACCGAAACCGGTGTCTTCGTGGCGTTCCACGAGCTCTCCCAGGGCCTCGACCTCAGCGGCACCGACAGCACCGGAGGCACCGAGCTGCGACGACTGCAGGTCCGGGTGACCCAGAATCTCGATCGGGTGCTGCGGTTGGCCTCCAACTGGGCGCTCCAACTCGGGATGGAGCTCTCCAAGGGGCGGCTGCCCTTCTCGCCGCCGGAAGCACAAACCGACGAGGTCCGCCAGCGTCTGACCGGCGGCGTAGCGGTTCGGTTCTAGTGGCGCAACGCGGATCCGGTTTTTTGGACTGGGCCGCGGAGTGGATCCAAGCAGCCGAATCACAGCGGCCGTCGGGGCTGGCGGCGCGGCGTTTCGACGAGCCCCCAGGCGACGACCGGATGGCATTGATCCTGCGTGAAGGCCGGCGTGGGGCAGGCCGTGTGGTTGCGTAAGGCATTCGTCTGGGGCGGGGTCGCACTGACCCTCGCAGTGGCGGCGCTGGGCTTGATCAGCGCGGCGCGCCGCATTGCTGCGTTTCAACCGGTGGGGTTCGATGCGCAACGAGCCGGCTCGGCGTGGGCCGTGACTGCCGTCACCGTGCCGACTGTTGGGCTCGAGACGGGTGATCTCGTGGTGTTCGTCGACGGAGCTGAACCGGTCGACCGGGCGGATCTCGACCGTCGCCTGCGCCGGGAGGCCGAAAGTGAGCTGCTGGTGTTGCGCTCCGACGAGCCGGCAACGGTTCGATACCTGCGGCCGCCGCTCGAGATCGACTGGGCCTACCTGCTGCTGGTTCTCAGCGGCACCGCCGCCCTCGCGGTAGGGCTCTACACCGTCGGCCGGGTCCCGTCGCAGGCGGAAGCGCGACTCTTCTTCGTGTGGTCGCTCGCCACCGGAGCCGTCTACCTGATCAGCCATCCGCCGGACCTCCCGTTCGATCACGTTGCCCGGATCGCCTACCTCACCGAGGAGCTCGCCCGCCTCGTACTCGCCCCACTGACCCTGCACCTGTTCTTGGTATTCCCCGCGGGCCCCCAACGCCGACGGCCATGGGTGCCCCTGCTCTACGCGCCCGCCGCCGCGCTGGCCGTGCTGCAGCTCGATCTCCTGCTCGGGAGCGAATGGTTGTTGGCGGCGACACGCTCGTCGCTCGAACGCCTCGACACTCTTGGCCTGCTGCACCTGGTCCTCGGCGGTGCCACCGCGGTGCTGGCGCTGTGGCGACGCTCGCGCACCTTCGTGGCGGCCGAGCCCCGCCGCCAGGCACTGTGGATTGCGCTCGGCCTGGCGGTGGGGTACATACCCTTCCTGCTGCTCGAGATCGGCCCTCGCCTGGCGGGCTGGTCCTCGCCCCCGCTCGTCGAGGCACTCGCCGTGCTGCCCCTGTCGCTGGTTCCGGTCGCCTTTGCCTGGGCGATCCTGCGCTACCGGCTGTGGGACCTCGGCCTGGTGGTGCGCGATTCCGTCGCCACTGCCGTGACGCTGGTCGCCGGAGGGTCGGCGTTTGCCCTGCTGCAGCTCGCGATCGATCGCCATCTCCCGACAGCGCTCTCCGACTCCCGTCCACTATTGTCCGCCATGGCCGGGCTGGTGACCGCCGGCCTGCTGGTGCCGACCCAACGCGGCGTGCGGCGGCGCCTCGAGCGCGTGATCCACCTCGACCGGCTCGAGGATCGTCAGGCCCTGACCGAGCTCGGGCGTGCCCTACTCGCCGAGCACGATCCAGAGCAACTCGAGCAGCGGCTGGTGACCGCGTTGCGGGACGGCCTCGGGGTCGACGACATCGTGCTGCTGCTGGCGCGAGATGGGCACCTGGAGGACCGCTCGGGGCGTCTTCGAGTCGAGCTCCAAGGCATCGAGGAGCTGTGGCGTCGGCCACTGATCGCGATCGGCCCCGGCGTGCCCGGAGATCCGGCCCGAGCCCTCCACGCGATGTTGTACGAAGCCGCTCTGCGCTATCTGATCCCGCTCGAGGCCCGTGGTGAGCGCATCGGCATGTTGGCCCTCGGCTATCGGCAGGGAGAGTTCCCGCTGTCGAGCGAAGATCTCGACATCGTCGCGAGCCTGGCCGCACCCACCGCACTGGCACTCGAAAATGCCCACCTGGTTTCGGCGCTCGAACGCCGACTCGAACAAGTCGAGCAGCTCACCCGCCGCAGCGACAGCATCCTGGCCTCGTCGCCGGCCGGGATTGCCCTGCTCGATGCGGCGGGCTTGGTGCAACATGCCAATCGCACCTTCCGTACGGTAGTGGGTATGCAAGCCGTTGGACATCCAATCGCCGAGGTGCTTCCGGTCGCGTTGCCGCCGGCGGGCGCGGGCCCCCAACGTCTCGCGTTCCGGGATCCGGCCGGCCACGAACGTCATCTCGAGGTGGCGCGGGCGCGCGGCGAGTTCGACGGTGCGATCCAGGACATCGTGGTCGTGCAGGACGTCGGCGATCGGATCGAGCTCGAACGCCAACTGCACGAACAGGAGCGCCTGGCCGCACTCGGCATGCTCGCGGCCGGGGTGGCTCACGAGGTCAATACGCCGCTGACGGGAATCTCGAGCTACGCGCAGATGTTGCTGGCCCAGACGCCGGCCGAAGACGAGCGGCACCCGCTGCTGCTCAAGGTCGAGCGACAGACCTTCCGCGCCGCCCGCATCGTTCGCGATCTGCTCGAGCTCGCCCGCGATCGCAGTGATGGGATCGAGCCGATCGACGTAGCCCAGGCCCTGCGGCAGACGATCGACGCGGTGGCCCACCGCGCCGGCGAGGCCGGCGTTGCAATCGAGGCCCAACTCGACCACTCGGCGCGAGTTTCGGCAGCCGCGGTCGAGGTCGAGCAGATCTTCACCAACCTCTGCCTCAACGCGATCGAGGCGATGCCGAGCGGCGGCACCCTCGAGCTCACGATCGAGACCACCGCACAGCTGGTGGTCGTGCACGTGCGGGACACGGGCGAGGGGATTGCCCCCGAGGATCTCGACAAGATTTTCCGCCCATTCTTCTCGACCAAACACGGTCGCGGCGGTACCGGTCTCGGTTTGGCCATCACCCGCCAGTTCCTCGAGCGCATCGGGGGGGACATCCGCGTCTCGAGTGAGCGCGGCCGCGGCACGACCTTCGAGGTCGTGCTGCCGCTCCTGCCCGAGGAGCCGACGCATTGAAGATCCTGGTCGTCGACGACGAGGAGGTGCTGCAGGACGTGCTCGCCACGTTGGTGCGGCAGGCCGGCCATCAGGCGGTGGTGGCCCGCAGCGGCGAGGAGGGGCTGACCTACCTGCGCCAGGAACCCTTCGACTTGGTGCTGCTCGATCTGATGCTCCCGGGGATGTCCGGGATCGAGGTCTTGCGCCAGATCCGCCACGAGTGGCCCGACGTGGTGGTGGTCGTGGTCACGGCGTATTCGTCGATCGAAGGCGCCATCGAGGCCATGCGACAGGGCGCCTTCCACTACATTCCCAAGCCCTTCAAGAACGCGGAAGTGCTGCTGACGATCGAGAAGGGACTCGATCAGCGTCGCCTCGCCGCCGAGAACAGGTCGCTGCGGGAGCGACTGCGGGAGCATCGTGGCCTCGATCGCCTGGTTGGGCGCTCGGCGGCGATGGAACAGGTCTACGAGCTGGTGCGGTTGGCCGCGCCGTCGAAGAGCAACATCCTCCTGCTCGGCGAGAGCGGGACGGGCAAGGAGCTGGTGGCCAAGGCCGTCCATGAGCTGTCGAAGCGCGCCCAGGGCCCCTTCGTCACGGTCAACTCGGGCTCGATGCCGTCCGATCTGCTCGAGAGCAATCTGTTCGGGCATCTGAAAGGCGCCTTCACGGGCGCCATCGCCAACAAGAAGGGTCTGTTCGAGGTCGCGCACGGTGGCACCTTGTTCTTCGACGAGATCGGCAACATCCCGCTCGAGACACAGGCAAAGCTCTTGCGGGTCGTGCAGGAGCGCGAGTTCATGCGGCTCGGGGACGTGGTGACCCTGGCCGTCGACGTGCGGCTGATCGCCGCCACCAACGCCGATCTCGATCTCGCCGTGCGGCAAGGGAACTTCCGCGAAGACCTGTTCTACCGCCTCAACGTGATCACGATCACCTTGCCACCGTTGCGGGATCGCAAGGACGACATCGTGCCGTTGGCCGAGTACTTCTTGCGGCGTTTTGCCCAGGACAACGACAAGCCCCTCTCGCGCATCGCTCCGGAAGCATTGGAGAGACTGCTCGCCTACCCCTGGCCGGGCAATGTGCGCGAGCTCGAGAACGTGATCGAGCGGGCGGTGGTGTTGTCGGGCGGTGAGACCCTGACCGAAAGCCTCCTGCCGCAGCAGGTCCGGCGGGTCGGCGCCACACCTGGCGAGGGGCCGAGCCTGCCGGCACCGGGCGTGTCCTTCCGGGAAGCGATCACGGCGTTCGAGAAGCGACTGATCCTGCGAGCGTTGCGGGCCTCGGGCGGGGTGCAGAAGCGGGCTGCCGAAGCGTTGCAGCTCAAGCCCACGACCCTGCACGAAATGATGAAACGCCTCGGGATTCCCGCCGATGGCGGGGCCGGCTAGCAGAGTGGCGTACACTTCCCGGTGTGGCGTAGCCAAACCTGCGCCACTCCACTGCGTCCGTTCCCGCCTGCCCTCCAGCGCCGCCGACACGCCACATGATCGATCGTTTACTCGCCGTCGAAAAAACCTGGGAAGAGCTGACCGCCAAGCTCGCCGATCCCCGCGTGCTCGGGGATCCGAAGGAGTTGACGCGCACGACCCGGGCGCTGTCGGAGATCGATGACGTGGTGCAGGTGGTGCGGCGGCGCCGGGTGGTCGCCCAACAACGCGCCGAGGCCGATCAGTTGCTCACCGATCTCGGACGGCAGGACGACGAGATGCGGGCCCTGGCGTTGGAAGAGCGCGATCTGCTCGATGCCGAGCTCGCGACACTCGATCAGCAGCTACGGGAGGCGATGACGCCGCGAGATCCGCTGGCGGGTCGCAACGTCGTGCTGGAGATCCGCGCCGGGACCGGAGGCGACGAGGCGACGTTGTTTGCCGCCGAGCTGTTTCGCATGTACTCGCGCTTTGCCGAGCGCAAGGGCTGGCAGGTCGAGGTGATCGACCTGTCGGAGTCCGAGGTTGGCGGCATCAAGGAGATCTCGTCGATCATCGAGGGCAAGGACGCCTGGCGCCTGCTCGCTCACGAAGCGGGGGTGCACCGGGTCCAACGAGTTCCCGCCACCGAAGCTGCGGGCCGGATCCACACCTCGGCAGTAACGGTGGCGGTGTTGCCGGAAGCGGAGGATGTCGAGGTGCACGTCGACGAGAAGGACCTGCGCATCGACCGCTTCTGCTCGAGCGGTGCAGGCGGCCAAAGCGTCAACACCACCTACTCGGCCGTGCGCATCACCCATCTGCCTTCCGGGCTGGTGGTCAGCTGCCAGGACGAACGCTCCCAGATCAAGAACCGCGAGAAGGCCATGCGTGTGCTCAAGAGCCGCCTGCTCGAGCTCGAGCGCGAACGCGCGCACGCGGCCGAAAGCGCCGAGCGTCGACGAATGGTCGGCTCGGGCGATCGCTCCGAGAAGATTCGCACCTACAATTTCCCCCAGAGCCGCGTCACCGATCACCGCATCGGACTGACGCTGCACCAGTTGCCCGCGATCCTCGGGGGTGACCTCGACCAGCTGTCGGGCGCCGTCGCCAGTCACTTCGACGCTGAGCGTCTCGCCTCCGAATCGGCTCCGGCGTGACCCTGGTGCAGGCGACATCGATGGCGGCTGAGCGGCTCACTGCCGCCTGCAGCGTCACGCGCCCGGAGGCACGGCGCGAGGCTCGGCTGTTGCTTCAGCTGGCGACCGGATTGTCCGAGGCGTCGCAGTTGGCTCACCCCGAGCGCGAGCTCGAGGCCGAGGGCGAGGGCCACTTCCTGCAGCTGCTCGAGCGCCGTGCCAACGGCGAGCCTTTCGCCTATCTGGCGGGCCGACGCGAGTTCTACGGGCTCGACTTGGCGGTCGATGCGAGAGTTCTGGTGCCGCGGCCGGAGACCGAGCACCTCGTGGCAGCGGCTCTCGAGCACCTGGCGCGGCGACCACGCCCGCAGCGCGTGCTCGACCTCGGCGTGGGCTCGGGCGCGGTTGCGGCGGCGCTGGCTGCGACGGATCGAACCCTCGAGGTCGTAGCGGTCGACATCGACCTGGGGTCGGCGGCGGTGGCTCGGCGCAACCTCGCGATGCACCAGCTGAAGGTCCCGGTGTTGGTCGCAGACTGGGCCGACGCGCTCGTGGCGGGGACCGTCGACCTCGTCGTCTCGAATCCTCCCTACGTCGCCCTCGATGACCCACAGCTTGCTGCCGACGTGCGCGAGCATGAGCCGCACCGCGCACTCTTTGGGGGCGTTGACGGGTTGCTCGAGGTCGAGCGGCTGCTGAGCAGCCTCGAACGAGCGGGCTGCGGCGCGCCGGTCCTGTGCGAGATCGGCGGCACCCACAACGAATCACTGCTGGCCGCCGTGGCGCAGCGGCGTGGGCGCCGCCTCGTGCGGCTCGACCACGACCTCGCGGGGCTGCCGCGGATCGCACACTTTTCGAGCCCGACGGGCGAGAGGAACTAGACCGCATGGATCGTTTCGTCATCACCGGCCCCAACCGCCTCGAGGGCACCATCACTGCCGGCGGTGCCAAGAACGCCGCCCTGCCGGCCCTGGCGGCGACGCTGTTGACGGACGAAGCCGTCACCCTCGATCGCGTTCCGGCGGTTCGGGACGTGGGCACCATGCGCCTGCTGCTCGGCTCGCTCGGGGTGCCGTCGACGATGGCGCTCGGCCGGGTCACCACCCAGCCCGAGATAGGAGCGGCGGGCGGCGAGGCACCGTACGAACAGGTCAAGCAGATGCGGGCCAGCGTGCTGGTGCTGGGCCCGCTACTGGCACGACGCGGCCGCGCGCGCGTCTCCCTGCCCGGAGGGTGTGCCATCGGCGTGCGCCCGATCGATCAGCACCTCAAGGCCCTCGAGGCCCTCGGCGCTACGATCGAGCTCGAGCACGGCGATGTCGTCGCCACGGCGAGCGAGCTGCGGGGCGCGCGCTTCGCCTTTTCCGTGCCTTCCGTGACCGGTACCGAAAACGCGATGATGGCAGCGGTGCTGGCACGCGGCACGACGCGGCTCGAGGGCTGCGCGCGCGAGCCCGAGATCGTCGACCTCGCGACGATGCTGCGCGCCATGGGGGCCCGAATCGCCGGCGACGGCACCTCGGTGATCGAGATCGAAGGCCGCGACCGGCTGGGCGGCGGCCATCATCGAGTGGTCGCCGACCGTATCGAGGCGGGCACCTACCTGATCGGAGCCGCCATCACCGCAGGTGACGTGACCCTCACCGACATCGATCCGGGGATCCTCGACGCCTTGCTCGAAAAGTTGACCGAAGTTGGCGCCAAGGTCGAGGTCGGCAGAGACTGGATCCGCCTCTCGCGGACCGGGCCGTTGCAAGCCAAGGACGTCGTCACCGCTCCCCATCCGGGCTTTCCCACCGATCTCCAGGCGCAATACCTCGCTCTGATGACGCAAGCCGAAGGGGTGGCGACGATCTGCGAGACGGTGTTCGAGAACCGCTTCCAGCATGTCGCCGAGCTCGCCCGCATGGGCGCTTCCATCGACATCGACGGGCATCTGGCTCGCACCACGGGACCCCGCCGGCTCTCCGGCGCCTCGGTGATGGCGACCGACCTGCGTGCCTCGGCCTGCCTGGTTCTGGCCGCCTTGGTGGCGGAGGGCGAAACGACCGTGCGGCGCATCTACCACCTCGATCGAGGCTACGCCTCGATGGAGCGACAGTTGACGCATCTCGGTGCGCGGGTTGCCCGAGCTCAGGGGCCTCCGCACGAATGACCCCTCGGCTCGCAGCAACCGGACTGCTCGCGGCGATGGTGTCGTCAGCGACATGGGGAGCGGATGCCACGCTGCTCGAGCTCGTGCTCCGGCGTCAGGACCGCGCGGCCTTGCAGCAGGTCGATCACGAGATTGCCGCCAGCGCGGATGCGCCCGATGCGGGGTTGCTGTACCTGCGCGCCCGGCTGCTGACACGGCTGCGCGAACCTCGAGCCGCCGCGGCTGCCTTCGCCGAGGCGCTGGCGGGCTTCGAGCCCTTGCGGGCCCACGCCCGCCTCGGTCTGGCGGCAACACAGCTCGAGCTCGGCCACCCGGAAGTGGCGGCGGGCCTGGCGGTCTCCCTGCTGGCGAACTCCGGCTCGCCGACACTCGAGCTCGAGGCGCTGCGGATCGTTCGAGCCAGTCTCGCTGCGGGCGGGGACTGCCGGCTGCTCGAAGGTCTCGCGCACAACGGGTTTGCCCGTCGCGAGGTCGCTCGAGGTCTCGAGATCGTGCAGGCCGATTGTCACGCGCGTGGCGGCGGGCTCGAAGCGGCACGCAGTGGCCTGCTGCGCGTGCTGCGCGAGAGGGTCGAGGACGAGTCCGGACTCGAGGCCGCTCTCAGGCTGATGGCAATCGGCCGTTTCTCCACCGACGAGGAGCGGCTCGTCGTGGCTCGGGCGCTCCATCACCACCGCCTATTCGACGAGACGCTCGCGCTGCTGGCGCCGCTGATCGCTGGGTTGCCGCCGTCCCTCGAGCGGCGCTCGGATGTGGATGTGCTCTACATCGCGGCGCGCTCCCACTTCTGGCTCGAGCAATGGACCGACGCGACGCTGCGGTTCGGGGAGCTCAGCCGCCGCGCTGCCGCCGCCGGCGAGCGGGCCCGCGCCCTCTATCAACAGGGCCGCAGCGAGGAGTTGGCCGGCCACGCAGATGCGGCCTACCTGTCCTTTGCTCGAGCAGTCGACATCGACCCGACCGGCGCTTGGGCCGGGGCGGCTTTGACCAGCGCACTGCGGATCGACTGGACCGAAGGACGCCGGAGCCGCGCTCGGGGCATTCTCGAGCGGCTGCGAGCCGAGCCGCGCTGGCGGGAGGCGGCCCTGCGGGCGTCGCTCTTCGTCGTCTCGGGGTTGGTGGAGGAAGGCCAGCCGGGGGAGGCAGCGGGGCTGCTCGATGGGCTCGATCGCCGCGAGCTCGAGGTTGCCTACTGGAAGTTTCGCGTCGCCCTCGCCCGCCACGCGGAGCCCGAGGCCGGTCGCTTGCTGGTCCAGATTCTCGAGCGTGATCCGTTCGGGCCTTTCGGCCGTGATGCCTTGAACCGTGTCACGAGCCCAAGCGGACCGACCGAACTTGGACGCCGACTGCTCGACCAGGCGCGCAACAGCTCAGATCTCGCCCTGTTGGCGGCCGCCGCGTTGATCGCGGAGGCGGTCGCCGACCCTCAGGAGGCGAGCGCGATCAGCGCGCGTGTGACCCGCGTCGTGGGAGCCACACCGAGAGGGCGCAGCGTGCTCGAGGCCGCGCCGCGGCCGACCTCGGCCTGGCAGATCGACCGTTGGGGTGTGGACACCATGGACACTCTGCTGCGTCTCGGGTTGTGGGACGAGGTCTGGGGAGGACGCATGCTGGAGCGATTTCCCCCGACCGAGCCCTGGCTCCTGCTCAGTGCCAGCGAAGCCTTGGTCGCCTCCACTCGCCCGCGGGAAGGGGTCCGGTTGGCGGAGATCCTCGCCACGCGTGTGGCCGCCCAGATCCCAGCGCCGCTGTGGCCGGACAGTCTGGTGCGCCTGCTCTACCCGCAACCGTGGCGCGAGCGCCTGCGCAGCGAGACCGCCAAACGGGGGGTCGAGCCCGCGTTGCTCTACGCCATCGTGCGCGAGGAGAGTCGCTTTGATCCACGTGCGCTTTCCGATGCCTCCGCGCGTGGCCTCACCCAGTTCGTGCTGCCGACCGCCCGGCGACTGGCCGGCGACATCGGTCGGACCAAGCTCGCAGCGGAAGACCTCTACGACCCGGACGTCGCGCTCGCTCTCGGTGCCACCTACCTCGCCCGCCTGCACGTGGAGCTCCCCGCCGAGCCCGAGCGGGAGACCGCAGTGGTGATCGCTGCGTACAACGCGGGAGAGCCGCAGGCACGCCTGTGGCGTTCGTACTGCGTCACGGACTCGGTGCCCGAGCTGATCTCGAAGGTCGGCTTCGCGCAGACTCGCGGCTATCTGCAGCGAGTTCTGCGCTCGCGCGAGCTCTACCGTCGCGACCCCCAGCTCAAGGGAGTGCGGCGCGTGGTGGTGGATCCGCCCGCGGGGGCGCGTCCAGCAGGTCGATGATGTCGGCTTGGCGCCGCAGCTCCTCGGTCCAGGAGACGAGCTCGCGATCGATCGCCTCTTCCCGCAGCAGAGCACGAATCTCTTCGCGAACCTCGGCGAGGTCCGGGACCGGTGCCCCACGCGCCTGGAGAGCAGGTCGCAGCACCCGCTCGTAGTGGTCGCGCACCTGGTCGAGCGAGATGAACACCCTCGCACCGAGTCGCTCCTCGACGTAGGTGCGCAACTCCAGCTGCTGGCGCACGATGCCGCGCAAGCGCTGATCATCCAGACCCAACTCCCGCAGTCGGGCATCGGGGTCACCGAGACGTTGGCGCACCCGCGCCAACTCGGCGTCGACCTGCTCGCGGTCGACCTGGATGACGCCCGAGCGAGCCACGGCGTGGTAGCGCAGACGGACGTCGATCAGGCGGTCGAGGGCCACACGCTGACGCTGCTCCGGCCGCGTCGAGCCATCGACCACACCCACAGCCAAGGCTCGTTCGACGTCCGAGAGCAGGATCGGGTCGTCGTCGACGACCGCCACGATGCGATCGACGACCTCGGCCTGTGGGGTCACCGCGGCCAAGCACAGCAGTACCCAGACGGCTGCGCTCACGACGTCGCTCCCCGCCAGGCGCGTTGCACGGTGGTGACGCCTTCGGGCGAGAGGCCGGTCAATGTGCCCGGGGTCGTTTCCGGTTGCGGGAGGAGCAGGGAGAGAACCTCGCGCTCCAAAGGGTCCGGGAAGCGTGCGATGGCCGCCTCGACGGTCGCCGTGTCGAGGCCTTCGCCGATGCGCACGGCAAGCTGGTCGTAGGTCTCGAGCACTCGCGGCTCGAGCGAGATCGCGGCAAGCAGGTGGAGCGATGCCTGAGGGCGACGACCGGCGCGCCAGGCGACCACGGCTGCATCGCGGTGGAGCTTGGCCATGGGTGGAGCGAGAGAGAGCGCGCGCGCGCTGGCCGCGAGTGCTTCTTCGTGACGCTCGAAATGGGAGTACAAGAGCGCCAGAGCGCTCTGCGTGTGGGGGTCGTATGGGTCCACTGCGGCGGCACGCTCCAAAGTCGGAAGCGCCCGCTCGTGCTCGCCCTCGCGCCATTCGGCCATCGCCAGGCGCGCGAGCGACCAGGCGCAGCCGGGATCGACCGCCACCGCGCGCGAGAACAGGGTGGTCGAATCACGCCAGGTGGGCAGCAACTCACGCGCCTGCGCAACTGCAGCAATGGTGATGGCGGACATCGTCACAGCCGCGATGACACTGCCGGCGCGCCGGCGCGTCACCAGCGACAGCAGGCCGAAGGTGATCGCGATCGCGATGCCGATCGAAGGCAGGTAGGTGTATCGATCGGCGCGAGCCTGCCCGCCGACCTGGAGCAGACCGATCACCGGGAGCAGCGCCACCAGATAGAACACCCACCCGACCAAGACCGCCGGAGCGCGGGACCGCAGGCGCCAAGCACCGAACGAGACCAGGAGCAAGATGGCGACATGGAAGGCGGTTTCGCCTCTGGTGAGATCCGGGAAGCAGTAGTAGATGCGCGCGTCGACCGGCCACAAGAGCGAGCCGAGGTAGGCGACGGCCGAGTTGGCGGCGTTGGTGAGGCGAACGCCGAGAGGGATGCCGGTGGTGGCGGCGAGGGCCCCGGCGCTGTGCTGCGACGCGATCGTGAGCAGACAGCTCGCGGCCGACAGCGCGATCAAGGAGCGCTTCTCGAGTACGAGTCGGCCGAGCTGCGCGAGGTTGCCGCGTCCCGGGGCCCAGCGCTGCAGGGGCCAGAAGTCGAGGGCGAGCAAGACCACCGGCAGGATCACCACGATCGGCTTGCTGGCCAAACCCAACGCCATGACCAGGGCGATCCGCGGCATCCACCAGCGTGAGCTGCGATCACCGGCGTAAAGCCAGAGCGCGAGGGCGAAAAAGAATCCGGACAAGACGTCCTTGCGCTCCGAGATCCACACTACTGACTCGAGGCGCAACGGATGCACTGCAAACAGGAGGACTGCACAGCACGACGCCCACACCGAGCCGGTCAGGCGCCTCAGCGCGAGCAGGAGAACCAACGCCGTCACCGCGTGCCAAATCACCGAGGTGAGGTGGAAACCGGCCGGATCGAGCCCGTAGAGCTCGAAGTCGATGAGATACGACCACCACGTCACCGGGTGCCAGTTGGCCATGTGGAAGGTGATCAGTGACCACACTGCTGAGCGCAGGTTGATCCCACTCTGCACGACCACGTTTTCGGTGATGTAGCCGGGGTCGTCGAATTCGACGAAGCCCATGTCGGTAGCCGGCAGGAATGTCCACAGCGGCACGGCCACCACGATCGCAGCGGCCAGCCACAAGGCCTTCGTCTGCCGGACGAGGGGTGAGTGAGCCATTGGCTGCGAGTCTATTCGGTGGCGGCCCGGCAAGCTCCGTGGGACAATGACGCATGGCTGGAACGTTGTTCCTCGTCGCCACCCCGATCGGCAATCTCGACGACCTGTCGCCGCGGGCGCAACGGGTGCTGCTCGAGGCCGACCTCGTGGCCTGTGAGGACACCCGTCGAACCGGGCTGCTGCTGGCTCGCCTGGCGGGGACGCGGCCACCTCTCGTCTCCTACCACGAGCACAACGAACGCTCGCGGGTCGGGCCCTTGGTCGAGCGACTGGTGGCAGGGGCGTCGATCGCGCTGGTCAGCGATGCCGGCACACCGCTGCTGTCGGATCCGGGCTTTCCCTTGGTCCGCGCGGCGATCGAAGCCGGGGTTCGCGTCGAGGCGATCCCGGGCGCCAACGCCGCCCTGCTGGCGCTGCAACTCTCCGGCTTGCCGCCATTGCCCTTTTCGGTGCTGGGGTTCGCGCCGCCCAAAAGCGGCAAGCGCCGCACCTTTTGGGCCGAGGCCGAGCGACTCGGGCACACGATCGTCGCCTATGAATCGCCCCATCGAATCGTGGCGTCGCTTGCCGATGCGGCGGCGGTTCTGGGTCCCCGGCCAGCCGCGATCGCACGGGAGCTCACCAAGCTGCACGAAGAAGTGCTGCGTGGTCCGCTCGACGCACTGGCAGCCGAGGTCGGTCGGCGCGGCGGTCTCAAGGGGGAAATAGTCGTGGTGATCGACGGGGCTGCCACGGTGGACAAGCCGGCCGCGTCCGACCAAGACCAGGCCGAGAGGCAACCGAAAGCCTCTCGCCGCCGTACTCGACGATGATGCGATGCCTCACCGTTGCTCTCGCGCTGGTGGTCCTGGGGCTGAGTGGCATGCCAGCAAAGGCCGCCGCGCCGATTCGCTACGAGCTGACCGCCGAGGAGAAGAAGCTTCCGGACCAATTCCAGGCCTGGTTGCTCGACGTGCTCTACATCATCTCGCCCGAGGAACGAGCCGCCTTCATCAAGCTCGAGAAGGACTACCAGCGCGAGGCCTTCATCGAGACGTTCTGGTCGGTACGCGACCCCTATCCGGCGACCGCTCGCAACGAGTTCCGTGATCGGTACCAGAACATGCTGAGCGAGGCGCGCTCCCGCTACGGCAGCCTCGACGACGATCGCGCGCGGATGTTGCTGCTCAACGGCCTCCCGGCGGGGTCGGTCGAGGTGCGTTGCACCAATGTGCTGCATCCCGTCGAGGTCTGGTTCTACAAGGGCAGCGAGCGCACCGGTGAAGAGTTCTTCGTGATCTTCTATCGCCGCTTCGGCCTCTCGCGCTGGGTGCTGTACGACCCGACCTTCGGCTTGCGGGAGCTCTTCATCAATGCGGGGCCCACCACCCCTGACCAATACCTCTACGCGGCAATCCGCGACGGGTGTTTCGACCCGGACCCCTTGCTTGCCGCTCTGCAAAGCGCCAGCTCCTATGGTTTCGGCGGCTACGGTCGCCTGATCGACAAGCTCACCCAGCCGCCCGAGACACCAACCGGGGAATGGCTGTCGACGTATCGGGCCTATTCGACCGAGGTGCCCGAAGGCGCCCAGAGTTTCACCGCCGAGGTCACCACCAGCTTCCCGGCCCGTCGCCAGAGTCGCACCGTCACCCAGATCGTCGTCGGCGTGCCCCGCGAGGCTCTCGGGGTGGCGACGATCGGCGAAAGCACTTCCTACAACCTGGTGGTCAACGGCGAGGTCCTGCTCGACGGCAAACTCTTCGACCGCTTCCGCTACCGTTTCGACCTGCCGACCACCGATGTCGAAGGCGATCGCGTGGCGGTGGCGTTGCAGCGGTTCCTGCGACCAGGCTCGTACCGCCTGATCGTCCGCCTCGAGGATTTGAACCAAGATCAGTACTACCGGCTCGATCGTGCTCTCGAGGTCCCGGTGCTCGAGGCCGATGCCAGCGTCCTGCCCGACGCCGATACCGCCGCGCTGCTCGACGAGGCCAACCGCGCGCTGGCCGACTGGGATACCTCGATCAACATCTTGGAGCCCCAGGGTCGGGACATGCAGGTGGGCAAGGTTCGCTTCGACACGCTGGTCACCGGCGACCGCGTTGCGGCGGTGGCGTTTGCCCTCGAAGGCAAGGAGATCCTGCGCAAGCGCACGCCGCCGTTTTCGGTCGAGCTCGATCTCGGCCAGTTGCCGGCGACCCAAGTCCTGCGGGCGACCGCTTACGATGCCGACGGAGCCGAGCTCGTCCACGACGAGATCCTGATCAACACCAGTGCCCACCGCTTCGCCGTGCGCCTGGCCGAGCCCCGTCCGGGCAAGCGCTACGATCGCAGCCTCCTGGCGGTCGCGGCGCTCGAGATCCCCGAGGGTCAGCGCATCGACCGGGTCGAGCTCTTCCTCGACGAGGACCGGGTGGCGACGCTCTATCAGCCGCCGTGGGAGCAGCCGATCACGCTGCCCCGCAGCGAGCAACTGGCGACGGTGCGCGCCGTGGCCTACCTCGACGACGGCAACTCGACCGACGACCTGGTGTTCGTCAACGCTCCGCCCGGGCTCGAGGAGATCCGCGTCGACGTGGTGGAGATGTTCCTGTCGATCGTGGATCGACAGGGTCGCCCGGTCGAGGGCGTGAGTGCCGACCAAGTCTCCGTGCGCGAGGATGGTGTCACCCAGGAGCTGACGCGGTTCGAGAAGGTCAAGGATCTGCCCTTCCACGCCGTGGTGCTGCTCGACACATCGGCGTCGATGGAGGACAACATCGATGCCACCCGCGCAGCCGCGCAGTCCTTCCTTGAGGGGACGATCACTCCCAAGGATCGCGCGGCGATCATCACGTTCAACGATCGGCCGACGATCGCAGCGAAGATGACCAACGATCTGCGCCAGCTCGGAGGGGCTCTGGCCGGTCTCAAGGCCGAGCGCGGCACGGCGCTGCACGATGCCTTGATCTACTCTCTCTTCTACCTGAACGGGATCAAGGGACAACGGGCCCTGCTGTTGCTCTCCGACGGCAAGGACGAGGTGTCGCGTTTCACCGTCGATCAAGCGGCGGAGTTCGCCCGCCGCTCGGGGGTGACGATCTACGCCGTAGGCCTCGGGATCCCGCGCCTCGAGGGTACACGCAAGCTGTTGAAGTCGATCGCCGAGGACACCGGCGGCACAGCGCACTTCATCGAGGGGATCGCAGAGCTCGAGCCGATCTGGGAAGCCATCGAAAGCGAGCTCCGCAGCCAGTACTTCGCCACCTACCAGTCGAGCAACACGTCCAAGGACAAGAAGTTCCGCGAGATCGAGGTGTCTACTCCCGGCGGTCTGACAGCTCGCACCATCCGCGGCTACTATCCATGAGGTGATGAAGAAGCTCGCGGTGTTCGTGTCGTTGCTGGCTCTCGGTGTCGCCGCCGCGGCCGGCGACGAGCCCGATGACCAGCGCCGAGTCCTGGAGCTGCTCGCGAGCACCGAGGAGCTGGCGGTGCTCGACAGCCTGCCGGCGGGGTGGCGCCGCGACGCTTTCGTCGAACGCTTCTGGTCGCTGCGCGATCCGTTCCCGCAAACCGCCCGAAACGAGCTGCGGGAACGGTGGGAGCAGCGGGCCGAGGCCGCGCACCAACGCTTCGGCACCCTCGACGACGATCGTTCTCGCTTGCTGCTGCTCCACGGCGACCCGGCAGAGGTCGTGGTGCCTCGCTGTGGCTCGCTGCTGCGGCCGATCGAGATGTGGTCGTGGCCACGCGCCGACCTGCTTGCGGTGCCGTTCGTGATCGTGGTCGAGCTGCGCGGCGGCGGCAAGGACGATCGGCGCGGGCAGGTGTGGGATCCGATGGAGGGATTGGTCGGTCTCGCGGCGTTGCCGTCGGTGAGCGACGACGCCGAGTTTGCGCAGCTTCTCCTCGATGGCTGTGTCGGCGGATCGCGGGTGCTCGACCTCTTCGCCAAAACCGTGCGCTGGCCGCTCGAGGGTCCCGATCGGCGCACCTGGCCGGTACCGGACGCCGAGTGGGTTCACGCCTTCCGCGATCGCAGCACGGAGCTGACGGCCGATGCCGAGCTCCTCGAGGGGCTCGCGGTCGATGTCGGCTTTGCCGGCCGGCGACAAAGCCGCACCGTGGTGCGCTTCGACGTTTCCCTGCCGACCGACACCTTGACGCCGACTGTCGACGCCGACCTCGCAGCCCATCAGGCCGAGGCCTATCGCTTCCTCGTCGATGGTGAGGTGTTGCGGGATGGAGCGCTGTTCGACTCGTTCCGGTATCGCTTCGAGCTGCCGGTGGGAGCGGTGGGTGAGAAGGTCGCCCTGCCGATCGAGCGCGCGCTGCGCCCAGCCGGGTACGAGGTCGCCTTGCGCATCCGCGAGCTCGCCGCCGGCGGCAAACAGGCGCGTTGGCAAGCGACGATCGCCGTCCCGGTGGCGGCGGCCGCCGGAGCGACCCTGGTCACCGATGCGCGAACCGCTCCCGCCGCACCTGCGGCCACCGGGTCGTCGCCCGCCCCTGAGGTGCAAGATCCGACGCTTCGGCTGTTTGCCCCATCGCCCGAGCTGTTGCGCGGCCTGGTGCGCGTCAGCGCGGTGGTCGAGGGGCCGATCTCGTCGGTACGCTTTGAGCTCGACGGGCGGCCGGTGCTGACCCGCAACCAGGGCCCGTGGTCGGTCGAGATCGACCTCGGTCACATCCCCAGCACCCGGCGCCTGCGGGCGGTGGGGTTGGACCGCTCCGGCGAGGTCGTCGCAGACGACACGGTGCTGCTTAACGGCGGCCCACACCGGTTTGCAGTTCGCCTGATCGAGCCGAGCCGAGGGGTAGCCGCCACGGCCGCGCGGGTGCGAGTGGTCACCGAGGTCGAGGTCCCCGAAGCGGAGCGGGTCGACCGCGTCGAGGTCTACCTCAACGACGACCGCGTGTCGACCCTGTATCAGGCGCCGTGGGAGACCACCGTCGAGTTGCCCGGGTTGGACGAGCTCGGCTGGATTCGTGCGGTGGCGGTGCTGTCGAGTGGGGCCACGGCCGAGGACATCCAGTTCGTCAACGCTCCCGACCTGCTCGATCGCATCGAGGTCGACTTCGTCGAGCTCTACACCACGGTGGTCGATCGCCGCGGCCGCCCGGTCGAAGGCCTCGAGCGCGAGCAGTTCACCGTCCGGGAGGATGGTCGAATCCAGGCAATCCGCCGCTTCGAGCAGGTGCGCGACACACCGCTGCACGCCGGAATCGTCCTCGACGTGTCGGGCTCGATGCAGGAGGAGCTGCCCGAGGCGGAGGCCGCAGCGTTGGCGTTCTTCTCCGATCTGCTGCGGCCGACCGACCGCGCCTGTGTCATCACCTTCTCCGAGCAACCCGAGCTGCGGGTGCGCTTCACCAACGACATCGAGGTGCTGGCCGGTGGGCTCGCGGGCCTGCACGCCTACGGCAACACCTCGCTGTGGGACACCGTGGTCTACAGCCTCTTCTACTTCAACGGGGTCCGCGGCAAACGGGCGCTGGTGCTGATCTCCGACGGCGAGGACTCGGGCAGCCGCCACACGTTCACCGAGGCGCTCGACTTTGCCCGTCGCAGCGGCGTGACCATCTACACCGTCGCCCTCGGCCGCGCTGCCCAGCAGAACCTCGCTGCCTCGGCGCTGTCGCGTCTGGCGAGCGAAACCGGGGGGCGGTTCTTTTCGGTCGGGGCCGCGCGCGATCTGCGCTCGGTGTACGAAAGAATCGACCAGGAGCTGCGCTCGCAGTACCTGATCACGTACCAAAGCGATGCCGACCTGACCAAATCCGGCTATCGCGAGGTCGAAGTCGAGGTGCGGGGCGATCAGAAGCTCGAGGCCCGCACCGCAAGGGGATACTTCCCGTGAGCCCACCGGGCCTGATCCTGGCCTCGGCGTCGCCGCGGCGCCGCGAGCTGCTCGCGAGCATCGGTCTCGACGCCGTGGTGCGGCCGACGTACATCGACGAGTCGGTGCACAGCGGCGAACAGCCGATCGATTGCGCTCGGCGCCTGGCGGCCGAAAAGGCCATGGCACGGGCGCTCGGGCCGGGTGAGCTCACCCTCGCCGCCGACACGGTGGTGGCGCTCGGGAGCGAGATCTTCGGCAAACCCGTCGACGACACCGAAGCGGTCTGGATGCTGACACGACTGGCAGGCCGGGTCCACGAGGTGATCACCGCCGTGGCGGTGCGCGGGGAGCAGGGCCTCGAGGTGGGCCATGAGGTCACCCGGGTGACGGTGGCGCCACTCGGGGACGCCGACATCGCCGCCTATGTTGCCAGCGGCGAGCCTCACGACAAAGCAGGCGCCTACGCCATTCAGGGAGCCTTCGCGGCCTTCGTCGACCACCTCGACGGAACCTGGAGCAACGTCGTTGGCCTGCCCTTGCCGCTGGTGCGTCGACTGCTCGCCCCGTACGGCATCGAGGTGCGCCCTCGGGCTAGGCCCCAAACTTGATCGGATCGCCAAGCTGGTCGAGCGAGAAATTGGCCATGATCTGGTGGCCGTTGAAGTCGAGGACCCGCGCATCTTCGGCGCCCTCGAGCTCGTTTTTGACAGCCGCGAAGGTCTCCGGGTAGCGCTCCTCGACCGCGTCGATGTCGACTTGGTAGGCGATGAAGCGCTCGATGCCCTTGTAGCGCAGCTTCTCCACCAGACGCGAATCGGTCAGCTTGGGGTAACTCGCGAGCAGCAGGATGGGGCCACTGCCGGTGACGACGAGAAAGGCGCGAATGCGGGGCTGCGGGCTCATCGGTAGAGGAACTCCTGCGGTCGTAAACGGCTCGCCGGCGGTGACACCGGTGCGGATCGAAGCAAAGCGTGATCGTCACCGGCAACTTAGTCCCCGGCGGCCGGGAGTGTCAAGCGGTCGCGCAACTGGAGAAGTCGGATGGGCCCCTGTCGCCAGTTGGCTCCACGGGCCTGCCGTGGTACCCTTGAGCGGTGAAGAAGTCTTTGCTGCTCAGCCTTGGCGTGATCGTGTCGACGCCGACGTTGCTCTTCGGTGGGGTGTATCCTCGCGCCGATGTCAAGCCCCTCGAGTGTGTGCCGAAAGACGACAACGCGCTGGTCGAGATCCGCATCGACCCGCTGCCGGAAGGCTTGCGCCCCGAGGACGTCGACGCGCGGGTCTACTTCCGTCGCGGGGCGGACCAGGCGATGCAGGCGCTCGAGCGCGGCCAAACACCGGCACAGGGCTTCGGCAACTTCTTCTACGTGCCGATGTACCCCTGGGGTGACGAGTTCGATCCCGAGATCACAATTCCGGAGAAGGGCTCGTGGAGCCACTGGGGTGTGCTCCCGGTACCGCAGGAAGAGAACCTGACGGCAGAAACCTACGTGGCGATCTACGACCTCCAGGGTACGCTGCTGTTCAAGAGCCCCACCTCGTGGGCGCCGGTCACCGACCAGGACTGCGACGTCGAGCTCAACGATGACCAGGGCGACTTCGCCGACAACCTGATCATCGGCGAGACCGTCGCCGACCAGGAAGGCAAGCGCGTGATCTGGTGGGAGTGCGAAGGCCTCGACACGCGGATCAACACCGAGCTCGAGCGCCGCGACGATCGGTCGTGTTTCCCCGTGATCTGGTGGGCCAACCCAGCAGTATGGGTCCCGGCCGCGGCGGTTGGAGGCATCGGCGTCGTCGAGGTCATCGAGGACGATCCTGCACCGCCTCCGGTTTCGCCCTCCGCCCCCTGAGCCCAGCCGCGCGCCCCAGGCGCTGACCGCTCGGCTCCCCGCTACCCCGTCCGTCCGGCCTCCTGCAAGAGTTCCCGCACGCGCGTTGCGTCACCGCTCGCCACCGCCGCTTCGAGCATGGCGATGAGACTCGCAATGGCTGCGGACGCCGGCGGTGCCGCGGTCGTCACGGAGAGCTTGGGGATTCCGGTGGCGCGGAGCTCCCCCTCTGCATGCTCGAGCTCCTCGCGAATCTTCTCACCCGGCCGCACCCCACTGATCTCGATCCGCACGTCCTGGTCGGGGATCAACCCAGCCAGGCGGATCATGTCGCGGGCCAGGTCGAGGATCCGCACCGGCTTGCCCATGTCCAACACGAAGATCTCTCCGCCCGTCCCGATGGCACCGGCCTGCAGCACCAGCTGGGCTGCCTCCGGGATGGTCATGAAGTAGCGCTCCATCTCCGGATCAGTGACGGTCAGGGGGCCACCAGCCTCGATCTGACGACGGAAGATCGGGATCACCGAACCGGTCGAGCCGAGAACGTTGCCGAACCGCACCGCAACCGCCCGCGTGGTCGCCGAGCCGGCCTGCACCACGAGCTCGGCGGCACGTTTGCTCGCACCCATGATGGAACGTGGGCGCACCGCCTTGTCGGTCGACACCAGCACGAACCGCTCGACGCCGCTGGCCCCGCAGGCTTCGAGCAGGCGGTGGGTCGCGAGCACGTTGTTGTCGGCAGCCTCGATCGGGTTCGCCTCCATCAGCGGCACGTGCTTGTGGGCAGCGGCGTGAAGCACCAAACGCGGCGCCAGCCGCGCGATCAGCGCAGCCATGCGGGCGCTGCCGCAGTCGACCACGTGGCTTTCGATCACGAGCTCGGGCCACAATCGCCGCAGCTCCCAGTCGATCTCGAACAGCGCCGGCTCGGCGCGGTCCACCAGGACCAGCCGTGCCGGACCGAACCTCGCCACCTGCCGCGCCAGCTCGGAGCCGATCGATCCACCGGCACCGGTAATCACCACCACCTCACCGCTGATCACCTCGCGCACCGGCGCTTCATCGAGACGCACCGGATCGCGTCCCAGCAGGTCTTCGATCTGCACCTCGCGAAGGCGCCCAACGCTGACGCGCCCCACCAGAATCTCGTGCAGGCTCGGAATGATGCGGGCGGTGATGCCGGCGCGTTTGCAGGTTTCGACGACCTCGCGCACGACATCGCCCGAGGCCTGGGTCATCGTCACGACAACCTCTTCGACACTGTGGGCAACGAGCAGCCCCTCCAGCGCCGGAATCGGGCCGAGGACACGAATGCCCTGGATCGAAGCGCCCTGTTTGTCCGGCGCGTCGTCGACGAAACCGACGACATCGAGCTCGCGCTGGGGTCCGCCGAGCTCACGGGCAGCGACGATCCCGGCGTGGCCGGCGCCCACTAGGAGCGCGCGCCGACGCCGGCGGTGGCCGTCGCGGGGGGCGCGCTCGTGGCGCTCCCACACGATCCGGCGCAACACGCGAACGCCGAGCAGGCCCGCAAACGCGAGCCCGGTATCCATGATGATCACCGACAGCGGCACGCGCCACAGCGCCAGCGATTCCGGCAGGAGGAAGCGGGCCAGCAACAGCGGCGTCGCCGACAGCGCCGCGGCGGCCAGGAACCCGCGGATCTCGGCCAAGCCGACGTAACGCCAGACGTAGCTGTAGATGCCGGCGGCAAAGGCCGCCACCACCTGGACCAGCAGCACCAGCGGCAACTGCACCAACGCGGCGTGCCGGATCGGCCCGGGGATTTGGAACTCGAAACGCAACAGGTAGGCGAGCGCAAATGCGAGCGCCAGCACGACCAGATCGAGAGAGATCTGGGTTTCGCGCCGCAGCAGGCGGCTCCACGCGGATCGCGGCAGTGCGCTCATTCCATCCACCATACGGCTCGGCTCGGCTCGAAGCAACGTCATGAGCGGATGAGCACGCGTACGGTTGCCCACAGGGCCTCGAGGTCGCCACGCATGCTGCGCCGCTCGAGCCAGGCGATCTGCGAGGCGAGCTTGGTCGGCAGCAGCAGCTCGCGATAGGTGACGTCGGGATCACCACCCAGGGCCGCGAGCCGCTGCTCCTCATCGGCAAAGGCGACCGTGGTCGGGTCGGTGATGCCGGGTCGCACCGACAGCACCCTCTGCCAACGCGGATCCTCGAGGTCGATGAACCGCGGCACCTCGGGTCGCGGACCCACCAGGGCCATGTCGCCGCGGACGACGTTCCACAGCTGCGGGAGCTCGTCGAGTCGAAACCGGCGCAGGACGCGGCCCACCCGCGTCACCCGTGGATCGCCGCCGGCGGTCACCGCAGAACCCGCCGCACCCACTCGCATCGAGCGGAACTTCAGCAGCTCGAACGGCTTGCCGCCGAGTCCGAGGCGCGTCTGCCGAAACAGCGCGGGTCCGGGCGAGTCGAGGCGAACCGCGAGGGCGACCGCTGCCATCAGGGGTGAGACGACGAGGAGGCCGGCGAGGACGATTGGGAGCTCGAGCGAGCGGGGGAGGCATGATGCCGGCCTCCGAAAGCGACCTGCAGGGCGCTCACCCTTCAACCGCGTACTCCTCGCACAACTCCCGCACCACCCGCACCACCTCGTTGACCTCCTCCTCCCGCATCCGCGGAAAGAGCGGCAAGGTGACGAGGGTCGGGAATGCCGCAGTCGACTGCGGCAGCTCGCCCGAGCGCCAGCCGAAGCCTTCGGCGTAGAGCGGGTGCAGATGGAGTGGGCGCCAATGCACCGAAAAGCCGATGCCGCGCTCGCGCAGCAGCTCGACGAAGCGATCGCGATCGACCCGGAGGCGCGCGAGCACCAGCCGCACCACGAAGAGGTGCCAGGCGTGGATACCCTCGGACGGGAGCGGAGGCAACTCGAGCTGCGGCACGTCGGCGAGCGCCTCGCGGTAGCATCGGGCGATGTGCTCGCGCTGCTGCCGCAGCTCCTCGGCGCGGGCGAGCTGGCGCCGACCGAGCGCCGCCGCGACGTCGGTCAAGTTGTACTTGAACCCGGCGGCAACGATGCGGTAGTCCCACGGCCCCCCGGCGTAGCGGCCCCAAGCGTCCTTCGACAGTCCGTGCAGGCTCATCAGCCGCATGCGCTCGGCGAGGTCGTCGCGATTGGTCACGGCCATGCCGCCCTCACCGGCGGTGATGGTCTTGTTGGCGTAGAACGAAAAGCAGGTGACGGCAGCCGTGCCCTCGCCACAGCGACGCAGGGTGCCGTCTGCGGCGCGCCGGGCGGCAGGGAAGCTGTGGGCGGCGTCCTCGATCACCCACAGGCCGTGGTGTTCGGCGAACGCCGCAATCGCTTCGATGTCGGCCATTGCTCCCGCGACGTGCACGGGGATGATGCCCACCACCTCGAGCGGATCGCCCGGCCGCCAGGTTCCGCTGAAGCCTTCGGCGCGGCGCGGCAGGCGTCCAGCGCGGGCGGCGGCGAGCTTGGTCTCGGCGTCGCCCAAGTCGAGGAACCCGGTGGCGGGATCACAGTCGACCAGCACCGGCACCGCACCCATGTAGCGCACCACCTCCGCCGTCGCCGCGAAGGTCATGGTCGGCACCAGAACGCCCTGGCCCGGCCGCAGCGCCAGCGCCTCGACCGCCAGATGCATCGCCGCGGTGCAGGAATTGAGCGCAATTGCGTGCCGTGCACCCACGGCATCGGCGAATTCACGCTCGAAGGCAGCCGTCTCGGGCCCGGTAGTCAACCACCCCGAGCGCAAGACCCGCACCACCGCGTCGATCTCGTCGTCGGTGAGGTCGGGGCGAAAGAAGGGAACCGTCATAAGTGTGTCCGTGAAAGTATCAGGCTCGAGTGGAGCGTACAGGTATGGTTCGGATGCAGGTTCGGCTGAGCCAGGAACAGGCGGAAGCGGTTGGGCGCGTGGCGGCCCGGGAAGGGCGCTCGATGGCCGCGGTCATTCGATCCTGCGTCGATGCGGGGATTCGGCGCTCGACAACGGCTGAGCGGCGGCGCCGGGCGTTGGATGCGGTCGGCCGGTTTCGCTGCGGAGCTTCGAACCTGGCGGAGAACCACGACGCCGCGCTCGACGAAGCGTTCATGGGTCAGCTCTCCTGACCTGCTGACCGCGACCGACGCCGAGTGCCTGCAGCCGCCGCCGGGGCCAGCTCCACTCGGCTGGGGTGGAGCGTTCGACCAGCCCAGGGTGGACCCACACGCGCCGCCATATCGCCTTCCAGCCCATGCGGCTCGGGCGGCCCGAGAGCAGACGCGCCAGCGCGAGGCGAGCAAGCGGCAGGTCCGCCGCGGGTTGCGCCCGCAGCACCCAGCGTTCGAGGGGCCGCAGACCGGCCTCGAGCCCGAGGTCGACGGGGAAGTACTGGCGCGTAGCGGCAACGGCCGCAGTCAACGGCAACGCAACTCCCCAGGCGCGGGTGAGCTCACCGACCTGCATGCGCCCAGCAGCGTCGAGCTGCCCCGCGATCAGGTGCAGCTCGAGCCAACCCGCCAGTCGTCGCGGCGGCGCATCGAGGAAGGCGTGCACCGCCGCGAGCACGAACGCTACTGCCAGACTCGGCCGCGGTGGATCGCCGTCGGCGGTCGCGAGCACGTCCGCGGCCGCTCGCGACGGCAACAAACCCCACAGTCGCGGATGGACCTCGAGCACGCCGACCTGCGGCAGCACCGCCTGCCAGGCGTGCGCCTCCTCGGCGAGGAAGCGCTCATAGTGCGGCCCACTCGGGTGGATGTCGTGGATGCCGCGGCCGCCGAGTCGTTCGCGGACCGCAGCCAGCGCCGCCTCGTCGATCAACACGTCGACATCGCCCAACACCCGGTCCTCGCGCGATTCCCACACCCGGTCGCGCAGGTCGGCCCCTTTGATCAGACACCATGTCGTGCCCTCCAACGCCGGAACGGCCTGCGCGAGCAGGCCGTCGATCAACAGGTGGGCAACCGCGGCGTTGCGCCGCGCCGAAGCCAGGCGTTCGCCGTGGGGAGAGCGGAGCCCTTGGCCGTGGGAGAGGCGGGCGAGGCGCGGGAGCAGCCGGTGGATGACCGCCGCATCCACGAGGCGCGGATCGCCGACCACGGTCGCTAGGGCATCGGCGTCACCGAGCGCGGCCTGTGCCAGCAGAGCAAGCTCGCTCACAGCGCCCGGCCCAACACCCCCAACAGGTGTGTGCGCAGTGGCGACAGCGCCTGCAGCAGGCTCGCCAACCACCAGGCCCGCGGGGCCACCATCCGTGCGATCGGTGGCGCGAGCGTCACCCGCCGAAGCACTCCCGAAAGCTGTGGGAACAAGGCTCGCACCGCGCGCCGATCGAGCCCCTGGACATCCGGGTTGCGCGGGTTGTCGCGCGCCAGGTCGTACCAAACCAGCGCCCCATCGGCGGCCAACACGCGCTCGATCTCGCGCGCCATCGCCCGGCGTCGTTCGGCGTCGAGCACCGAGCTCATCACGGTCGAGAGCACCACCAGCTGGAACGTTCCGTCAGCCCACGGCAGCGTGCCGGCGTCACCCACCTCGAGGTGAGCACCAGGCAAGGCCCGGCGAGCGCGTTCGGCGCGGGCCGGATCGAGCTCGATGCCGTAGAGGTCGTCGCTCGCAAGACCCCACGACACCAGCTCCGGCAGCCAGCCGAGGTGGCCGTAGCCGATCTCGAGCACCGGTCGTCCACGGGTTGGGAACCTCCCGACTGCCGCCAGCTCAGCGCTCGCGAGACGAGTCCGTTCGGCCACCATCAGACGTTCGGCCGGGTTCCAGGGTGCGTAGCGTTCGAGGTCGCGCGTGGCGTCGCGGCGATCGTGGGCCTCGAGCACGGGATCGCGACTCATCGCCTTCCCCACCGTCCGAGGAAACGCACCAGGCCGAGGCAGAAACCGCTGCCGTAGGCGAGGTGCAGCAGCGGGAACACCAGGGGCAGGCGGGCAGCCACGGCCGGGCGTCGACCACAAGTCGCCGCCGCCGCGCCGACGCCGACGAGATAGGCGCTCACGAGCAACACCAGTGGCGCGACGGTCCACGGCACCAGAGCCGTCCCGCCGAGCAGCGCCAGCACGAAGGTAGGCGGCACGAACTGCCGCAGGCTCATCTGCGCCGGATGTTTCTGCAATACGCGCACCTTCCAGAAGCCGTACTCGAAGTACTGGCGGGCCAGTCGACCCGGCCGGGCCCGTGAAAAGTACCGCGCGACCAGACCCGGGTCGAGGCGCACGCGCCAGCCCAACTTGCGCAGGCGGTAGCTGTATTCATCGTCCTGGTTGCGCACCAGCTCCTCGTCGAAGGGGCCGGCTGCCTCGAGCGCTGCGCGCCGGAACACCGGGAACGCCACCGTGTCGACATCCCGTGCGGTCGTCGAACCGACCCGGAAGGTGCTGTTGCCGACCCCAAAACGGGAGCTCATCGCGGCGGCGATCGCCTCCGCCCACGGGCCTTCGCCAACCGTCTCGAGTGGTCCACCAACACAGCCGACCCCGGCGTCCGACGCCAGCACCTCGACCCCACGTCGAATGTACCCCCTATCGATCACACAATGTCCGTCGACGCGCGCGATCACCTCGCCCTTGGCTTTGTCGATGCCGAGGTTGAGCGCGGTGGCGGCGATCTGGCGCGGGTTGTCGACAATCTCGACCGTCGCCTCCGGGTGCAACTCCGCGAGCTGGGCAACGCGGGCGCGGGTGTCGTCATCCGAGCGCCCGTCGACGACCAGCACCTCGATGTGCTCGCTCGGCCAGTCTTGTGCCAGCACCGCACCGAGAGATTGCTCGATGAACGCCCCCTCGTTGCGCACCGGCATGATCACGGAAACGAAGGGCACGTCAGCCACCGGGTGCCTCCAGCTCCCGCACCACCGCCCGCAACTTGCCCGCCGCCGTGCGCGGCAGCGCCGCCACCGGGGAGATCTCGATCGCCATCGAGGGCCCGAGCCGGGCCGCCAATGCCTTACGCAGCTCGGCGGCGTGGTGGGGCTGCCATCCTGAGGCAACGACCACCCGCACGACGACACGATCGGCGCCGACCTGGGCGATTTGCGCCTCGCGGATCGGCAGATCGGCCTTGAAAGCCGGGTCGAGGCGGCCGACGTGGCGCCCGTCCGGGGTGATCAACACGTCGTCCCGGCGGCCGTCGAGGTGCACGATGCGCGGCAGCGTTCGACCACAGGGGCAGGGTGACGCATCGGGGTCGAGGGCGGCGAGGTCGCCGGTGTCGTAGCGCACCAAGGCCATGGCATCGTTGATCAGGCCGGTGGCGACTACACGGCCAACCTCGCCGGCGGCAAGTGGCTGGTCGTCGTCGTCGAGGATCTCGACGAGGCCGACCTCGGGCCACAGGTGCATCGACCCGGCCTCACATTCGCTGGCGCCGGCGACGAGCTCGGCCAAGCCGTAACTGTCGCGCACCGGGCAGTGGAACGCCGCCGAGATCAGCTCACGCTGGCGCGGCGACAACGGTTCGGCGTTGCTGAACGCGACCTCGAGCTTGGGGCCCTCGATTCGAGCTTCGAGGGCGAACGCAGCGAGCGAGGCCATCGCCGAAGGGTACCCCAGCAGCGAACGCACTCCGCGCTCCCGCATCGCACCGAGGTAGTCGCCGACGGTGCCGGCGCTCAGGTGGTACGAGGAGAGATAGAGCTGCTGCATGCCGGCGTTCCACACCCAGTACGGCGGGCGCTGCCGGGCGGGGGGCGCCACCAACCGACCGCCGAGGATCGCCCACGGATCGTGGCGGGTGAGACCGGCCCAGCCGCGCATCCGCGCCTCGACCAGGGCGTACCACCGCCGCGTCGCCCCTTTCGACCACCACACCACCAGCGGCGTGCCGGTCGAGCCACTGGTGCGCTCCTCCAGCAGCCCTTCTGGCCGCACCGGCACGCGGTAGGCGGCACCGCGCTCGCGCAGCTGCTGCTTCGACAGGATCGGCCAAGTCCGCAGTGCATCGAGCGTGGGTCCAACCGTGCCGTGGGGCCGGCCTTCGCGAAACGCCACCCGCTCCGCGCGATGCAACGCCCGCTCGAGCGCTGCCCCCTGCCACCCACGCCACTGCTCGGCGCTCCAGTGCTCGCGGGCCGTAGCCTCGGCGATCAGCGTCGGCGTCTCCGGGCCATAGCGCAGCCGTGCCAATCGCCACCCGTGCACCGACGCAGCGACGTCGCGCAGCGGCGCCGGCAGCGCATGAAACAGCTCAATCGCGCCCATCAAACCTCATGAAGACCGGCCGGCGCAACCGGCCGGCTGGGGCGGTTCCCCTGCCCCTACGAAGAGCGCCACCGCGGCGCAGCGGCGAGCTTCCGGCGTACCGGCAGCGGAAGCGCCCCGGCGCGTATCCATCATGCGCGCTCCGGTGTAGGGGCAGCGGGAGCGCCCCGGCGCGTCTCCATCATGCGCCGCTCCGGTGTAGGGGCAGCGGGAGCGCCCCAGGGTGCGCGTCGCGCGCGCACCATCTTCGTCCGCCGCGCCACCGAAGACCCGGCCGGCGCGCACTGTGTTCATCCCACCACCCCACGAAACAGCTCCGCCCACCGCGGCACCACCACCGACCAGTCGTGCCCCGCCGCCCGCGCGCGCGCCGCAGCCGCCACCCTCGCCGCCAGCCCCGGCTCGCGCATCAGCCGCTCGATCCCATCCGCGATCGCGCCCACACTCTCGCCGACCAACAACCCCTCGCGCCCGTCGTCGAGCACGTCGCGCAGACCACCAACGTCGACCGCCACCACCGGCCGGCCACAGGCCATCGCCTCGAGCACCGTCACCGGCGTGTTGTCGACGGCCGAGGTCGACAAGAACACGTTGCCCTCGGCGATCCGCCCCGCCACCTGCCCTTTCGGCACCGCCGGCCTGAGCTCGACACGGTCGCCGGCGCCCAAACGCGCCGCAGCCTCACGCGTGGCGGCCAGTGCACCCTTGTCCGGGCCGGTCATCACCAGCCGCGCGTCAACACCCCGCGCGAGCAGCTCCGCCACCGCCGCCACCGCCAGCTCCGGTCGATAGGTCGGCGCAAACGCTCGCACCCACGAAATCCGCGCTTGGCTCACCGCGGAAACCGCCTCGTACTCCAGGCACTGCTCGAGATCGAGCCCGTTGGGGATGACCTCGGTTCCTGCCCGCAGCCCGCCCAGCTCGCGCGCGAGCCACGGCGACGGCGCCACCACCCGCTGCAAACGCGCGAGCACCCGCGCCACCCGAATCGGCTCCACCTTGGCGAACGCCGGCAGCCCGCCACCGTGCAGCGTGCCCACCATCGCCACCCCACGCGCCGCCAGCAGCCGTGTCGCCAACTCCGCCCAACGAAAAGCGGCGCCGCTGTAGAGATCGACGTGCGCCGCCGCGACGTCACGCCGCCGCAGCACCGTGCTCGCGATGTCGACGGCGCGAAACACCCCCGAGCGATACCGTGAGGTGAACTGCGGCACGAATCCGTGCTCAGCCAGCCGCAGCGCAACATCCTCCGACGCACTGCGGGATCCTGAGGCCGTCGGAAGGAATGCACCGATCCAGAGGAGGGGCGTCGATGGGACTAGGGGACTAAGGGACTGAGGGACTTTGGGAGCTGGTCCCTGGTCCCGGGCCCCCGGTCCCTCTTCCCCGATGTCTCTCCCCCTGTCCCCAGTACCCGGTACCCGGTACCCGGTACCCATTCCGGTCCCCGGTCCCCGGTCCCTGGTCCCCGTCATCCAACCACCCTGCGCCACACCATCCGCACGTGCTCCATCCGCGCTCGCCGCAGCATCCGCACCAGCTCCCGCACCTGCCCGCGACGCACCAGCAGCCCGATTTCAGCGAGGCCCAAGTCGGCGTTGCGCTCGGCGCGTTGTCGCTCGAACTCCGGCAGGTAGTCACCCTCGAGCGCAGTGCTGATGCCTTCGAGGCGATCGAGGATTCGCTGCTTTCGCTCGGGGCTCGGGACCGCCAGGCGCAGATCCTCGTCGATGATCGTCGGCACGAACGAGTGCTCCCCCACCCCCTCCGGCCCGACCTCGACCACCAACACCCCACCTTCGCGCTGGAGCTCCGGCTCGACCGGTGACGCGATCACTCCCTCGTCGGGATCGACCAACAGGTTGCCGAGGTTGTGGGCGATGAGTCCCCGGCCGCGGCGTTCGATCCCCTGCACCACATGGGCGTGGTGGCACACCACCAGGTCGGCCCCGGCGTCGACCAAGGCATGGGTCAAGGCGCGGTGCTCGGGGTGTGGGTAGTCGACGTACATGTAACCCAGATGCAGCACACACACCACGACGTCGACCCGCCCCCGCGCCGCCCGGACCTCGTCCAGCAGCCGCTCGCGATCGAGCTCGCGGAACCGCGGCGCTCCCTCCTGGTGTTGCCCAGTCCGCGCCGAGGCCAGCCACCCGATCCTCAACCCGCCATGTTCGCTCACCACCAGCGGATCGCAGGTCTCGACCCCGATGGCCGTGATCCCTGCCGCCGCCAGCGCAGCCAGGGTGTCGGCCAGGCCTTCGGCGCCGTGGTCGCGGCTGTGGTTGTTCGCCACGGACACCACGCCGATCCCCGCCGCCGCCAGTTCCGCGGCCCGCGAGGTCGGAGCCGCGAACAGGCCTCTCTCGCGCGGCCGGTCGGTCAACACGCCTTCGAGGTTCGCACAGACCAGCGCACCCGGTGGAACCAAACCCGGAAACGCTTGGAGACCAGCGAGCGGGATTCGGCGGCTCGGGTGGAGGTCGCCGGCGAGAGCGAGAACGGTCATGTCAGGGAATGGCCGGTTGGTGCGCGGGCAAGCGGGACAGGGGCGCGGCGTGCGAGCGCCGGCGGCGCCGAGTTGTGGTCTGCGGATCGCCCGGCAGGATCCAATGCACGCCGGCGAGGGCAAAGACGGTTGCCGGCGCCACCGAGCGCATCGCCGAGTGCCCCATCGTCATCGCGGCCCACAGCCCGAAGGACAACACTATGGCGCGTTGCAGCGGAGCCCGACACCGGCGCAGCCTGGAGAGCCCCATGATCACCAGCAGCACCATTGCCAGCGCGCCGAAGATCCCGTGTTCGGCGAGCAGCCGGCTGTATTCGACGTGGGCGCTGGCGACGCGGAAGTTGGATGCATGGCCGTACTTCGACTGCCCCGGCCCAACACCGAGGATCGGGTTCTCCTGGAACATCTCGACGTCGGCGATCACGATCTTGTCGCGGCCGGTGAGCCGGTCGTCGGTGATGCGAGCGCCGACCAAGCCGCCGGTGTAGGCATCGATCGCCGGGAACACCAGGAATTGGAAGGCCGGCACCAAGATGACCGCCGTCGCCAGGGCGACGCGCCGTTGCCGGCGATCCTGGAGCAGCATCAGGTACGCAAAGGTCATCGCGATCAGGCCCGCCCAGAAGCCCCCGCGAGACAGGGAGACCATGGCCTGCGCAAGCAGCCACAGGGCAATGCCGGCGAAAGCGAACCGCATGGGTCGGCGTCGCACCATCGGGACCATCAACATCGCCAGCAACGCTCCCAGGCCGAGCATCGCCGACACCTGATTGGGCCCGATGCCGGCGGTGGTGGCCTTGCCGCCGATCACCACTTCGCTGAAATCCTGGACCTGGACGGTCGAGACCGCGGCGAGAAATCCCAGGCCGACGATCGGGGCCAACATCGCACTGAGCGCGAAGCGAATCACCCTGGGCTCGAGCCGGACGCCCGAGAACACCCACGCGCAGACCCCTAGACAAACCGGGCCCGAGAGGTTGAAGGCCACCTCGCTGCGGTCGAAATACGGCAGCGCCAAGAGCGAGGGCATCATCAGGATCGCGTAAACCAGTCCACTCGGTTCGAGGCGACGCAATTGTGTACCCCAGCGAAGGAGGACGAGGAGAGCCAGGACGATCGATGTGTACTTGGCCATCTCCCAGAACACCAGGGCGCGGGTGCCGCGCCAGAGCAGCTCGGCCCCGGTGATGTAGGCGATTGCGGCAATGGTTCGCGACGGCTCGCGATCCCGCGCGACCGCGGCAACTCCCACCACCAAAGCCGCGAGGGCATGCAGAGTCGAGACGAAGGGCACTGCCTTGAGTGCTGCCGCCAGGGGTGCGTGAAGCAGGACGAAGCCGAGGATTTCGGCCTCGGAGAAGTGAAAGGCACCGCGTGGCCGCGTTGGTGAGCGCAGCGTGCCGCGAGGTGCGTCAGGGCTCGTCATGGTCGGAGTCGCCGAGGGTCCAGAGGTGTGTCGCCTGGTCGATGGAGCTCGCCAGCACCGTGTTGGTGGTATACCAACAGAATCGACTGCGTGCGCGCAACGCCAGTCCAGCTCGACCCGCAGCCCGGCCGCGGGCAACCGCCGGTGCGAGCATCGTCGCCTGATAGGCACCCACCGAGCGGGCCGCCCACACACATGCCGCATAGAGGCGGGGATCCTCGACTCCGTCGCCGAACCAACTCTCGAGGATCCGCGCAACGCGGCCGCTTCCTTCGACGATGCGGACGATGGCGGCGGCATCCGGGGAGCGTACGACGAAGTGTTCGCTGCCCCAGGGAGCCTCGAGGTATCGCCACCCCAGAGTCGCCGCGTCGTGCCAGGTCGCCACCGCGTTCGGGCGCGCCGCGCGGCTGCGCGCAGCGAGCGCTTCGAGATCTGCGAGGTGCCGCTGTTCGAGCGGTTCCACTGAATACGCCCCCGAGGCAGCCCCACGACCGCGGAAGATGAGCGCGCCAAGCGCGAGCGGTGGCCGAAGCAGCAGACGCCGCCACAGAGGCATTCGGCGCGCGGCGAGGAAGGCTGCCGCGTCGAGCACCAGCAAGCGCACCTGCAGGTCTTCCCGCACGCCCCAGCCGTGCCGCCGATGGATGGCGGCGGCCAGCGCATTCGGAAAGCCCAGGGTCAGAGGCCGCGAACGGATCAGGTCGTCGAAGTGGCGCTGCAGCTTACGGCCTCGGGCCGCCGGGTCGATCACCAGGTCGACCCACCACGAGGCATCGACCGGCTCGCCTCCCACCGCAATTCGGGAGGGGATCACCGCGCAATAGCCGAGGATCTCGCCATCTTCGAGCAACACCCAGCGGTGGTCGTCGCCGCGGTGCCACCAGGTGCCGTGCTCGCGCAGGAATGCCGCTTTCGCGGGCCGGAAGTGGCGGCCGAAAAAGTCGTCGACGACCGCCTTGTCGACCTCGGCGACGGTGCAAACCTCGATCATGCGGCAGTCCTGGGGAGCAGGGCCCAGCGATAGGCGGCACCAAGGCGCCCGGCCAGCAGCTGCGGATCGTGAACCTCCGCCCGCATCCGTGCGGCGGCACCAAAGCGGCTGCGTTCCTGTTCGTCGCCGAGCAGGCGCAGCCAACCGCCGGCAAGCGCCGCCGCATCGCCCGGAGGCACGACCAACCCACTGGTCCCGTCGTCGATGAGCTCGCGCACCCCGCCGACATCGACCGCCACCGTCGGCACGCCGGCGGCCATCGCCTCGAGCACCGCGTTGGGCATACCTTCGCTGTGGGAGGTCAGGGTGGCGAGCTCGAACGCAGCGACCGCCTGGGCGGCGTCGGCCCGGAAGCCGGCAAAGTGCACCACGTCATCGAGCCCGAGCCGCTGGGCCAAGGCGGCGAGCACTCCCGGGGTTTCGGGCTCGCTCGCCAACGGTTGGCCGATGATCACCAATCGCGCCTCCGGGAGGGCCTCTCGAACCAGGGCCATCGCTCGGATCGCGAGCTCGTGGTTCTTGATCCGCCGGAGGTTCCCAACCGCAACGATGCCGAGATGTTGAGGCTCGAGGCCGAGGCTGCGTCGCACGGCGTCGCGGTCGATCGCGTGCGGGGTCGAGACCGCATTGGGAAGGTGGAAGAGCCTCGCGGGCGAGACGCCCTCCGCCATCGCGGCCGCTTCGAGTGCCTTGGCGTTGACCACCAGGCGGCCCACTCCGCGCAGGCACAGCCACTGCAACACTCGGGGCAACCCGCGGAAACCCGGCGTCTCGAGACTGCCGCGCAGCGACCCCCATCGCTGCGGTACCCGAGCCAGGAGGCCCGCCGCACCGGCGTAGGCGTTGAGGTGCAGGGTCCACGAGTGCACCAGGTCGAAGCGTCCCTCGCGCAGGACCCGGGTTACCGCAGCGAGCCGCGGCTGGGTTCCGCCGACGGCGCTCAGGTCATGGACGGCGATGCCGGCCCCGGCCAGCTCGTCATCCCACACCTCGTGGGCGCTGCGGTTGAAGAAGGCGACCTCCGAAGTGACCGCGTGCGGATCGAGGTGGCGCAGCACCAGCGCCAGCTGTCCTTCGGTGCCACCACGGCCGAGGTGTGCGATCAGGTGGAGGACGCGGATCCGCGGCGCGACACTCATCACTGGCTCTCGTCCAGCAGCGCGGCCAAGGGTGCCTCGAGGGCGTCCGCCACCACCCCATGGCCTGCCGGGGAAAGGTGGGTGTCGACCGATCCGAAGAGCGGGCCGGCGCCGGTCTTGCGCATCGGGCCCAGCAAGTCGACGAGTGCGATTCCCCGAGCTGCCAGCGCCGCACCGAGCAGTCGGCTCGGTTGCTCAGCGTCGATCAGCCCCGGGTCGACTCCGATCGCACTGGCGTAGGCCAGGGCCAACGATGGGTCGACCTGATAGGCACCGGGGATCAGGCAGACCACCACCGGAACTTCGGTGAGGCGAGCGTGGTCGACCATCGCTGCCACCAGATCGGCCGTGATCCCCCACCGCTGCGATGTCGCCTCGGTCGCGAGGATCGAGGGTGGGAGTGCCCGCGCCGACAGGCCGAGGCGCATCAGCTGACGCCAGGCGACAGCGCGGGCCAAGACGAAGGCGTGGGAGCGACGCTCGAGCAGATCGTTGGCGGGATAGGCCACGGCTTCGACCAAGCCGCGACGGCTCCAAGGCTGGGGCCAGTGGAAAGAATGGACGACACTCGCCTGCTTGGGGGGGAAGCTGTCGACGCGCCGCTCTTCGATGTCGTTGCCGGCAAACAGCCCCAAGAGAACGGCATCGAAGCGCCCGGAGGCGAGCTCGCGCTCGGCCTCAAGGTAGTAGTGGCTCGGCCCCCAACCTCCGACACCGGTGTTGACCATTTCGACGGTTTTGCCCATCCGCTCGGTGAGGCGGCGCTCGAGTCGCGCGGTGAAAAGCTCGTCGTATTCGACCTGCAGCCCCACCGTGAAGGAGTCGCCGAGAGCCAGGACCCGCAGGGCCGGTTCGTCGCGTGGCGAACCGCTGATGCGGTGGCCGTGGTTGCCGGTGCGCAGGCGCACCGTCCGCTCCCCGGTGTTGACGGTGGTGTCGAGGCCGTCGCGCTGGCGCCACCCGAGCCCCTCGTAGTCTGGAACCCAGATGTCGGGCCGCAGCTCGATCAGCTGTTGCGGCGCCATCGCGCGGACTCCCCCTTCGAGCATCAGCGCCGCGAGCAGGAGCCCGGCGGCAAGGGTCGAGACCTTGGCGAGAGCCGGGCGCAGCCTCATGCCACCGGCCACCAGGGGCGCCGAAACAGTCCCGAGAGTTTGGCCTCGAGCACTGCTTGGTCGGCGTCGTAGATGCCGATGCGGGGGATTTCGAGCTCGGGAAAGCCGGCGCCACGGACGTCTTCGACCACCGCGTGGCGATAGCCGGCATCGCGCACCGCTTGCGCGACCCGGCGATCGTAGTCTCCCGTGGGGTAGGCGAACCACACGACGGGCTGCCCCCACAGGCTCTCGAGCCGAGCCTTCGAGACGACCAGCTCGTCTGCCAGGGCGGGATCATTGCACTGGGTGAGAAACGGGTGAGACACGGTGTGCGAGCCGACGGTGATCAGCGGATGGTCGGCGAGGGCGCCGATCTGCTCCGCGGACGCTCCGTCGAAGAGGTCGTGCAGGGACGCTCGGTCGAGGCCGTCGAGATCGACGCCCGAAAGCGCCACACGAACCGAAGGCAGCCAATCCCCAGGGTCGTCGACGTGTTGGGTGGTGGCGAAGAACAAAGCCGGGAAGCCATGGCACTCGAGCTCGGGCAACGCCTGCTCGACGTTATTGGCAAAGCCATCGTCGAAGGTCAACAGCACGCCCCGGTTTCCGGCGAGGAATTGGTCGGGGGTGAGCACGGGGATGTGCTCGTGCGCCAGCCAGCCCAGGACGACAGCAAACCGCGCGCGATCGAGCGCCGGCTTGGCGCGTTCGGGCAGGTGCGCGGGGATCGCTTTCGGTGTGCCGTGGAACATCAACACGAACGCGCCCCGGGAGAGGGCGCGTCGGCGCAGCCGCGGCGAGATTCGCAGCCGAAACAGCAGGTGCGCGGCGAGGCGCTGGGTCACGGGGATCGCGGGGGCCCCCAGGCGGCTTCGAGCACCCGACCGATTTCGTCGCGCCAGCGCTCGAGAGTGTAGTGCGAGGCCGTTTGGCGCCCGGCGGATCCCATCGCAGGGAGGTGCTCGGGGGCCTCGAGCAACGCAAGAACACCACGGGCGACGGCCTGTTCGTCGGTTGCCTCGAGTAATCTCCCGCCCCCTTCGGCGAGCAAGCGGGGAATCACCGACACTGATGCTGCGAGCACCGGCACACCGCAGGCGAGTGCCTCGACCACTGCCTTGGGAAAGCCTTCTGCAACCCGCGTCGGAAACACGAACACGTGCGAGGTGGAAAGGGTTCGCAGCACCTCCTCGCGATCGACGTTGCCGCGGATGTTCACTGCTTCCTCGACGCCGAGCTCGCGAGCCAACTCCATGAGCTCGGTTCGAGCGGGGCCGTCACCCAAGATCTCGAGCACAGCGGTCGGGTGTGTCTGCCGAATGACCGGCAGGGCTTCGATGACGGCGTGGAAGTTCTTGCCCCGAGTCAGCCGGCCGACGCACACCAGCCGCGGGGTCGTTCCGGGCTCCCAGGGCGATGCCGAGGTGATGCGCTCGAGGTCGCCGGCGCTGAGCGCGGTCGAGAAGATCCAGTGGAGATTGGGGACCCCGGGCGCGGGCGGAGCGTCGCCGGCACCGGTGGCAAAAACGATCGCCTTGCCCGATCGCGCCAGACGCGGCAACCACCAGGCGAGGAACCGATCCGCGAGGGTGCCGCGATGCCCCCAGGTGCCGCAGTGCCGAATGAAGAGTCGCCGCCCGAAGAGTCGCGCGAGCAGCGCTCCCACGACGCCGAGGTCCCCGGGGACGAGAGCGTGCGTGATGTCCGCTGCCCGGATTGGGCGGGTGATTGCCCCGAGGTGCTCGAGCAGCCAAAACGGGAGAAGCACCTTGCGAGCAAGGCCGCGTCCGGGCGGCTCGGGCGCCAGCGCGTACTCGAGATTGGCCGCCCGGAATCGCCGAGCGCCTGGCCGGGCTGGGCCGGGATCGCACGTGGCCACGAGAACACTCGAGTCGAACAAGCCGGAGAGCGCCGAAACCTGTGCGGGAAACCCACCGTCCGTCACCGGTTGTCCGCCTGAGAGCCAGCAGACCTTGTGGGAGACGAACGTCGCCTTCACGGTTGCAGTGTATCGACCGTAGCGTACACAGCATCGCGTGGCACGATCTCGAGCCAATTGTCCCGTTCGGCAGCGAAGTGCTCCCAGGTCACGTCCTCCGGTCGCAGGGGGTCGACGTTTGCCGGGGGGCGGCGTTGTGGCTGCGTAGCCGGTCGACGAATCAGACCGCAGCCGCGGTTGGTGTCGAAGACCAGTGTCGACAAGGAGGTATCCTGGCAGGTCTTGAGAAACGCCCGCCACACGTCGCCGGTCCAGGAGACGGAAATCCTCGGTACGGCCTGCTGCTCGTACGACTCGGGCAGACAGTCGTGAACCAAGATCGAACCGCCGGGCCTGAGGACCCCCAGCGCGTTCTGGATGTCCCGGAAGGCTTGATCGGCATGGTGGAGGCCATCGACCAATACCAGGTCGAAGGTTCTCCGGTTGCGCGCAAAGAATCGATCCGAGGTGGTTTTCTTGATGTCGAAGCGTAGGGCGTTCCAGAGGCGCCACTGCGGATCGACCCCGGTCTTGGTGGGAGCCTTGATGTTGCGAAAAGTCGCGCCCCCGGCCACGCCGATTTCGAGATAGTCGCGATATCCAAACCTCTCGGTCAGGCGGTTGAGAATTTCCAGTCGAGTGATGCGGCTCATTTCTTCTCCAGACTGTCGAGCAGTCTCCTCATCACGACCTGCGGCGCCAGCCATTGGTCGTAGTACCGCCTGGCACCGAGCTCGAGACGCCTCCGATAGGGCTCGTCTCGAGCGATCTTCTCGATGGCACGAGCGAGCTCGTCCTGCGAGGAAACGAAATGCAGGTGCTCACCGTGTTCGAGTGGCGCCGGAAGGAGTCTCTCGGGTGGCGTGCTGACGATGGCCTTGCCGAGCGCGAGGTACTCGCCGAGCTTCCAGCCGTGACAGCCACTGACCGCGGGGGTGTTGAACACCAACGCGGAACGCTGGGTCTTGGCGACCCACTCCTTCAGTCCGATCGCTCCACTCACGAACAGGTGCCGATACTCCGCAAAGGCGGGTTCGGAGCGCGGGGCAAACCCGCCTTCGATCTCGAGATCGGGGAGGGAGCGCGCTGCCTCGATGAATGCGGCCCGCCAGCGGTTGGTGGCCGGTTCCTTCTGCCAGAGCCGCGACAGTGCAAAAACGTAGCCGGGATCGCTCTGGCCAGGTGCGTAGGCTCGTTCCGGAAGACGGTAGCGGTACTGCGCCCGAAAGGCTCCGAAATGGGACCGGGCCGAGGGAGCGGTGCGAAAGCCTCCGCGAAACCACGCGGAGCTGGCGAGTGCCCAGGCTACTGGAGCACTGAAGACCGCCACCGGAAAGCTTGGGCCGATCGGGATTGCATTGGCAGGTGCCTCGGCCCGGTCGAGATTGACTTTGCCGATGACATCGGCCCAGGCGACCGCCTCGGCGCTGATCCCGGGGCCGTCCGAGGCAGAGATGAACAGGCGGCGGGAGCCGGAGCGAAGCCACAGCCCGTGATGACCGACTCGAGGAAATCCGGCCGAGCGCAGCCTCCAGCGCAGACCCAGCCGCCGCAGACCCTCGAGATAGAAGCTGTAGTAGAGCGCATCGAAGCTGACCGAGATATCGAGCGTCACGATTGGTAGCCCACCAGCAGGGGGCGGGAGAATCCCCGCGGCTGGTGCCCAACCACTCGCCCGAAGCCGTTCTGCTCCAGAAGGCGATGCAAAAACTCCAGGCTCGACTTCGCGGCCTTGTCGTGGCCAGCCTCGGCTCGCGTGTCGGTCTTGGCCTGCAGCACCATCACCGGCGCCAGGGTGGCCGCTCGGCGGACCACAGCGGCCATGTCGCCCGGCTCGAGGTAGTAGAGGGAGCAAAAGGCGGTGACCAGATCGAACGGCCCTTCAGCCTCCTCGACCGCCGTCACCATGTCCTGATTGCGGATCTCGAGATCGAGGGTTCGCATCTCGCGCCATTCGAACAAGCGATGGAGTTCGTGCGCGTGCCCGACCACCTCGGGGTCGCGTTCGACCGCTACCACCGACTGTGCACCGGCTCGCAGCATCAGCAATGGCATCAAGCCGTTGTGGGAGCCCAGGTCGAGCACCCGGGCACCCGGCAACAGCGGCTCGAGCACCCGCCGGTTGAGGTACTCCCACCGTCCGGTGCCGCTGTCGATCGACCAGAAGCCACGGGTGACGAGCCCGGCCCCGAGATCGATCGGGGAGTAGTTGGTGCGCGCCACTTCTCGCGTCAGCTCTGCGGCGGTTTCCTCCGTCAGCAACGACCCTGCGTAGATCGCGTTGAAGAGCCGCCTGTCGGCATCCCGGCGGGCCGCAAAGCGCAGGCCGCTGGTGGAGGTGTGCACTACCGCCTTGTCGAAGTCGATGAAGACCGGCTGCCCCGAGCCTTCATCGATCACCACATTGCCGAAGGTCAAGGCAACCCCGGTGACCCCAGCTCGGTGGATCTGGTCGAGGAGGGCCGCGAGATTGGCCGTGAGCTTCGGGTCGAGTTGTCCGAGCACTTCCTGCCCACGTCGCCAGACCGCGTGCAGACGGGCTTGGGGACCGAGGTCGGCAAGGGTCGAATCCCTCTCGGTCTCACGGCTCAAGATCCGTGCCCCCTTCGACACCATGAGGTCGCGAAGGGTGGGGCCGGCGACGAACGATTTGTCGGTGCAGGTAGCACCGCGGTCGGCGCCGAGCGCTCGCGGCGCCGGGACGGCGTGTTGGGCCAGGCGTTGGAGCGCGGCGAGCTCACGCGTCCAGCTCGAGGTGTCGCCTCGGTAGTGCTTGCGGATGAACAACCGCTCCTCGTGCGACCGAATCTCGAGGTCGAACCGCCGCCGAGGCAGGAACTCCGAAGCCCGCACCGCTGGCACGCCCGGCACTTCTCCGAGCGCAAACCCATCGCCGTCGAGATCGGCGACGGCTGTCCCCGCGAGCAGTGGGCCTTGGGGGCCGGGTCCCGCAGGGCTGAGAGGCCGCTCGAGCACGGAGCGGACCCGCGGCCAGGGTCGCCGCAGCGGGCGGTGCGTCATTGCCGGCAACGCGACCGTGACTGCCACCTGCCACGGGTAGGACCAGCCACGCTCTCGCAGGATCCGGAGGGTGCGGGACAGGCGGCTCACGTGCCTCCCGGTGCGGCTAGCCGGGCCGCCGCCGCGAGACCCTCGAGCTTGCCGACGACCGAAAGCCAGCTGGCCGAGGACGGTCGGCGCACGGCATGCGCGGTCATGCGCAGCAGGTCGACTCCTTGGACCAACCAGAAGCGGGTCTCCTGAGAGAAAGAGCGGCGTGGCACGAGATCGATAAAGACATAGCGGTAGTTGGTCGCGCTCTTGCGGGCGATCTCGCGGGTGTCGACTCGCCCGCCGGGCGCGTGCAAGTGGACGCAGCGGGCCCTGCCGAGCTCCAGCAGGCGCCACCGTCGGCCCGCTCGCAGTGCGAAGTGGGCGTCTTCCAGGATCCCGTAGCCGCTGAAGAATCGCGAGAACCGCAGTCCGGTGTCGAACACCTCACGCCGCCACACGGCACAGCCGGCGCCCATGAAGTCGATCGGCCGCTCGCCATCGTGGGGCGGCTGCAGGTAGCGGTTGATCGGGTATCCGGTAGCCCAGTCGTAGCGGCCGGGCTCGTAGGTCGAGAATAGCCGCAGGCGCTTGTACCAGCGCCACCGCGGCGACGTTGCGGGATCGAGGTGTTGATTGCTGATGTACCCCGTGACACCCCCGAGGGAACCGTCGGGGTCGCGGGTGAAGGCGTCGAGTGCGACCTCGAAGAAGGTGGGCTCCAGCCGGATGTCGTCATCGACCAGGGCGATGAACCGGCCGGCGGCCGCGTCGATTCCCACATTGCGCTGAATTGCGGTGCCACCCCCGTGGCGGATGTGCCGCACCGGAAACGGCGCCGCCGCGACTGCCGCGACGCTCTCGGTTGCCGTGTCTGAGGCGTCCGCGCCGTCGACCAGGATCAGCTCGCCTGGAGGGCGCTGCTGCGCGGCGAGGTTGGCAATCAGCTCGTTGACCTCGGTGGGCCGCCCGCGCGTTGGGGTGACGACCGAGAGCTCCAGCATCAGCGCGACAGCCGCAGAAGAGCTTCGGCGGTGCGGACGCCCGCGGATCCATCCGGAGCTGTCCCGAACAGCTGCTCCAGGAGCGCGGCGCGCTTGGCTTCGCGCGCCGCCGGACGCTCGAGTCCCTCGACCAGAAAACTTCGCATGTCGTCGACGGACCTCGCCACCATCGTCGCGCCGGATTCGGCAATCGGCGCGAAGTGATCGAAACGGATATGACGCTCGTAGCCGAGGGACCACGGCAGGCTCGACCCGGGAGGATCGAAGTCGAGATTGATCACCGGCTTGTCGTGGATCAGCAGCTCGAGGGTGACCGTCGAGGCGGCGTTGACTCCCACCGCACAGTGCCGAAGCATGTTGGTGTAGATCACCAGGTCTTGCGGTTTGGGGGTCTGGTGCTCGGCGTCCCACAGCACCTCGGGAAAGATCACGTCGGGGAGGTTGCGGGCCGCCAGCGCCTTCAGCTCCGGGCTGGTGCCCTTGACGTAGGTCCGTACGACCAGCTGCGGCCGACCCGGCAGCTCGGCCAACATCGGGATCACCGCTTCGATGTGCAGGTGCTCGTCGAAGAAGTGGTTGTCGATGCCGGTGGTCCAGAGGATGAATGGGCGGCTCGGGTCGACACCGATACGGCGGCTCAGCTCTTCTCGGCTCAGCTCCAGGGCGGGATCGAAGTGGGGGTCGAACTGGGGCGTACCGGTGACGTGGACCTGCTGCGGCGTGACCTTCCGATAGATCGACAGGAGCTGCCGCTTCATGCCCTCGTGCCACACCAGGTAGTGGTCGTAGGGGACGAAGATGCGACTGCGGGACGTGAGGTTGTCCCACGAGAAGATGAAGCCGGCGGTCGGGATGCCGCGGCGCGCCGCGACCCGCGTCGGCAGCTCGCCGGCGGCGCCGTGGATGTGCGAGCCGTTGAAGACCAAGTCCGGCTTCCAGCGGTCGAACACGTCGTCGAAGAATGCTGGCCGGCCCCGCCAAACGAGGTGCTGTTCGAGCCGGGTCAGCACTTCGAGAGCAGCAGGGAACGCCAGGACCCGAGCGGCGGCTTTCATGCCAAACCGGCGCAGCAGCTCTCCGCGCTCGCGGGCGCGGGTGTCACGCAACTCCCAGTTGTTCTGGGCAACAGCGCTCCACAACCAGCGGTCGTGCGCGTTTTCGGCGAGCAGGCGCAGCCGAGCTGCCCAGGGTGACGGGGGCAGCGACGGCAACGGGACCACTTCACTGACCAACTCGCGTGCACGGCCGAGCAGTCGATCGTCCGTGACCACCGACAGCAACAGCACCTCAGCCTGTTCGGCGAGGGTCGGCAGGGTGGCGGACTGGACGAAGTTGCGGATCGCCTCGCCGCGGGGGATGACGAGAACGATGCGGCGTCTAGATGTGTCGCTCGGGCCCATCAGACCCGACGGAGCTTGTCGCGAACCGGCAGCTCCGAGGGGTACACGATCTTGCGACCATCCCCGAGTGCTTTCTCGATCGTTCGGATGTCTCGGACCAGCCGAGCGAAACCCTGAGGCTCGACGGAGGCGGATTGATCTGAGCCCCACATCGCACGATCCAGAGTGATGTGTCGTTCAACCATGGCGGCACCGAGCGCGGCGGCGGCCACGGTCGTGGCCAGTCCGACTTCATGGCCCGAGTAGCCGACCGGTACGCCGTAGCGCTGGGCAAGCGTTTGGATTGCACGAAGGTTCAACTCTTCGGGCTGTGACGGATAGGTCGAGGTGCACTGCATCAGCGCAAGCTCGTCCTTGCCCAGCACCTCGACCGCATGATCGATCTCTTCCAGGCTACTCATTCCGGTCGAGAGGATCAGGGGTTTGCCGACGCGGCGATGGTGTTTCAGCAGATCGTCGTCGGTGAGGCTCGCCGAAGCGATCTTGAAGCATGGCACGTCGAATTGAGCGATGAAATCGACGGACGCTTCGTCCCAACAGGAGGCAAACCAGGCAATGCCCTTCTCCGAACAGTGTCGAGCGATGGCTTCGTACGCATCGAGGCTGAGCTCGAGCCCGCGCTTCAGGTCGCCGTTGGTGGAGCCAAACGGGTTCTCGCGAGGCCGCGCCAACTCTTCCGCGGTGTAGACGACATCGACGGTGCGCTTCTGAAACTTGACGGCGTCGCAGCCGGCTGCGGCCGCTGCGTCGATGAGTTGGAGCGCCAGTTCCAGACTCCCGTTGTGGTTGATGCCGATTTCAGCAATCACGTAGCACGGCTCGCCGACGCCGACCCGCCTGGTACCGAGCGTAACGACTTGTTCCATATGACAGGTCTCCAAGATGGCGAAGGTCTACGCCCTCACCTGCATTTCGATGGTGGCGCAGAGCACGTGGAGGAGGGCGCCGTGAACCTCCTGAATCTTCTGGGTGTCCGTCGACGGGACGCGGATGCAAACATCGCACAGGGTGTCGAAGGCTGCTGGGGCGCGCTCGCTGCTGAGGGCCACGACGTAGAGACCGAGATCGCGGGCACGCGCCATGGCCTCCAGGACGTTCTCGGAGCGACCACTCGTGGTAATGGCGAGCAGGACATCCCCAGGCTTTCCGAGAGCCTCCACCTGCCGAGCGAACACGAGCTGATACCCGAAGTCGTTGGCGATCGCGCTGACGATCGACGGGTCGGAGGAAAGGCTCACTGCTCCGAGGGCTGGGCGCGGGTGCGGCCCGAATCGGCCGACCAGCTCCGCGACGAAGTGTTGTGCATCGGCAGCGCTGCCACCGTTACCGCAAGCGAGGACCTTGGCACCGCCGCGCAGGCGTTGCCCCATCTCGGTCCCAGCCCGCTCTACAGCCGCGTTCTGACTCGTTGAGCTCGCGGCGACGTAGCCCAAGTCGAGAAGGGCCGCAGCAGCTGTCGAGCTGCCGTGCACGCGTGGTCGGGTGGCGAAGAAGAACACCCCGGTCTTGATCGCCCCGCACTCGCCGGCCAGACTGTCGGAGGCCAGCCATGCGCCGTGGTCGTTGAACATCTTCTCCCACGTTCGGCGATAGAGATTCCATTGCAGCTGGAGGCGATCGGACCCAGCCACCGGGGTGTCTTCGTACCAGCCTTCGTCGTCGCGATCGGTCCGGTGCTCGCCCAAGGCTGGAATCATGGCCAAGATCCAGCCGCCGGGCGCAGTGACGCGAATCGCTTCGGCAATGGCCTTGGCGGGATCTGCGAAGTGCTCCCAAGACCCGTAGCAGAGCACGAGCTGGAAGTGACAGTCTGGGTACGGAAGCGTCGTGGCGTCTCCGGCCAGCAGACGAAGTCCGGACTCGGAAGCGAGGCCCTCGCGCACGGCGACCGCCGACACATCGATACCGTGGCAGCTGGCGCGGGGCAGCACGGCGCTGCGAATGCGCGCGAGGAACGAGCCGGTGCCGCAGCCGATGTCGAGGACGCGTGGTGCCGATCGTGTGTCGAACAGTCGTGAGATTGCCTCGATGAGAACGCGCTTTCCCGGGGCATGCTCCCAATGAGCGGCTTCAGGCGTTGAGTACCAGTCGTCGTACGTCGCGGCAAGATCTTCTGGGCGCACGGTCATGGCGTGTTCTCCGTTGCAGCGGCTGGTCCGCCCGATTGACGGCTGTCGATCAGCCACTCGCAGACTTCCCGCACGGCGCCGAGGCCTCCGGGTTTGGTGGTGCACCAACGAGCCGCTGCGCGGGCCTCGGCTCTCGCGTCCGACACCGCGATCGGCACGCCGACGAACGACAGGGGTGCCACGTCGTTGATGTCGTTGCCGACATACGCCACCGCAGCAGGAGACAGTCCCCGCTCCTCGAGCATCCGCTCGAGCGTCGGGAGTTTGTCGTCGACGCCTTGGCTGCAGGAGATTGCGAGCTTGCGGCACCGTGCGGCGACCACCGGATTGGTTTCCTTCGAGAGCACGACGACCTCGACGCCTGCGCGCGTGAGCCGCTCGATGCCCATGCCGTCGCTGCGGGAGCACGCGACGGACTCGCGACCGTCCTGATCGACCCACACTCGGTCGTCGGTCATGACGCCGTCGAAGTCGAGGACCAGGAGTTGCACGGCAGCGAGAAGCTCGCTCGGGGGGGCCGCATGGATCGGTTTGCGGAGCGCAAACAACGACGCGAACAGCGCAAGATCTTCCGGCTCGTCGACTTGGAAGGAGTCGAGCGGGTGCATCGGGAAGACCACCACCTTGCCACCCAGGCGATTGCCGGTTTCGCGCAGGACCCACGGTTTGAAGACGTAGATCGAGCCGTTCTCGAGCCAGTCGTGACCGATATCCTGGCGCCGCGGACGGTGATGGTGGTCGTAGGTGATTGACCGCAGTGAGCCGAGATGTTCGCGCCACACGAACCCGTGCGCCGGTCCGGCTGAAAAGAGCGAATCTGCCTCTGTGCCGACCAGCAGCGCGATGGCTGCATCGATCGCGCCCGGTGGGCGCAGGGGAGACGTTGCCTGCAGGAAGACGACGAGGTCGGGGAGGCGGCCGGAGGCTTTTGCGTCGGAGTCCAAGGCGTGCTGAAGCGCGGACTCCGAGGTCGCCGTGTCCGAGGCGAGATCGGCGGGGCGGACAATGATCTCGAAGCCGAGCGCGCTGGCATGGGCCGCGATCTCCGGGTCATCCGTGGACACCACCGAGCGGGTCACGCAGGCAGCAGACCGGACCGCCTCCAAGGTATGGTCGAGTAGGGGGCGCCCGGCGACTGGCACCAGGTTTTTCCGCAGAATGCCCTTTGACCCCCCCCGCGCCGGAATGACAGCCAAGACATCCATGCCCTAAGCAGCTCCTTCGTTCGGCGCAGAAGTTGCGTGGCTCGATGCGGCCATCAGCTCGTCGAGGCGCAGCAGAGTCGCGGCGAGCTCTTGCCGAAGGCTGCCCTCCTCAGTGTGGACGGGATGGCGCTCCAACACTGCGCGTGCACGCTCGAGATATCGAGCCTCGATGAGTCCATAGCGGTGTCGATCGCGGAAGTGCTCCGCCACGAGGAGAACGCGCAGCGCCTTGCGCTGACGAATCGGAATGCCTGCCACCGACTTCTCCAAGGTGTCCTCCCGAGGATCGCGAAAGCGCAGCAGCCAGGCGCTCATCGCTTCCAGACGGGGGCCGCGTTGGCTGGGCCAGTCGGGATCACTCCGCACCGCGAGTCCCAGCTCGAGCGCACGCACATGGGCGAGGTCGCCGGTGTCGTACATCCAGTCCGTGGGATCTCCAGGGAGTGGCGGGTGGGCCTCGAAGCTGAGCCTCGAGGAAAGCCAGAGCTGCCGGTCGATGAGGACACACGACGAGCCCATGGGAGCCGAGAGCCGTCCCTGCAGCAGCGACGACACGTGCTCTCGCGGAGCGAGTGAGCACGCGACGAGCTCATCGCTGGAGGATACGGCTGCAAGCGCTTCACCGACCTCGGTGGGCGAAGGGAAGACATCGTCGTCGCACACGAGGACCAACTCAGCTTGGCACTCCTTCGCGAGGAACAGATCGATCTTGCGGCCGTGGTGGAGGTTGTAGATGGGCACCACCCGTGACCGATCCGCAGCAGTAGCTCGTAGCCGACCGGAGCAGTCGCCGATGATGACGCGGGCCCCGGTGCTGTCGAATGCCGGCCGGCACAGGCGCGACCACAACCGCGTGAGGCCGGGTATGACCGAAAAGGTGAGGACATCGAGCCGGTGAGTCGGCGCCGGCCGCGTCGCGCGAGAGGTGAGGCGAACGGTGCCCCAGGCCACTCGTCCAGCGGCTACCGTGTCCTGCGGAAAACGCCACAGTCTTCGAGAGTTGGCGAGCTCGCGGCGGAACGTACCCAGGAGCTTGCGCCCGATCATGCCGGAGTCGTCGCCCCGGGCCGAGCGAGCTGGAAGGCGAGGTCGATACTTGCCCAGACCCTCGAGGCACAAGCGTTCCAGGAGAAGCGCTCGACCACCTTGGCACGTATCTCTGCTCGAGCGCGAGGAGGCTCTGCGACGAGTTTCTCGATGCCGATAGCTACGGATTCGATGTCGCCAGGGTCGAAGAAGTGGGCGACTCCCGAGGCGACTTCCGTGGAAGATGGGATCCGCGACGCGAGGATCTGACTGCCGCAGGCCAAGGCCTCGATCAGCGGCAAGCCGAAACCCTCGTACTGGGACGGATAGGCGAGGCCACAGGCGTGACGATAGACCTCGGCGAGGTCGAGATCGGGCAGCGATGTCATGTGCAACACTCGCCGTTCGATACCGAAGCTGGAGATTTCCTGGGCCTCGCTCGGCCCCCAGGGGGCTCCGACGACCAGGAGCGCGAGCGGCGAGTCGGGGTTGCGTGCCAGGTACCGGGCGAATCCGGCCAGAAGGACTGGGAATCCCTTTTGCTCACCGCGTCGACCGACGAACAGGAGGTAGGGGATCGGGAGCCCAGCTCCGGTGGTGGAAGCGGAGAGGGAAAAGGTCGCGGGGTCGACTCCGAGATGGGCAACGGTAACTCGCTCTCCTGGAATACCGAGCAACGTAATCAGATCGTCGCGGGTCGCCTCGCTGATCGCTACGACGACCGTAGCCTCACGTAGGCACGCGCGCATTCCGTCCACGATGCGTCGCCTTCGGGGGGAGTTGACCGCCGCCGGAAAGCGGAAGTGGTAGAGATCGTAGGCTAGGGCAACCACAGGCCCAGGCCAGGCCCGAGGGGCGAAGTAGTAGGTCGAGAGCCAGGCCGACGCAGGCCCGGCTGCAAGAGCCAGCTGGCTGCGTGAGCGTTGGGCTTGGGCTGCGTGCCACCCCAGACCTGCGAACGGTTCATGGGCCATGATCCGGCGCGAGATCCGCCGGACCAGCGAGCGCCCGGGTACCGAACGGGGAGGCTCCGACTTTACGACCCTGGTCGTCGTGCCCGCAGGTCGCTGGGCCTCGAGCTCGGGCAGGAGCGCCTGCAGCATGCGCGAAACACCACCAAACTCCTGCACTCCCAGGATGTGGCCGTCGATGACGAGATCTCGCGATCGACGACCCGGATGTGGGTTCGAGGTCGTCATTGCCCGAGCTCTCCGAGCTCCTCGCGGAGACCAGGGACCGCGTCGAGCCAGAACGAGCGGTCATAGGTCTCCCAGGCGTGAGTGCCGAACGGAAGCTTCCCGGTGATCGAGTAGGCGAGTCGTGGAGCTTGCTCGAAGCTGAACTGGAGTCCCTCGGCTACGGGAGCCACGCGGAAAGTCGGGTCGAAGATGCTCGCTCGATCCGACCAAAAGCGGTCCTCGTTGAGGGTGTAGCGCGAAGCGTAGGCCGCAGCGGAGCAACGCGTCTCGCGCCAGATCCGGAGCGCCTCGAAGAACCGCCTCGGCCAGGGGGACAAGGTGAGGTCAGGGGCATGTGTTCCAAGCAGGATGCCAGCGAAGGAGGAAGCTGGCCGCGGCGCTTCCAGCACGCGGATGCATGCCGCCGTCCTGCGCAGACACAGCCCCCCGTTGCCGACGCGGTGAAACGAGCCATCGGGACCGAGCCACGGTGCCCCGATGTAGTCCCAGGGTTGCTCGAGCCACGGTGTGATGTCGGGCCCGAGGACCAGGGCATCCGGCTGGACGATGAGGAGCCACTCCCACTCGGCGAAACGCGCGTAGAAGTTCCGGGAGAGCAGGAGTTGCGAGTAGCTGTCGCGATTGGCAAACCAGTGGTCGGGCAACCGCTCGATTCTCCGGGTGTTCGCCGCAATCGACAGCCCAGCCGGAGCGAGCAGCCGAACCTCTCGGCCCCCAAGTAGCTCGAAAAGGCGGTCGAGTGCAAGGCCTTCCTGCCGTGGCAGGGGCCAGCGGTGAATCGGTACGAGAGCGAGGCACGAACCCGTTGGAGAATCGGCTACCGCGAGATCCACAGGCGGCTCCGAATCCGCTCGAGGGCCCGTGCCAATCGCCATGTCGTGCGGCTCTTCGAGGCGTAGGCGCGAAGGATGCGTCCCGCCGTCCGCCTTTCGCAGCCGAGTCGATCCACAGCGGTCGCAGCTTCGCGCAGGCGCACGAGATCACCCTGGAGCCAGGCAAGTTGGCGTTCAGCGCGGTGAAATTGGGAGCGGGCACGGAGAGTGGTCGTCGCGCTCGCGCCGAAGGCATCGACGAAGTCCACTTTGATGCGGTAGTACTCGACAAGCCAACGAGCCGAAGCGATCTCGCCGATTGGTCGTGAGGCTGATCCTGCCCGGACACGGTACACGGCCAGGGCGTCGTCGATGTATCCGAAGGGGGCATGCCGCGCGAGGTCCAGAAACATCGGATAGTCGGCCGCGACGTAGCCGCGGTCTCGATACCTCCCGAAGTCGACGAACGCCCGGAGCGCCGCGGTCCGGCAGGTGAAGGCACAGGTCAGAATGAAATTCTCGTGGAGAAGTGCCTCGTAGATGTCTCCCTCAGGGATGTGTCGCTGAGAGGACTGCCATCGACGTGTCCGCTGATGGTCGGCAGGGTGCTTTGCGAGCTCAACGTCGCTATGGACCGCAACCAAGCCGGGATTGGATTCGAGGAACTCAACGGAGCGGGCGGTCTTGAGAGGCTTCAGGGCATCATCCGACTCGAGAATCGAGAAGTATTGTCCCCGCACGAGAGGAACCGCTCGCGCGAGGCCTTCGAAGAAGCCCGAATTGGTTGGGTTCTGGAGAAGCTGGACATCTTCGAATTTTCGCTGCAGGCTGGGCAATGCCGCCCTGAGCCGTTCCCACGAGCCGTCCGTCGATTGATCGTCTACGATGATGAGTTGGAGTGGCGCATACGTCTGACTCTCCAAACCACAGAGATACTCATCGAGGAAAGGTGCGTGGTTGAAGCAGAGCGTGACGATCGATGCCAGCGGGTTGGTCACCGGCAGGCTCCGGCTGACGGAGCCAAGCGGGCCATCTCTGCGACTAGCCTGGCCACCCGGGTGGCGTACGCTGGCGAGACGGCCAAGCCCGAAGGCAGGACGAAGACTCTCCCGGAAACACGATCCGTCTCGGCGAGGACTCCAACATCAGTATCCGCGTAGGGCTGCGCCCGGTGGACACCAGGGAAGAAGTATCGTCTCGCTAGAACGTTCTCCCGGTGCAGGGCATCGATAAAGAAGTCGCGATCCAGGCCACGACCGACGGTCTCGACGACAACGTACTGGGCGTTGCCTGCACCGCCAAAGCGAGTGTCGTGAACCAGAAGGCCATCGATGTCGGCGAGCTCGCCGAGGTAGGTCGCCATGTTGAGATAGTTGTGCCGTCTGAGCGTTTCGAAGGCCTCCAGATTCGAACAGCCCATGGCCGCGTGGACCTCAGAGAGCTTTGCGTTGGTCCCCAGGGCGACGACGTTGTCTAACCCCGCGAAGCCGAAATTCCTGGCTAATCGCAGGTTGCTGGCGAGCGTGTCGTCGTTGGTCGTGATTAGCCCACCTTCGAAGGAGTGGACGAATTTGGTAGCGTGGAGGCTGAAGACCTCGGCGTCGCCGAACCTTCCGAGCATCTTGCCACCGTAGGAACAACCGAGAGCGTGAGCCGAATCGAAGAAGAGCGCCAGGCCGCGCTCGCTAGCGAGCCGCTCGAGCTCGTTCACGAGGCAAGGTCTGCCCCAAGCGTGCACCGCCAGGATCGCCTTGGTGCGCGGTCCGATCGAGGCTTCGACGGCCTTCAAGCAAAGATTGTGTGTGGCTGGGTCGATGTCGCAGAAGACCGGCTGGTGTCCACTGAGGCTGATTGCATGCGCGGTGGCAACGAAGGTGAATGAAGGGACGAGTACTTCGCCCTTCTCGGGAACGGTCCGCAGGAGCAACTCGAGACCCAGCGTGGCGTTTGCCACCGCAACACAATGGCGAACACCCAAGAGCTCGCCCGCCGCGGTCTCGAGCTCCCGTACCATTGGACCGTCGTTGGTCAACCACTGACTGGAGAGGACCTGCTGCAGGCGACGCTGGAACCCCTCGACATTCGGTAGGTTGGGTTTGCCGACGTGCAGCGGCGTGGCAAATTCGGGGGGCCCGCCCAGGACCGCAAGGCGACCGACACTCACGGTCGACCCCAGTTTCCGGCGGAGATCGCTTCCTCGACCGCCGAGCACACACGCCCGATCTCGGCGAGATCTTGGACCGACGACATGTGGGGATCGGTGGCGCGACACTCGCGCTGGTCACGCGCTGGTACGCCCATGAACACCCGCCGGGCTGGAACCGACGCAGTGGCGACGGCGCCGCAGCCCAGGAGGGCTGCCGCTCCGATCGAAATGTTGTCTCGGGCGCTCGCGCCGATCCCAACCCAGGCGTATTCGCCCACCGAAACCGACCCGCCCAGATGCGAGCCTGGCGCGAGGTGAGCTCCTGCTGAGAGTCGCCCGTGGTGGTCGATGGTCGCAGCCGTGTTGACGATCGCTGCGTGGTCCAGGAGCGTTTGCGGGCCTACCACGGCGCCCGCCGCGACAAAGCAACCCGCTGCGATCGTGGCGGTCCGAGACACCACGGCCGCGGGATGCGTGATCGTGGCGATCGGCAAGCCGAGGTCTAGGAGCCCGCGGGTCCAGGCGTGCCTTGCCATGTTGCGCCCCAGGGCCACGAAGAAAGCGTGGTTGCGGTAGCGCTGTACGGCGTCGGGGAGTGCTCGCTCACCGGACAGCAGCGGGCGCCCCAGAAACATCCCTTCGGAACCCCCGGTCGTCGTGTCGACGAAGGCGGCCACGTCGACCCCTGAGGCCGAGCAGGCGTCCATGACCACGGTAGCGTGGCCTCCCGCGCCGATGATCACGACGCCACGCAGTGCGTGAAGGTTGCCTTGGTCGGTCACGAGGTTGACGTCGTTACCCATGAGAGCTGGGGGTGCACCACCCCGGGCCAGCGACCATACCAACCACCCCGAAGCTCCGGCGTGTCGGCGACCTCGAACACGAGAGCGTCGGAAAGGCGAAACACGACGTGGCGAGCGTCTTGCACGAACAGAAGCTCGACGCTATGGCGACCGGAGTTGAGGAGATCCCCAGGAAGCTCGACTTCGCTGGTGTAAGGACCGGCTGGCATGGTTTTGCCGTACCAGCGGGGTTCCGCGACTGGGGCGGTGTTGAGCACCAGGGTACCCATTTCGTCGAAGACGTTGACGCTCGGGCTCAGAACCGTGCCATCGACCCGGCTCGTGTATTCGAACTCCAACTTGAAGGGCGTCCGCATGGTCAAGGTCGCCGACGACTCCAGGCAGGTGAGTCGCACGCCTCTGACGAGCACGAGATCGTTCCCTGGGGCTTCCGAGGGCTGCCATGTGCGGTGATCGCTGCTCGGGATCTCGGAGCGAAGATATTCGGAGATGGTCTCGCTCGGCGTGCCATCGGTGGCGAGCATTCCACCCTGAAAGCGAAGGGCACGTCCGCACAAGCCCTGAATGGCCTGCAGGTTATGACTCACGAAGAGGACGGTCCGACCGAGGTCCGACACATCATGGAGCCGCTCTAGGCAGCGCTTCTGGAAGCTGGCATCGCCCACCGCCAACACCTCGTCGACTAGCAACACCTCGGTGTCCAGATGTGCGGCCACCGCAAAGGCCAGGCGCAAATACATGCCACTCGAGTAGTGCTTGACGGCGGTGTCGAGGAAGCGCTCGACTTCGGCGAAGGCGACGATTTCGTCGAGCTTGCGGTCGATTTCTGCCCGGCGCATGCCGAGGATGGCGCCGTTTAAGTAGATGTTCTCGCGCCCGGTGAGCTCGGGGTGGAAGCCGGTACCGACCTCGAGCAGGGACCCGACACGGCCGTGGATTTCGGCACGCCCGCTGGTGGGCTCGGTGATGCGGGAGAGGATTTTGAGCAGGGTGCTCTTGCCGGCGCCGTTTCTGCCGATGATGCCGACGACTTCACCGCGTTTGATCTCGAAGGAAACGTCCTTCAGGGCCCAGAGCGTCTCTTCTTCGGTTGGAGCACGGCGGCGCAGACGTTTGAGCGGAGCGCCGACGACATCCATGACACTTTCGCGCAAGGTCTTGTAGCGGGCCTCGCGGGCGCCGATGCGGTAGACCTTCGAGAGGTTCTCGACGCGGATGGCAACGTCAGACGACATCGGCGAAGGTGCGCTCCATGCGGCGGAAGTAGATCAAGCCACCAATGAGGATGATCAGGCAGGCGGCGATCGAAACCAGGATGATCGGGCCCGGCCTGGTGTCGGTGCCGAGCAGGGCCCAGCGAAAGCCTTCGATCACCCCCGCCATCGGGTTGAGGCCGTAGACGGTGCGCCAGGGCTCGTCGAGCAACGAGCTCGGGTAGGCGATGGGGGTGGCGAACATCCACAGCTGGGTCATGAAGGGCACGACGTAGCGGATGTCGCGGTACTCGACGTTGAGAGCCGAGAGCCACAGTCCGACGGCGAGTGAGATCACCATCGCGAGCAGCGACAGCGGGAAGAGCCACAAGACCGTCAGCCCCGGCCAGATGCCGAACCAGGCCATCATGCCGAAGAGCATCAGCAGGGCGATGCCGAAGTCGACGATGCCGCCGAGCACCGCCGAGAGCGGGATGATCAGGCGTGGGAAGTAGACTTTCTTGATCAGGTTCTGAGCGCCGACGAGGCTGTTCGAGCCCTGGGCGAGCCCGTAGGAAAACAGCGTCCACGGCACCAGCGCGGCGAGGCTGAAGATCGGGTAGGGCACACCGTCCGACGGCATCTTCGCGAGTTTGCCGAAGAACAGGCTGAACACCACCATGGTGGTGAACGGTTGCAGAATCGCCCAGGCAGCGCCGAGTGCCGTTTGTTTGTAGCGGACCTTGACGTCGCGCCAGATCAGGAAGTAGAGCAGCTCGCGGTACTCCCAGACGTCGCCGAGGCGCAGGTCGACCGCACCCTTGCGCGGTTCGATGACCACGGTGGGGGCGTTGGCGATCTCGGTGCTCACCGGCGTACACCCTCGGGATGGTTCAGGAACCACTGGTAGGTGCTCGCGATTCCCTCGCGGAGTCCGATCCGGTGGCGCCAGCCGAGCCCGTGCAGGCGGGAAACGTCGAGGAGCTTTTGCGGCATGCCGTCGGGTTTGCCGGGGTCGAAGACGAGCCCGGCTTCGGGGTAGACGACGTCGCGCACCAGCTCGGCGAGCTCACGGATCGAAAGGTCCTCGCCGGTGCCGACGTTGATGTGGATGTCCTCACTCCAGTTCTGCATCAGGAACACACAGGCGTCGGCGAGGTCGTCGACGTGGAGGAACTCGCGCCTGGGCGATCCCGAGCCCCAGATTTCTACCTGTTGACTTCCCGCCAGCTTGGCTTCGTGGAACTTGCGCATCAAGGCCGGCAGTACGTGGGAGCTGGTGAGGTCGAAGTTGTCGCCGGGACCGTAGAGGTTGGTGGGCATCGCTGAAACGAAGTCGCAGCCGTATTGGCGGCGATAGGCCTGGCAGAGCTTGATCCCGGCGATCTTGGCGATGGCGTAGGGCTCGTTGGTCGGCTCGAGCGGGCCCGAGAGCAGGTACTCCTCGCGCATCGGCTGGGGGCATTCGCGCGGGTAGATGCAGGAGCTGCCGAGGTAGAGCAACTTTTCGACGCCACTTTGTGAGGCGGCGTGGACCACGGTCGCGTGGATCATCAGGTTGTCGTAGATGAACTCGGCCGGCCGGGTCGAGTTCGCCATGATCCCGCCGACGGTGCCGGCGACCAGATACACCTGGTGGGGCCGGTTGAGGGCAAACCACCGCTCGACGGCCGCCTGGTCGCGCAGGTCGAGCTCGCTGCGGGGCACGGTCAGGATGTTGTCGACGCCTGCGGCTTCGAGCCGACGCACGATCGCCGAACCCACCAGTCCGCGGTGGCCGGCGACGAAAACCCCACTCATGCCGCCACTCCGGTCCGCTCTGCCGGGCTGCGGCCAAGCAGACGGCGAAGCAGCGGCTCGACTCCGGTGACCCGCGCCCAGGCCTCGAGATAGGACTTCTGGGCGACGAAGGCCGGGGAAAACGTCGAGGCCTTGAGCAGGGCGGAGGCAGCCGCGAGCCGACTGGGGCAGTGGCGCGCGAACTTGGTGTACCCCTTGGCGCGGTGGTAGCGCGCGTTGCGGCGACGCCTGGTGTTGGCGGCGGGGTCGTCGTCGAGGAAACGCAGGAAGACTTCAGCGAACTCGTCGGTCATCGGCAGCATGTTCGAGGCCGACCAACTCTTGCTGTGATCGTGGATGCGGAAGGCGGCGAGCACCTGTGGGATCGTCACCACGCCACCGTGGCGGGCGGCGCGGTAGAGCAGCTCCCGGTCGGGGTTGTTGCGCAGGTCCTCCCGCACCTCGCAACCGACCGCGTCCAGAGTTGGGCGACCGTAGAACGTCGCGACCTGGTGCAGGCGCCAGCTGCCGGGATCGGCGGTGGTGAGGTCCACCGGTCCGGAAAAAGGGCAGCGCGCAGGGTGCACTTGCGGGTCGAGTCGGGAGGCTGCATTCTGGAACTGGAACGCGCCGACAAAGGCCCCAGTCGCGGGCGCCTCGACGAACGCTTCGGCGACGACGCGAAAGGCGTCGGGCCGGTAGACGTCGTCGCTCGAAACGAAGGTGACCAGATTTCCCGTGGCGCGGTGGAAGCCGCGGTTGATCGCGGCGCTCATCCCCTGCCGTTCACCTCCCAACACCGTCAGCCATGCTGCGTAGCGTTCGAGAACCGCCGCGGTGGCGTCGGTCGAGTCGTCGGCGACGAAGTACTCGAGGTTGGGATACCCCTGGAGCAGGATCGAGCGGATCGTCTCCTCGATGAACTGCCCTTGGTTGTACGACGGCGTGACGATGCTGATCCGTGGCCACGCCGATCTGTCGGGGCGCGTCGGCGGCAGTGGCGGCGACGCTTCGGTCCAGGGCCAGCCGCTGCGGCCGGCGGGTGGTGCGGGGAGGTCCTCGAGTCGTGGCGGGGAAGTGATCACCATCGAGTGGGAGCGGTGCCGAAGGAGAGGCCGGCGAGGATGGTCGAAACTTCTTTGCTTTCGCCGGGGATCACCGAGTCGATCTCGAGGCGCGTGTAGCCGGCGCGCAGGCGGATGCCACGCCAGACCTCGGTGGTGAAGGTGGCGCCGAAGGCGGTGAGGTCGTCCTCGCGCCGGCTGCCGGCGACTTCGGCGAAACGGTTGGTCCCGACCTCGTAGAAGGCGATCAACGAAGATCGTTCACTGATCTCCATGGTCAATCCGAGACCGGTGCGTTGGTCTTCGCTGGAGGCGGCCGCGCCGAGCAGGGTGTAGACGATCTGCTGCGAGCCGTAGACGCGCCAGCTGAGCCGCCAGCCGGTTTTGATGGCGACCCAGGCGTTGCCGGTGGGGGTTGAAACCGGCTCGAAACGCGATTCGGCCGAGCTTGGCTCGAGCTCGGTGTCGACGATGTCGAGGCCGGCACTGAAACGGTTGCCCTTGAAGTCGAAGCGGTAGGCGACCGAGGTGCCGTCATTGCTGCGGTCGTCGGCGCCGGGGGCGAACTCGGTCTCCTGGTTCTGTACGCCGACGCCGATCTTGAAGCGGGAGCTCTTCCAGCGCACGCCGACGGTTTTGGTCGAGGTGGTGCGATCGAGGCCGGAGGTGAGGCTGCCGATCGGCCCGGTGCCCTCGTCGGGGTCGAAGGTGGTTTCGAGTTCCGAGGCCTCGGCGAACAGACCGAAGGCGCCGCTGAGGGTGAGGTCGAGTTTGGCGGAGAGCTCGTCGTTGACCACCGGCACGCGGTCGAGCACCTGGAGGTTGGGGATCGCGAGCTCGTCGATGCGTTGGGCGGTGATCTCGGCCTCACCGCGCGAAAAGAAACCGAAGTAGCCGAGACCGTAAGTCCCGATCAGGCGGCGGCGCTCCTCGAGGTCCTGCCACCAGCTGTACTGCGGCAACGCCTGGAAGGCGAGGAAGCCGTCACCGAGGCGCAGATAGGCCGACAGCCCGGCGCCGATGGTAGCGGTGAGATCGGAGTCGATGGTGGGATCGTTCGAGTCGACCACGTCGACGAAGGCGACGTCCTGCAGCGAGATCGACGGCTGGATCTTCACGGCACCAAGGCGAAAACGGGCGTTCGACCACGCGTCCTCGAGTGCCTGTTTGCGATCGAGAGGCGCGAGCAGGCCTTCGCCCGGGCTGGTGTACTGGGCGGCGGCGGGCGCCGCGAGCAGGAACAGCATCAGGGCCGGGGCGAGGCGCGGGGTCATCAGGTGGACTCCTTGGTGGAACCGGGGCACAGGCGCGTGAGGCCGGTGTCGAGGTCGGTGGCGGCGCGGAAGCCGAGTTGGGCTTGGGCGAGCATGGTTTCGGCGCGTGAGTGGTCGACGTCGCCGGCGCGGCGGGGGTGGTGCACGATCGGGCTTGACGATCCGCAGGCGGCGAGGATCTTGTGGGCGAGGTCGAGCACCGTTGCTGACGTGCCGAAGGCGACGTTGTAGGCGCGACCGCAGGCCTCGCGTGGGGCGGCGGCGGCGGCGAGATTGGCCGCAACGGCGTCGCCAACCCAGGTGAAGTCACGGCTTTGGCTGCCGTCGCCGTGGATCTCGAGCAGCTCACCGGCGAGCGCCGCCGTCAAAAAGCGCGGCACTACAGCGGCGTAGGGGCCCGAAGGGTCCTGGCGCGGCCCGTAGACGTTGAAGTAGCGCAGCCCCACCGTCTCGAGCCCAAAGTCGCGGGTGAACATCGCCGCCAGTTGTTCACACTGCACCTTGGAAAGGGCGTAGGGCGACAGCGGCCGGCCTTCTTCACCCTCACGTTTGGGCAGGCCGGTCGAGTCGCCGTAGACCGACGACGAGCTCGCCCACACCACCCGCTTGACCCCGGCATCACGGGCAGCGGTCAGCAGGTTCGCGGTGCCGCCGACGTTGACCGAAATGGCGGTCGCCGGGTCCTCGATCGAGCGCGGGACGGATCCGCGAGCGGCTTGGTGGAACACCACAGAGACCCCGGCGCACGCGAGGCGACAGACCGCGGGGTCCCGAATGTCTCCTTCGATCAACTCGACCTGGTTGCCGACAGCAGCGAGGTTGTCGAGATTGCCACTCGAGAGATCATCGAGGATGCGCACGTGGTGACCACGGCCGACCAGCGCCTCGGCCAAGTGAGAGCCGATGAAGCCGGCACCGCCGGTGACGAGGACGATCTGCGGCGATTGGTTCAAGGTTCTGCTCCCACCGAGATCTGCCGCAGGCGCTCTGCGATCGCGGCGAGCTCACCCAGCCGATTCCTCCGGATCGACTCCACGATCGCGGGATCGAGATCTCGATACTGGTGCGTGGCGACGTTGCGAAACCCCACCATCGCACGCCCCAGCGCGGCCTGTTGTTGGTCGAGGACGCCGTGGCGCGCGAGGGTTTCGAAGATCCCGCCGGCGTCGCGGGGCAACTCCCAGCCGTTGGCGGCGATCAGGTGAGCGCCCAAGTCACTGGTGGCCTGGATCGCGCGGGTGAGCTGGAGGACGGTCAGGTCGAAGTGGACCCAGGTCGGCGCCGTTGCGAGACTGGGCTCGTGGTCGAGGCCTGCGACGATTTCGAGACAGCGGCGGATGGTCGAGAGCTTGGCCAGGACGACGTCGGCGTCGAACTGGAGGGGAGTGCTCACGAAAGAGGCTCCGTCGGGATGGAGATCGCACGGTGGGCGTGGGAGAGCTCGATCGGCCGGCGGGTCACCTTCCAATCGAGGTACATCGCGAGCACGTCTCCTTCGATGCGATCACCCAGGCCGCAATCGTCGAGGATTCTCAGCCCGCGGGCCAGGACCTGGAACCCGATGATGGGATCGCTGTGGTCGATCTCGATCACGTCCACCTCGCGCTCGAGTGCCGCAGACAGGTCCGCCGCCAGCTCGAAGCGGTCGCCCTCAAGCCCGGCGACCGCGATGTCGACATCACTTTCGGGTCCGAAGTGGGCGCCCCAGAACGAGCCGTAGACCCAGGCCACGGCAACGCGGCCACGCAGCAGCCGGCGGGCGCTGTCGAGCAGCGCAGCGCGCTCGCTGCCGAGACCGGCCATGACGGCGGCGCGGTCGAGCCGCGCGACGGTTGGGAGTTGGGGGTCGATCAAGCTTTCACCACGGAGGCGGCGACAGTGCGGCCACGGTACACCCCGCGGGTGTCGATGATGACCCGCGCATGGGCGCCGACCAAGTCCCAGTCGATCGCCTGATGGTCGGTGACGACGATCGCTGCGTCGCACGCCTCGAGGGTCCCACGGTCGAGCGGGACGGACTCGAGCGCCGGCAAGTCCGGCCAGGAGCGCATCGGTGGGGCTTTGGGGACGTGGGGGTCGTGGTAGGTGACGTCGGCGCCGAGGTGGAGCAGGCCTTCGATGATCTCGAAGGCGGGGCTTTCGCGGGGGTCGCCGATATTGCGCTTGTAAGCGATGCCGAGGATCAGCACTTTGGCGCCGCGGACGGCTTTGCCGACGTCGTTGAGGGCATTCTGGATCCGGCGCACGACGTGGGCGGGCATGGCGACGTTGATCTCGCCGGCGAGCTCGACGAAACGCGTCGGCACACCGTGCTCGCGCGCCTTCCAGGTGAGGTAAAAGGGGTCGATCGGTATGCAGTGCCCGCCGAGCCCAGGGCCGGGGTCGAAACGCTGGAAGCCGAAGGGTTTGGTGGCGGCGGCGTCGAGCACTTCCCAGACGTCGATGCCCATGCGCTCGTAGATCAGCTTGAGCTCGTTGACCAGCGCGATGTTGACCGCGCGGTAGACGTTTTCGGTGATCTTGGCGGCTTCGGCGACCTTGGCCGAACCGACGCGCACGACCTGTCGGACGACCCCGCGGTAGAGCCCCTCGGCGAGCTCGCCCGAGCGCGGGTCGACACCCCCGACGAGCTTGGGGATGGTGGTGGTGCCCCAGTTGGGATTGCCGGGATCTTCGCGCTCGGGAGAAAAAGCGAGGAAGAAGTCGGTGCCGGCGGTGAGCCCGGTCGCTTCGAGGATCGGCTTGACCACTTCGTCGGTGGTGCCGGGCCAGGTGGTCGACTCGAGCACGATCAGTTGGCCTGGCCGGAGGGTGGCGGCGATCGCGCGGGTGGTGGCGATCACGGCGGAGAGATCCGGCTCGCGCTGCGGGGTCAGCGGCGTCGGAACGCAGACGATGATCGCGCCGCACTCGCCCAGCCGCGACATGTCGGCGGTCGCGCGCAGGTTCCCGGATCGGCGGACGGCGGCGATGCGCTCCTTGGGAAACTGCGGGATGTAGGACTCACCATGTTCGAGCGCGTCCACCTTGCGCAGATCGGTGTCGAACCCAATCACCGAGCGGCCGGATTCAGCAAACGCGAGGGCCAGCGGCAGGCCGACGTAGCCGAGGCCGATGATTGCGATGGGGGGGGAACGGTCACGCATGGGCGCGAGATGGTCTGGGAGAAAGGGACCGGGGACCGGGGACCCGGAACCAGGGATGGGAGAAGAGAGACCGGGGACTAGGGGCCGGGGCTTGGGGATGGAAGGGGTGCCGGGGACTGGGGATCCAGTGAGACGTTTCGACCGGTCGGTGCGTTTCCAGCAGCGGGAGACCCGCGTGATGATTTACCACGAAGAGCTGGAGAGTTGGAATGCGGCGATGAATCTCGTCGAGGCGGTGTATCGCTCTACCGGCGGGTTTCCTGTTGCCGAAAGGTACGGGCTGGCAGCGCAGGCACGCCGAGCGGCGGTATCGATTCCGGCGAACATCGCGGAAGGAGCAGCTCGGGGAGGCCGTGTCGAGTACGTGAGGTTCCTGCGAATTGCGCGGGCTTCGCTCGCCGAGCTCGAGACGCTGGTCGTGATTGCGTTTCGATTGGAGCTCATCGAGACTGTGGCAGCGACACGGTTGACCGACTCTCTCCGCCGGGTCGCCAAGCTCCTCAACGGGCAGATCCGAGCTTTGCAGCCGCAATGACCTCGGGACTCTTCGGGTCCCCGGTCCCTGGTCCCGGGTCCCTTTCCAGAGTACCCGATACCCCTCCGGATAGGCTCCGCCCCCTTCGGTGCCCGAGGCACCGGTGCTTTCCAGGTGTCTGCCGTCGGGGGCTTTCGCCCGTTCTCCCCCTGGCGGGTGAGATGAGTCTAGCAAGCTGTCGGCGGCGAGACGAACGCACGGAGGGTTCGCCATGCGTGCACAGGAAGTTGTGCGGTTCTGCTCGCTCGTGGTCTCAGCCGCCGCGACCCGCGGTGGGAATGAGGTCGGCGCGGTCGAGCTCGGCGAGCACCGACTGGCGCAGCAGGGTGATCGACACCACCAGGTGAAGCTTGCCCTTTTCGCGCAGCACCACCCCACGGTGGCCCTTGAGTGGTCCGTCGACGATCTCGACCTGGTCGCCCGGGACGAGCTCGGGCCAGGGCACGAGGGGAGCGCCGGCGAGCTGCAGGGCGTGCAGGGCTCGCAGCTCGCGGTCGAGGGTGTCCTGGTCGACGACCTCGATTGCATCGACCAGCAGGTCGGTGCGGCGGACCAAGCTGCGCGTGTGGCCACCGCCGCGGACGAAGACGTAGCCGGCGAAGAGGGGAATCCAGGAGCAGCGATTCTTGCCCCCCGAGCGGGTCCAGTGTTCGGCCTGGGGCAGGTAGTGCGGCAGGCCGCGGTCGCGCAGCAGGCGGGCGAGCCGTTTCTCCTGCCGGCTCGCGACGCGCGCGACCCACCAGGGGCCGAGCTCCGGGTGCTCGAAGAGGTCTTCGGGAACGGCTTGCGGTTCCGGAGCGAGGATCGGCATCAGCCGAGCCTATCGTCGCCGCCGGACGAGCTCAACAGCAGCGATGACGCCGGGTCAGAAAATGGGGATCAGGGACCCGGGACCCGGGGGCGCATGGGCACCTGCTCAGTGTCGGTCGCGGACGGCGGCGCGTCGCAGCGCGAGCGCAAGCCCACACAGGCCGGTGAAGCGGGCGCCACGCTCGAGGCGCGCGAGGACGACACAGGGCCCGTCGTCGTCGGCGAGGGGGCCGTGCTCGCTGCCGGCCTCGTACTCCACGTAGCTGCCGACGCCGAAGTGACCTTCGGCGTCGACGTAGCCACCCTCGAGCACCACCACGGACTCGGCACCGAGATGGCGATGGCGAGGAAACGGTCGCCCAGGCGGGACCCTGCCGAGCAGCAACACTTCCTGATCTTCGCGCTCGCCGTGCAGGACCGCAATTCGCCCATGGCTGAAGGGCAGGCGACGCCACCTGAGAGGCTCGGGCGCCGCACCGGCAGCCCGGCCGAGCTCGGCACGTGCCGCCGCGTCGAGAGGGTAGGCGTCGGTGGGGTCGGGTTGGTCGAGGCGGGCGGCGATCCGCGCCCAAGTCACCCCCTGAGGCCGGGCTGCCGGTGCGGCGGCGAGCGCACGAGCGCCCAAGCCACCGAGCTCCGCGACGATGCCGAGGCACGCCGAGCAGTGGGCGAGATGGGTCTGGATCACCACTCGCAGCGGGCGCTCGAGCTGGCCCGCGACGAAGTCGGCCAGCAGGCTTTCGGGTGGGTGGGTGATCGACTCGCTCACTCGAGGCTCTCTTTGAGGCGCGCGAGGGCCGCGCGGACCCGCGATTTTAGGGTGCCGAGCGGCAACGCGAGCCGTTCGGCGGTCTCCGCATAGGTCAGGCCCGAGAAGTACGCAAGATCGACCGCTTCGCGCTGCTCCGGAGCGAGCGACGCCAGGACCTCCTGCAGGGTCAGACGCATCTCGTCCTCGACCGCGGGCGGTGAGGTTGGCATCACCAGCACCTCGTCGGTCTCGAGGCGCCTTGGGCGCGGTGCACCACGGCGAGTGTCGGCGACACGATTGCGAGCGATGGTGTACAACCAGCCGCCGACCTCGCCGCGCTCCGGCCGGTAGGACGGAGCCTTGCGCCAGACCAGCAGGAAGACATCCTGGAGCAGGTCCTCGGCAAGGTCGTCGTGGCCGCACAGATGGCGCAAGACGCTGAGCATGCGACCCGAGTGGCGGTCGTAGAACGCGCGGAAGGCGAGCCGGTCCTCGGCGGCGATGCGGCCGAGGAGCTCGGAATCGCTAAGGAGGTCGAAGCTGGGGGCGGACACGCCCGCCCAGTCTACGCCTTCTACTGCGGCAACGGTGTGCATGGCGCCTCGTGGACTACGAAGAGGGCGGCGAAGCGGCCGCGCCACGCAGGGGTCCCTTGCTCGCGATCGAGGGTGGTCGTCGTCAGCGCGAGGGGGCCGGGCCGGCACGGGAAAACCACCTCCCCCCCGATGTCACTGCGGGCCTCGAGGCTCGAGGTGTCGTCGAGCCGGAGGTCGACCAGGGCGTCAGAGACCGGGCGACCTCGAGCGCTCACCCGCGCGCGAACTTCGGTCGCCGAGGCAGCCACCAGGGTCAGCTCGAGCTCGAGCCCGAGGGCGCGGTCGAGCACCGCCGCATCCCCGACCTCGACTAAGGCCTTGGTGTGGCGACTCCAACGCTCGCGCGCCGGCAGAGCGGCCTCGCCAAGGCTCTCACGCAGCCTGGCGGCGACCTCGAGACCTTCCTCCTCGAGGTAGCGTTGGAACTGCTCGGCGCTGAGCTGGTGGTCGCGTGGTGTGCTTTCGTAGACCACGATCCAGGTGCCGGGGCGGTCGGGGCGAAACGCTCCGGCCGGCCGCGACCCGGCGAGGCCAACGACCGGTGCCGCTTCAGGCGCCGACGCCGGGCCCACTGCCTCGAAGCGCAGCAGCGGCGGCGACGCGGGTCGCGGGAGCCACTCCCGCGACCCGGCACCATCGTCCAGTGCGAGCTCGACCCGGACCAGCTCGCCCGGGGCGACGACGGTGGCCGTCGGCACCGGCCACACGTCGTGAGCCCCCGCCGCTGCGGCGGAGCATCCGGCGAGGATCAGCAGGACGAGCCGGCGCATGGTCAGTTCGGCGAGCCTGGAATCGGGGTCTCGAGGTATGGGAAGGTGCTGCGGAACATCGAGGCGTCCTGGTAGGCGCCGTCCGTGTAGGGCAACGCCCCGGCGGGGGCGACGTCGGCCGGCAGCAACACCCCCATCACCGCGCGCAGGGCGATGTCGACGGTGTCGTCGCCGGGGCGTCGGCCGTTGGGGAACCCGGCGAGATCGCCGGCGAGCACCCCCAGTGGGTTCTGGGTCGCCGCAGGGAGCGGGTCGATCGCGGTGTTGAGCCGCAACATCTCGCCGACCGATCCGTCAGCGTTCAAACCCGGCACGCCGGTCAGGAAGATCTGCACCAAGTCGGCACGGGGGAACAGGTTGGGGGCCTCGACGCCGAACAGCACCTCGAGCAGCTCCGGCAGCGTGGGGTTGGTGACGTAGGCGAGGAACTGCGGGTCGTCCTTGGGCTCGCTCGCGTTGAAGCGGTTCTTGTCCGGCAGGCCGATCACGACTTCGTTGACCAACGGATGGCCGAGGCGCGAAACCTGGACGTAGTCGCCCCACTGCAGGTCCGGGGCCGCGAAGGTGGGATTCTCGGTGAGGGAGCGGGTGCGCGGCAGCCGCGCGGTGGTCCAGGCGGCGATCACGCCGTCGCCACCGCCGGTCAGACACGCGATCGGAATCTCGAGCGCGAGCGAGGTGACGTTCTTGTCGGCGGTGGCGCTGACTTCGGCGTCGACCGGGCCGAGCGGGTTCAGATTGACCAGGTCGAAGACCTCGCCGAGGTTGACCATGAACCCCTCGCGGCGCTGACCGACGAAAACGCGGCCGGGGTTGGCGCAGCCGGGCACGTCGACGTCGTAGATGAAGAGGTCGGCGTAGTCGTCGTAGGAGGGAAAGCTCTTGGCGCCGATGTGGTCGAAGGGGGTGCCGAAACGGGTTGCGCCGGAGGTGGCGTCCATCAGGAAGTCTTCGCCGTCGGGATCGTCGAGGTCGCCGTGGATCACCCGCACGGTGTAGGAACGAATGACGTTGAGGGTTCCGGCAGCCGGAATAGTCCCGACATTGACCAGAGGTACCGCGACGTTGGGGCCGCCGCCGACCGGCAGGCCGATGTCGCGCGAGGCCTGCTTGATCCGGAAGCGGAAGGTCAGGTCCTCGATGGCGTCGCCGTCATTGCTGATGTGGATGTCGTAGAAGGCGTCGGGATCGAGCGGGAAGTAGTTGGGTCCACCGTAGGGATCCTGCAGCGGGTGGTAGTTCGCGATCAGCGTGACGTAGCCCTCGCGTCCAGGCTCGTAGCTGCGAAACATGTAGAAGTCGGTGCCGTCGACCTGAGGCATGCGGGTGATGCCGGGTGCTTCGCGGTGGCTCGAGGCGAAGGCGGGGGTCAGACAGAGGGCGACCAGGCTGCCGGTCGCTGCGATTCGTAGCATGACGAGGCTCCTTTCGACCAACGATGGTGTTCGTGTTGGTCTACTCGAGCCCTACGCCATGGCGGACGGATTCGGATGAAGCCGGTCGTGCCCGCCGGCGGACGCGAGTCGCTCAGCCGCCGGTGGCGACGGCTTCGATCTCGAGCAGGAGCTCGCGGCGGCAGATGTCGGCTTCGAGGTAGAGGGCCGGCACTGCACCGAGCCGAGCCAGCAGGCGCGTCCGCACGCGCTCGAGATCGCGCCGATCGCGCAGGTAGACCTTGAGCGACTGGAGCTGACCGCGCCAGTCGACGGCGTCGAGCGCGCGGCCACTGGCGTGGTTGACCATGGCGGCGAGGTTGACGACAGTCTCCTCGAGCTGGGCGTCGAGGTCGCCCTCGTGTCGGCTCTCGTGGCCGACGATGCTGGCGGTGCCGGAGACGATGATCAAGCCACCGAGGCTCGCCGGCAGTGTGGTCGCACGCGTGAACGAAGGGCTGCGCGGACCGTACTGCGAGGGGTACCGCCAGGCCGGGACCTGCCGCGGGTTCTCCCACGACGTGCCGGGTTCGCGACCGGCCAGGAAGGTGACGTGGAGCAGGTCCGGCGCGTCGTCGGCACTGCCGACGGCACTGGCCGCACACAGCCGGCTCGCAAACGCCGCGCCGTAGGCCTGCTCGAAGGCCAACGACCGGCCGCGACAGAAGCGCTGGTAACGCTCGAGCCCGAAGTCGTCGCGGTTGATCGCCGGCAGCACGTTCCAGATCCGCAGCGGCCACGGGAAGCCCGCTGCGCCGATGGCCTCGAACAGCTCGCGATAGAGCCGCAGGGTGGCGGCCTCGAGGTCGTCGCCCTGCCCGCAGGCGGCGGTCGCCACCCCGAAGAGACTGTTTTCGGTTTCCGCCCACCGCACCGAGCCTCGGCGTCCGCAACGGGCGGGGCCCGACGTCCACCAGCGTTCGGGGCCGGGATCGCCACCGAGCACGGCGAGTGGGACGCCGAAGGCCAAACGCCCGGGCGCGGCAGGCAGGCACGCGGCGCCGTAGGAGATCTCCGCGAGCAGATGAGCATGCTCCGGGACAGGATCGCCGAGGCGGGGGCCGGAGAGTTGGGTTCTGGAGTCGCGTGCATGGGGAATGCGGGATGGTAGCTGGGCACCTTGGGGAGGTCAAGCAGATGCAACGTTTGCTCTGTGCAGCGCGTCGACGGTGGTGACGACGCGCAGGGCCCGCGGTGCGACGGTGATCTCGGCCGCGGCACCCTGCATCGACCCCACGAGCTCGCCATCGCCGTAGAGGTCGCCGCTGGGGTCGGCCTGGAGGCGGATTCGCGAGCCGCGACCGACGATCACCGCGGGGTGGTTGATGTGGCGGCCGCTGAACACCTTGGGAAACACGGCGAGCAAGGTTGCCTTCGACACCGCCTTGACGACCACCACGTCGAGCACACCATCAACCAGGCTGGCGGCCGGCGCGATGCGCATGCCGCCACCGTAGCTCGAGCCGTTGGCGGTGACGGCGAACATCGCCGGGGCGTCCCAACAGCCGTCGTCCCATTCGATGTGAAGGTGAGGAGGGCGAAAGCCGGCCAGGGTGCGCAACACCGCCCAGACGTAGATGATCGGGCCGGAGACGGCGGTGATGCGGTTGGCAACGGCATTGACCGCGGCGTCGAAGCCACAACTCGCGACGCAGGAGTAGTGGCGAGAGGTGGAGCTGGTGTCGATGCGCGCCAGGTCGATCGAGCCGATCTCGGCGGTGGCGCCGACGTCGAGTGCACGTTCCATTGATCCAAGTGGCGTGGCCAGAGCCATCGCCAGGTCATTGCCGGAGCCGAGGGGGATCGGCGCCAGAGCAGTTTCGCTGCCGACCAGGCCCTGGATCGCCCAGTGGAGCGTGCCGTCGCCACCGGCGACGAAGACCCGCTCGAGACCGTCGCGTGCGGCTTCGGCGGCGAGGGCGGTCAGATCGGCGGCGTCCCGGCTCAGCTTCAGCTCGAGACCATGGTGGCGGGCGAGGGTCTCGAGCGCCTCGGCGCGACGCCGGCCGCGGCCACGGCCGGCCCCTGGGTTGAGAATCAGGCGCCCCTTTGCGCTCATGCCGGGCCCAGCGCGGCGCGAAACTGCTGCACGACCTCACCCGCAGGAATCACCGCATCGATCGTCTCGACACTTTTGCCCGCCTGCCAGTAGTCGCGGTAGGCGTCTCCCTCGAGGGAAGCGCGCTTCAACTGCCAGATCGCGCGCAGGTTGTACAGCGTGCGCATCCAGTGTTTGGTGTGACGATTGCGCAACAGGCGCCGGCCGAGGAACCCGGCCTTGGTGCCCACCTTGTCGATCCACGGGGTGCGGATCACCGCACAGGGCACCCCCGAGAGCTTCTCGGTGTGGACGATGTCGACCTCTTTGGCGCGAACGATCGCCTGCTTGTAGTCGTCATGGGCGGTGCACTCGACGGTGGCGATGAAGCGCGTACCGAGCTGGCAGGCGGCCCAGCCGGCGTCGATCGCCGCACGGTACTCGGCCGGCGAGCCGATGCCGCCGGCGGCGACCAAGGGCACTCCGAGGTCCGCCATGCCCGCCAACAGCTCCTCGGGCGCCTGACGGCCGGCGTGGCCACCGGCGCGGCGGTTGACGCAGATCAGACCGTCGACGCCATGGGACAGCGCCTTCTCGGCGAAGCTGCGATCGATCACGTCGTGGTAGACGACGCCGCCGACGGCGTGAGCCCGCTCGACCACCCAGCGGGGGTTGCCGAGGGCGGTGACGAAGAAGCGCACGCCTTCCTCGACCGCAATGTCGAACCACCGCTTCATCCGCTCCTCGTACGCCTTGACGGTCTTCTCCACCAGGACGTTGAGGCCGAAGGGGTGGCCCTCGGCGAGTCGCGAGATCTCCTGCAGCCCGGCTCGCAGGTCGCGCTTGTGGGCAAAGACCAGCGAGATCGGTTGCACGATCGCAAGCGCGCCCGCGGCCGCGACGGCGCCGACGAGCTCCGGATTCGAGCACGGGTACATCGGCCCGCAGATCAGCGGTACCTCGACCTTGGCGTCGGCCAGGAACCGAGTGGTCGCTGCGGTCACGAAGCAGCGGCTCCGGGGCGGTCGGTCTTGGGTCCGATCAGCCAGCGTGCGGTGGCCCTGGCGACGACGTCACCCGCCGTGTCCTTGATCGCCGCCGTCACCTCGACCTCCCGGCGTTCGGTCACCTGCTCGAAGACTGGGGCGTCGGCTTCGCTGGTCAACGTCCCGCGGGCCTTCTTGACGTATTCGATCGACAGCCCGGTCAGGATCGAACGGGTTTCGGCCGGCAGTCCGGTGATGGTCGCGAGGCCGGTCGAGACCTCGGCGAGGTTCATCAAGGCGATGGCGTGGACCGAGCGCAGGTGGTTGCGCACGGCAGGACGGTCGCGCATCTCGACTCGCGCATACCCAGGCCGCAGCTCGGTGACGTGAGCGCCGATGGTGCCGGTGTAGCGTGCCATGCGTCCGAGCATGAAGGAGAAGATCTTCGAACCGAAGGGTTTGCTCGAGAGGGACTGCCACTTGGCGAGAATCTCGTTCATGCTGATCTCCCGTCGAGTCGACACTGATCCCAGGGCCCGCGCGACGCCCTCGCGGGTCGGGATCTCGGATTCCTGCGATGGAGGGGATTGTAGCCGGAGAGGGTACCGGGTACCAGGTACCGGGTACCAAGAGCGGCACGGGCCGGCATCTGGGTTACGGACTGGACCGGGAACGATGCGCCTCCGCCCTTTCCAGTACCCAGTACCCGGGACCTTCTTTCACGTCTGCAACACCCCGGTGCGAAACGCCGGCAGGGGTCCCTGATTGGCGGCGGCGGCGAGGGAGGCGGAGAGCACGGCGCGGGTGTCGGCGGGGTCGATGATGCCGTCGACCCACAACCGCGCCGCGGCGTAGCGTGGATCGCCGGCGGCGTCGTAGCGGGCCTGGATCTCACGCAGCAGCTCGGCCTTTTCCGCCTCGCTGATGTCGCTGCCGCGATTCTTGAGCTGGATCGCGAGCAACGTCTTCGACGCCTGCTCACCACCCATCACCGAAATGGTCGCCGACGGCCAGGCCCAGCAGAAACGTGCCCCGTAGGCGCGGCCACACATGGCGTAGTTGCCGGCGCCGAAGGAGTTGCCGACGAACACGGTGATCTTGGGCACCACCGAGTTGGCGACCGCATTGACCATCTTGGCGCCGTCCTTGATGATGCCGCCGCGTTCAGCCCGGGAGCCCACCATGAAGCCGGTGACGTCCTGCAGGAATACCAACGGGATGCCCTTCTGGTTGCACAGCTCGACGAAACGCGCCCCCTTGTCGACCGAATCGGAGTAGAGCACCCCGCCGATCTGGAGCTCGCGATCCTTGGCGCCCGTGCCGGTGCGGCGTTCCACGATCGAGCGTTCGTTGGCGACGATGCCGACCGGCCAGCCATCGATCCAGCCGGTGCCGCAGATCAGCGAGCGCCCGTAGGTCTCCTTGAACTCCAGCAGCTCGCTGTCGTCGAGCAGCCGCGCCAGCACGTCGCGCATGGCGTAGGGTCGCGAACGTTCGACCGGCAGGATCCCGTGGATCTCGGTCGGGTCGTACCGCGGCGGGCGGGGCTGGCGCCGCGCCAGCGGGGTCTTGGGGGTGTGGGCGAGTTGTGAAAAGCGCGCACGGATCGCCTCGATGCAGGCCTCGTCACTCGGGTGGCGATGGTCGACGACCCCGGAAACGTCGCACTGGACCAGGGCACCGCCGAGCTCCTCGGCTTCGATCACCTCGCCGATGGCGGCCTTGACCAGGTGGGGGCCGGCGAGAAAGATCGAACCTTCGCCCTCGACGATGTGCGATTCGTCGCTCATGATCGGCAGGTAGGCGCCACCGGCGACACACGGCCCCATGATCGCCGCGACCTGGAAGATCCCTTCGGCCGAAAGCCGGGCGTTGTTGTAGAACGCGCGACCAAAGTGCTCCTTGTCGGGGAAGATCTCATCCTGCAGCGGCAGGAACACGCCGGCGGAGTCGACCAGGTAGACCACCGGCAGGCGGTTTTCGAGGGCAATCTCCTGAGCGCGCAGGACTTTCTTGCAGGTCGCCGGGAACCACGCGCCGGCTTTGACCGTAGCGTCGTTGGCGACGACCACCGCCTCACGCCCGGCGATGGTTCCGACACCGGTGACGACACCGCCGCCCGGAGCCCCACCCCACTCCTGGTACATTCCCCAGGCACTCCACAGCCCGATCTCGAGCCAGGACGAGCCCGGGTCGAGCAGGCGCTCGACGCGGTCGCGGGCGGTCAACTTGCCCTTGGCGCGTTGGCGCTCCTGAGCCTTGGCGCCGCCGCCGAGGGCGAGCTCGGCCTGCTCGGCCGCCAGCCGCGCGGCGGCCTCATCCCAGTGCTCACGGCGCCGCTGGAAGCTGTCGTTACGGCTGACGGTATCTTCGAGAATCGACACGAGGCCTCCCCTGTCCGCGCGCGAAGTGAGCTTGCCGCGGAGGTCGTCGTTGGAGGCATTGTACGGGAGCAGTGATGCCGGGTCCCGGGTACGCGGTCGTCGAGGAGGCGATCTCGCCCGGTCAGCCGGCTGCGCGCACGCGCCGCGTCTCCGGGTTGACCAGGTCGCGCTCGAGTGCACACACGGGACACCCATCGGCCCGGTGGTGGTGAACACACCTGCCGCCTCGTGGTGCGGCGAGGTCCACGAAGGCCCGCACCGTGCCCATGATGTCCGGGTGCTCGAGCAATCGCACGTGGCCAAGTCCGTTGGTCACCAGCAGCCGCGACCCGCTCCAGGCGTCGGCGATCGCTTCGGCACCGGCCAGCGGCGTCTCGCGGTCGTCGCGGTCATGCACGATCAGCGCCGGGTGATCGAGCCCGCGGGCCAGATGTGGCGCGGCAACGGCGGCAAAGGAGATGCCGAGCCAGCGCTCGACGCGAGCTTGCACCTCGTCGAGAGCATCCGGACGCCGAAGAATGGGAAGGATCCAGCCACGAAAGTAGGTGACGGGCTCGGCCACGGGCGCGAGCAGCACCACACGATCGGCCCGCAGACCTCGGGCCACGGCCAAGGTCGTCGCAGCCGCGCCGAAGGAATGCGCCACCACCGCAACCGGGCCGGTTGGGGCCAGCGCAGCAACGGCATCCGCGAGAGCTTCGCCCCAACGCGGCAGGGAGCTGCGCCAGCCGGGTGAACGCCCATGTCCCGGGAGGTCGAGCACGATCACCCGGTGACCGTCCTCCGCCAGGCGGCGGGCCAATTCGAAGAACTGAGCCCCTGATCCGGCCCAGCCGTGGACCAGGAACACGGTCAGCTGCTCCGCGCCGGCGGGCGCGCCGAAACGGGCGAGGGCGAGCCTGCCCCAGCGGGTGCGGACGGAGCCGGCACCAGCGCTGCGGCGCGCGCGCCGCTCCTCCGGCCTATCGCCTCGACGCGGTGGCCGAAGGAAGAACACCCGCCACGCCAGCGCCGCGGCGATCTGGGGAAACCACCGTGCCAGGCGCCGCAGCCCGCGGTGCACCGGATGGGTCGAAAAGCGGTCGAGGTGCCGCGACGCAAGGGACCGAACGTTCGTGCTTTTATTCTGATGCATGCTGTCCTCGGAAAGTCGGGCTGCTGGTGCCCTATTGTGGTTGGGCGGCGGCGATCAGCCGGTCGATGGCGGTATGGGCACGTTCCAGCCCACGCGGATCCTCCAGCAGCCGCACCGCGTGGTGCAGTCCGAGCAGGATCCCGTGGGCCTCGAAGGCGAATTGAAGCGGGTCGATGTCGGCGCGGAAGTGGCCCTCATTGACGGCGGTTCGCACCATGCTCGCCAAGAACTCGAGCCACTCTTGCTGCTGACTCACGAGGCGGTCACGTGCCAAGCCCGGCCGGTCGTCGAGCTCCGGCGCGGCAGCGACGAAGACGCAGCCCCGCCCCTGGTTCTCGTCGCGGAACCAGCGAATCCACCCTTCGAGCAACGCCCGCACCCGGGGCTCGCCGCGCTGAACCTTGAGCGCCGGGCGGATTACCTCGGCGGTGAAGCGCTCTGCTGCATGGTCGATGATCGCCGCCTCGAGCGCCTCTTTCGAGCTGAAGTGGGCAAAAACACCACTCTTCGACAAGCCCAAACCGCTGGCGAGCGAGCCGATCGAAACCGCTCGAAAGCCACTGCGCGCGACCTCGCCGCGGGCGAATTCGAGGATCGAGTCACGAGTTGCGGCGCCTTTACCCATCGAGCGGAACAATAGCACGACCGTTCGGTCTAATGCAAGGGCCGGCGGCGGCTTGTGCCGACGGATGCGGAGCACAGATCCTTGCGCAGGTAACGTACTTTACATTACACTTCCCCCGTGGACGTCGACTCTTCTTGCGGATGCGGCCCGACCACCGCGCGTGGTGATGCCCGACGGCGAGCCTTTCTCGCCGCCGCGGGTGAGCTCTTTCTCGAGCGCGGCTACGAAGGGGTGGCGATGGCCGACATCGTGCGCCGCACCGGTGGATCGCTCGCCACACTCTACCGCTGCTTCGGCAGCAAAGAAGGGCTTTTCGCCGCGATCATCGCCGAGGTGGCGGAAGACATCGCGGCACCCCTGCTCGACGAGGGCATCGACCGCCTGCCGCCCCAACAAGCACTCCAGACCCTCGGCGAGCACTTCCTGTCGCGCATCCTCGACCCCACCGCCTTGGCCTGGCACCGCATGGTCACCGCCGAAGGCGCGCGTCACCCCAGTCTGCGCGAAGCGCTGCTGCGGCAGGGGCCGGGCCGAGTGCGCGAGCTGCTGGCCAACTATCTCGGCCGCCAGGCGCGAGCCGGAACGCTCCTGCTCGATGATCCCGTGCTCGCTGCTGAACACTTCTTCGGCCTCGTCAAGGCCGGAGTGCACCTGCCCGCGGTGTGCGGCGAGACGGTCGAGCTGTGCGCCGAGCGTCAACGACTCCACGTCGCGGCTGCGGTGCGAGTGTTTCTCCGCGGCTACGGCAACCCCTGAAATCCGCCTTCACCTGCCAGTCTTTCACCAGCTCACGAGGTCCATGTGATGCGCCAACTGCGTTTCCCGGTCGCACTGCTCGCGCCACTTCTTTCGTTCGGATGCGGCGCCACCGCCGGGCCGGGCGGACCACCACCACCGCCCGAGGTTGCGGTGCTCGAAGTCCACCCCCAGCGTGTGCCGCTGACCCTCTCGGCTCCTGGGCGAGTCGAGGGATCGCGCGAGCTCGAGGTCCGTGCGCGAGTGCGTGGCATCGTGCTCGAACGCAGCCACCAGGAGGGTCAGGCGGTCAGACGCGGTGACCTGCTCTTCCGGCTCGATGACGCCGAGTACGTGGCCCGCGTCGCCGCCGCGAAGGCGAGCCTCGCCGAGGCCGATGCGCGGCTCGAGCAGGCCCAACGCGAGCAGGCGCGACTCGCCCCCCTGGTGACGACGCGCGCCGCGAGCCAGAAGAGCCTCGATGACGCAACCTCCGCCGCCGCTCTCGCGCAGGCTGCCGTCCTCGGTGCCCAAGCCGCTCTCGACCAAGCCGAGCTCGAGCTCGGCTGGACCAGGATTTCGGCCCCCGGGCCCGGCATCGTGCGCCGCGCGCTGGTCTCCGAAGGTGCCCTGGTCGAGCCCGGCGACCGCAGCCTGCTCACCAACATCGTGCAGGTGGATCCGGCCTGGGTGCGTTTTGGCCTGAGCGCCACCGACTTCTCTCGCCTGCGCCGCGCCGCGGGGCAGCGGCCGGTGCTCGGCCTGCGGGTGGCGATCGCCGAATCGACGGGCGGGCAACCGCTGGGCGAAGGCCTGCTCGACTTCGTCGACGCCGGAGTCGATCCGACCACCGGCACGATTGGCTTGCGCGCCACTGTGGCGAACAGCGACCAACGCTTGATCCCCGGCGAGTTCGTCACGGTGACGGTGCTGGACCTGGCGCACGAGAACGCAGTGGTCTTGCCCCAGCGAGCGGTGCAACAAGGGCGCGAAGGCCACTACGTCTTCGTGGTTGCAGGCGAAACCGCGGGCATTCGTCCGGTCGAGGTGGGGGAGTGGAACGGCACCGACTGGATCATCGAATCGGGCTTGGTGGCCGGTGACCTGGTGGTGGTCGACGGCGTCCAGCGGGTGCGACCCGACGCTCCGGTTCGCGTCGCTGCGGAGCCTGCTCCGTGATTTCGGCCTTCTTCATCAGGCGACCGATCTTCGCCAGCGTCATCTCGATCGTGGTGGTGCTGGCCGGCATCGTCGCGATCACCGCGCTGCCGGTCTCGCAGTACCCCGAGATCGTCCCACCGACGGTCCAAGTCACCGCGGTCTACCCGGGCGCCACCGCCGAAACGCTGCTGCAGACCGTCGCCGCACCGATCGAGGAACAAATCAACGGCGTGCCGGGGATGCTCTACCTCGGCTCGACCAGCTCCTCCAACGGGGTCGTCCAGATCACCGTCACCTTCGCCATCGGCACCGACGTCGAGCTGGCCGCCACCGAGGTCGCCAACCGCGTGCGCATCGCCGAGCCCCGCTTACCCGAGGAGGTGCGACGCAACGGCGTCACAGTGCAGAAACGCTCCCTCGACTTCCTCCAGATCATCGCCTTCGAGTCTCCCTCGGGACGCTACGACTCGCTGTTCTTGTCCAACTACGTCTCGATCAATGTGGTGGACTCACTCAAGCGGGTGGCCGGCGTCGGTGACGTGGTGGTGTTCGGCGCCCGCGACTACTCGATGCGGGTGTGGCTGCGGCCGGATCAGATGGCCGCGCGCGGAATCACCACTGCCGACGTCGCCCAAGCGATCCGGGAACAAAACGCCCAGTTCGCGGTCGGCCGAATCGGCCAGGAACCGGTCAGCGGACCCGAGGAGCTGAGCTACGTCATCACCACCCGCGGTCGCCTGCTGGAGCCCCAGGAGTTCGAGCAGATCATCCTGCGCATCGACGAAACCGGTGCCGTGTTGCGCCTAGGCGATGTTGCGAGGGTCGAGCTCGGAGCGCGCGAGTACGATTCCCAGTCGCGTCTCAACGGCGAGCCAACGGTCAACACGGCCGTGTTCCTGCAGCCCGGCGCCAATGCGCTCGAGACCGCCAACCGGGTCGAAGCCGAGCTCGCGCGCATCGCCGAACGTCTGCCCGAAGGGGTGGCCTACGAGATCCCCTTCGACACCACTCGATACGTGCGGGTGTCGATCGCCGAGGTGCTCAAGACGCTCGGCGAGGCAATGGTGCTGGTGTTTCTGGTGGTGTTCCTCTTCCTCCAGAGTTTCCGCGCCACGGTGATCCCCATCCTCGCCGTCCCGGTTTCGCTGGTTGGAACCTTCGCCGGAATGTGGGCGCTGGGCTTCTCGATCAACACGCTGACGCTGTTCGGTCTGGTACTCGCGATCGGCATCGTCGTCGACGACGCGATCGTGGTGCTCGAGAATGTCGAGCGCATCATGCGCACGCAGGGCGTCAGCTCCCGCGAGGCTGCGTTCCAGGCGATGCGCGAGGTCACGGGGCCGATCATCGCAATCGTGCTGGTGCTCTCCGCCGTGTTCGTCCCGGTGGCCTTCCTCGGCGGCCTGACCGGCGAGCTCTACCGCCAATTCGCGATCACCATCGCAATTTCGGTCGCGATCTCGGGCCTGGTCGCACTGACCCTGTCGCCGGCGTTGTGTGCGGTGATGTTGCGTTCGGGAGAGCACCAGCCGGCGCGGCCGTTGGCGGCCTTCAATCGCTGGTTCGATCGGCTCACCGGTCGATACGTCGGCGTCGTGGGCTGGATCCTCGACCATCGGCGCCTGGCGATGATGGCGTTCCTGATGGTCGGCCTCGGCATCTGGGGGTTGTTCCGAGTGGTCCCGGGCGGCCTGGTACCCGAGGAGGATCAGGGCTACTTCATCGCCGCGGCACAACTGCCGGACGGGGCGACCTTCGCCCGCACCCTCGAGGTGGTCGAGCAGGTCGAACAGACCCTCGCCGCCGAGCCCGCGGTCGCCGACGTCGTGGCGATCGTCGGCTTCGACTTCGTCGGCGGCGGCAACAAGAGCTCGGTGGCGACCTTCTTCGTGATCCTGGAGCCGTGGGAGCAACGCTCCTCCCCCGCGGACTCGGTCAATGCCCTGATCGGGCGCTTCTTCGGTGCCACCTCGGCGATCCGCGAAGCGCTGGTCTTCGCCTTCAACCCACCGCCGATCCGGGGTCTGGGCACCACCGGCGGTTTCGAGGTCTACGTCCAACACCGCGGCGACTTCGACATTCCCCGTCTGGCGGCCGAAACCGACACGTTCATCGCCGCGCTCAATCAAGACCCCCGCCTGGCGGGCGCCCGCACCCTGTTTCGCGCGAACGTTCCCCAGCTCGAGGTCGAGCTCGACCGCGAAAAGGCCAAGGCCGCCGGCATCGGCATCGACCAGGCGTTTGCTGCCCTGCAGGCCAACTTCGGCACCCTCTACGTCAACGACTTCAACCGGCTGGGGCGCACCTTCCGCGTGCAGCTGCAGGCCGAACCGCAGTACCGCGCCAGTCCCTCCGACCTCGAACGGGTGTGGGTCCGTGGGCACGGGGGGGAGATGGTGCCCCTCGGCAGCCTGCTGACCACCAAAATCACGAGCGGCGCAGAGATCATCGAGCGCTACAACGGCTTCCCGGCCGTCAAGGTGCTCGGCGCCGGCGCCCCGGGCCAGAGCTCGGGTGCCGCCATCGCCGCAGTCGAGGAGCTCGCCGCCACACTCCCTCCCGACTTCGCGATCGACTGGACCGGCAGCGCCTACCAGGAAAAGAGCGCCGGCGGATCCTCGAGCGTGATCTTCCTCTTCGGCATAGTGTTCGTGTTTCTGATCCTCGCCGCGCAGTACGAAAGCTGGAGTCTGCCGCTGGCAGTGGTGTTGATCGTGCCCTTTGCGGTGCTCGGGGCCCTTGGAGCGGTGGCCCTGCGCGGACTCTCGAACGACGTCTACTTCCAGATCGGCCTGGTGACGCTGATCGGCCTCGCGGCCAAAAACGCGATCTTGATCGTCGAGTTCGCGGCGCAGCGGCTGGAGGCGGGAGCCAGCGTTCGGGACGCGGCCCTCGAGGCCGCCAGGCTGAGGCTGCGCCCGATCGTGATGACGTCGCTTGCGTTCATCCTGGGCGTGGTGCCGCTGGCCATCTCGAGCGGCGCCGGTGCCGCCTCGCGCCACTCGATCGGCACCGGAGTGCTCGGCGGGATGCTCGCCGCGACCTTCATCGCCGCACCCTTCGTGCCGCTGTTTTTCGTCCTTCTCACCCGGCAGCGCTCCGAGGAAACTGCCGTCGACACCAAACCCGGGGTGTGATCATGCGTTCGAAGCTCACTCTTGCCGTGGCCGCCACCTTGCTCCTGGGCGGCTGTGTCACCCTCGGGCCGGACTACCAGCGCCCCCCCGCACCCCTTCTCGCCGAGGACCATTGGGCCTTCCCGCCGACCCTGCAAACCCTCGTCCCCGACGAAGCGTGGTGGGAGGCGTTCAGCGATCCCGCGCTCGACACCTTGATCGTCGACGCGCTTGCCAACAACAACGACGTGCTCCTGGCCGCAGCGCGCCTCGCCGAAGCCGAGGCGCTCGCCCGCCGCGCCGCCGCCGAACGCCTGCCGAGCCTCGGTGTCGACGCCAGTGCGTCGAAAGGAGATTCGGTGTCGGGCTTCGGCGGGCTCAGCGGCGAATCGGACCCCACCATCACCACCACCCGGCGCGCCCTTGCGGCCACCGTCGATTTCGAGCTCGATCTCTTCGGGAGGCTGCGGCGTGCGGACGAAGCGGCGGCGGCGGAGCTCGCGGCCCAGGAGGAGACCGTGCGGGCGGTCGAGCTCGCGGTCGCCGCTGCGGTGGCGAGGGCCTACATCGATGTGATCGGCCTCCAGCTCGAACATCGTCTGCTGATGGAGGCGATGGAGCGCCGGTGGGCCTTCCTCGGGCTCCAGCAGCAACGCTTCGCCGCCGGAATGATCGCCGGCGTCGACCTCGATCGCGCCGAGGCGGAGTACCACGCCGCCTCGGCGGCCCTGCCCCAGAGCGAGCTCGCCGAACGCCTGGCGCTCCAGCGACTGCTGGTGCTGCTCGGCCGGCCGCCCATCGACATCGTGCACCAGGTGACACTCGGGACTGGTCTGCCGAAGCTGCCCGAGGTGCCCGCAGGCCTACCGTCCGAGCTGCTCGAACGCCGACCCGACCTGCTCGCCGCCGAACGCCGTCTGGCCGCCGCCACCGCCCGCATCGGTGTGGCCAAAGCGGAGCTTTTCCCGCGCTTGTCGCTCACCGGAGACTTCGGCCGCGAGAGTCTCGAGCTCGGCAGCTTCGTCTCGGCCTCGAGCAGCATTTGGAACGCCAGCGCGCAACTGCTCGGCTCGATCTTCGGCTTCGGCCGCGGCAAGGCACGCGTCGCCGCCGCCGAGGCCAGAGCCGAACAGGCGCTGATCACGTGGCGCCAGAGCATCCTCGACGCCTTCGCTGAGGTCGAGGGAGCCCTCGCTGCGCGCCAACTGCTCGAGGCGCGGCGACTGGGCCTCGAAGGCCAAGCAACCGCCCTCGAGCGGGTTTTCGAAGCCGAACAACGACGCTACGAAGCCGGCGACAGCAGCGCCCTCGAGCTGCTCGACGCCGAACGCAGCCTGTTGTCGTCGCGCTCCGCGGCGCTCGCCGCCGAACGCCAGGTCCTGCTCGCCAGCGTCGACCTGATGATCGCTCTGGGGGGCGGGTGGAGCTCGAAACCGCCAGCGGCAGAGGCCGTTGCCACCGTCGAGCCCACGGACGACTGACCACCGCCTCAGTCCCTGTCCCTTCCGCTCCGTTCCGGTCCCTGTTCCCGGGTCCCCAATTCCGGGTCCCGGGTCCCTTTCTTCCGCCCTCCGATCCGATCCCTGGTACCCGGTACCCAGTACCCGGTACCTCCCTAAGGCATACACGTACCGCGCCAGGTCACCGCATACCGGCCTTCGGCGCTCGCCTGGAACACCGCGGTGCCGCCGAGCAGGCCGATTCCGGCATTTTCGAAGGTCAGCTCGAGCGACCCGAACGCCGTCGCGCCGTCGACCAGCTCCGCCGCGTCGAGCTCGAAAGCGTACTCGTCGGTCCATACCGAAAAGGTGTTGAGCAGCACCCCCGATTCCGAATAGGCGGTCCCGGTCAGGGTCGGCGGATCGCTGACGGGATCATTGCCGAGGGGCAGATCGACGAAGACCAGGAGCCGGGTGCCCCCCGAAAACGCGCCGCCGATCAGAAACCGCCCGCGCATGTGCTCGCAGACGTCCCCATCGTTCGGGTTGACCAGCACCTCGCCGCCGGCGAAGTTACCCGCCGGATCGACGTAAAAGACATCGTGCGACAGTGTTGCCCCGCCACTGGTCTGGATGCGCGCCCAGCCGCGAATAACCCCGTCGAGATCTGCGGCGATCTGGCCTACCACGACATCGCGCAGGTTGCGCGTGCGGGTCTGCTTGGGACTGAGAGCCAGGTTCTCGACCAGCGACTGCACACCGTCGGCGGAGAAGTACGTCACCTGCGCGGTGGTGGCGACCGCCGCCTCGTTGCGGATGGCAAACAGGGTGGTGCGGCCGGAGCCGCTGGTGGTATCGACCTCGAACCAGGGAAGCGCGAGCAAACTCCCCGGAGCGACCGACTTGGCGACACCCGACAGGGCCGGGCTCGCGGTCGGCTCCACCACCACAGGCCGGGCCGGCTGGGGCTGATCGAGACGCACGGTAGCTGCTTGGGCACCTGCCCCTGCTCCGAGGGTCACCAGCACGGTGACCGAACACAATCCGATCCGATCCATCCCACACCTCCAGTCGCCACCGGATGATCTTTCAGCCGGGGCGCGCGGTCAACCCGACTGCTAAGCTTTCTGGGCGGAGGATCTGCATGCGCGTCTACAAGGTTTTGCCGGACCTTTCCCGCACGAGACACATGAAAATTTGGCACAAGGCCCTGCGTTCGCAGTGGTCTGCCGCCGACCTCGACTGGGACAAACCGCAGCGGCTGACCAACCCGCGACTCAAGGATCAGCTGGCGCGGATGCTGACGCCGGTGCTGATGGGTGAGCAGGCGGCGCTGTATTCGGTCTCGAGCCTGATCCCGATACTCGGTTCTCGATCCGAGGTCGAAAGTCAGTTCTACCTGACCACCTGGGCGGTCGACGAGGCGCGCCACACCGAGCTGTTCACCCGCTTCTACCACCGCCTCGACCGCGAGCCGTTGCCGATCCGCAGGTTCCCGGCGGGGTATCTCTTCCAGAGCCAAATCGTTTCCAAGGAGCCTGAAGAATGGTTGGCGGGAGTCCTCGTCAGTGAAGTCCTGGCCAAGGCGATCATGGAGGAGCTGGTGCGTCTCGATCTCGATCCGATCTTGAGCGAAATCGCCGACGGCATCCTGGTCGACGAGGCGCGGCACTTGGGCTTCAACCACATCTACCTCGAGGATCGCTTCGCCGACCTCTATCGCCACGAGAACGGTTCGGCCGACGCGACCGCCGAGCAGCTGCACGCGCGACTCCAGGCGGTGCTGGCCCACGTCGAGCCGATCTTCACCGCGCTCGACACCGAGCTGCGCGACATCGGCATCGATGTGGAGCGCGTTCGCCATCAGTTGGCCGAGGAGGCCAAAGAGCGGCTCGGCAAGTCGATCGCCGCCGGTGAGCGAATTGCCTCCCGCGCCGGCGAAGTCGCCCCGGTCGGCTGATTCGCGTCGTGGCCAGGCTCTCTCGTTTGCGCGAACCGACGACCATCCCGGCCGCATTGGAGCAGGCCGCCCACTGTGCGCCCGAACGAGGCCTGGCCATCTTCGAGGGTCGCGGCCATCGGTTCGAGCGACGCAGCTGGCCCGAGGTGTTGGCGAGTGTTGGCCTTGCCGCCGGGCGGTGGCGGGCGCTCGGGGTGTGTCCCGGCGACCGTGTGTTGGTCTGCCACCCGACCTCCTGGGCGTGGCTCGAGAGCTGGTTTGGAGCCCTGTGGTGCGGTGCGCTCCCGGTGGCGGTCGCGCCCCCGGGAGGACTCGGCGGCGCGACCAGCCATGTGCACAAGCTCGATGCACTGCGCTCGCGGCTGGGCGCCCGGGTGATCGCAGCCGCCGGCTCCCAACGGGCCGACTCCCTCGATGCCGGCCTCGTCGAGCTCGCGGCGGCGATCCGCACTCCGGACGAGCTCACACTCGTGACACCCGGCTCGCGCCAGGTCCATCCTGCCGCTGCCGAGGAGCTCGCGTTCCTCCAGCTCACCAGCGGCTCGACCGGGTTTCCGCGGGCCGTCGCGATCTCCCACCGAGCGGCGCTGCACAATGCGGTCGCCAGCGACCTCGCGATCGGCGCGCCTCGCGGCGGACCTGCATCCCTCCACAGCGACGCGATGGTGTCGTGGTTGCCGTTGCACCACGACATGGGACTGGTCGGCTGTTTGTTTCTGTCGATCGTCTGCGGTCTCGACCTGTGGCTCCTGCCGCCGACCACCTTCCTCGCCAAACCTCGCCGCTGGCTCGAGGAGCTCGGACAGCGCGGCCGAGTCTTCGCTCCGGCGCCGAATTTCGGCTACCAACTCTGCCTCGAGCGGCTGAGCGCCGAGGAGCGACACGGCCTCGATCTATCGCGCTGGAGCGACGCCATGACCGGCGCCGAAATGGTGCGGCCCGAGACCGTCGCCGGCTTCTGCGAGGCGTTTGCCGAGGCGGGATTCCGGCCCGAGGCCTTTCGTCCCTGCTACGGGCTGGCCGAGGCCACCCTCGCGGTGACCTTCGACCAGCGCGGCCTGGGCGTGCGCACCAAGCCGCTGCCCGCAGGGAGCGACCCCGGGCTGGGCCTGCGCGAGGTGGTCGTCCTCGGCGCACCGATTGCCGAGACCGAGGTGACGATCGTCGGCCCCGACCACCTGCCGCTGCCCGACGGCGTCATTGGCGAGGTCTGGGTGCGCGGACCGAGCGGCTTCTCGGGCTACTACGACGATCCCGAGGCAACCGCGCAAAGTCTGCGCGACGGCTGGCTCGCCACCGGTGATCTCGGCTTCCTGGACGACGGCGAGCTCTCGCTCACCGGGCGGTCGAAGGACGTCTTGATCCTGCGCGGCCACAACCTCATGCCGCACGAGCTCGAGTGGCTTGCCGAAGCCGTGGTCGGCGGCGGCGGCGCGCTGCGCTCGGGAGCGTTCACCGTGGCCCACGGCGCCGAGGGTGAGATCGCGGTGTTGGTGGTCGAAACCTCGGCCGGCAGCCCCGCCGAGCTCGCCGGCCAGGCTCAGGCGATCCGCCAGCGGGTCGGCCGCGAGCTCGGGCTGCCCCTTGCCGACATCGCCTTCGTCCGCCGTGGGCGCATCCCCAAGACCACCAGCGGCAAGGTCCAGCGGCGCGAGCTGCGCGCCCGCTACCTCGCCGGCGAGCTCGAACGCCTCGACCAGCAATCCTGACCATGGAGCCACAACGATGGATCTGACGACACGCACTCTCGACATCATCGGTCGCATCTCGGGCAAGGAGCCGAGTGCGCTGACGCCCGAGGCCGACCTCGTCGGTGACCTCGGCATCGACTCCCCGAAAGGACTGCAGCTGCTGGTCGAGCTCGAGGAAGCCCTGGGGATCGAGATCAGCGACGAACAAGCGGCTCGGCTCGACACCGTCGGCGACGTGCTCACCTTCGTTACCCAGCACGGCTGAATGGATCACGCCCCGGTCTCGACTGGCCGCAGGGGCTTGGCGTTGTCATTCGCCGCCCTGGTCATTCGCCTGGTGATCAGGTCCCTGGCGCAGACCTGGCGGCTCGAGCTTCGCGGCGACCGCAGCGCGCTCGATCGTCTGGTCGCGGGCGAGGAACCACTGGTCCTCAGCTTCTGGCACGATCGTGCACCACTTGCGACCGCGCTGCTGCTGCGCCACGTCCTCGGACGGGTTCCCGTCACCCTGCTCGCCAGCCAATCTCGGGATGGCGAGCTGGTGACCCGGATCGTGCGCCCGTGGGGTGTTTCGATCGTGCGCGGATCCGCGAGTCGCGGCGGCCGCGAGGCGATTCGTCAGATCTACCGCAAGCTGGTCGACGACCACTCTTCGCCGATCCTGATCCCCGACGGACCCAAGGGCCCGCAGTACCACTTCAAGGTTGGAGTGGCGGTGGTGGCCCAGATGTCCGGCGCGGCGATTCTGCCGCTCGGCTTCGCCTGCACCCGCGCGTGGCGACTCTCCTCGTGGGACCGGATGGTGGTACCCAAGCCCTTCGCCCGGGTCTCGGTGTGGGTGGGCTCACCTGAGCGCGTCCCTCGCGACGCGGAGATCGAGGCCGCACGTCGACGACTCGAGGGCCTCCTGAGCGAGGTCACCGCGAGCGCAGAGCAGGAGCTCACGGTGCCGAGGAGCTGACCGCCTCGGCCGCAGCCGGCTCGCGGAACGCGAAGAGGTGGCGCTCGCCGCGCACCACCACCGTGCCCGCCGAAACCGCCGGCGTGGTCAGGACCGCCTCGCCGACCTCGTTGGTGCCGAGGAGCTCGAAGGTGCGACCGGCGCGCACCTGGTAGACCGTGCCGCTTTCGGCCGCGAGCGACAGGACCCCATCGGCCGCCACCGCCGAGCCGCTGAAGCCTTCGCCGCGCCCGACCCGCTCCCGGTAGATCTCCTCACCGGTGGCGGCATCGTAGGTGGCCAGCCGACCGTTGTTGTGGAGGATGTAGACGATGCCCTGGTAGGCGATGGGGGTGGGGATGTAGCTGCCACCTCGGGGACGGCTCCAGTCCACGTGTGCATTGGCGCTCGTGCCGTCCGCGAGGCTCAGGTCGCCGCGGCCTCCGGGCCGAACCGCGTAGATCGGCTGTACCGGCGGGTACCCGCCGACGACGTAGGCTCGGCCGCCCGCGACGATTGGTGATGCCACGACGATCTCGGAGTTGGGCGCGATGCGCCACAACTCGGCGCCGCTCGCGAGGTCGTAGCCGCGCACCGCACGGCTGCCGTTGGTGATCAGCTCGTCAGGCCCCCCGTCTCCCGGCAGCACCGCGGGCGTCGACCAGGTCGGGATCTCTTCTCGCGCAGTGCGCCAGAGCTGACGCCCGGTCTCGAGGTCGAAGGCCACCACGAACGCCCCGCCGTGGACATCGGCTTGGAGGATCACTTTGCCGTCGTGGATGATCGGCGAGCTGGCGAACTCCCACTCGTAGGTCGGATCGAAGAACCACCCGGCCGACAACACTCCGAGGTCGACCTTCCAGCGCAGCTCTCCCTCGAGGGTAAAGGCCGCCAAGCCCTCGGAGCCGAAGCTCGCGACCACGGTGCGCCCATCGGTCACAGCGGTCGAATTGGCATGGCTCGATTTGAGGTGGCGTTTGACCTTGGGGGCTCCCGTGGCAACATCGTGCTGCCACAACACCGCACCCGAGTCGAGCGCCACCGCCAGCAGCTTCCAGGTATGGACGCTCTGGTCCTCGACCGAATCGACATCGCCGTAGAGACCGGTACGCAGCCCGCCGGCGTTGGTCGCGGACACCGCGGTCGTCAGAAAGACGCGGTTGCCCCAGATCACCGGGCTCGACAGCCCGAGCCCAGGGATTGCGGTTCTCCAAGCGAGGTTGTGGCCGTCTTCGGCGTTCCAGGTCCGCGGCGCACCCTGGCCATCGGCGATCCCGGCGCGGTTGGCACCTCGAAATGCCGGCCACGGCTGGGCGGGACCCGCCGCGGGTCGCGGAGGCCACTCGGTGGCAGTTGCCTTGGCCGCAGCAACGGCTGCCTCCGCGGTCCGGGCAAGCACGGTTTCGCGTTCACCTTGCACGATCGTCACCGCCGTGGCAGGCCCGTCACCGAGCGCGAACCGAATGGCGACTCCCGGTGCAGCGGCGATGGAAAACTCACTCGGCGACGCGGCCGTCAGCGCCAGCGGCTCTTGCCCGGGCACGAGGATCCTCAAGGCACCCTCGACCACCTCGACCTTGGCGGTGAGATCGGCGCCGCGGTACTCGCCGACGTAACGCCCGAGCTGTTCGGCCGAAAGCTCGACGGCATCGGCCGCAGTAGTCACCGGCTCGAGGAGTTCGACCACGGCTGTGGCGCCGGCCCGGCGGGCGGCGTCGAGAGCCGCCCGACGCTCGGTCATCGGCGCCTCGGCGGCCAGGGCAAGCTGCACCAGCGCGAGGTCACCGGTCCGCGCTCCCAGCAGCAGCGCCGCGCCGATCACGGCGCTGCCGGTGGCGGCGCGCGGCACCATTTGGCGCACCAGCCCCCGATGAGACTCGGACTCGTCGGCCTTGAAGATCGCCCACTGCAGCGGGGTGGCCTGGTAGAAGGAGTCGACGACCTCGACGCTGGCACCCGCATCGAGCAGGACCGTTGCCAGCCGTGCGTTGCCCTTGTCGGCGGCAAAAAACAGCGGCGTTGCTCCGTAGGCCGAGCGACTGTCGACGGGGGTGCCGGCTTTGAGAAGCGCTTCGACCCGGCCCACGTCACCGCGCTGCGCCGCAGCAATCAACTCGGCACCCGGCTCCGTCGCGCCGGCCACCGCGACCGACGACATGAACACCAGCAACACCAGCAAACGCCCAGCAGCGATCGAGCTCATGGAGCACCTCCGACCCGGGATCGTAGCGCGTACCCCCCAAGCCCGCACCGATGGCCGTGGCGAACGCCCGCCAAGCCGAGTAGCATCCCGTCATGGCGCGGTCGAATCCGGGCGCAGGCAAACGCCGATGGCGGCTCGCGTGGCTGGGCGCTGCCGCGGTAGCCCTGCCCGCGACGGCATCCTCCGGCGGCGGGGATGCTGCGGACCTCACATCGATCCTGCTTGCCCTGGTCATCATCCTCGCCGGCGCACGGCTGGCCGGCGGGCTCGTCGAAGCCCTGCATCAGCCGGCGGTCCTGGGAGAGCTGCTGTGGGGAATCACCCTCGGCAATCTCGACCTGTTGGGCATCCATCAGCTCGACTGGCTCGCGACCGACCACTCGGTCGAGGTCCTCGCCGAGCTCGGCGTGATCCTCCTGCTCTTCGAGGTTGGGCTCGAATCCAACGTCTCGGAGATGCTGGCGGTCGGCAAGTCGTCGCTGGCGGTGGCGGTGCTCGGCGTCGTGGCGCCGATGGTGGGCGGCTGGGGCCTGGCGACGATCGCGCTCCCCGAGGAGCACGCGCTCGCCCACGTCTTCGTCGGCGCCACACTCGCGGCCACGAGTGTCGGCATCACCGCACGGGTGCTCGCCGACCTCGGCCGCCTTCAATCACGCGAGTCCCGCATCATCCTCGGCGCCGCAGTGATCGACGACGTGCTCGGCCTAATCCTGCTCGCGGTGGTCGGGGGCCTGATCGCGGCGTCCAACTCCGGCGGGGTGCTCTCGGGCTGGGCCATCGCCGTGATCTGTATCAAGGCGATCGGCTTCCTGCTCGGGGCCGTGGTGCTCGGATCGAGGGTGGCTCCCGTGCTCTACCGGGCCGTTTCGCGCCTTCACGGCCGCGGACTGCTGCTTGCGACGACCCTGGTCATCTGTCTCGGGTTCTCGTGGATCGCGAGCGAGCTCGGACTCGCAGCGATCGTCGGCGCCTTCGCCGCCGGGCTGATCCTCGACGAGGTCCACTACCGTCCGCTGGCCGATCGCGAAGAGACTCATCGCCACATCGAGGACCTGGTCCAACCCTTGTCGGGGTTCATGGTGCCGATCTTCTTCGTCATGATGGGTTTCAAGGTCGACCTGTCGACCTTCGGGGACATCGCGGTATTGGGCTTTGCGCTCACCCTCACGGCAATTGCGGTCGTCGGCAAGCTCGTCAGCGCCGGGGGGGTGCTCGAGAGCGGCGTCGATCGACTCTCGGTCGCCGTCGGTATGGTGCCACGCGGTGAAGTTGGCCTGATCTTCGCCGGGATCGGCGCGAAGCTCTCCCTCGGCGGTCACCCCGTGATCAGCGCCTCGTTGTTCTCGGCGATCGTGATCATGGTGGTGTTGACGACCTTAGTCACCCCGCCGGCACTGAAGCTGGCACTCGCGCGCAGCGCGCGCACACCTCAGCCGGGCGCCGGCACAGCCCGCGGTTCGGGCGCCGCATAAACCACCGAAGGCGCCCTCGGCTCCTTTTCGAAGATCACCACGAGGTCCTCGGGCCGCACCCAGCCGAGCTGCTCGCGGGCAACCGCCTCGAGGGTCCGTGGGTCTCGGCGCAATCGCTCGACCCGCAGCCGCAGCACGTCGACCTGCTGTTGTTCGCTCGCAATCCTGGTGGCGAGCTCGAGCTTCTTCGCCCGAGCCACCTCGAGAGCCTGCCACGCGCGGTTGGCCGCGAGCGCGAGCACCGCCAGCGCTGCGACCACGGCGATCGCCAGGATCCGCGGGAGGCGACTTGCGCTGCTCACTCGCCGAAACGCGGGAAGGCGGAGCGACCGGGGTACACGGCCACGCCTTCGAGCTCCTCTTCGATCCGCAGGAGTCGGTTGTACTTGGCCACCCGATCGCTGCGGCACGGTGCCCCGGTCTTGATCTGGCCGGCCCGCACCGCCACCGCGAGGTCGGCAATGGTGGTGTCCTCGGTTTCGCCGGAACGATGCGAGATGACCTGGGTGTAGGCGTTCGAGCGCGCGAGATCGATCGCCTCGAAGGTTTCGGTGAGGGTTCCGATTTGGTTCAGCTTGACCAGGATCGAGTTGCCGATGCCCCGTTCGATGCCTTCGGCGAGGATCTTGGGATTGGTGACGAAAAGGTCGTCGCCCACCAGCTGCAGTCGGTCGTCGAGCTCGTCGGTAAGCACATCCCAGCCGTCCCAATCGCCTTCCGCGAGCCCATCTTCGATCGACACCAGTGGATAGGTGTCGGCCCAGTCGCGGTAGAGCCCGACCAAATCGCCGGCCGACAGGCCGCTGCGGCCTTCCCCGGCCAGCGCGTAGAGCCCGGTGGCGGGATCGTAGAGCTCGCTGGCAGCCACATCGAGAGCCAAGGCGATCTCGGCCCCGGGCTGGTATCCGGCCTTTTCGATCGCCTCGAGCAGGAGGTCGAGCGCTTCGCGATTGCTGCCGAGATTGGGGGCGAATCCGCCTTCGTCCCCCACCGCGGTGGCCAAACCACGAGCTTTGAGCACCTTGCGCAGCGAATGATAGGTCTCCACACCGGCGCGCAAGGCATCCGAGAAGGCATCGAAGCCGAGGGGAACGACCATGAACTCCTGGATGTCCACCGAGTTGTCGGCGTGAGCCCCACCGTTGAGGACGTTGAGCAGCGGCACCGGCAACACCGTCGCCGCCGGACCACCGAGGTAGCGATACAGCGGCAAGCCGGCGGCCTCGGCGGCAGCGTGCGCGACCGCCAGCGACACCCCGAGGATGGCATTGGCCCCGAGATCACTCTTGGTTTCGGTGCCATCGAGCTCGCACAGGCTGCGATCGATCAATGCCTGATCACGGGCGTCGAGACCGACGATCTCGTCGTGGATGCGCTCTTCGACGTGCGACACTGCGCGTTGCACGCCTTTGCCGAGGTACCGCTCGTCGGCGTCGCGCAGCTCGAGGGCCTCACGGGCTCCGGTCGAGGCTCCCGAAGGCACTGCCGCCCGGCCCACCGCCCCTCCCGACAGGTGGCAGTCGACTTCGATCGTGGGGTTGCCTCGGGAGTCGAGGATCTCGCGCGCGACCAGGTCTTCGATGACGAACATGGGAAGGCTCCTTGGCGGGATCGAACCTTGACTTCGACCCGGCGCTTGGGGATCATGCGCTGGCGGCCAAGACTCGGTTCGATGACCTCCTAACGATACCACCAGCTGCCCATGGACCACCTCTCCCTTGCTCGCATCCCCGCGACCTGCCGGCCTCGTGTCGGTCGTCGAACGGTACAGTGGCGGTGAGGCGATCGGCCCGTGGCGCTGCCTTTGCCATTCGCACGGCCCTCGAGGGTCTGGCGTGGACGTGGCGCTTCGAGTGGGCCGAGGGTTGCGAGCGACCCGCCGGCCTCGAGGACGGCGAGGCGGCGATCTTGGTCTTCTGGCACCAACACATTCCCACCTGCGCCTGGATCGTGACCCACCGCTTCGGGTTGGCACCGGGACGCTGCTCCACCGTGATCTCGGCCTCGCGGGACGGCGACATCGCCACCGCGGTGGTGTCGCCCTGGGGTGTCGATGTCGTGCGGGGTTCCTCCAGTCGGGGCGGCGCACCGGCCCTGCGAGGGCTGATGCAGGCGCTGCGTCGCCGGCAGGTGGTCGCCCTGACGCCCGACGGGCCACGCGGGCCCTTGCACGTCGCCAAGCCCGGGGTGTTGGCGCTGGCGCAACGCGGCCGGGTACCGATCGTCCCGGTGGCAGCATGGAGCGGTTCGAGTTGGCGGCTCAAATCCTGGGACCGCATGGAGATTCCCAAACCCTTCGCGACGGTCCGGGTGGGCTGCGGCGAGCCCTTCGAAGTTCGCCCCGACACCTCCCTCGAGGCGGCCGCGGTCGAATTGGCCGACCGCCTCACCGGGCTGGGCCGACGCCTCGAGCTCCGCGCTCCGGGGGCTTGACCCACGACCCAAGCTGTGGCATGATCTTAGGCCCGCCAGATGGCGGGAACATGACGCGGGGTGGAGCAGTCCGGTAGCTCGTTGGGCTCATAACCCAAAGGTCGTAGGTTCAAATCCTGCCCCCGCAACCATTCGATTCCAAGCCACGGTTCGCCGTGGCTTTTTCGATTTCACCCTCGGTGTGCGTCCCACGGTCCGTGCCGATCAGCCGTCGGCGCTGCCACACCAACAGCTGCGGCAGCACCAGGGTCGAGAGCAGCAACGCCAGCGAGACGCCCAGCGCCACGACCTGACCGAACGAGGCAAGGCCGCGGTGCTCGGCAAGACCGAGAGTTCCGAAGGCAGCGATCGTGGTCAGCGAGGTCAGGACCAGGCTGCGCCCGGTTCCCGCCAGGCTCTTGTCGAGGTCCCCGCGTTCGGCGACGAAGCGGTGCACCAGATGGACACCATCGTCGACGGCGATTCCCAGAACCACCGGCAGCGCCATCACCGCGATCGGGTTCCAGCTGAGACCCACGAGTCGCATCAGCCCGTGGAGCGCGGCGGCCGTCACCAGCGGCGGCAACGCCGCGAGCGCCACCGGCAGTGGGCGACGCAAGTCGAGGATCAACCAGCCGATCAACAACAGACCACCGATGGTCGCCGCGATCTGCAGCGCCCGCTTCGATCGTTCGACCAGGAAGGCTCCGAGCACGGGCATGCCGGTCGCATCGGGAGCGATGCTTCGTACGGCGCTGACGAAACGCTCTCGTGCGCCAGGCTCCCACACCACCTCGGACGGGAACACCCACACCGCAAACTCGCCATCCGACGGTGCCACCGCCGCCCGCAGAGCGGGGTCGGCATCGGCGCCCAGCGCCTCCAGCAGCTCGAGATCGAGCAGCGAGCGGACCGCTCCGACACTCGGCTCCACCCTCAACCGTTCGACCGCGGCCTCCAGGTCGGCGCGATCGTGAACCGTGAAGACCAGACTCTGCGGGGAGTAGTCCGAACGCGCCGCCATCTCGCGCTCGAGCCGGGCCGCCTCCGAGCGTTCGGGCTCGAGGTCGAGATAGTTGGTGTCAAAGTCCGGGCCCGGCACCAGAACCAGGGCCGCGACGCCGATTCCAACGGCCACCGCCACCGCCCGCTGCTGGCCGAGCAGCAGCACACGTGCGAGAAGGCTTGGTCGGGGCGGACCGAATGGCTCGCGGGAGGCCGCCACCACCAACAGCGCCGGCAGGAGCGATGACGTCGCCAGCAGGGCGATGAGCAAGCCGTTGGCAGCGATCAGGCCGAGCTCGGCGAAGCCGCGGAATCCACCGGCGAGCAGCGCCCACAGGGTCGACGCCGTCGTGATGGTGGAGGTAAAGAGCCCCGGGGCAAGGGCCGCCACAGCGCGGCGCACGGCTTCGGCTTCGCTGCCGGCCGCATCGCGCTCATTTTCCACGCGATCGACCAGATGGATGCCGGCATCGACGCCGAGGCCGAACAGAATCGACAGAAACGAAGCCGACACGAGAGTCAGGCGCCCCGGCAAGAGGGCCGCGAGTCCGAGCGAGACCACCGTGCTGACCACCAGCGCGCCGACAGCCAGCAGTGGTCGACGACGAGAGCGAAATGCCGCCACGAAGAGTGCGGCCACCAGCACCAACGACAGCAGCGACAACCGACTCGTGTCGCGCCGGACCACGTCCCGGTCGTCGACGGCGTAGACCGGGATCCCCGTCAGCCCCACCCGGACGCCGTCATCGAGCCCGAGCCCGGCCAGACGAGCCCGGACATCCTCGATCACCGGGGCAATCGTCTCGACCTGCGAGCGCGGATCACCGAGAGCCAGGAACACGAACGCCATGCGCCCGTCCCGCGACACGAAGTACGGGTCGATCCCGAAGCGCAGGGCGAGCTCCGGCTCGATCGGCAGGCGCCCCGAAACGCCGGCGACCCCGGGGGTGCCCACCAGCGTCGCCACCACCCGCTCGACGCTCGGCCGCAGCGGCGCGGCGGCGTCGGCTTCGAGCACCGCCACGATCTGGTTCGGCGTGCCGAGACGCTCGGCCATGTCGAGAAAGTGGGCCACGACCGGCAGGTCGTGGGCGATGAGGTCGAGATTGGAGGTCGCAAGCTCGAGCCGCGAGGCGGCAAGGCCGGCCGCGAGGCTTGCGACCACGAGCCAGATCCCGATGGTGGTACGCGCCCGGGCGACGGCGAACGCCGCGAGCCGCTCGAGCGCGGCGCCCATCGTCACGGCTGCGGTACCGTTCCCCGCTCGGACGAGGTCAGAGCCCCGCCCCCGAGCTTCGCGCCGACCAGCCCCCAGCACCGACTGGCCACGGCCACGATCGCCACGGCCGCACCGACCGCCACCACGAACCATCGCGGGACATAGCCGAGATCCTGAGCCATGCCGACGCCGAGTGCGGATCCGATCCAACCGGCGACCCCGAAGAGCACCCCGGCGCGCATCGCCAGGTGCCCGCCGACCGCGCGCGCCGGGGCTACCACCAAGGCCGTCGAGTACAGCGAAATCCCGACGGCGTAGATCGGACCGGCGATTCCGAGGTAGGCGGATCCCGCCTCGAGCCAAGAGAAGGCCACCGCAAAGGTCGCAAAGGCTCCCATCAGAAGGCTCGTGAAGCGGCCACGATCGAGCAGCACGCCTGCGATCACCGCGGCAACAGCGTGAACCATGCCCTGCAGCAGCGAGCGCTGCGCGCTGCCCCAGGTGTCGGTGACCAACACGCTCTGCTGCACGACGGCAAACACCGCCGAATCGAGCCACACCAGCGCCAGGAAGCCCGGCAGCAGCGCCCACAGACGCAACGCTCCAGGCGGCTCCGGCACCTCGCGCTCGTCGGACGAGGCCAGCGGCAGGGCGATCAGTCCAGCGGCGGCGGCCAGCGCCGCCACCGCGGCCCGACGGGTGACGCTGCCGTCGAAGATTCCCGGCAGGTTGCACAGCAAATAGGCAAGGCCAGTGCCGAGACCGGCGGCACGCCCCAACCAGCCACCTGCCCAGCCGGGCAGCAATACCGCCAACGACACGGTCACACCGGCCGTCGCGATGCCGATAAACCCCGCGAGCACGAGCAGCGCCGCCGGGCCCGACACTGCCGGGGACACAATCGCGGTAATGCCTGCAGCCAGGAACCACCCGTGGAGCGTCCGCCGCGAAGCCGAAGCGGCAAAGGCGATCGTCAGACTCGTAGCCAGTCCCATGACGCCCATCGAAGCCATCGCCGCTTTGACGCCGGCGGCATCGAGATGGGCCTTCAACTGCTCGAGAAAGGCGAACTGGGCGAACAGCAGGAAGTAGACATAGGTCGCGGCGACGGCCACGGTTGCAGCGGCGCGCGAGCGCCAGCGGTGGATCGTGGCTCGATCAGGCACGTCGCGGCCTCCGGCACGAAGCCGCCTGCACCAGGGCAGCGATGAGGTCCCAGCACGCGACCAGCAACCAACGGGGTTCCAGCTCCGAGCGCCACACTGCCAGAGCGACGACGCAGGCAACCGCGAGCCGGATCGTCATCGTGGCGCTGGTGGCTCCCGGAAGCCGCGGCGCCGCGGCGCTGAGCGCCGGCTCGAGCGTTGCGAGGCCCACCCCGAAGACGAACGCACCGATGAATCGCAGCCAAACCTGCGCCGCCTCGTCGGCCTCGATGCCCATGAGGCGCACCAACGCCAACGGGGCGATCACCAGGCCCAGGCCCGTCAGGGCGTCGCCCACGCCGACCAACCCCGCGACCCGGCGCGGCCACCGGTAATCGCCACCTCGACTCGGGTCGAGCTGGGCCCTGTCGCTCATGCGCACCGGCGCCACTCGGCGATGGCCGCCCGATCGTGGCGCAGGCGCTCTTCGAGCCCGCCCAGTGCCCGGATTTGGATCCCCTTGCGGGCCAGCCGCCGGCTGGCCTCGCCGCCCTGGTCGAGCCATGCGTCGATCCGGGCCAGAGCTCCAGCCTGCCCGAGTGCAGCCACCAGGTTGGGTCGACCCAGCAGGGCGTCCCGGCCCGCGGACTTTCCGGTATCGGCGCGCCACTCGGCATGGTCTTTGAAATCGTCGAGGGCCTGGTACGCCAGCCCCCAGGCGTCAGCCAAGCGCTCGAGGTCGGCGATCGTGCTCGCAGGTGCCCCGGCGATCAGAGCCGGCAAGACCACCGTCAGCCGCACCAGCGACACCGTCTTGCCTCTCGCGACCCTGATCACTTGCTCAGCCCCGCGGGCCCCGGCTGCAAATCTCAGGTCCAAAGCCTGACCGGAGAGAATGCCGTCGACCCCAAGGCACTCCTCGACCAAGCGTGCCGCGTCTGCAGCGGCGCGCGGCGGAGCCGCCGCGATGGCCCGCCACAGCAATCCATAGGCGCGCGTGATCAACGCCAAGGCCGCCAGCATCGTCTGCCCCTGGCCCCAGCGGACGTGTGGGCAGGGGCGGCCGCGGCGCTCGACGGCGTCGTCCATCGCCGGCAGGTCGTCGAAGAGCAACGAAGCGCTGTGGAACGCCTCGATCGCCACCGCGACCTCGATCGCCGGATCAGGGCCGAGCCCTAGGGCCCGGCCCAAGCTCCAGGCGAGCTGGGCCCGCAGGAGACTGCCCGGATGGGAAATGGCATCGGTGAGGATCGCCTCGAGGTGCTCGTCCGCGGCGTGATGTGGCAAGAGACGACGGTAGGCGTCCAGCAGATTCTCGAGCTCGCAGGCTTCGAGGACCGGCGCCGGGGTGCCGACCGCCTGCTGTGTGGTCTGGCGCTCTGCCATCGGCTCGAGGCTCACGGTGCCTCCCCGCTGACACAACGGCCCTGGATTTCGAGTTGGACCACGACCTCCTTGGCGACCCGCAGGAACAACACACTCGGGTCGTGCATGCCCCACGCAACGAAGGGAATCGTCAGGCTCGCCGTCGCCGCGACCTGGTCACCCGTAACCGTGATCGACGCCGGCAGGGACACCGGCTTGACCACGCCGTGAATTTCCAGCCGCCCAACCAGAACCGCTTGGCTCTGGCCCTCACGCGCCACCGCTCCATCGAGACGCTCGGGTAGGAACACGAATTCGGGATACTTCTCGCTCTCGAGCACCTCTTTGTGCATCGTCTTGTCTCGGCCGCTGCTGCCGGTGGCGGCCGAGGTGGCGTCGATGACGACACGCCCGGAGGCAGGACCGCCCGCAGCGTCGAACTCGACGCTGCCGTCCTTCAACACCAGCGTGCCGCGCACCGTGTGCCCGGTGGCGTCGAGGGTGAAGGTGACCGCCGAGCCGGCGCGGTCGAGGACCAAGCGGTCTCCGTGTGCGGCAGGGGCGAACGACACGGTGGCGAGAGCGAAGGCGGCACAGAGTAGACGCAGGCTGTTCATGGTGACTCCTCGCAGACGTGGGTGGCAACCTCGGCCGGGTCGGTTCCGATCAGGGGTGCCAACATGGTTGATGTCTTGAGCGCAATCTCGCGGTGCTCCCGGCTCGCCTCAGCGCCGGCGACGATCCCGGCACCGGCCCACAACTCGAGCCGCGTCGCGGCGGTCAGACCGCAACGCAACGCAACCTGCAGGTCGCCGTGTCCGGCGCGATCGAACCAACCCACCGCTCCCGTGTACCAGCCGCCGCGGCGCCCGAGAGCGGCAAGCTTCCGGAGCGCCTGAGCCTTGGGGGCTCCCGCCACCGCAGGGGTCGGGTGGAGGCGCTCGGCCACTTCGAGGAGGTGGATCGGCCGACGGGTGCGCGCCGCGATTCGGGTCCGCAGGTGGACCAACCGACCGAGATCGAGCAGCTCGGGCTCGGGGGAGCAGACGGTTGCGTCCGAGATCTCGGCCAGGGCTGCGGTGATTGCCTCGACCACGATCTGATGTTCTTCCCGCTCTTTCGAGCTGGCGAGCAGCTCACCGGCCGGGTCGGGGCACGCCGGCGCCGTGCCGGCGATCGCCTCAGTCGCAATCTTGCCGTCCTCGAGGGCCACCAGCCGCTCGGGGCTGGCGCCGAAGAAGCTGCAGCCGTCACGGCGCACGACGAAGCGCAGCGCTCGCGGCGCCTGGAGGCCACCGAGGAACTGTCCCACTTCGAGGGGCCGAGTGAGCGTCACCGCGGTGGGCCGCACGCAGACCAGCTTGCTGATCTCCCCGCGGGCGATCGCCGCGAGCACCGTCTCGACCTCGTCTCGCCATTCGGCCGACTCGGGAGCCGCGATGTCGCAAACCTGCGCGCGCGCTGCCGGAAGCCAGCCCGCGGTGCTCGGCGCGGCTTCGACGAGGTGGCGCGGATCCTCGCGGCGATCCCCCGCCACCGTCAACGTGGTGACACCACCGCGACACGACCACCACCAGCGCGGCAATACGAAACTCGCTGCCGGAAGCTCGCCATCCTCGTCGCCAAAACCGAACCCGCCGAAGAGTCGCGGTGAGGAACCGGCGGGGCCGGGGTCGACGTCGTCGAGCAGCGCGGTGGCGGCCACACGGAGCGTCTCGAAGCGCCCAGGCCCGCTCGCTCGAGCCTGCGCAGCAACACCGAGGGCGATGTCGAAGTGTGTGGCCGAGCGCCACAACACCAGTGCATCCTCGCTGGTCGCATCGAGCAGCAACCAGGGATCGATGGCGGCAACGCGTTGGGCCACGAGCACCCACCGCGACCCCGCCGAGGGCGCCCTATCGTTCCACGGGAACGTGGCATGCTGACTGCGACCCACCACCGCCATCGACCCTCCTCTCGAGCGCCGCAGCGGCGGGCTCATCCATCAGAGGCCGCGTCGCGGAAAATCCTTCGCGACCCCCTTGGCAGCTGCAGCCGCGAGGTCCTGGTACGCTGCGGGAGCCATGTGTGCGGCGGATTCTCGGCAGCTCCTGTACCTACCTCATCGTCGCGCCGACGGTCGCTTTTTCGTCCCGTGGGCACCGTTTCCTCACCACCTGCGAGATGTCCTGCGCTGGCGCCTGCGCCGCCTGTGGCGCAAGGAGCGCCACCCCCCCGACCCGCACCAGCTCGCGGCGCACTTGGATCGCACTCGACGCGAAGACCTCAGTGGTGCGCGGGCGACGTGGGTGGGCCACGCCACGGTGGTCCTGGAGGACGGCGACGACCTCGTCGTGCTCGATCCGCACTGGGGCTCGCGAGCGCTGGTACCGCGCCGTCTGCGACCCGCTTCACCTGCTCTCGAGACACTGGCAACACCACGCTTCGTGGTGCTCTCCCACGATCACTACGACCACCTCGACGCTTCGACCGTCGCGCGGCTGACCCATGTTCCGTGGGTCGTCCCCTTGGGGCTGCGTTCCTGGCTCGAGCGCCGCGGGGTCGAGGTGGTACACGAGCTCGATTGGTGGGATGAGCTCGTGCTCGATGACTGGGAGGTGCGCTGCCTGCCGGCGCAGCACTGGTCCAATCGCCTCGAGCACCGTGCGTTTTCGACTCTGTGGGCATCCTGGCTGCTGCGCGGGCCCTCACGCACCGTCTACTTCGGGGGCGACTCGGGGTGGTTTTCCGGATACCGGCACTTCAAAGACCTCGGCCCCATCGACCTTGCCATCCTGCCGATTGGAGCGTTTGCTCCGCGCTGGTTCATGGCCTGGCAACACCTCGATCCGGTCCAGGCGTGGCAAGCCTTTCGGGAGCTCGGGGCACGCCGCCTGATGCCGGTCCACTGGGGCACCTTCGAGCTCGCCGACGATCATCCGGACGAAGCCCCATTGGAGTTGATTGCCCCCCTGTCGGCCGGCGATCGAGAGCGAGTCGCCCTGCTCGCCGTCGGCGCGACGACCTCCTACTGAGCACCCCGCGGTGGATCAGTCGGGGTCGCCAAGACCCGGGCCGAGGCGCATCGCTGCGAGCGCTACCAGCAGCATCAGCGCTGCGGCGATCCAGAAGGGCGCGGCGATCGACAGGTATTGGAAGGCCGCTCCGGACCACATCGGGCCAACCATCCGGCAGATACCGCCGAAGGCCTGCTGCACCCCGAGCAGCTGCCCGGTCTGCCCTGCCGGTGCCCAGCGGGTGACCAGCGAAGTGGTGGCAGGGAACAGGAGCGCGGTGCCGATGGGCACGAAGGCGATCGCGAAGGCCAGACCCGGGATCGTCGTCGGCAGCGGAATGGCGGCCATGCCCAACGCCAGAGCCAGACCGCCGAGACGCTGTGCCCGAACTTCGCCGAAGCGCGCGATCACCGGCCCGAGCAAGACCGCTCGCATCACCAGCGAGATCCCGCCGACATAGATGTAGAACCAGCCGATCGAGTGCTCATCGACCCCGAATCGACGCTCGAGAAACAGCGCCAGGATCCCGTTCATCGCCATGAACGCCATCATGCCGATGGCGTAGACCAGGATCATCAGGCTTGCCGGAGCGAGCGGATCCCGCAGCACGGTGGTCATGGTGCGGCGAATCGGCTCGCGCTCATGCCCGTGCCGGTGGCTGTGCGACTCCGGCAGGAATCGCCACGCGCACAGGACGTTGAGCACACACAACGCCGCCGCACACAGCCCCGGGGCTGCAGGACCGAGCCGCGCGGCGAGCGATCCGAGGGCCGGCCCGAGCATCACGCCGGCGCTGGTCGCCGCAGACAGCCACCCGAGGGCCTTGGCCCGGTCCTTGGGGGAAACTGCATCGGAGACGTAGGCCTGCGCCACGCCGGTGGTTCCGCTGCCGACACCCTGGATCAAACGCGAAACGACCAGAAACCAAATGTTGGTGGCATAGGCAAAGAGCACGAACGAGCCCGCCGACACTGCCAGGCCTGCGAGCAGCGCCGGCTTTCGCCCGAGGCGGTCGGACAGCCGCCCCCACAGTGGCGCGCTGGTCAACTGCGCCAGCGCAAAACACGAGACCAACAGGCCGACCACGACGGGGCTGGCGCCGAGATCCTCGGCGTAGAAGGGCAGCAGCGGCAACACCAGGAAAAAGCCCAACATGTCGACGAAAACCGTCGCCATCAGGATCCAGATGCGGCCGAAGATCGGTGTTGCGCCCATGTCAGGAAGACGTCCTGGCGAGGCGTCGCGCATCCGTGGTCAACCAGAAGACCAGCGTGCTCGCCACACCCAGGAGCACACCGTAGACCGCGGCGACACCGGTCTCCTGGAGCCGCAGCGCCGACAGCATCTCGATCGACAGGGGTCGATTGTCGTAGGTGTAGAGCACGATCGCACAGACGAAGTCGCCCGCGGCGGCCACGAACGCGAGACCGGCTCCCGCCGCCAGGGCCGGCAGCAACAGCGGCAGCGTGACCGCGAGGAACGCTCGCCAGGCCGATCTTCCGAGCGACTGTGCCGCCTGCTCGAGGGCCGGATCGAGTTGAGACCAGCCGGCGATCGCGGCGCGGCCCACCAGTGGAATCACCCGCACCGCCCAGGCCAGGGGCATCAGCCACACCGTCCCGACCAGCAGCCAGCGTCCGAACCATGGTTCGGAGCGCGAAAACATCGCCGCCAGGGCGATCGCGAGCACCGTCCCCGGAACGGCCCACGGCACCGCCACCAAACGACCGGCCCACCGCCCTGCAAATCCACCGCCGCGCACCGTCGCCCACGCCGCGGCCAGACCCACCACCAGGGCAGCGAGGGTGGCGGCAGCGGCCCATCCGCCCGCATGGGCGATCGGCTCGAGGCGCCGTGCCTGGACGAAGACCTCGCGCCACGGCGCGAGCGACACGACCGGAGGCAACGCCTCGGCATTCCAGGTCCCGGCTGGAACGAAGGAGAGGAGTACCAGCGTCAGGTGCGGCGCGAGCAGCACCAACGCCACGAGCGCAGCACCGAGGGTAGCCGACCACCGCGCGATCGGACCTAGGCGCCGCGGTCGCTGCGGCGCGAGCCCATGGGCGGAAACTACGGCCGGGCGCCCCTCGAGCCGGCGCAACACCACCAACCCCACCAGCGCCAGTGCCGCGAGGGACAGCGATTCGACTCGGGCGAGATGGTCGAGCCCGTTGAGCTTGGAAGCAACCACCTGGGTGGTCATCACCCGCCAAGCACCGCCGAAGAGGTACGGGGCAGAGAAGGAGCCGAGGGCGGTCAGGAAGACCAGTACGGTGGCGCCCGCGAGCGCGGGGCGAAGGCTCGGCAACACCACCGCCCACAGCTGACGAGACCGACTGGCGCCGAGGGCCTCGGCGGCTTCGAGGAGGGACCGGTCGAAACGCGCGAGTGCCGCTCGAGTGAACAGGTCGAAGTAGACGAAGAACGAGTAGATGTGCACCACCAAAATCGCCACCGGGCCTTCGAGCCGCCACAGCGGCCGCTCGAGGCCCAGCAGGTGCTGCAGGGCCCGAGCAACGAAGCCGCTCTCTCCCCAGAGGAAGAGGAAGGCGACGACTCCGACCAGTGGCGGCAGGGCCACCGGCAAGGCGACCAATACGCCGAGGATGCGCCTGCCCGGGAACTCGTACCAAGTGAACAGGAAGGCCAGCGGAACGCCGAGTGCGGCGGCGCCCACCACCGACAACACCGCCAGCGCCAACGAGCGCCCGAGGGCCCGCCACTCACCGCCGTCGGCAGCAAACCGTTGCCAGGCAGCAAGGCCTTCGGGCGACAACGACTCGGCCAGCGTCAGCAGCAGCGGCACGCCGACCAACCACCCCAGGATCAACACCACCACCCATGGGCCAACGCGTCGCATCGTCTCAGGTCTCGCGGTGCGGCCCGAAGGCGCGTACCCGCGCGCCGGGGTCGAGGGTCAGATGGAGCCGGTCGCCTTCCGCGGGAGCCGACCGTGTCGCCACCTCCACCGTGCCACCCGCGTCGAGGCGCACCGCGAGGAACGATTCGGCGCCTCGAAACCGTCGTGCGGTCACGGTACCGGACAAGCCCTGCTCGCCGAGCGTCCACTGTTCCGGGCGCACGAAGAGCTCGACCGCATCACCCTCCGCCACGACGCACGAGGTTTCGAAGGGCCACGCGAGATGCCGCGCTCCATCCGGCCGCGCCGCCCCTCCGCCGATCGAGCCGGGAAGAAAGGCTCCCCGGCCGATGAACCGCGCGACGAATGGGGTGGCGGGTTCCCGGTAGAGCTGCTCCGGTGTCGCCACCTGCTCGAGGCGACCGCGGTGCAGCACCGCAACGCGGTCCCCAAGGTCGAAGGCCTCGTCTTGTTCGTGGGTCACGACCACTGCGGTGATGCCGATCTCCCGCAGCAGGGCACGCAGGTTGGCGCGAGTGCGCTCGCGCAGCTCGGGATCGAGGTTCGATAGCGGCTCGTCGAAAAGCACCACCCGCGGTCGTGGTGCCAAGGCGCGGGCGACCGCTACTCGTTGCTGTTGCCCACCAGAGAGCGCGTCGACCGGTCTGGCGGCAAAACCTCGGAGCTCGACGAGGTCGAGCACCTCGTCGACTCGCTGCGCGCGGGCACTGCGATCGAGACGACCCGCCAGGCCGAAGCCGACGTTGCTCGCAACATCGAGGTGAGGAAACAACGCATAGTGCTGGAACACCATGCCGACATCGCGCTGAGCCGGCGGGAGCCGCGTGATGTCGCGACCGGCAATCGTGATGGTTCCGGCGTCCGGCGGGTCGAACCCCGCCAAGCACCGCAGCAGAGTGGTCTTGCCGCTTCCCGACGGACCCAGGAGCACCAGCACTTCACCTTCCTCGACGGCGAGCGAGACGTGGTCGAGCACGGTGAGCGAGCCGTAGCGCCGGGTGACGCGATCGAGGACGACGAATGCAGTCGAATCCATGACTGGTCGAGTATCTCACGTCGGCTCGCTCTGCAGGACCATCGGCCGGCGGACTGGTAGAATCGACTTTTCGCTCTGGAGGAGCCTTCGATGCACCATCACGGACCCCACCGCAGCCGTCACGGACTCGAGCTTCACGGTATCGAGCGTGCCGGGCGTGTGTTCTGGAACCTTCCCGCCGCCCGACTCTACGAAGCCTCGCTCGGCGAAGGTCGGACCTCGATCGCGGCCGGCGGACCGCTGGTGGCGATCACCTCGCCTCAGACCGGCCGATCACCCAAGGACAAGTTCGTGGTCGAGCGCCCCGGAGTCACCGACGACATCTGGTGGGGCGAGGTCAACGCTCGCTTCCCGGCCGCTGCGGCCGACGCCCTCGGTCAACGGGTGCGGGAGTACCTGGCCGAGCGCGACCTCTACGTCTTCGACGGTTGGGCCGGCGCCGATCCCCGCCACCGACTGGCGGTACGGGTCGTCACCGAAAAGGCCTGGCACAATCTCTTTGCCCAGAACATGTTCATTCGCGAGCACGAGGCCGGCACCCTGGCAGAGCATCTGCCGGGTTTCACCGTGATCAATGCCGCAGGCTTCGAAGCCGTGCCCGAGCGTGACGGCACCCGGACCTCGACCTTCATCCTGCTCGACTTCGGTCGGCGCGAGGTCCTGATCGGTGGGACTCACTACGCCGGCGAGATCAAGAAGTCGATCTTCACGGTGATGAACTATCTGCTCCCCAAGCAGGGGATCTTCCCGATGCACTGCTCGTGCAACTGGGGCTCGGATCGCGACGATGTGGCGTTGTTCTTCGGCTTGTCGGGCACCGGCAAGACCACCTTGTCGTCGGATCCAAAGCGCACCCTGATCGGCGACGACGAGCACGGCTGGAGCGACCGCGGCGTGTTCAACGTCGAGGGTGGGTGTTACGCCAAGGTGATCCGGCTCTCACCCAGCGGCGAGCCCGAGATCTACGCAACGACCCGGCGCTTCGGCACCGTGCTCGAAAACGTCGTGTGTGACCCCGAGTCCCGCGATCTCGATCTCGACAGTGATGCGATCACCGAAAACACTCGGTCGAGCTACCCTCTGACCCATCTCGACAACGTCGACCTCGGTGGCGTCGCCGGTCACCCCAAGCACATCGTCTTCCTCACCTGCGATGCCTTCGGCGTGCTGCCGCCGATCTCCAAGCTCGACGCAGCCCAGGCGATGTACCACTTCCTATCCGGTTACACCGCCAAGGTCGCCGGCACGGAGCGGGGCGTCACCGAGCCGAGTGCCACCTTCTCGACCTGCTTCGGGGCGCCGTTCCTCCCCCTGGCCCCAAGCGTCTACGCCTCGCTCCTGGGGGAGAAGCTCGCCCGCCACGACGCCACGGTGTGGTTGCTCAACACCGGCTGGAGTGGCGGCGGCGTGGGTGTCGGCGCCCGCATGAAACTCTCGCTGACCCGTAGAATGGTCGACGCCGCGCTCGCCGGCGAGCTCGATCGTGTGGCGACCATCCCGGATCCGGTGTTCGGCGTGGGTGTCCCCGAAGCGGTTGCCGGTGTCCCCGCCGATGTCTTGTTCCCGCGTCGGGCCTGGTCCGACCCGGCAGCCTACGATGCCCAGGCGGCCAAGCTCGCGACAATGTTCGCCAAGAACTTCGAACGCTTCGCCGCGGACGTCGGCGACGATGTCAGGGCTGCAGGGCCACGGACCTAGATCGGAAGGTGCCGGGTACTGGCTACCGGGTACTCACCGCAGAGACGTGGGCAACTTGTGAGCTGTTCCCGATGCACGCCCGTGGTGCACCCCGTGGGATGAAATTCCGGTCTTCAGTACCCGGTACCTGGTACCCGGTACCCTTCTCAAATCACCGCGCCGCGCGCGCGATCGAGCAATCCCTGGATGTCGTTGAGCTCCCCGGCGGCCTCGGTCGGGTAGCTGCCGCGCCTGAGCTCGGTGTTGAAACGCATCATCAGCGAGTCGAAGTCGTCGAGGGCTTCACGCGCGATCACACACGGCTCGGCAACACAACCACAGACGGCCTGGGCCTGGGCCTGGCGGTCTCGGACCCGCTCCCGAAAGACCTCCCACTTCGCTTCGTCCAGGGGAGGCATCGAAAACTCGCCGATACCGTTCTCGAACGTCGACACCATCCGGGATGCCGCCTGCACACACCCAAGCCCGTCATCGCCGCTGCGCACGGACGTCACCACCTTGGGATCGTCGAGGAACCGTTTGACTCGCGGCCAACCATAGGTCACCGCCACCCAGATCAGCGCAATTGCCACCAGCAGTCGCAGAAATCCAGCCATGTGCCTATTGTACTCCGCCACGATCGTGCTGCTCGGCGGTGGGGTAGTGGCCCTGGTAGCTGAACGGGAGGTTGTAGTCGAACACGCGGCAGCGCACCGCCGCGCGCGCCTCGGTCAAGAGCTCCTCCAGCAGGCCATCGGCCCGCTCGCGACGCAGGGTCTCCTGGAGCTCCTCCTTGGCCTGCTCGAAGGGGACCTGCTCCGCCGGAAGCTTGGCGATCACCTGGAAGATATGAAAGCCGTGGGGCGCCTGGAGAATCGGCGAGATCTGGCCGACCTCGAGAGCCAAGATCGCCTCGGCAAACTGTGGCGGTAGCTCCTCGGTGGTGAAAGCTCCCGGTTGTTCACCCCCGCGTTCGGCGTTCGGATCGAGAGAGAGCCGCCGTGACACGTCGACGAAGTCCTCGCCGGCCTCGAGTCGCCGGATCGCTTCGTCCGCATTGGCGCGATCCTCGATCAACAGCTGACGCAACCGCAGGCGGGCCGGCAGATCGAAGGCGCGCGAGCGCTCGGCGTACGCCGAGCGCAACTCCTCCTCGCTGACCGGCCGCGCCTGGAGCTCGGCGTCGAGCATTCCCACTGTCGCGTCCTCGCCGGTCCACCCACGCATCCGGGCGTACCGATAGCACCGCAGACGACAGGGCCGCGGTCTCTTCGGCCGCTTCGGCCCTGAGCGCCGCCTCGAGCTCGGGCCAACGCACCAGCCGCTCCGCCACCTCGGCGACCGCGTCGGGCGGCGTGCGGTCACTCAGACACCCGACTGCCGCTGCCAGCACCGCGGTGCCCACCGCCAGGTGAGCCCTCATGCCGCCACCTCTTCCAACACCGCAGTCACCAGCTCCAGCAGCGACACGCCCTCCTCGAGCGGGATCAACAAGGTTCCCTCCGGGGTGAACTCGGCGCCGGCACGCGCCGAAACCAGACGCACCAGCGCCTCGACATCGATCTTCGAGTCTCGCCGCAGACGAATCACCAGACGACGATCCTGCAGCAGGATCGCCTGGATGCGCAACTGCTCCGCCCGGCGCTTGGCCGAGGCGACCGCGATCAGCGTGCGCACCTCGGTGGGTGCCCGTCCGAATCGATCCTCGAGCTCCTGCAACAGCTCGCGCCCGTCACCATCCCACGTCGCGATGCGACGGTAGACCTCCATACGCAGATTGGGATCGCTCACGTAGGCCGCCGGCAGCGACATCGGCAGCGGCAGATCGAAGGTCGTCGACACCTGTGGCTCCTGCGACTCGCCCGAGAGCTCGCGGATCGCCTCCTCGAGGATCTTCATGTAGGTCTCGATTCCGACGGCGGCGATGTGCCCACTCTGTTCGGCTCCGAGCAGATCCCCGGCACCGCGGATCTCGAGGTCTCTCGCGGCGATGCGGAAACCGGCGCCGAGATCGGAGAACTCCTTGAGCGCCGCCAACCGCTTGCGGGCTACCTCACCGAGCACGCGGTCCGCCGGAATCAACAGGTAGCAGTAGGCGAGCTCGGCACCGCGGCCAACGCGCCCGCGCAATTGGTAGAGCTGCGAGAGGCCGAAGCTGGTGGCAGAGTGGACCAACATGGTGTTGACCCGCGGAATGTGAATGCCGTTTTCGATGATCGTCGTCGCCAGCAGGAGATCGTAGTCACCCCGCGTGAAAGCGTGCATCCGCCGCGACAGTTCCTTTTCGTCCAACTGGCCGTGGGCCACCGTCAGGCGGATGCCGGGAACCGTCTCGCGAATCTCGGCGCTGAGCTCCTCGATGCCTTCGACCCGCGGGGTGACGTAGAAGACCTGCCCACCGCGCTCGAGCTCGGCCTCGATGGCTTCGCGCACCACCTCTCGCGACGAGGCGAGGATTGCGGTCTCCACCGCCAGCCGATCGCGCGGCGGCGTCTCGATCAAGGAGAGCTCGCGCACCTTGGCGAGCGACAGCTGCAGCGTCCGCGGCACCGGCGTGGCCGACATCGCCAGCACGTGCAGGTTGCGCTTGAGCTGTTTGAGCTTCTCCTTGTGAGCCACGCCGAAGCGTTGTTCCTCGTCGACCACCAGCAATCCGAGCTTGGGCAACTCGACATCCTTGGAGAGCAGGCGATGGGTGCCGATCAGGATGTCGACGCGGCCCTCCTTGGCGCGCGCCAGGATGTCCTTGATCTCAGCCGGCGAACGGAAGCGGGAAACCGCCTCGATCGACACCGGAAACCCGTCGAAGCGTTTGCGGAAGGTCTCGAGGTGTTGATCCGCCAAGATCGTCGTCGGGGCCAGGACCGCCACCTGCCAACCGTTGTCGACGGCCTTGAAGGCCGCTCGCATCGCCACTTCGGTCTTGCCGAACCCGACATCACCGCACAACAGTCGATCCATTGGACGGCCGCTTTCGAGATCGGCCTCGATCGCCGCGATCGCTTCCAGCTGATCGTCGGTCTCCTCCCACGCAAAGGCCTGGTCGAACTGGTGTTGAAGGTCGGTGGCAAGGACCGCCTTCGGGGCCTCGGCCTGGGCGCGCTCGGCGTACAACCGCACCAGATCGAACGCCAGCTTGCGCACCCCCGCGCGCACCTTTTCGCGGGTCTTGTTCCAGGAGCTGCCGCCGAGCTGGTCGAGCCGTGGGGCGATGCTCTCCAGTCCGCTGTAGCGCTGGATCTGGTCGAGCTGGGTCAGGGGCAGGAGCAGGGTGCGCCCACCCTGGTAGGTGAGCTCCATCACCTCCGTCGGCGCAGCGCTCGCCGGCGCCAGGTCTTTGATCGCCGAGGGCAGGGCCTGGCTCGCGCCGGGTCGTGGGGCCGCCTGCAGGGTCTTCAGGCCGGTGAATTGGCCGATGCCGTGGTCGGCGTGCACGACGTAGTCGCCCACCTTGAGATCACGCAGGCTCGCGACAAAGGGTCCGTACCGCTCGCGGCTGCGAGCACGCACCGGCCTCCTCCCACCCACGAGCTGGCCTTCGCCGAACACCACCAGTCCGGCAGCGGGGAGGTGGAAGCCCCGGTCGAGCTCGCCGGCGACGATGTCGATCGGGTCGCGCCCGAGCTCGAGGCCAACCCCGTCGAGGGCGGTCCGGAGACGCTCGTGTTCCTCCTCGGGCCCCACCACCACCACCCGCTCGCCGCGGCGCCGGGCGGTGTCGACTTCTCGCGGCAGCCGCGGGAGCTGCCCGTGCAACACGTCGGTCAAGGTCGCGCCGAAGTCGATCCCGGCCAATTCGCCATCGAGGGCGAGCGTCAGCTCGACCTCGGCCCGCTCGAGCTGAGCGAGCACTTCGGGGACCGACCACGCGACTCGCTCCGGCACCGGCCCGGGGCCGAGCCAATCGCGTCGAGCGGCAAAATCCGTCGCCAGGCGTTCGCCGTGGGCCCGAACTTCTTCGCGCAGCGTCGGAGGATCGACGGCGACGACCACGGCGTTGTCGAGCCAGCGCCACAAACCAACCGTGTTGGCAGCCGCCACCGGCAACAAAGCGGTCCAGCCGGCGACATCCTGGCCAGCCTCGAGCCCCACCAACCGGGCGCGGGTTTCCTCCAACAAGACCTCGCCCTGCTCGAGCGCGGCTTCGACCAGATGTCGCGCCAACGCCGAGGCGTCGCGAGGGTCCGAGCCCCAGACGCTGGTGGGCAAGACCAGGACCGAGGTGGTCGCCGCGGCCGAACGCTGGGTGATCGGATCGAACTGTCGCATCGCTTCGATCTCGTCGCCGAAGAGCTCGAGGCGCACCGGGTCGGCAGCCCCAACCGGAAACAGGTCGATGACCCCACCCCGAACCGCGAGCTCACCGACCGTCGCGACCAGGTCCACACGCTGGTAGCCGTTGCCAACCAAGCGTGCCACCACGTCGTCGCGGTCGATTTCGGAGCCTACCTTCAGCTCGAAGAGCCGATCGCGAAAGCTCGTCGGCGGCGGCAGGCGGGCAAACAATCCTCGCACCGTGGTGACGACCGCGGCAGCCCTCCCGGCAGCGACCCGGCCGAGCGCCTCCACTTCTTGCGTCGCCACCTTGAGGGGAACACCGCCCGCCTGATACGGCGTCAGCGCCGGAGCGGGAAACACCACCGTTTCCGCCTCGCTCGGAATCAGCTTGGCAACCTGCGCCCATGCCAGGGCATCACTCTCGTGCGGTGCAACCACGAGCAGGGGTCGGCCGAGGTCGGCGGCAAGCTGGGTGCATACCCATGCCGCGGCCGGCACGGGCAGGCGCCGCAGCCTTCCACCGCCGGCGGCCAACTGACGATAGGCACCACTCTCGCGCAGTCGCGCGACCGCCAGCTCCAGCACCGTGCTCACCCTGGGGAGATTAGCAGTTGCCCAGGCACCCCTTCGAGGTGCACCCCGGTGGATGAAAATCAAGCCCGCCGTCCGGTCTCCGGTCCGGCCTGGTCCCGGGTCCCTGGTCCCCGGTACCCATTTTCTAGGCAGTCCCAAAGCTCGAGGTCCGGCGAATCGAGCACCTTGCCGCGGCCTGAGGGGGGCCGCCGCACGACCTGGGAAGCTCCCGCGCTAGACTCTACCGAATGCGATCGCTTCATTGTGCTCTGAGCCTTCTCTTCCTCCTCGCCGGGCCGCTGGCGGCCGAGCTCGTCGACGGCATCGTCCTGCGCGTCGACAACCGCATGGCCACGTTGTCCGAATACCAGCTGCGGCGGGGAGAGCGCCTCCAGCAGATCCTCACGTCGAACCTGCCGCAGGACGAAAAGTCGGCGCTGATCGACAATGCAGGGCGGTCGACCCTGCTCGAGATCTACCAGGAGCTGCTGCTGCTCTCACGCGGGGATCAGCTCGGCCTGCGCGTCAGCGGCGACGAGATCGACCGGGCGCTCGATCAGAACCGGCAGCGGATGGGGCTCGCCTCGACCGCCCAGCTCGAAGCGGCGCTGGCGGAAAGTGGCCGCACCCTCGAGGACTTGCGCGAACGCACGGCGGTCAACCTGTTGGTCCAGCAGGTGGTGGGCCGCGAGGTCCAGTCCAAAGCCATCCCGACCGAAGAAGAAGCCCGTCGCTACTACCGCGAGCATCCTGACGAGTTCGCCGTGCCGGCACAGGTGCGCATTCGCGAGGTCGTGGTGCTCGCCGAACGTTTCGCCGACGGTGCAGCCCTCGACGCTGCCGGTCAACGCTGGCGAGCCCGACTCGATGCCGGGGCCGGCCTCGACGAGATCGCCATCGAAGGTGGTGCCATCGGGGAAACCACCGGCGTCGTCGATCTCGACTGGGTCTCCCTGCCCGACCTCGACACCGCCCTGCGTGAAGGTATCGGTGATGCCACGGCCGGTTTGGTGGTCGGCCCGATCCCGGCTCGCGGAGGGTTGCACTTGGTCGAGGTGCTCGAGCGAAAGGAGGCCTCGACCTTGCCCTTCTCGGAGGCCGAGGAAACCATCCGGCGCCAACTTGCCGCCGGCCGTTTCGAGGAAAAGCTCGAAGAGTTGCTCGATCAGGTGGAAGAGCACGCCTGGATCGTCGTCAACGCTCCGGAGGATGCCGTCGGCTTCCTCGATCAGGGATCGACACCTCCTTCGAGCACCTCGAACTGAGCACCCTGCGTGTTCGCACGGCTGGCGAGCCTGTGGCGCGGCGTCGGGTGGCCTGGGGTGCCACCGCGGCGTCTGCTGTGCGTCAGTCATGACCTCAGTTTGACCGGCGCGCCCCTGGTCCTGGTCCACCTCGCTGAGCTCCTGACCGCTGCTGGTTGGGACATCGAGCTTGCGGTGTTGCGACCCGAGCCGGCCCACCCCGAGCTCACCGGTCGATGGCAACGATACGCCCGGCAGGTCGCTCTGCCATCCCCGGAACACCCCGAGGAGCTCGTCGGCCGCTACCGGGCGGTGATCGCCAACACCACCGTGTGCGCCGCCTGGCTCGCCGCACTGCTGCAGCGCACGGACCAATCGGCACTGCGCGCTCGCGTGGCGCGGCAGACCGTCTGGTGGATCCACGAGGTCGATCCGCGATACGTCGCTGACGGTTTGGCCGGGCCTATCGATGCGGTCGGCCGGCTGGTTTTCGACTCGCGCTCGGGACGCGCCCGGTGGCTGGCGGCGGCGCCTTGCACCAGCTTCATCTCGCAGGCGCAGGTGATCTACCCAGCGGTCCCGCGCACGCTGCTCGATCGGCGAGGATCCGGAGCCGAAGCGGCCGCGCTGCGGGCTCGTCTTGGGGTTCCTGTCGACGATGTGCTCTACCTTGCCGTGGGATCGACCAATCGTCACAAGGGTCAACGCGAGATCCTCGCGGCCTTCGCCGCCCTCGCGGATCGCCGGCGTGACGTCCACCTCGTGGTGGTAGGGCTCGATCAGTGGCCGGAGTCGCTCTTCCTGCGCGACCAGCAGGCTCAGCTCGCACCGGAGGTCGCGCGACGCGTGCACCTGCTCGACGCGACCGCGAACCTGGCTCCGCTGTACGGCGCCGCCGACGTCTTCGTCATGAACACCCTACCGCCGGGCGAGATGTTCGGGTGCGTGACCGCGGAGGCCATGGCCTTCGAGCTCCCGGTCTTGGCGAGTCGGGAGGGTGCATCCCCGGAGCTCGTCGTCGACGAGCTCACCGGGCTGCTACACGACTGGGACGACATCGAAGGAATCTCGCGCGCCATGGATCGCCTGGCTGGGTCGCCCGAGCTGCGCTCGCGACTCGGGCGTGCCGGCGGCAAACGCGCGACCACGTTCTTCCACCCCGAGACGATGCAACGGGAGTGGGTCGGTTTGCTCGATCGGATCAGCCGGCCTTCCGGGTCGCCGCCAACGTCTTGATCCGGTCGGCCGTCGCCGCGTCGACCTTGGGCCATTCGATCCGGCGCCCCGCCATGGCGCGGTCCAGCTGACGCCACAGATCGGCATTCGCCACCGGCTTGCCGTCCTTGGTCTGCCACCCTCGCGCCTTCCAGCCCGACAACCATTGGCTGGCACCATGCCGCAGGTAGTCGGAGCCACTCGAGATCACGAGGGGCCCTTGGGTCGCCGCCAGCACCTCGAGCGCTGCAGCGATGTCGCAGCGGTTCGAGCTGGCACCGTCGAGCCGACCTTCGAGGACCCGCGGCTCGGCAGCGGCCGAATCGATTTCGGCGCACCACCACCCGCCGCGACGGTCGGTGCCGACCTTGAGAAACGCGCGCGTCCCAACCGACGCGGCGCTCGGCGCCACGGCAGCAGGAATCCCCACCAGCTCCCTGCGCCCCCGCGTGGCGAGCGCGTCGGCGCGTTCGTTGTGCTCGTGGCCGGCATGGCCCTTGATCCAGCGCCACCGCACCGTGGTGGCTCCCAGCGCCTGATCGAGCCGCCGCCAGAGGTCGGCGTTGGCGAGCGGTCCGTCGGCCCGGGCGAATCCACGTCGACGCCAGCCGGCCAGCCACTCGGTGACCCCACGCTGCACATACTGGGAATCCGTGACGATCTCGAGCTGCGCCCCGGCGGGAACCTGCTCGAGCGCCTGGATCGCCGCGGTCAGCTCCATGCGGTTGTTGGTGGTGTCGGCCTCCCCTCCACACTGCTCGGCGAGGCCGCCATGAGGATCGATCAACACCAATCCCCACCCGCCCGGACCGGGGTTGGGTTCCGCGCCACCATCGGTGAAGGCCCGATACAGCGGGCGATCAGGCACGTTTGGCGCCACCCAAGCCGGTGATCACCCAACTGCCGGAGCGTCCATCACGGCGCAGTTTGACGATGCCCTTCTTCTCCGCATCTTCGAGCAACGCCGAGAAGGTCGAATAACCGTAGTAACTCTCGTTGAAGGCGGGCTTCTTGCGCTGCATCGTCTGCTTGACCATCGAGCCCCACAGGACCGACTTGCCGTCGCGTTCGAGCGCCTGCACCGACTCGGTCAGCAACGTCGCGAGCTCGGCTTCCTTCTTCGAGACACCTGCCGCAGGGGCCACAGCCTTCTGGCGACCGTCACGCCAGAGGTCCTCGTAGTAGAGGAACTCGTCACAGTTGTCGATCAGCAGGTTCGAGGACGAGGCCTTGAGCCCGACGCCGATGACTCGCTTGTCGTTCTCCTTGAGCTTGGTGACGAGCGGGGTGAAGTCGCTGTCTCCCGACAGGATCACGAAGGTGTCCAGATGCTCCTTGGACCAGGAGATGTCCATGGCATCGACCACCATCTTGATGTCGGCCGAGTTCTTGCCGGAGTACTGGCGCTGAGGAATGTCGATCAGCTCGATGCCGGCCTCGTGGAACGCCCGCTTGTATTCGGTGTAGCGGCTCCAATCGGCGTAAGCGCGCTTGACGATGATCTTGCCCTTCTCGACCAGGCGATCGAGCACGAGCTCGATGTCGAAGCGATCGCTCTCCGAGTCCTTGATCCCGAGCACCAAGTTCTCGAGGTCACAGAACAGCGCGATCTTGCGTTCCTCACCGGCCGCCACGGCAGCGACGGTGGGTTCGGCGTGGGCACCGGCTCCGACGATCTCACGGAGCAGGTCGCGAATCTGACCCCAACTGGGGGCGCCACCTTCGGCTCGATCGAGTCGCGGCTCGGGCCGCACCGGCTCTGGGCGTGTCGGCTCGGGGCGTGTCGGCTCGGGGCGTCCCGCCTCCTTGCGGGCAGCGAGGGGCCGATCCAGGCGCGCCGTGGGCGCAGGCTCGGGAGACGCATCGGCAGGCTTCGCTTCGCCAGCGACCTCGACGGGTTTCGGCTCGGCGGGCTTGGATTTCTTGGCGCTACGGCGGGAGCGCTTCTTCGGTTTGGGCACCTCCTCGGTGTCGGCATCCTCGGCGGGCTCCGGCTCCGAGACAGCGGTCTCGACCTCGGCTTCGCCAGCGGCTTCGACGGCGGCCGGTTCCTCCTCGGCGTTGTCCTTGCTGCGGCGACTGCGACGACGACGAGGCTTCTTGGCGGGCTTGGCCTCGGGCTCTTCCTCCTCGAGCTCCTCGTCGGAAATCTCCTCGGCAGCCAAGAGGCCGTCGGCGACCGAAAGTGGTCCGGTTGGACCACCCGGGTCCTGCGGGTCGGAGGTTGGCTTGGACCACCATGGGCTCATCGATCGGCTCGCTTTCGAAACGCAGCCGAGCCCACAAGGCCACCGGGCCCGGGCGCGGCTGCTGGAAGAGGGGTTGTCGGACCCGTCCACCGTCGCGGCGGCAAGCCCGGGAGAACATTCAACTCTCAGTATACCACCGGGTTGCGGGCCTTCCGAGCGTTGCGAGACGGTGTAGCCCGACCCCACGGCGCCGCCCGGGCGCGGCCGACGTGGTTGCTATACTGCGCGCTCACGCGAGCGACTGACGACCCCATGGCGCACGATCTCCCCTTCCGCTACCTCGCGATCGATGGCCCGATCGGCGTCGGCAAGACCACGCTGGTCAACCTGATCCACGAGCGCTTCGACGCCGTCAAGGTCCTCGAGGATGCGCAGAATCCGTTCCTGCCCGACTTCTACGCCGACAAGCCCGGAGCGTCGTTTCAAACCCAGATCTATTTCCTCCTCAGTCGCTTCCGCCAGCAGCAGGAGCTCGTCCAGCCAGGCCTCTTCGACCGTCTGGTGGTGGCGGACTACCCGTTTTTCAAGGATCGGATCTTTGCCTATTTGAACCTCACCGACGAGGAACTGGCGCTGTACGAGAAGGTCTATGCACCGCTCGAGCAACAAGCTCCGGCTCCGGATCTGGTGATTCTGCTGCTCGCCGACGTCGAGACCTGCCTTGCCCGGATCCACAAGCGCAAGCGCACCTACGAGAACCGCCTGTCGCGGGACTACCTCTCCCAGTTGATCGACGCGTACCATCACTTCTATCATTACTACACGCGCTCCCCGTTGCTCGTGGTGGACACCCGCCACGTCAACTTTCCGGAGCGGGCAGAGGATCTGGACGATTTGCTCCACCTTCTGCGCAAACCGGTAAGGGGCACGCAGTACTACGTTCCGCTTGGATCCCGCTAGGGACCGAGACGGCTGTCAGATTCGCACGATTCGCTCGCCGACGCCGCCACCTGCGGGGCCGAACCCTCGGCACCCATCCCACGTGACGACCCGAAGGCGGTTTCCTGCCCGAACTGCGCCGCGCTCGCCTCTGGTGCGCTCCGGCGGACGCTCGACAGGAGGCACGATGAGCAGCGAATCGCACAACCCGAGCCCGGAGGCCGCCCGCCCGCGGGCCGCCAAGGTCACGGTCCCCCGCGTCACCACCGCCCCGGAGCGCGGCGAACGGCTAGTGATGGTGACGGCCTACGATTATCGCCAGGCACGTCTCGCGGATGAAGCCGGGGTCGACCTAGTCTTGGTCGGTGACTCACTCGCTATGGTGGTGCTCGGATACGAGGACACCCTGAGCGTCACCGTGGACGAGATGCTGCACCACGTCAAAGCGGTGCGGCGGGGCCTGACGCGCCCGTTGCTGGTTGCCGACATGCCCTATGGCAGTTTCCATCTCGGGGCCCGGCACGCCGTGGGCGAAGCCCTGCGCTTCGTCAAGGAGGGCGGTGCCCACGCGGTGAAGATCGAAGGGCCGCGCCCGGAGGTGGTGGAGGCTCTGGTCGGCGCCGAGATCCCCGCCATGGGTCACCTCGGGCTCACCCCCCAGTCGGTCCACGCCCTCGGAGGCTACCGCGTGCAAGGGCGCACCCTGGAGGCCCGTCAGGTACTGCTCGACGCCGCCCGTCGCCTCGAGGACGCCGGCGCCTTCTCGCTGGTGCTCGAATGTGTCCCGAGTGATCTCGCTGCCGAGGTCTCCGAACGCCTCGCGATCCCGACCATCGGCATCGGCGCCGGGCCCGCCTGCGACGGCCAGGTGCTGGTATTCCACGACCTGCTCGGCTTCGAGGATCGCCTCGCACCGCGCTTCGTGCGCCGCTACGAAGAGCTCGGGCGGCGGGGTATCGACGCGCTCATGCGCTACGCCGCCGACGTGCGCAACGGGAGCTTCCCCAACGCCGAAGAGAGCTACGGCGCCACTCGCGAAACCCCGGCGCGGCTCGAGAGGCTCTACGGCTGATGCTGACCATCGACACCTCGGCGGCACTGCAGGACGCGCTCGCCGCGGCACCGCGGCCGGTCGCCTTCGTGCCGACGATGGGCGCCCTACATGCCGGGCACCTCTCTCTGGTCGCGCTCGCGCGGGCGCGCGGAGCCGCGACCGTAGTGGTCTCGATCTTCGTCAACCCCACGCAGTTTGGGCCCGGCGAGGATTTCGAGCGCTACCCGCGGACCCTCGCCGCGGACTGCGCGGCGCTCGAATCCGCAGGCTGCGACATCGTGTTCGTTCCGTCGGTCGAAGAGGTCTACCCACCCAATTTTGCGAGCTTCATCGAGCCTGCCGGTCCGGCGCGAGGGTTTGAGGCCGACGCCCGGCCCGGACACTTCCGCGGCGTCGCCACCGTCGTCGCTCGCCTTTTCGGCCTGGTCCGTCCCGACCTCGCGGTATTCGGCCAGAAGGATGCCCAGCAGCTGGCGGTCATTCGTCGTCTGGTCGAGGACCTCGCCCTGCCGATCGAGATCGTCGCGGCACCGATTGCTCGCGAGAGAGATGGGCTTGCGATGTCGTCGCGCAACCGCTACCTCGACCCCGAGGAGCGCCGCGCCGCAACGGCCATCGCCCGGGCTCTGGATCTTGCCGGCCGCGCCGTCGCCGAAGGCCAGGTGGTGGCACGCCGCGTCATCGAGCTGGTGCAGGAGCACATCGCGGAAGACATCACCGAAGAATCCCCCCTCCCCTTCATCGACTACGCCGCAGTAGTGGATGCCGACAGCTTCGAGCCCCTCGACCACGTTACCAACAACGCCCTGCTGGTGGTTGCGGTGCGCTTCGGAACCACGCGTCTGCTCGACAATCGACACCTCGGCCAGGAGTATGCCCTGTGATGTTTCGCACCCTGATGAAGTCCAAGATCCACCGCGCGACGGTGACCCATGCCGACCTCGACTACATCGGCTCGATCACCCTCGACGCCCGGCTGATGGAAGCCGCGGACCTCCTACCCAACGAGCGCGTCGAGATCTACAACGTCACCAACGGTGAACGCTTCGCCACCTACGCCATTCCCGGCCCGCGCGGCCGCGGCGACGTCGGGCTCAACGGAGCGGCCGCGCACAAGGTCAGCGTCGGCGACCTCGTCATCATTGCCGCCTACGGCCAGATGAGCGATCAAGAAGCGCGGTCGTTCGTTCCCGCAGTGGTCTTCGTCGATGCCCACAACCGCCCGATCGGCATGGAGGAATTGGTGGCGGTGTAGAAGAGGGTATCGGAAGAGGGTTTCGGGTACCGGGTATCTGCCGGAGAGGTCGGGGCTGCTCCACCCGGGCCGGGTCCGACGAGCCCAATGGAGCACCCGATACCTGATACCCGATACCCAATACCCAAACTGCCATACTGCCGCGATGTCGCTGCTCACCCCGCTTGCTCTGGTCCTGGCTACTGCGGTTGCGTGGTCGGTGCTCGACGCCTTCCGCAAGGTGCTGGCGCAGCGGCTCGCACCCGAAGCGCTGGTGTTGTGGCTGGTGGCGGGCCAGCTGCCACTGCTCGCCGCCGGTTGGCATGGAGCCGAGACGCCGGGGGCGCTCGACCTCGGGTACGCCCTGGTGGCGCTTGCGGCAATCGGCTTGAACATCGTCGCCAACCTCGCCTTCGTTGCCGCCGTGCGGCGCGGTGAGCTGTCGGTGGTGATCCCGCTGTTGTCGCTGACTCCGGTTGCCGTTTCGCTGCTGGCGATTCCCATCCTCGGGGAACTGCCGCGAGCGCTCCAGGTGGTCGGTATCGGCCTCACCGTCGCGGCGGCGTTCGTGCTCACCGGCGGCTCCGTGGCGCGGGCACGAAGCGCTCCGGGAGTGGGAGCGATGTTGGTGGTGGTCCTGTGCTGGTCGCTGACCCTGCCCCTCGACAAGATCGGCGTCAGTCGCGCCGGGCCGTCCTTGCACGGGCTGGTGCTGTGCAGCGGCATGATGGCGGCGATGATCGCCTTGTTGGCCTCCAAACGCCGGCTCGGGGAGCTGGTGGTGCCGCGCAGCACCTGGGGCTGGCTGGCCGGTGCCATCGTGGTCGCCACCGTCGCGCTCGTAACGCAGCTGCTGGCAATCGAGCACACCTTGGTGTCGGTGGTCGAGACGGTCAAGCGCGCGGTCGGCAACTTCGGCTCCCTCGCCCTCGGGATGATCGTCTTCGGCGAGAAGTTGGACTTTGGCCGCGCGGTCGCGCTCGCGACGATGGCCCTCGGCGCCGGTCTGGTGCTGCTCGGCTGAGTTCGCTATCGTCTCCGGATGCGACGGTTGATCCACTCGATCGAAACCACGTTGGTGCGATCGCTGGGAGCCCTGACGCGGCTTCTGCCACGTCGGGCCGCACTCGAGGTCGGGGCCGCAGTGGGCCAGCTCGGATGGTGGCTCCGCGTGCGTCGCAGTGTCGTCATGAGCCATCTGCGCCTGGCGTTCCCCGAGATGCCCGAGGCGCAGCGCGTAGCCCTCGGCGCAGCGGCGGCACGCAACATCGGCCGCACCATCGTCGAGTTCCTGCGCTTTGCCGGCAAGGACCAGCGACACGTTGGCGAGCTGATCGAGCTCTCCGGCCTCGATGAGCTCCGCGGCGCGCTCTCTGCAGGCCGAGGTGTGGTGGTCGTGACCGGTCACTACGGCGCCTGGGGTCTCTACGTCACCGCGCTCGCCACCGCCGGCATCCCAGCGGCTCTGCTGGTCGGCCGTCAGAGCAATCCCGGCGTTCACGACATCGTCCTCGGCCTTTCCGCTGGGGTCGTACGGATGATCCCCAAGGGCAAAACCGCTCCGCGGGGCGTGCTCGAAGCGCTGAGGGCCGGCCACTGCACGGTGATGGTGGCCGACCACTACAACAGCAGCGAGAAGCTGATCGTGCCCTTCCTCGGCCACCCGGCATCGACGCTCCCGCTGCCGGGCGCGCTGGTGGTGCGCCACGGTCTGCCCCTGTTCGTGATGGAGGGACACCGCCGCGCCGACGGCACCCACCTGGTGGCGCTGCGTCAGCTGCGAGCCGGTGGCGACGACCCCGACGCCACCGAAGAGAGCGTCGGTCGCGAGATCAACGATGCCCTCTCCGACTTCATCCGCCGCTATCCCGAGCAGTACTTCTGGTACCACCGCCGCTGGAAATTGCGGGGGCACAGACAGCGCGACGAGCGTCCCCCAGCCCCTCAGCCCTCTGCCCCCTAGTGGCTTCCACCGCGAAGCGTGGTCAACGCACTGTGGCAACCCGGCGGTCTTCTCCGAACCAAAGATCTTCTTCCGACTTTGGTTGCGGTTGCCGCACTAGTGGCTTACTCCGCCAGATGTCGCCCGTTTTGCAACATTCTTCGCGCCTGGCTCCGTAAGCTGCTGAGAAATAACTACTTCTGCCGCTCGAACGCGGAAATGAAGCTTCGGTAGAGGCCTCCCCAGTGGGACTGCGCGGCTGCGGGGGCACCATCGGCGGCTCGCCTCCGCTTGGCCGTGAGGTCGTGCGCTCCGCTACGCTCGGCTCAGTGGTTTCCGACCGAGTGGCCTCGCTGCACGCGCGCGCGCTGGATCGTCGGTGGTAAGCGCGCCGCTTGCGACTGCGCGACGCGCGACGCCGCTGCGCACACGACCTCACGCCTTGGCGCTCCGG
>CAZRFU010000005.1:0-63081 GCA_964599475.1 uncultured Thermoanaerobaculia bacterium
CGGGCCCCCGTCAATTCCTTTGAGTTTCAGCCTTGCGACCGTACTCCCCAGGCGGGGCACTTAACGCGTTAGCTAAGGCACTGTAGGAGTCGACACCCACAGCACCGAGTGCCCATCGTTTACGGCGTGGACTACCAGGGTATCTAATCCTGTTTGCTCCCCACGCTTTCGCGCCTCAGCGTCAGATCCGGTCCAGGTGGCCGCCTTCGCCACGGGTGTTCCTCCCAGTATCTACGCATTTCACCGCTACACTGGGAATTCCACCACCCTCTCCCGGCCTCGAGCCTTGCAGTATCAAAGGCAGTTCCCCGGTTGAGCCGAGGGCTTTCACCTTTGACTTACAGGGCCGCCTACGCGCCCTTTACGCCCAATAATTCCGAATAACGCTTGCCCCCTCCGTATTACCGCGGCTGCTGGCACGGAGTTAGCCGGGGCTCCCCACTGCTGCCTCCCGTAGGAGTCTGGACCGTGTCTCAGTTCCAGTGTGGCCGATCACCCTCTCAGGCCGGCTACTGATCGTCGCCTTGGTAGGCCATTACCCTACCAACTAGCTAATCAGCCGCGGACCCCTCCAAAAGCGGTAGCTTACAAGTAGAGGCCACCTTTGCAAGCGAAGCCGAGGCCTCGCAGACGCATGCGGTATTAGCTCGAGTTTCCCCAAGTTATCCCCCACTTCTGGGCAGGTTGTCCACGTGTTACGCACCCGTTCGCCGCTCTCCGAAGGCCGAAGCCTTCTTCGCGCACGACTTGCATGTGTTAAGCACGCCGCCAGCGTTCATTCTGAGCCAGGATCAAACTCTCCAGTTTGATCTCTGTATGCCACTCGACCAGCTAAGAGTCGAGCAGCTTGCTAACTTTTTGTGTGTCGCTGCTGCTCCGAAGAGCCTCAACGATTGACGTTGGCATGTATCCTCTGTTCAGATTTCAAAGAACCGGCAAACCCGAAGGTTGCTCCCCCGAGGGGCCCACGATCATATCGTGGCCTTTCGGAGCTTGTCAAGCGCCACTTTCGCGACTCACTCGACTCATGTTGGCAACCGAACTCGGCCGGCCATCGTGGGCCAAAGCCGAACCCTCAACCGAGGGGCCCATGATCTTACGACGGGCTCCCCAGCGCTGTCAAGCACGAGTTGTAGCGAGCGAGTGCTCAGGTGGGATCAACGAACTGTCAGGGAGCGCCGTCGTGCCGAGCCTCGAAGGGGCCCAGCAGCGCCGGGAAGGAGAATTGTAGGGATGGTCGCCGAGCGTGTCAACCCCCCAATTCGAACTTCTTTGCCGTGGAGCCCGTCGGCTGCACGGATCACTCACATCTGGCAGAATTTAGCAGTGGAAGTTTTCCTCTTCGACGGAACCTACGAGCTGTTTCGCTCCCACTTCGGAGCTCCGCCAGCCGCCTCCGCGGCAGACGGCGCCGAGGTCGGCGCGACCATCGGTCTTGCCGCCTCCCTGATCTCCCACCTGCGCGAGCACCAGGATGCCGGCGCGGCAATAGCCTTCGACTACGTCATCGAGTCTTTCCGGAATCGACTCTTCCCAGGCTACAAGACCGGCGCCGGCATCGACCCCGCGCTGCTGCGCCAGTTTCCCCTTGCGGAGCACATGGCAGCGGCGCTGGGGCTCGAGGTCTGGTCGATGGTGGAGTTCGAGGCTGACGACGCGCTGGCGACCGCCGCTGCACATCTGACGAGCATGTCGTCCATCGCCGCGGTGTGGGTCGCTACCCCCGACAAGGACCTCGCTCAATGTGTCGGCGGCAAGGTGCGCACACTCGACCGGCGTCGCGGCATCTCCCTCGACCGAGCCGGCGTGGTCGCCAAGTTCGGCGTCCCGCCCGAGTCGATCCCCGACTACCTCGCACTCGTCGGGGATGCCGCCGACGGCATTCCCGGTATCCGCGGCTGGGGCCCGGCTTCGTCTGCGGCTGTGCTCAGCGCCTATGGCCACCTCGAGCACATCCCCGAGCAGGCGACGGACTGGACGCCTCGTGTTCGGGGCGCGGAGACACTCGCCTCACGGCTCGTGCAGCAGCGGCACGAGGCTCTGCTCTACCGCGAGCTCGCGACGCTGCGACGCGACGTGCCCATCGACGCCGATCCGGAGAGGCTGCGCTGGCGTGGCGCCGATCCAGCGGCATTGCCGAGGGTGCTGCGCGAGCTTGGCGCCGAGGGCTTGCTCGAGCGTATCCCGAAATGGCGGAGCGGATGAGCCGCCACATCGAATTCTTCACTGAGCTTCCGGCTCCCGCCGCTGCGGCCTTCGCCTGGCACGGCCGCCCCTCGGCCTTCGAACGGCTGGCCCCTCCGTGGGACCCGCCGCGACTGCGTCGGCCGGCTCCAGCGATCGCCGCAGACGCGCTGGTGAGGTTCGAGGTCGGCCCCCGGCTGGCTCCGGTAACCTGGGAGGCCGAGATCACCGACGTCGAGCCGGGAAAGCACTTCGTCGACATTCAGCGGCGCGGCCCATTCGCCGCCTGGCGACATGAGCACCTGTTCGAGGACCTCGGCCCTGGCCGCTCGGCGCTCCGCGACCGCCTGCAGGTTTCGATGCCGCTGGCGCCGATCGGCAACCTCGGCTGGCCGATCGTGACGCGGCAACTCGAGCGGCTGTTCTCGTGGCGTCACTTCACCACCACCGCCGACCTCGCGCTGCACCAGGCGTGTGCGCTCCCCTCCTCGACCATCGCCGTGACCGGCGCCGGCGGCTTCCTGGGGGCTGCCGTCTGCGAGCTCCTCGAAACCGGAGGTCACCGCGTCCTGCGCCTCGCCCGCGCGACGTCACCGCCCGCGACCGGGCTCCAGCCGTGCTGGATCCCCGGGTCCGACCGCCTGCCGCATCCCGAGCTACTCGAGGGCTGTGATGCCCTCGTCCATCTCGCCGGCGAGGGTATCGCCGACGGTAGCTGGACGCCCGCACGCAAGCACCGAATCCTCTCGAGTCGCAGCACCACCACGGCGGCGCTGATCGATGCCTTCGGCGCCCTCTCCTCACCGCCGCGTACGGTGATCGTCGCCTCGGCCGTAGGCTATTACGGCAACCGGCCGAGCGACGAGGTGCTGGACGAGAACAGTGCCGGCGGCGACGGCTTCCTGGCCGAGGTCGTGGCAGCCTGGGAAGAGGCTGCGGCGACGGCGGACCCGTGGGCGCGACGTGTGTCTCTGCGCTTCGGAGTCGTGCTCGACCCGCGGGGGGGAGCACTCGCAAAGATGCTGCCGGCCTTCGCCGCCGGAGTCGGTGGCCCGATCGGTGGCGGGCGACAGATGTTCCCCTGGGTCACGCGTGACGACGCGGCAGCAGCGGTGGTGTGGGCGCTGGCGAGCGAGCAGCTCCGTGGCCCGGTCAACGTGGTGGCGCCCGACCCTCGTTCCCAGGCTGAGGTTGCCCGTTCCCTCGGCCGAGTCCTGAGGCGCCCCGCCGTGGTGCCGTTGCCACGAGCTGCGGTTTCCCTGCTCTTCGGCGAGATGGGGCGCGAGACCCTGCTCGCAGGCCAACGGGTGCACGCGGCCAAGCTTGTCGACAGCGGCTTCCCCTTCCGCGCGCCGGATCTCGACGAGGCTCTGGCGCGGCTGTTGGGGCGCCCGCGGGCACGCCCCGCGTGACCGTGCACCACTACACCAGCCGCGCTCGCTTCGAAACCACGCCCGAGGCGCTGTGGGAGGAGTCGATTCGGGTCGAGCACCTCGACGCCCTGACCCCGCCGTGGATGCGCTTCGAGCCACGGTCGGGCATTCCCCCGATGCTCGAGGCCGGGGTCCACATCGACTACCGTCTCACCTGGCGGCACCTTCCGTTGCGCTGGACGACCGAGGTCCTCGAAAGCGACTACCCGCGCAGCTTCGTCTACCGACAGGCGCGGGGCCCGTACCGACATTTCGTCCATCGCCACGACTTCGCACCCGACGCAGCCATCGCCGCCAGGACCATCAACGCCGAGACGATCGAGCTCGTGCTTTTCGGCGGCGGCTTGGCCCGCCGCCTGCTCTGGCCCCTCGTCCGCCGCGACCTCGATCGTCTCTACGACTTCCGCTACGCCACCCTGGCTCGACGTCTCGGCGTCGGCTGGGAGCCGTTGCCATGAGGACCGCCGTCCTGGTTTCGGGGGGTGTCGACAGCTCGGTTGCCCTGGCACGCGTCATCGCCGAAGGGGCACAACCCGTCGCCTACTACCTCAAGGTCTGGCTCGAGGACGAGCTCGGCTTCCTCGGCGAATGCCCGTGGGAAGAAGACCTCGGTTTCGCCCGGTCGGTGTGCCACCGCCTCGGGGTGCCGCTGCAGGTCGTGCCGCTGCAACGCGCCTACCGCGAACGCATCGTCGAGCTGTGCCTGGCCGAGTTGCGCGCCGGCCGCACACCCACCCCGGACGTCTTCTGCAACCGCGAGATCAAGTTGGGCGCCTTCCTCGACGAGGTCGGCCCCACGGTCACAGCAGTGGCGACCGGCCACTACGCTCGGCGGATGACCGCGGCCGACGGGTCGCCCCAACTCGCCCTCGCCCGCGACCGCACCAAAGACCAGACATACTTTCTCTCGCGGCTCGACCCGAGCCAACTGGCCCGCGCCCGCTTCCCGCTCGGCGAGCTCTCCAAACCCGAGGTCCGACGCCTCGCCGCCGAGCTCGGCCTCGCCTCCGCCTCGCGCCCAGACAGCCAGGGGATCTGCTTCTTGGGGCGGATTCGCTGGCGCGACTTCATCGAGGCGCATCTCGGCGCGAAGCCTGGCCCGATCGTCGACGAGCGCGGGCGCGAGCTCGGACACCACCGCGGGCACTGGTTCGTCACGCTCGGGCAACGCCACGGGCTCGGTCTCGGCGGCGGGCCGTGGTTCGTCGTCGCCAAGGATTCCACGAGCAACGTGGTCACCGTACGCCATGCCTCGAGCCCGGAGGACGATCCGCGCGAGATTCCCATAGAAGACGCTCACTGGATCGGCTCCCCTGCACACCTGGGAGAACGGGTCAGGGTCAAGGTCCGCCACGGACCTGCTCTGGTTGGTGCAACCTGGTGCGGATCCCACGTCGCCCTCGACCAGGGGGATCGAGGCACGGCGCCCGGCCAGCTGGTGGTGGTCTACCGCGGCGAGGTCTGCCTCGGCTCGGCCTTGATCGCCTCGCGCTGACGCGCACGCTTCGCCGCGACGGTGCGCCGCTCCATTCCCACGGCGAACAGAAAGGCCCGCTCGGAGAACCACACCCCCAAATGGCGGTCGAACACACGTCCGCCCAAGATGGACACGATGCCGCGACGCAGGAAGTCGAAGGGCGGCTCCTTGGTGTAGACCCGCGCGAATACGGGATCGTAGAAACCCAGCACGAAGCGCCGGAAGCGTGCCAAACCCCGACGCACCGCTCGCTCGTACCGCTCGGCATCGCCGAGCTCGAGCCGACCCCGCCGTTCGAGTGCCCGCTCGATGGTGGCCGCGGCGAGCTGCCCCCCGACCAAGGCGAGATGAACCCCCGATGAGAAGATCGGGTCGAGAAACGCTCCGGCGTCGCCCACCGCCAACCAGCCGGGACCGCCGAAGCTCCGCAGGCTGTAGGAATAGTCGGCCGTGGCGAAGACCTCGGTCGAACGTTGGGTCCGCGACAACGCCTTCGCCACTTCTGAAACCGCGGCCACCTGCTGGTCGAAGTACGCTTCGAGGCTCAGCTCGCCGCGCTCGCGCAGGCGCTCACCAGAAAGCACCAAGCCGACGCTGATGGTTTCGGCGTCGAGAGGGATCAGCCACCACCACGAATCCCCATCGACGACGATGATGATGTCGCCGCCCTCGCGGCCGACCCCCAGCCCCTGTCCGCTGTAGTGGGCATAGAGAGCCGCCTGCCGCAGTACCGGATCGCGCTCGCGCAGCCCGAGTTGTGCGCCGATCACCGTGTCGCGACCGGAGGCGTCGACGACCACGGCGGCGTCGATCCTCTCGGCGGAGCCGTCAGCACGCTCGATCTCGACTCCCACGGCACGGTCGCCGTCGAAGAGAACCCGGTGCACGCGTACGCCCTGGCGCACGTGCGCTCCCAGCTCCTCGGCATGGTTCAACAGCAACTGATCGAAATCGGCGCGCCTGACATGCCAGGCACGCCGCGGCAACGCTCCCAGCGCTCGACCGAACTCGACCGGAACCTCCCGCCCGAACTGTCGAAAGACAAATCTGGCACCCCACTTGCGCTGGTACCCGGCGGCGTCGAGTCGCTGCGCGACGCCCAAGCGCTCGAGCACGGGCACACTGGCCGGGAGCAAGGATTCGCCGATGTGGAAGCGCGGGAAGCGCTCCCGTTCGCAGACGAGCACGTCGTGGCCCGCACGAGCTAGGAAGCCCGCGGTGCAACTCCCGGCCGGCCCGCCGCCGATCACCACCACGTCTTTGGCCGTCGCGGAGGCCCCGAAGCCCACGATCACCTCACCCGGAGTCGTCTTTGGTATCGACCAAGAGCCCCAACAGATCCGAGGTCGAGATGATTCCGAGCACCTTCTCGGCGCGGGTGACGATCAGGCGATGGACGTGCTCCTCCAGCATCGTGCGAGCCACCTCGCTGACCGTGGCGTCTTCGGCCACGGCGTAGACATCGGGATTCATGATGTCCCGCACCAAGAGGTCTCCGGCCGGAACCGGCGGCGCTTCGAGGCGGTCGGGCTCCCAGCTGCGATCGAAGAAGCCGACCTCGGTCTCGGGGCGCCCCCCTTCGACGCCCGAGCTCGCAACGTCGACCAGCGAGACCACTCCTACCACCTGGCCGCGGCGATCGACCACCGGCGCGCCGCTGATCTCGTTGTCGACGAGGAAACGCGCCAGCTCGGTCACCGTCCACTCGGCGTCGACGGTCAACACCTCGGGGGTCATCAGGTCGGCGGCGCAGAGTGATCGCATGCGCCGAATATATCCGAGCCTCAGGTATCCGAGCCTCAGAAGCGCAGCGCAGCCACCAGCGCCCGCCAGGCGCGACCGCGATGACCGACCAGGTCCTTGGTGGCATCGTCGAGCTCGGCGTAGGTGACTCCACCTGGGTCGTCGGGCTCGAAGACGCTGTCCCAGCCGAAGCCCCGGCGCCCTCGAGGCGCGACGATCCGACCCGCAACCTCAGCCCGGCCGACCACCTCCCGTGCCCCGTCCGAAGCCATCACGACACAGGTGACGATCGCGCGGTCATTGCCGAGCCTGGCGGCAAGATCGGCGATTCCGCTCGGCCCAACCGCCGTGAGCAACCACTTGATCAGTGGGCCAGGGAAACCGCCGAGGGCCTCGAGGCCGAGACCGGTGTCGTCGACCACCACCCAACCACCGACTGCGGCCGACGCCGCTGCAGCCTTGGCCCGCGCCACCTCGACCGGATCCAGGCTCTGAATCTCGGGAAGGTCGACCGCCACCGCTTCGAGCTCGGGCCCGACGATCCGGCGAGCCTCGGCCAGCTTGCCGGCACTGCCGGTGACCAGCCGTAGGTGGGTCACCCGAGCTCGACCTCACGCCAGCGCAGCCGGTGGGCGGTGATGCGCTGCTGGAGACCCTTGAGCTGGCGCTCGCCAAGAGCATCCCCAGGGAACCGATCTCCCAGCCGAGCCCAGGTCTCGTCACCCACCACCACCTCCGACGGCCCGGCAACCGAGCTCTCGAGACGAGCAGCGATGTTGACGGTGTTGCCGAGCACGGTGTAGTCGACACGTCGGTTGGAGCCGACATCCCCGACCACGACCGGCCCGCTGTTGAGCGCGACACGGCAGACCACAGGGGCCTGCCCGGCGGCCTCACGTTCGAGGTTCCACGCCGCCAGACTTTGCTGAATACGCGCCGCCGCCCGTGCGGCCCGCACGGCGTGGTCGGCGAGCGGCACCGGCGCTCCGAAAAAAGCCATGACACAGTCGCCGATGAACTTGTCGAGGGTGCCGCCCTCGGCGAAGATCGCTTCGACCGAATGCGTGAAGTAGCCGGACAACAGCTCGGCCACCTGCTCCGGCGAGCTCAGCTCGGTGAACGGAGTAAAACCGACGAGGTCGGCAAACAGGACCGTGACGTCGGCGGTGCGCAGGCGCGATACCCCTTCGTCACCCTCGATCCCGCCCTGCTGGGCGCGCAGCACCTCTTCGATCACAGCGGGCGAGTGGTAGCGCTCGAGACGGGAACGAACCTGGCGCTCGACCGCCAGCTTGTCGGCATTGCGGATACCCTCGATCGCCACCGCGGCAAAGTTGGCCACCGCAGTGAACAAGTCGAGATCGTCCTCGTTGAACGAACCGGTGTGAAAGGGCGTATCGACCTGCATCACCCCGATGATGCGTTCGCCCGACCACAAGGGCGTGCACATCGCGGCTCGGATCTGGTGGATCCGAATCGAGTCGCCGCCGGCGAGGCGCTGATCGGCGAGAGCGTCGTAGGTCAAGAGTGCGACCCGTTCGCGCATCACCGAGTCGAGCATGGTCTTCGACACGGGTACTTCGCTCTGGGGGCGGAACTCGACGCGTTCACCAAAGCGCGCCAGCTCACACACCGCCTCGCCCTCGTCCCCGTCCCGCAGGAGGATGAAGCCACGGTCGACCGGCAGCGCTTCGAAGGCGAGATCCATCACCTTCGACAGGACCTCGTCGACATCGTCGGCGCGCACCAGCAGGCGGCCGAGCCGCGTCAGGAAGCCGAAGACCCGGTTGGCGTAGGCCTGGTCGAGATCCTTGCGCTTCTCGGCCCGCGAGCCGGACGACGCCCCTTCGAGCTTCTTCGGCTTCTCGCCGGCCTTGGTCGGCGCCAAGCCGTAGTCGGCGGAGAAATCCGACAGACGGCGGATGATGGTCGCACTCGACAAGCTCGCGGAGGGCTGGACCGAGGCCCCCACGGGAGGCAGTGGCGCTCCCGCCACTGCAGTTGCCCTGGCGAGCTCTGCGGTGTCGCCTTCGACCTCGAACTCGAAGATCCCGACCTTGAGCCGGTCGCCGACCCGCATCGGGGCCTTCTTCACGGTCGTCCGGTTGACCTGAACGCCGTTGGTCGACATCAGATCGTGGATGTACCAGGTTCCGCCTTCGTTGCGCAGCGCGGCGTGGCGTCGCGAGACCGAAAAGTCCGACAGCACCACGTCGTTGTCGCTGCCGCGACCAATGCGCAGCTCGGAGCCTTCGAGGTTCCAGGTACGACCGTCGCCGTCCGTGAGTGAGCGCAGAGTCAGCATCGCCGGGCCGGGAAGATGATAGCTCGGATGGGACCCCAGGGGTCGGGGTTGGGGGTTCGGGCCGGCCTCGAGTACCCAACGGCCTACTCCCGATCCCCAATACCCGATCCCCAATACCCGATCCCCCCTCCGGCGATATCATCCGCCTGTGGCTCGCAAATCTCTCCCCGGCGGTGACCATTGAGCTGGATCTCGTTGCGCTGGTCGCTTGCGGCGGGGGCGGCCTACGACGCCACCTTTGCGGTGCTCATGCTGCTGGCCCCGCAGTGGCTGCAGCGGACCTTCGGTCTGCCCCTTCCCGGGGAGGCCTTCTACCTGTGGCTGATCGCCGTGCTGCTGGTGATGTTGTCCGCACTGTACTCCCTGGCGTGTCGCGATCCGCTGCGTTATGGCGGCGTCATCGACGTCGCGATCGCCGGTCGCGCTCTCGGTGCCATCGCCTTCGGCGTCGCCGCGACGCGTTCGCCGTCGCTGGCCGGCGGCTTGTGGCCGTGTGCCCTCGGCGACGCCGCGTTCGCGCTCTGGCACTTCGTCTCCTGGCGACCCCATCGGGTTGGGTACTGAGGCGAAGCCGTGCTGTTGAGCCGTGTTTTCGAGGACTTCGGCTCCTACGTCCTGTTGTGTCGCGACGCCCTGCGCGCCATGGTCACGCCTCCGTGGGACCCGCGGGGATGGATCCGCCAAGCCGAGCACATCGGCGTGCGATCCCTCGGGGTGGCGGCACTCACCACGCTCTTCACCGGGATGGTGCTCGCCCTGCAGAGCGCCTACGCCCTCCCGGCTCTCGGCGTCAAGTACTACATCGGCCTGATGGTCTCGAAATCGCTGACCCGTGAGCTCGGTCCGGTCCTGGTCGCACTGGTCGCCGGCGGGCGGATCGGCGCGGGAATGGCGGCCGAGCTCGGCACCATGCAGGTTACGGAACAGATCGACGCGATGCGCTCGATGGCCGCCGACCCGGTGCGCAAGCTGGTGGTGCCGAGGGTCATCGCCACCGTGGTGATGCTGCCGGTGTTGACGATGATCGGCAATGTGCTGGGGATCCTGGGCGGCATGCTGATCGGCAAGCTCGAGCTCGATCTCTCGCCCTCGTTCTACTGGAACGATGTGATCACCTCGCTGACGCTCGGCGACCTCGGCAGCGGTCTCGGAAAGTCCGCGTGTTTCGCCTTCCTGGTGGCAACCATCGCCTGCTGGCAAGGTCTCAACGCTCGCGGCGGCGCCGACGGCGTCGGCCGAGCCACCACCAGCACCGTGGTCGTCGCAGCGATTTCGATCCTGCTGGCGGACTACGTCTTGACCAAGATCTTCTACGTGCTCGGATGAGTCGGCCCCACTTCGAGATCCGCGGCCTGGTCAAGAGCTACGGTGCACGGCGCGTCCTCGACGGCATCGACCTCGACATCGCCCGCGGCGAATGTGTCGTCATCCTGGGTCGCAGCGGCACCGGCAAGTCGGTGACCCTACGCCAGCTCAACGGCCTCGAGAAGCCCACTGCGGGAACGGTCCTCTTCGACGGCATCGAGCTGCCGCCTCTGAGCGAGCCCGAGCTCGTGCCGATCCGGCGTCGTATCGCGATGTTGTTCCAGAGTGGCGCCCTGTTCGACTCGATGACGGTGGCGCAGAACGTCTCCTTCCCACTCGATGAGCACACCGACTGGAGCCCCACGCAGAAGGCGGCGCGGGTCGAGGAGCGGCTGACCATGGTCGGCCTGCCGGGTATCGGAGCGAAGATGCCCTCCGAGCTCTCGGGCGGCATGCGCAAGCGGGTTGCCCTCGCGAGGTCGATCGTCCTCGATCCCGAGGTCGTGCTCTACGACGAGCCCACCACCGGCCTCGACCCGGTGACCTCGGCCAGCATCGCCGCGCTCGTGCGTCGAATGAATCAGCGGCTCGGAGTCACCTCGGTAGTGGTCACCCACGACCTGCCACTGGCCCGCACAGTCGCCGATCGCATCGCCTTCCTCGACCAGGGGCGGCTGCGTTTCGTCGGCACCTTTGCCGAGGCGGAGGCGTCGGGAGACGACCACCTGGTAGCATTCTTGGAAGGCCGACCCGATCCCGACCCCACAACCGCCCTCGAGGAACCTGCCTGATGGATGACCGAGCCGCCACCTCCCGGGTGGGTGCCGTCGTGATGCTCGCACTGGTCTTGTTGATCGGCTCGATCATCGTCATCGGCCAACAGAATCGGCTGTTCTCCCCCAAGAACGAGTACACCATCGAGTTCGTCACGGTCGGCGGTCTCAAGTCGGGGAGCCCGGTCGAGCTCAACGGGGTCGAGGTCGGCCAGGTCGTGCGGGTCGAGCTGCCGCGCTCGATCGACCGCAAGGCGATCATCGTCCGCGTGTCGATCGACCGCGTCTACGCCGATCGCGTCCGCGGTGACTCGCTCGCCCGGATTCGCAGCCTCGGCCTGATCGGTGACAAGTACGTCGAGATCCGCGGTGGCTCGGGAGACAGCCAGCCGATCGAGCCGGGGGGCCGAATCAACACCGCACCGGCGACGGACGTCGACAAGCTCATCTCCTCGGGCGAAGACCTGGTCGACCGTGTCCAGAGCATCGCCGCCAAGCTCGACTCGATCTTGGAGCGCGTCGATCGCGGCGAGGGGCTGATCGGTGAGCTGACCTCGGACCAGGAGGCCGGCCAAAAGGTCACGACCTCGCTGGTTGCCACGATGGAGACCATCCAACGGGTGGCCGAAAAAGCCGAAAAGGGCGACGGCCTGCTTGGCGCCCTAGTCTCCGATCCGACCCTCGCTACCCGCTTCGTCTCGGCGGTCGACAACCTCGATGCAACCCTGACAGCGGTCCGACGCGGCCCGGGTCTGGCGCCCCGATTGATCAACGATCCGGGGCTCGCGAATCGCTTCGATGCCACGCTCGCGAGCATCGAGGCCAGCGCCGCCAGCCTCGCCCGCACCGTCGAAGGGCTCGAGGACAGCGATGCCCTGGTGCCCAAGCTCCTCACCGACGAGGAGTACGGCGCCAAAGTCAGCGCCGAGCTCGAGCAGCTGATCGGCCGCCTCAATGCGGTCGCTGCCAAACTCGCCGAAGGCGACGGCACCGCCGCGCGCCTGATCGACGACCCGGCGGTCTACCAGGCCCTCGAGGACGTGGTCATCGGCGTCGAGGAGTCGGCGATGCTGCGTTGGCTGGTGCGCAATCGACAGAAGGCCGGAATCCGCAAGCGCTATGAGGATGCCCAGGGCTCCAAGGCGCTGCCCCCGGAGGGTGAGGCCGCACAGCCGAACGAGCAGGGAGGGAAACCGTGAGCCACGTCCTGGTCACCGGCGGCGCGGGCTTCATCGGCTCTCACCTGGTCCGGCGCCTGCTCGAGCGTGGAGATCGTGTCACCGTGCTCGACGACTTCAACGACTACTACGACCCTGCCCTCAAGCGCACCAACGTCGCCGCGACGCTCGGGCACGAGCGGTACCGCTTGGTCGAGGGCGACATCCGCGACGCCGCACTGGTCGACCGCTTGTTCGCCGAAAGCGCGTTCGACTCGGTGGTCCATCTCGCGGCACGTGCAGGAGTTCGACCGAGCCTGGCAGAACCGATCCTCTACGAGGACGTCAACTGCATCGGCACCCTGCGCCTGCTCGAGGCAGCCCGCCGCTACGGCCCAAAGAACTTCGTCTTCGGCTCCTCGTCGTCGGTCTACGGCATCAACGATAAGGTGCCGTTCGCGGAAACCGACCCGGTCGACCAGCCGATCAGCCCCTACGCCACGACCAAACGGGCGGGCGAGCTGCTGTGCTTCAACTACAGCCACCTCTACGACTTGCGCTGTTCGTGCCTGCGTTTCTTCACGGTCTACGGGCCGGCCCAACGCCCCGAGATGGCGATCCACAAGTTCACCCGCCTGCTGGCCGAGGGCCGCGCCATCCCGATGTACGGCGACGGCAGCACTCAGCGCGACTACACCTGGGTCGAAGACATCGTCGACGGCATCCTCGCCGCCCACGATCTCGCGCCACGCTTCGAGATCTTCAACCTCGGCGGCGCGGAAACGACGCGACTCGACGAGTTGATCACCTGGATCGCCGAGGATCTGGGAGCGGAGCCCCGCATCGAACGCCTCGGCGACCAACCCGGCGACGTCCCGATCACCTACGCCGATGTCACCAAGGCCGAGCGCATGTTGGGCTACGCCCGCAAGGTCCCGATCCGCGAGGGAATCCGCCGCTTCGTCGCATGGTACCGCGAGCGCGATAGGATCGGGTGACTCGGCCGGCCCGGCCGCAACCCCTCTTCCTGCAACGGAGCGCTCATGCGAACCGCACTCGTCACCGGCGGCGCCGGCTTTCTCGGATCTCACCTCTGCGAACGGCTGCTCGCCGAGGGCTACCGCGTCGTTGCGGTCGACAACTTCCTCACCGGTCGGCGCGAAAACATCGCCCACCTCGAAGAGCGCGGCGACTTCCGCATCATCGTGCACGACATCACCCTGCCGCTGCACCTCGACGAGCCCCTCGACGCGGTCCTGCACTTCGCCTCACCGGCCAGCCCCATCGACTACCTCGAGCTGCCGATTCAGACCCTCAAGGTGGGCTCGCTCGGAACCCACAACGCGCTCGGCCTGGCCAAGGCCAAGGGTGCGCGGTTCTTCCTCGCCTCGACCTCGGAGGTCTACGGCGATCCGCTGATCCACCCGCAGCCCGAGAGCTACTGGGGCAACGTCAATCCGGTCGGTCCGCGGGGGGTCTACGACGAGGCCAAACGCTTCGCCGAAGCGATGACCATGGCCTACCACCGCTACCACGGCGTCGACACGCGGATCGTGCGGATCTTCAACACCTACGGCCCACGCATGCGCCCCAACGACGGCCGCGTGGTGCCGACGTTCGCCCAGCAGGCATTGCGCGGCGAGGACCTCTCGGTCTTCGGCGACGGCTCCCAAACGCGGTCGTTCTGCTACGTCGACGACTTGGTCGACGGCATCTACCGCCTGCTCGAGAGCAGGGAGCACGATCCGGTCAACATCGGCAATCCTCACGAGATGACCGTGCTCGAGTTCGCCGAACGCATCTTGCAGCTCACCGGCAGCACGAGCAAGATCGCCTTCAAGCCGCTGCCGGTCGACGACCCCAAGATCCGCCAACCCGACATCACCCGCGCGCGCACCCTGCTCGGATGGGAGCCCAAGGTCGAGCTCAACCACGGCCTCGCCCGCACCATCGAGTATTTCGCCGGCCTGCTGGAGCGCGAGCGGCTGCACCACGGGAGCGGGTCGTGAGCACCGTCAGCTGTGGCCGCTGTGGGCGCGCCGAGGCACCGGCGTTGGCTCGGGCGCCGATGCCCGGCGCCCTTGGCCGGCAGGTCCTCGCCGACGTCTGCGCCGACTGCTGGGCCGAGTGGGAGCGGGCCGAGGTGATGGTGATCAACGAGCTCCGCCTGAACCTCATCGATCCGGCCGCACAGACCACCTTGATGGGGCACCTGCGCGAGTTCCTGCAGCTCGGCGAGCCGGCGGGATGACCGAGGAGTCCGACGCTCCCCTGCCGTCGCGCGGCGGGCTGCGCGGCGCGGCGATCCGCTTTTCGGTGTTGGTCGCGGTGGTGATCGGCGGCTTCCTGATCGTGCGCTTCACCCCGCTCAAGGACAACCTGACCCCGCAGCGCATCACCGATCTGCTCGACCACATTCGCGGCGCCTGGTGGGCACCATTGGCGCTGATCGGCGGCTACTGCGTTTCCGCGCTCCTTGCGTTGCCGGTCACACCCCTTCTGGCTGCAGGGGCGGTGCTCTTCGGGGTTGCGCTCGGCACCACTTACAACCTGGTCGGCTGCCTGGTCGGCGGCGCGATCGGCTACTGGTTCGCCGCCTCGCTCGGCCGCGGCTTCGTCCTGCAGGTCCTGGGCAAGCGCATCTCGGCAATCGAGGCACGCCTCGCCGATCGCCAGGGTTTCTGGACCCTCACGCGCGCGCGTCTGCTGCCGATCCCGTTCCCGGTGTTCAACTTCGCTGCGGCCTTGGTCGGCGTGCGCTTTCCGGTGTTCTTCTGGTCGACCGCGGTGGGCCTGATCCTACCGGTCCTGCTCAATACCATCCTGTGGGCGAGCCTGATCAAAGCCACCGAGGCCGAACGCGGCGCCCAGCTCGCGAAGTTCGTGTTCTTCCTGCTGGCGCTGTTCGCCTTGTCCCTGCTTCCCGGCTGGATCGCCCGGCGGCGGGAGAGGAAAGGGACTGAGGGACCCAGGGACTGAAGGACTCAGCCAAGAGGTGCGCGCGCAACGCGCACCCTGGGGCGCTCCCGCGGCCCGTACACCAGAATGCCGCGGCGCGAGATCTGCCGCCGGATCCGTCTGTCGAACCAGGAACTCTTCTTCCGAGTCCTGATCCAGTGGTTCCTCCTCGGTACAATGCCGACATGCGCTACCTTGTCGTCCCCGTCGCTGTCATGCTCCTGGCCGGCTGCAACGTCGCCGAGAAAGTCCGCGATGTCGGCTTCGACAGCCTCGAGAAGATCGGCTTCGAGCGCCGTGAGATCCTGGTGCGGCGGGTCGACAAGGCTCGCGACGCTCAGGTCGACGCCAAGGAGGAGTTCGCCGACGCCCTCGAAGAGCTCAAAGCGCTGGTCGGGTTCGACGGCGGGGATCTCGAGAAGGCCTACCGCAAGGCCGCGGACGCCTACGAGGACGCCGAGGCCGCTGCGGCCGAGGTCAACGACCGGATCACCAAGGTTGAACGCGTCGCCGACTCACTCTTCCGCGAGTGGGAGGCCGAGATCGCCGAGTACAAGGATCAGGGCTACGCCCGCGAATCCCGGATGAAGCTGCGCCAGACTCGTGAACGAACCCAGTTGGTGGTCGCCGCCATGCACAAGGCCTCCGTGACCATGGATCCTGTGCTGGCGACCCTCCGCGACCAGATGCTCTACCTCAAGCACAACCTGAACGCCCGCGCCCTCGGTTCGCTCGATGCCACCGCCGCCCAACTCGACACCGACATCGCCCGCCTGGTCCAGGCGATGGAGGTGTCGATCGCCGAGGCCGAAGGGTTCATCACGACGATGCGGGCGGAAGGCTGACCGGCCGGCGTCAGCCGTCGAAGGCCACCGACGCCGCCGAGTCCATCCCTGCGACCAGATCGCGTACGACGACGCCGATGCGCGCCGGCCCCGGGCGGATCCGCAGCGTCAACGAGTACCCCGCGTGTTGGCTTGCGGCGGCGACGGTTTGATCGCGCGGCACCAGCACCGGGATGGCGATCCGGTTGACCGGTGAGCTGCGGCCGGCATCGTCGAGGACCGACACGAACACCATCAGCCGGCCGTGGAGCTCCCCGTCCTCGGGAATCAGCGCCACACTGCTGAGGGGAAAGCGCATCGCCACGGGGATGTCGACCAGATCGTCCTCGGCCGGCGCCGGATCTCCGAGGCGCATCTCGACCCCGAGTGGGTTTTCGCCCTCGCCGATGCGCAGCGTCGAGGCCAGCAGATCCTCCAGGCGTTCGTCCTGGGTGCGATCACGGTACCCCTCGCGGTAGCGCAGCTCGACCCGTCGATCCTGGTCGCGCAGGCGCACGTTGATCCGCCGTTCGCGCCCGGTTCCCGCTTCCTTGGGCACGAACCCGAGCGAGTAGTAGGTGTCGAAGTCGCTGCGCAGGGTCTCGATCGCGTCGCGCAGGCCACCCAGACCGTTGGCCGCCATACCACCGGTGTGGGTTGCCAGCACCCGCAGCCCGTCGCGCAGGTTGTTCTCCTCGCGCGCTTCCATCGCGATCGAGTAGCTGGAACCACCCCGTTCGGCGGACGTCGCCGATGGCGCGCGGTTGTCGCCGCCGATGCAGTAGAAGGTCACCCGGTTGGCGTTGGCGTGGTGACCGAGGTCGAGGTACTGCCGCGAAAGGTCGAACTCCTGCAACAGGGCTCGATCGGGGGCGTTCTCGCCGTACTTGCGCTCCCATACCTCGACCAGCACCTCGGCCGGGTTGGTCGAGTTGCCGTCGGACAACAGGATCACCGCCTTGCGACCCGGGACACCAGCGAGGGTGCCAATCCACTCCTTGGTGATGCCGAGCGAACGCAAGCCTTCGTAGTAGCGCTGCGAGGCGTAGGCACGGATCTCGCCGAAGACCGCGTTCTTCATGATCAGATCCGCCCCCTCAACCGAACGCAGGGTGCGCGCGAACTCGATGTTGGCGAACGAGCCTGGGCTGCTGCGCTTGCGAATCGACTCGAGCCCGGCCCGCACCGCATCGAGGTCGTCGGTCAGCGGCGTCACGATCTCGACCGAACGGTCGTTGCTGACCACCATCACCCGATCGCCTGGGCGAAGGGCGTTCGTCAGCTCCTTGTCGAGCCGCTCGAGCAGCCGTTGGCGGTTCTGGATTTGAATCGAGGTGTTGTCGACGAGGACCACCAGGGTCAACGGCGGGTCGTCGGTCGCAGCATCGGACGCGGTCGTCTCCGCTTCGGCGGTCAGGCCCTCGGCAGCCGCCACCACCGGCCCCGAGCTCTGCTCCGCAAAGGCGGTGAAGTGGCTGATCTCGACTTCTTCCCCGTCCTCGAGCAGGACGAAGTCAGAGGCGGTCAAGCCGGGTATCGGATTGCCCTTGCGATCCGTGACCACGACGTCGACGTTGACTACCGTCACGTCGACACGGTCGAACTGGGTGAAGTCCACGGCCAGGAGCCGTGCTCCCGAGAGGACACTGCCGACACCTGTGAGGACTGCGAGGGCCGACAGGCCCAACCGGAACCATGGATGTGTGTTCATGGGGCGTTGCAGCAGCAAACTGCGTGCCATTTGGGGAAGGGGCCGGGGACCGGGTATCGGGTATCGGCTGGCGGGTACTGGCAGGGACCGGGGACCAGGGACCCGGGACCAGGCGGAACGGAGACCGGACGGCGGGCTTGATTTTCATCCCCCGGGGTGCACCACGGAGGGGTGCATGAGGAACTGCTCAGAGAATGGGAACCCGGGACCCGAGTAAGAGCCGGACCTACTCGGACGGAACCGACCCGCGCTCCGACGAGTCCCTGGTCCCGGGTCCCTGGTCCCTACCGAGCCACCAACTGCGCAACCACTTCCATGTGCCCGGTCTGGGGAAAGAGGTCGACCAGCACCAGCTTTTCGATCTCGTAGCCGAGGCACAGCTCGCGCAGATCGCGGGCGAGGGCGGCCGGATGGCAGGAGACGTAGGTGATGCGGCGAGGTGCACACTCGAGCAGACGGCGGCGCACCGGCAGCGGCAAACCGACCCGCGGCGGATCGACGATCACGCGGTCGAGGCCACTCGGCAACTGCGGCATCCAGCTCTCGACGGCCTGGCGCACGACCTCGAGATTGGCCGCTGCGTCGGCGTTCTTGCGGGCGTAGCGGGTGGCGACGGCATCACCCTCGACCGCCGTCACCGCGCGGTACCGCCGCGCCAGCGGCAGCGCAAACAGCCCGACGCCGGCGTAGAGGTCGACCGCACGGTCACCCTGCCAGGGGCCCACCACCACCTCGACCAGCCTCGACAACAGGCCACGGTGCCCCTGGAAGAAACACCGGGCATCGAAGCTCAGCTTCTCGCCGGCCACCTCGATCTCGAGCTCGCCCGAGGTGCGCCCAGGCACCGGCGGTGCCGCCGACACCTTGCCACCCGCCGCCGCGAGGTCGACCCGCGAAGGCAGCTCCTCGACTCCCGCCAGTTCCTCGGCCAACCGCCCGAGCTCGGCGGCGAGCTCCGGCACCAGGATCGGGCACTCGGTGACCGGCACCAGCGTGTTGGTGCCGCGAGCGTGGTACCCCACTGCCACCGAACCGTCCTCGCGCCGCTCGGTGCGCAGCTGGGTTCGAATGCGGTAGCCCCAGGCCTCCCCTTTGACCACCTCGAGCGGTGGGACCGGATCGAGCCGCCCGAGCCGTACCAGGGTCTCGAGCACCGCGGCCGCCTTCAGCCGCACCTGAGGTTCATCCTCGAGATGTTGGAGATCACACCCACCGCACCGCCCGAAGTGCTGGCACGGCGGACTGCGGCGGGCGGGCCCGGGCTTCAGGACTTCGATGATCTCGGCACGCGCGAAGTCCGGCCGGCGTTCGGTCAGTCGCACGCGCAATCGATCGCCCGGGGCCGAGCGCGGCACGAACACCGGCGCGCCCTCGAGCCGCCCGAAGCCGTCCCCGCCCGCGACCAACTTCTCGATCGACAGCTCGACTTCTTCGGGCCACATGGCGATGGTGGAAGCCACCGCGCCGAGCCCGGGCGCTGACTCCACACGCAGCGGCCGAGCCGTCGACGGAGCCTCCGCCGACGGCGGTCGCCACGGCGGCCGGGAGGCCCCGCGCGGCGGGCGCGACGGACCCCGTCCGCCACGCCCACGATCGTCACCGCGCCTGGGCCCCGGCAAGATCAGATCTCGCGGTAGACCCAGCGACGGATCGCTTGGAGCCGAGTCGACACGCTCTCGGGATCCGGGTCGATCAGCCACAGCGCCGCGGCCACGGACGACAACAACGAGTTCCCGTCCTGCGGCGTGAAGCAGAAGCCGTAGACCTCGCGACCATGGCGCACCGCCAGGGTCGGGGTCACGACCACCGTCTGCGACAGGATCCGGCCGTAGTAGCCGTGATCACGCCCGAAGCTGAAGATCAAGTTGGCGTGCCGCTTGTCGGTGATCGCCACCCGATGGTTGTCGATGAGACGGCGCTTGACCTCGTCGAGGGTGGTGTCGCGGTTCAGGTGGAGATGGAACCACAACGAATGCATGTACTGGGTGTTGAGCTTGACCGCGCTCGAGAACAGGTCGAGGTCGAGGTCCATGGTCTGGAACAACGAGTGGGCGTCGCGCGCGTGATGGGTGCCGAAGTCCTCGTCGTCGTGTTTGCCGACCTGGGGCGCGGGGACGAAGCTGTCGGACTGGGTGATGTCGTTGGCGCGACGCATGCACACGAAGATGCCGCGATTGAGCGAGAAGCCCTGGTCGCCGTCATCGCAGATGGTGCGGATCAGGGTGGTGATGTTGTGGGTGTTGCACGAGACCACCTGGATGTAGCGATCTTCACCGGGGACCAAGACCTCGTCGTTGACACCACGAGCGTAGGGCTTGCCGAAGCCGAACTCGGAGCCCTGGGCAATGAAGCCCTTCGGCCCGCTCAGCTGCTCGTAGACCTCTTCCTTGTTCTGATTGCCCGCCGGGGTGCAGTCGATGATCACCGTCGCCCGTTCGAGGGCCTCGCGGGTGTCGTACGAGACCTCGTGCCCGAGCGCCTCGAAGTGCGGGCGCGCATCTTCGGAAGCCGCAAGCTTGGCGCCGCGCGCCATCAGGTGCTCGATCTTCGCCTTGTCGGACCGCAGCGCCGAACGCTTGTGGAAGGTGACCTCGTCGATGCCGAGCTTGTCGCGAAAGTCAGTGAACAGCCCGATCAAGGGCTCGCCGATGGTCCCCGTCCCGACGATGTGGACGATCTTCTTCATGGATCCCCCCGGAAGTGAAGCGAGCAGTGGAGAACTGGGGGCGGCAAGCCTTCCCCCGTGGAAGTGCCCTCGCCTCCCCCGCGCCTCTCGACTGCGGATTGGCCGGAGTCTAGCAGGCCGCATGGCGCTTTCGAGCGCCGGCGGGTCGGCCGAACCTCGCGACTCGCCGTCGGAAGGGACTGAGGGACAAAGGGACTCAGGGACTCAGGGACTCCTTTCCGAAAGTCCCTCAGTCCCGTAATCCCTTAGCAGCCCGTGGAAAAACTCCCGCCGGCCGCGCTGCGAGCGCCGTGGGCCGGAATGCGAGGCGCGGCGAGTAAGGCGATGGCGGTCTGTGTCGAAGCGTTGCGGCCGCCGCGTTGGTCCCCTTGCCGACCGTCAGATCCCAGCAAGCTCGGCTTCGAGCCGCCGCACCGGGCGGCGGCTGAGCAGCAGCGCCAAGAGCTGCAAGACGCCTACCGCCGCGAAAACCACCCAGACCTTCCAGACCTCGATCAACCCGCCGTGCGAGAGTTGGATCGCCTTGATCGCGGCAAGCGGTGCGAAGCCCGCGGCGATCATCGTCGCCGCAATCCAGCTCAGGCGGCCTCCGAGCCGAGGCGCCCGCAGGGCCCGGCGCAGCAGCACCACGTACGCCAAGACCCAGCCGTGGGCCAAGTTGGTCAAGAAGAAACTGCCAAGCAGCGTCGCCGCCGGTACCGCCGGCTGCTCGAGCCGCATCGCCGCCCACAAGCAGCTCGCCGCCGGGGTCGCCAGTGCCCCCAACACGCCAACGACGAAGATCATTCCGGCGAACCGTGCCACCTTCGCGTCGAGCGGCTCGAGAGTCATCGTTTCAGCGGCATTCATGAGCAGAAATGGTAGCATTTCGGGTTCCCCTCGGCGGCCACCCGCGACGAGGCCTGCTGATGTCTGCACCCCTCCCCGACTCGCCCCACCGTGGCCTGCTGCCCGAATCTTGGCGCATCGAGCTGCCGGTCTTCGAGGGTCCCCTGGACCTGTTGCTGCACCTCGTGCGCGCGAACGAGGTCGATCTGCTCGACATCCCGGTGGCGAAGATCTGCGACCAGTTCCACGCCTACCTCGGGCTGATGGAGGAGATGGACCTCGACATCGCCGGCGAGTACATCTACGAGGCCGCGCTGTTGATCCACCTCAAGTCGCGCCTGGTCCTGCCGCGCGACGAAGGCGCCACCAACGCCGCCGCCGACCCTCGCCACGAGCTCGTCAACCGCCTGCTCGAGTACCAGCGCTTCAAAGAAGCGGCCCGCAGCCTGGCGGAAGTCCACACCTTGAGACAGGGGGTGTGGAGCCGACCCGCCGGCGACTTGGCCCAGCTCGGCCGCGACGAGGACGCCGGCGTCTCGCTCGAGGAGGTCTCGCTGCACGATCTGGTCCTGGCGCTCAAGGACACGCTCGAGCGCTACCGGCGCGAGCACCCCCCGGCCCACGTGATCCACGGCGAAGCGTGGTCGGTACGCGACCAGATCAGACGGCTGCTCTCCCTGGTGAGCCGGGCCCAGGCCTTCGACTTGGTGCGCGATCTGCGCGAACGCTCCTGCCGCGCCGAGGCCATTGCAACCTTCCTCGCCGTGCTCGAGCTGCTGCGACTCGGGGCGGTGCGCCTGTCGCTCGCCGGGGGCTCGGACTTGGTACTGTTTCGGACCAAGAACGAGCTGGACCACGAAGCGCTCGAGGCCATCGGCGGATGAACGGCGAGAACGAAATCGAAGCGACGATCGAGGCGATCCTCTTCGTCTCGCCGGAACCCGTGCCGCGCCAGCGCCTGTTCGAGCTCTTTGCGGGAGACGAGCAGCCGGCGGTTGAGGGAGCCCTCGATCGCGTCATCGCCCGCTTTGCCGAGGCCGAAGGGCGCGGCATGATGGTCGAGGAGGTCGCCGGCGGCCTGCGCATCGTCACCCGGCCGGAGATCCACCCCGCCCTGCGCCGCTACTTCAACTCCAACGTCTCCAACCGTCTGTCGATGGCGGCGCTCGAAACCCTGGCGATCGTCGCCTACCGCCAGCCGATCACGGCCCCCGAGATCCAGGCGGTGCGCGGCGTCGCCAGCGGCGGCCCGCTCAAGACCCTGCTCGAGAAGCGCCTGATCCGCATAGCCGGCCGTAAGGCCGTCGTCGGCAAGCCCTTCCTCTACCGCACCACGCGCGAGTTCCTCATGCACTTCGGCCTCGCCGATCTCAAGGATCTGCCACCCCTCGAGGAGTTCGAGGAGGCCTTCACCCGGGAGCTCCCATCCGAGCCTGGGCCGTGGCGTGACGGCGAGGAAGAAATTCTCCGCGCCAACGCCGAGCTCGAGGACAAGGAATAAGCTCGCTCGGGCACCCAGAAAGAACACCATGGCACGAGAACGCATTCAGAAGATCCTGGCGCGCGCCGGGAGCGGCTCGCGACGCGACGCCGAAGAGCTCCTGCGCAACGGCTTGGTCACGGTCAACGGCACCGTGGTCGGCCTCGGCGACTCCGCCGACCCGGCGATCGACTCGATCAAGGTCGACGGCAAGCGCATCCGCCTACCCGGCGCCTACCGCTACCTGCTGCTGCACAAGCCGAGCGGCGTGGTATCGACCACCGAAGACCCGGAAGGCCGACCCACCGTGATCGGGTTGATGCCGGCAGGTCTGCGCAAGGGGCTCAAGCCCGTCGGCCGACTCGACTTCGACACCGAAGGGCTGATCCTCCTGACCGACGACGGCGACTTCGCCCAGCGGGTGGCCCACCCCCGCTACGGTTCGGCCAAGACCTACGAGGTCAAGGTCAAGGGTCACCCCGACCCGGAAGCGCTCGATCGCCTGCGCCGCGGCATGGTGATCGACGGGCGTCGCACCGGGCCGATCGAGGTCCACCTGCTCAAGGTCTCCAAGGTCCGCAAGGTCCCCGGCACCCGTCGTCCCAAGACAGGGGCCGGCGATGCCCCGCGCGAGCCCAACAGCTGGTGGACCGTGGTGCTGCGGGAGGGTCGCAACCGCCAGATCCGCGAAATGTTCTTCCGCGTCGGCCACCCGGTGCAGCGCCTGCGCCGCATCGCCATCGGCCCGATCAAGGACACCAAACTTCCACGAGGGGAATGGCGCGAGCTCACCCCTGAGGAAGTCGAGGCCCTGCGCTCGAAGCCACAGGAGGCCCCACCGCCGCCCCCCGGTCCGCGCCCGCGGAAGGGAGCGGCGAAGCCACGGGCCACCGCCGAGGGTGCCGCGCGTTCGACGAAGCCGCGGGCCACCGCTGAAGGCGGCGCACGGCCCACCAAAGCGCCAGCTCGACGTCGTTCGAGCGGCGGGCCACGGCCGAAGGGCCCGGCACCGGACCCTGCGCGGCAAGCCCCACACAAGCCGACCGCGTTCGACAAGTTCCGCCCCAAGGCCGATCGTAGCCGCCCGGCAGGCGACGACTGGGATCTCGAGGGCTCCTCGCGGCCCCGTCGCCGACCCTCGAGCCCCACACCGTCCCCACGCCCCAATAACCGCCCCGGCCCGAGCTCAGGCGGCAAGGGCCGAGCTCCGAAAGGACCGCGGGGCGGCAAACGATGACCGAGTTGCCGGTGGTGGTGGCGATCGACGGCCCCGGAGGCGTCGGCAAGAGCACCGTGGCGCGGCGTCTGGCCCAGCGCCTCCGCCGTTGCTACGTTGACACCGGCGCAACCTATCGCGCCATGGCGCGCGAAGCGCTGCGCCGCGGTCTTGCGCCCGAGACTTCGCCGGCGCTCGAACGCTTCGCCACGGGGCTCGACATCGCCCTGGTCCCCGGTGACGATGGCGCCACCCGCGTCACCGTCGACGGCCAGCTGGTTCCCGACGCCGAGCTGCGCACTCCCGAGGTCGCCCAGGCCTCGTCACGCTTTGCCGCCCTGCCTGCGGTCCGTCGCCGGCTGTCGGCGCTCCAGCGCGAGTTCGCTCTGACCCACGGCGGCGTACTCGAAGGCCGCGACATCGGCACCGTAGTCTTCCCCGAAACACCCCACCGCTACTTCTTCGACGCCTCGCCCGCAGTGCGCGCGGAACGGCGGTGGAAAGAGCTCCAAGCCGCCGGCAGCCCGCTGTCGCTCGAAGACGTCCGCCGCGAGATCGACGAACGCGACCGCCGCGACTCGAGCCGCACCGAGGCACCGCTGCGACGTGATCAGGGCTACCGCATCGTCGACACCACCAGCGCCAGCGTCGACGAGATCGTCGAGCGGCTGGTTGTGGAGATCACCGGCTAACGCGGCGACGGCAACCGAAGTCGGGAGAGACTCGAAGTCGGAAGAAGATTTTGGGTTCGGAGAAAAGCGACGCTCGGTGCCGCAGAGCGTTGACCAGGATTCGCGGTGGTTGCAGTGTCTCCCCCTCCCTCCCTGCTGGTGAAGGGCGACGATCCCCTTCGGGTCCGTCAACCTCCGTGCCGCTGCAGCCATCGGCGCCCATTGCTTGGGTCGTTCTTCTGGGCGGATTTGGCAATCTCGGCGCGGTGATGGAACACCTCATTCCACCGATCCGCGAGCTCTCACCCACCCACCACCTCGCTCGCTGACCAGCAGTCGGTCGGTGAGGAGGGGACCCGGGATCTGGGATCCGCCGGAGGACTTAGGACCCGCGCAAGAATAGGTACCGCAAAGTCGCGCCCAGATCTGGGCCAGATTCGGTCGGCCCGGAGCGAACGAAACCGGAGCGTACCTGTGCTGTACGTGAGGATTTCGCAAGCGAGGACCGATCGAAGATGGCCCGGAGATGGGATGCGAAATGCGGGAGTTATTCTTGCGCGGGTCCTTAGCGCCCGAGCGCTCCGGTGCACGGGCAGTGGAGCGCCCAGGGTGTGCGTGGCAGCGCACACCTCCTCGCAGCGGTCGTCGAGCCGGAGCGCCAAGGCGTGAGGTCGTGGCTTGAGCGGCGTCGCGCGTCGCGCAGCAGGGATCGGGGAGCAGGGAGCCGGACACGGTACCATCGCGTTCTGTGGAGAATTCCTCTGACCAGCCGGTTCTTCGAGCGGCCTGCGCCGACGAGGCCGAGGCGCTTTCGTCGTTGGCGCTGCGCTCGAAGGGCAGTTGGGGCTACGACGCGGCTTTCCTGGAGGCCTGCCGAGCCGAGCTGACCCTCACGGCCGAGAAGATCGAGCGCCATCCCACCTTCGTGGTCGAGGATGGCGGGTCGCCCGCAGGCTTCTACACCCTCGAACCTCTCTCACCCGACGCCGTCGAGCTCGGGTTGTTGTACGTCGAGCCGCAGTGCCAGGGCCGCGGCCTCGGCCGGGTGTTGATGGACCATGCGTGCGCCGAGGCGCGGGCGCGTGGCTTCTGCACCCTGGAGATCCAGTCGGATCCCAACGCCGAGGCGTTCTACCGCGCCATGGGCGCCGTCCGCATCGGCACCCGGCCCTCAGGGTCGATCCCCGGTCGCACGCTCCCGCTGCTGCGGCTCGATCTTGAGACGCCCGCGAGCTCGAAGGTGCCGCTCGCGAAGCGGTTGATCGCCGGGACGGCGGTGGTTGTGACTCTTCTGCTCTCGTCGTGTGCGCCTCTGCCGCGAACCGCCGCCGATCCTCCACACGATGGTCGATCGACGGCACCGGAACACGTGGTCCTCTCGAGCACCGAGCCGGGAAGCGCCTCGGACCTGCGGCGATTGGCCCTTTGGCTCGGCGACGCACAGATCGTCGGCCTCGGGGAGAACGTCCACGGGGCCCACGAGCTCCATCGGTTGGCACACCGGATCTTCGCGCACCTGGTTCAGGAAGAAGGATTCTCGGTGTTCGCACTCGAAGTGGACGCCGGGCACGGCATGTTGATCAACGACTTCGTTCAGGGAGAGCACGACGACCTCGACAGCATTCTGGCCGGCCGCTGGTGGGCAAGCGCGCCCTTCTACGACCAGGCCCTGCGCGACCTGCTGGTGTGGATGCGAGACCACAATCAGACGGCGAACGAGCCCATACACTTCGCCGGCTTCGACGCGAAACAGGCCCAGCTGGCGGTCGACATGCTTCAACGCGAGCTCCACAGCAGAGACCCGGCTGCTGCGGCTGAGCTCGGCGAACGCTTCGCCGACGTGGAGAGGATCGGACACCTTGGTGTTTTTCCCAACGTGTTGGGGTACTCCGGGTCCCTCGACATCAAGCTACCGAGCACTGCATCAGCGGCGTCGCGCAACCTGCGCGTGAGCCTGCGCCTGCGCGGCGCGGATGTCACCTTTGGGACCGTCGGCTTCCACCTGTCGACCGCGGGTTTACCCGCGCAGGCCACCACGATCGCTGGTTCCGCCTTGGTCGCCGAGCGCACGCTCGAGGGCTCGATCCAGCTCCCTCCCGGCACCGAAGCTGCAACGTTGACGGTGTTCCACCGAGGCGGCGGGACCGTCTGGTTCGACGATTTGCGGCTGGAGCTCGACGACGCGACAATGACCCAGACTCCGCTCCTCGCCGAGGCGAAGGTGGCACCGTTGATGATGCCGGACTTCCAGACGATGGACTACACCGCGGACGCTGAGTCAGGTGGGTCGGCCCTTCGGGTGACCTGTGACGCTCGGCTCGCCGTTGCAATCTCGTCGGCTGATCGGATTGCCGAGATCGTGCGCCAGTACCTCGACGGTCACCCCCGCGATTCTGCCAGCGCAGACCTTCGGCAGCTGGCACACGTCGTGATTCAGGCCACCAAGTGGCGCACCCTCGCGGAAACGAACCGCGATGTTTTCCTTGCGAACAACCTCGAATGGCTCGCCGATAGCCGCTACCCCGGCAAGAGAATCCTGGCCCTTGCCCATACGAGCCACAGTGAGCGGGTGCCAAACCGAATGGGCGCCTTTCTGGCCGACCGCCGAGGGACAACGTATCGCACCGTCTCGATGCTTGCACAAGGAGGCGCCTACCGGTACTTCCCGTCACCCTCCCGCGTTCCGACCGGCCTCCTTCCGGAAACCGAAGCAATCGAGCTCACCCCACAGCAGCTGCGCCCCCTTGCTCGAGCCCTCGGCTTGCGCACTGAAACCAACGCCATATTCCAGTTGCGACCAGGAACCGAGCTGCAAGATCCGCGCGGCATGAGCATCGACCTGAATCGAGCGCCCGATGTCGCGATCGTGGTTCGGGCCGTCACCCCAGCGCGCCCACTCAGACGACAAGTCCCAGACCGCTGATCACAAGCGGTCTTGCCAGGGGCCGACAGTGGATCCGCTCAGCACTTTCGGCGCTCCGGCTCGGCGATGACCTGCGCCAGCGGATCACAGCCATGGCAAGATCGCCGGCATGCCCCGTTGGCTTCCTCGGATCGAGCCGCTGCTCGACGCGCCGCGCACGCGGCTGATCCTCTCGTTCCTGATCGTGCTGTCGGTGTTGCCGGAGCGTTTGTTGGCAACGGTGCTGCCGCACGCGCTGCTGCCGTGGTTGCCGCTGGCGCTGTTCGTGGTTTTTGCCCCGGAGGTCGTGCTGCGGGCGTTGGTGTGGCGGCAGCACTGGCGCCAGGGTCGACGTGGGCTGGGCGAGGGGTTGCTGCTGCTGATCGACGTGGTGGCGGTGGCGAGTTTCCTCCCATGGCACCTGCTCGCGCCGGGGCTCGAAGGGCTGCGGGTGTTGCGGCTCGCGCGGCTGCTGCTGCTGATCAGCTACTGGGGCGGGACCTTGCGCGAGCTCTGGCGGATCGTCAGCGACCGCGAGCGCCATGGCCAGGTGTTGCTGGTGCTCGCGACCGGGATGTTGCTGTCCTTCGGTGCCGCGGTGCTGCTCTCGAGCCTCGGCGCGGGCTACGACTTCAACGAGGACGGCGCGGTCGACGCCGGCGATCGGCGCTTCCTGACGGTGTTCTGGTGGAGCCTGCTGCAGGTCGAGGACCCCGGCAACCTGGTGCGCAACCCCGAGGCACCGCTGGTCCTGTCGATCTCACTCGCGCTGACCCTCGCCGGGGTGTTGTTGTTCTCGTTCCTGGTCGGCATCGGCACCAGTGCCGTCGAGGAGCTGGTTCGGCGCTCGCGGGTGCGCCCGCCGGGGTTGTCGGGCCACACCGCAATCGTGTGTGTCGGCGCCCAAGCAGATCGGCTTGCTGAAGAGCTCGGTGCGCTCTACCGCAAGAACGACAAGCCCTTCAAAGCCGCGGTGCTGGCCCGCGACGAGCCGCAGTGGACCCTCGAGCGCCGACGCGGCTGGACCCTCGCCCGCCGTCAAGGAGACCCCCTCCAACCCCGCGACCTCGCCCGCATCGACCTCGCGCAGGCCAAACGGGCAGTGCTGCTCGCCACCGACGACGACAGCGACGGCTTGCTGTTTGCGGGGCTTCTCGCGCTGCGCTCGGCGCGCCCACACGTGCCACTGTTTGCCGTGGTCGAGCACGAACGCGACTTCGCCGCTGCCCGCCACGCCGGCGGCCCGGCAACCACCGTGATCGGTGCTTCGTCGTTCCTCGGGCACGTGTTGGCCCGAGCGGTGCTCGACCCCGGCGCGATCGTGCTCCTGGAAGAGCTCCTGACGGCAGCCGGTTGTGAGGTCTACACCTACGTCTTCGATGCCCACCAGCGCATCGAGGACCACGGCGAGATCCCGCTCGCGCGCTGGCGCGAGCGCGCCACGTCGGCCGGGGTGACGTTGTTGGGGGTGTTCGTCGGAGGTCGGGAACCGGGACCCGGGACCCGGAACCAAGGACCCGGGAACCGGGATCCGGGACCAGGGATTCGGGATCCCGGCGCACCGCCGGCTGATGGCTTCGAGGTGTTCTTGGATCCCTCCCCCCAGGCTGCGATTCCAGGCGTCGACATCCGCGGGTTGATTGCGATCGCACCGGGTTTCGAGATGGTCCGCGACCTGGGTCTCGAACTGCTCGCTTGCCCTTGCGGCCCTCCGGATCCAGGATCCCCGATCCCGAATCCCGCCAACTCGCACCCGGAGCCACTCTTCGCCATCGCCCCTCGCCCCCGCAACATCCTCGTGTGCGGTGCAAGTCCCCGATCGCCTCGCCTGGTGCGGCTGATCGCGGAGCTCGATCCGGGCGCGACGATCACCCTGGCGGTGCGCACCGCGGCGCTGCGCGATCGACTCGCCGCCGACATCGCGGCGGCACTGGCCGGGCACCTTCCCGGAGTCCCGGGCGAGACCGCGTTGGCTGTCGAACCGGAAGGCGACCGACTGCGGGTCGAAGGCGAGACCTCGGTCCGCCTGCTGGTGCTCGACTGGACCGATCCGGTGCGACTGCTCGAATCTGCCGAACGGCCCCTCGAGGACGCGGAGGTAGTGCTGCTCGCCCCTGCCGCCGACGAAGTCGCCGAGCCCGACGGCCAGGTCGCCCTCGACGCACTGCGCCTCGCCGAGCTCGCCCGCCACGCCGGGCGGGTACGCCCGGGCCTGCGAGTGGTGGCGGCGATGCGCGATCCAGACCGCGCCGAGCTCCTGGAGCAGCGCCTCGCGGGTGATCCCCACTGCCGCGTCACCGTGCTCGCCACCGACCGCCTGCGCGACCGCTCCATCGTCCAGGGCATCTTCGTCCGCGGCCTGACGCAGGTGATGTTGGAGTTGCTCGGGCCCACCGGCCCCCGCCTCGAGCGCCTCGATCTCGCTTCGGGCTACGAGCGGGGGTCAGACCTTCGCCGGGCTCTTGCCGACGCCGGCGTGACCCTGGTCGCCGCCGAGATCGGATCTCGCGAGCCGGGAAAGGCCGTGCGATTGGTCGTCGATCCGCGCGAGCTCGACGCGCTGTCGTCGGGGCGCATGGGCGACATCAAGTCGGTGTACGCCATCATCACCGCCACCGGAGACCCGCCCTCAGCCGAGCCTGCGCCGATCACATAGGCACAGATTCGGGCCTGGGTTCCCGTTTCGGTTGCGGCCGCCGCCTGGGCTGATTTGCAAACGCTGCCAACAGGGGTAGCATCGCGCCTATGCGCATTCGGCGAATCCTTTCGGCGGCGGCCTTGTTCGTGATGGCGGGTCCAATCAGCGCCACCACCTACCACGTGGCGATCGGTGGCAACGACGCCAACCCCGGCACCCTCGCCCAGCCGTGGGCCACGATCCAACACGCAGTGGACTTCCCCGCGCTCGCAGCCGGCGACACGATCCTCGTGCATGCCGGCACCTTCGTCGGCGCGCGCATCGAACGCTCCGGTGGCCCAGGGATGCCGATCCGGCTGGCGGCGGCGCCGGGCGAGGCGGTGTTGATCCAGGGCGCAAGCCCGGATGCCGCCCACACCAGTGCGATCGAGGTCGAGAACTTCTCCGGCACGGTGTCGTGGTGGATCATCGAAGGTTTCGAGATCGATGGTGAGGGAGATCGACGCTACGCCATCGACCTGCGCTTCACCGAAAACATCACGGTGCGCAACAACCACGTCTACGAGGCTTTCCGCACCGGGATCTTCACCGCCTTTTCGGACGACGTGCTGATCGAGGACAACCTCACCCACAACAACTGCGAGCACGGCATCTACCACTCCAACAGCGGCGATCGCCCGACCATTCGTGGCAACACCTCCTCGACCAACGGCGGCGCCGGGATCCACATGAACGCCGACATCTCGCAGGGCGGCGACGGCATCATCGACGACGGCCTGGTCGAGGCCAACTGGATCATCAACAACGGCGCCGGGCTCCCTGGCTGTTCGTGTGGCACCTGCGCGGGAGGCGCGGGGATCAACATGGACGGGGTGCGCGGGACCACCGTGCGCAACAACGTGATCTTGGACGAGCACGCGAGCGGCATCGCCATCTTCCGCATCGACGGTGCGATCTGCTCGCAGAACAACCGCATTCTCCACAACACCGTGATCCCTTCGGCCAGCGGGCGCTGGGGCATCGTCATTGCCGACTTCGAAAGCCCTGCGGCGGGTTGCCCGAACAACACGGTGCTCAACAACATCCTTTACTCCGAGCACAGCTTCCGCGGCGCGATCGCGGTCGATGCGCTGTCGCGGCCGACCCTGACCAGCAACGGCAACGTCGCCGAGGGCTGGTTTTCGACCGATGCCGGCGACACCAGGATCACCCTCGGCGCGTGGCAAGGCCTCGGCCACGACCCCAGCTCGACTCTCATCGCCGACGGCGCCGCCCTCGACGCACTGTTCGTCGATCGTGCCAACGACGACGTCGATCTCTCGCCCACTTCGGCCGCCATCGACGCCGGGATCGTGGTGCCCGACGTCCCGAGCGATTTCGAAGGCAAACCGCGCCCGCGCGGCCTGGGCTTCGACGCCGGCGCCTACGAGGTCGGCGAAGCGATCTTCAGCGACGGCTTCGAGGGTGGCAACACCTCGGCATGGTCGGCGACAGGGCCGTAGGAATGGGGATCGGGGATTGGGGATTGGGGATTGGGAGGAGGGTACCGCGTACCGGGTACTCGTCGGAGCACTCCGTGGGCCCGCGGGCCCCACCGCCGAAAATCGGATCACAGTCCTGGTCCCTGCTACGCTTCGTGCGATTCGCACCTTTATCGTTTCGAGGAGACATCACATTGTCGTTGACCCGCATCATTTCGCTTGGTCTTCTGGTGGCGGCCGGGGCCGTGGCCCAAACCTCGGCACCGACTCCTCTGCGGGTCGTGGCGTATTCGGTCGAGCCCTACATCCACCTCGAGCAGGGTCGGCCGGCCGGCCTCGAATACGACATCCTCGAATACGTCGCGAAGGCGCTGGGGCGACCGCTCGAAATCAGCTGGGTCGAGCGTTTCGAAGAAGTCCTCCCGGCGCTCGAGCGAGGAGCCTTCGACGTGGCCTCGGCAACCATCACGATCACCCCCGAACGGGAGGCGCGGTTTGACTTCAGCCCGGCCTATCTGCCGGTTCGGGTGGTGTTGGTCGAGCCGAGCGCCGAGAGCACCACCAGTCTCGCCACGCTTCGCGGTTCGACGCTGGCGACGATCAAGGGCACCACCTACGAATCGTTGCTCCGTCAGGTCCCGCAGGCCGAGTTGCTCTACGCCTCGAGCGAGCACGAACAGTTCGAGCTCGTGGCCGGTGGTCGGGCACGGGCCCTCGCCGTCGATTCGGCGGTGGCGTTCCACCAGCTGAAGCGATTCCCGGGACTTCGCCTCGGCATGCCGCTCGGGCCGGAGCAGGGCTTCGGTTTCGCCTTTCCCAAAGGCTCGACCCTCGCCCCGACGTTCTCGCGAACGCTCAATCAGCTCAAGACCTCGAACATCTACTACCCATTGCTCAAGAAGCACCTCGGCGAAGAGGCGGTGGCAGCGGTCAAGGCCGCAAAGGCCCAGTAGCCGGCCTGCGAGCAACCACCTGCACGCACGACGGCACTTCGCACGCAGCCTGGCGCGCACCCGCGATGGCTCGGCGCGGAGCAGCGCTCATCCCACATGGGGAGAGTGCAAGCCCGGCGGACCACTGCGCCTTTCGAATGGCGATCCCGACGGACCAGCCGCCGCGACAGCGGGTGTCTACTCGAACTGGATGAAGCCGCTGCCGAAGATCCCGGCAGGATCGAATCGCTTCTTGGCGGCACACATCCTGGGCCAAGTGTCGCCGTAGTGGGCGGCCCAACGCTCGGGCGTGTTGAAGGTGATGTAGCCCGAGAGGTAGCGCTTGCCGCCGAAGGCGATCGACATCTCACTCGCCATGTCGAGCGAGGCGAGCATCTGCTTCAGGTGGCTTTGCGGCACCGCACCGAGGATGCCCCACCCCATCACCTGCTTGCCCGGCGGGTACTTGAACAGCGGCACCGACGACGAGTCGGCGCGAGACGGCCACAACAACACGTGGCCGCCGGCACCGAGCGCTCCCGGCGGGAGGTTGCCGAGCACGGTGTCGATGTAGTCCTTGGCGACCTCCCACGGCAGGATCGTCTCCATCCACGGGTGGGGCTGCTCCCAGTAGCCGTTCATCTTCCACGCCTCGAACATCGGCTCCATGCGGCGACAGAAGAACTCCTGGTCGACGTCGTGGACGTGCACCAGCTCCGGCTTCGACAGGCGCCCCAGAAACGCCGCATCGTCCGGCTCCTGGCCGTCCTCGAACTCGATCGTCGGGAACATCGGGTAAAACCAGCGCGCAAAACCCACCACTCCCGTGCCGAGCCCCAGCCCCTCGCCGATGCGCCGGAAGCCCATCGGGCACGGCGAGCAGATTCCACCGACCGTGGCGGCGGTCTTGTCCTCGTCCCACATCAGCTGCTCAGCGTCGTGCATGAAGCTCGACAGGTCGTGGTAGAGCAAAGAGTACATCCGGACCTTGGGCGGACAGCGGCGCAGCTGCATCGTCACCTTGGTGATCAGGCCGAATTGCCCGAGGCCACAGCGGAACATCTCCCACGCCTCGCGGTTCTGTTCCGCGTTGCACACCAACACCTCACCCGCTCCGGTGACGACCTCGATCTCGATCGCGTTGTCGGCCTGGGTGCCGTAGCGGAAGCTCGCCACGCCGAGACCCGCCATCGAGGTCGTGCCGGCGAGCGAGACGCCGAGGTTGTTGGTCAGCACACGCGGGATCAGGCCGAGCGGCAAAGTGGCGAGCACCAGGTCGCGCCACACCACACCACCTTCACACACCGCCACCTGGCGATCCTGGTCGATGGCCAGGATCCGATTCATCGCCGCGGTGTCGAGCACGATGCCCGTAGTGATCGACTGACCGGTCTGGGTGTGACCCTGGCCGCGCGCGGACACCGGCACGCCCGCGTCGGCACAGAGCCGCACCACGGCCGCCACCTCCTCCGTCGACCGACACCGCGCCACGGCAGCCGGGGTCTTGAACACGAAGCGCCCAAAGTCGCTGGAGAGCTCGGCGCGTGTGCCCTCGTCCTCGATCAGCGCGTCCCCGAGCAGGTCACGCAGGCGAGCCAAGAACGCGGAATCGACGGTGGAGCTGGTCATCGATGCGAATCTCCGAGGAAAGTCCGAGTCAGGCGCAACGCCACGACACAGGCCACCGGTCGCGGCGCCGGTACTCTCAAGGGGCCGGGGGCGCGACCCGCGTCGTCAGCCGCGCACACCCTCGGCTTCGAGGGCGACGGCGAGCGACTCGTGGATGGTGAACAGGGGGCTCAGCTGGGCGATGTCGAGCAGACGACGAATTCGATCGGAGGGATTGACCAGGATCAACTTGCGGTTGGCGTCCTGGAAGCGGCCGAGGTACCCCACCAGCTCGCCGATCCCGGTCGAGTCGATGTAGTTGATCCGCGAGAAGTCGACCAACACATGGCCGGCTTCTTCGGCCAGAGCCGACTCCAGCGCCTGCGCAAAAAACTCCGCGCTCTCGCCGAGCTTGATCACGCCCTCGACGTTGAGCAGGGTCAAGTTGTCGATACGGCGTTTTTCGACGATCACGGCCAGCGCTCCTCCAAACCGCCGAGCAGTGTAGCACGCAGGCGTCGGTTTCGAGGCTTTCTTGCCGCGATGCGGCGAGCAGCCCGGCACGGCTGAATACAGTTGATAGGCTCGCCCGAGGTTTGTCATACGAGTGAGGCCAGCTGTCGCCAATGATCCACCCTTCGACTCTCGACACGCAGACCCTCGTTCCCCTGATCGAGGCCTGGCAACGAGGAGACGGTGCGGCAGGCCAGCGGCTGTTCGAGGCGATCCACGGCGAGCTTCGCGCGATTGCCGCCGCCCTGCTTCGCAATGAGCGGCCGGACCATACGCTGCAACCGACCGCACTGGTCAACGAGCTCTACCTGAAACTGTCCGGTCTGCAAGAGTTGGCCTACGAGAACCGCGCCCATTTCCTGTCGATGGCCGCGCGGGCAATGCGGCAGGTTCTCGTCGACCACGCCCGCGGCCGTTCCGCCGAGAAGCGCGGCGCGAGCTGGATCCGCACCGACTCGACTGCGGGCCTGGCCGCCGAGCCCAAGCCGATCGAAGTGTTGGCGCTCGAGGAGGCACTCTGCCGGCTCGAAGGCGTCGATCCGCAACGGGCACGATTCGTCGAGTTGCGCTACTACCTCGGTCTCACCCTCGACCAAACCGCCCTTGCTCTCGGGCTGAGCCCCACGACGGCGAAACGCCAATGGCGTGCGACGCGTGCGTGGTTGCGGGACGCCCTCGAGACCGGCCACTCCCCGGAGCCTGACCATGACCGCTGACCAGGATACCGCCGCTCGCGAACGACGAGCCTGTGACCTGGTGGAGCAGGCCCTCGACCGCCCGCCGGCGAATCGGCGCGCCTGGCTCGAGGGAGCGTGTGGTTCCGACGCATCCCTGCTGGAGCGAGCGTTGGCGTTGCTCGAGGCCGCTCCCGGCACCAACGACACCGACGGGACCTGGCAGCTGCCGGAGCCCGAGCGTCCCGGCAATCGTTGGTTGAACCTCGCCCCAGGCGACGCGCTCGGACCCTATCGAATCGTCGCGGAGCTCGGCCGGGGCGGCATGGGGGTCGTGTACCACGCTCGCCGAGGGGACGCCGCCTTCGACCTCGACGTCGCGATCAAGTCGATCGCCCGCCTCGGCAGTGACGATCTGACTCGGCGTTTCGAGAGCGAACGGCGGATTCTCGCGCGTCTACAGCACCCCCACATCGCTCGAGTGCTCGACGGGGGCACGACGAGTGACGACCTGCCCTACCTCGTGATGGAGTACATCGAGGGTGAACCTCTCGACCTCTACTGCGACCGTCACCGCCTGTCGATCGAGGAGCGGCTCGAGCTCTTCCTGCAGGTTTGCGACGGCCTCGACCATGCCCACCGCAGCCTCGTGGTCCATCGCGACCTCAAACCCGGCAACATCCTCGTCACCAAGGACGGACAGGTCAAGCTCCTCGACTTCGGCATCGCGCGGTTCGTCGACGAAGATGGCCGGGCCGAGATCTCGACCTCGACGCGCTGGGGTGGCCGAGCGATGACGCCGGAGTACGCCAGCCCCGAACAGCTCGAGCTCGAACCGATCACGACCCAGAGCGATGTCTACTCGCTCGGAGTCCTGCTCTACGAGCTGCTCACCGGAAGACGCCCTCACGACCTTCACACCAAGGGCCTGGCAGCCGGCCTGGAGGCAATTCGGCGGATCGATCCGGAACCGCCCAGCGTCCGCCTGCTGAGCGCTGCGGACGACGACCCGGCCATCAGCAGCCGCTGCACTACCCGCAGCAAGCTCGTCCGGCGCCTGCGGGGCGACCTCGACAACATCACCATGCTGGCGCTGCGCAAAGAGCCGAGGTGGCGCTACCGCTCGGTCGACGCGTTGGCCGGGGATATCCGTCGTCACCTCGCCGGCGAACCGGTGAGCGCACGCAAGCCGACGCTCCCCTACGTGCTGGGCCGGTACTTGCGGCGCCACGCCATCCCTGTGACCGCGGTCACCCTGGCTCTCCTCGCCCTCGGAATCGGCGGGGCGATCGCGATCGCCCAGGGTCTGCGCGCCACCCGCGAGGCCGAGCGCACCCAGCGCATGAACGACTTCCTCGAGGCCTTGCTGACCCGCGCCGACCCCGTGCGGGGGCTCGATCGGGATGCAACCCTGGCCGAGCTCGTCGACTACGCCACGGAACGGCTCGAAACCGACTTCGCCGACGATCCCGGCATCCGCGGCTCCCTGCGCCGGACCCTCGCGGCTACCCACCTCAACCTGGGTGACCCGGAGCGCGCCCGCCCCCTGTTCGAGCAGGCTCTCCGAGAACATCTCGACGCCTATGGGCCCGGCCACCCGGAAACGACCGAAACCGAGCGCCAGTTTGCGGTGTGGGAAGACTCGACCGGGGAGCACGCCGCCGCGCTGGAGCGCCTCGAACGCGTACTGGCCGAGCTCGAGTCGCGCCACGAGCCCACACTCGAGCTCGCCCTGGCCTACGACCAGCTGGGCTCGGTGCTCAACAGCCTCGGCCGGGGCGATGAAGCTCTCGAGGCCTTCGAGAAGGGCATCGCGATCCTCGACGGGCTCGGAACCTGGCCCTACGAACAGATTCTCTTGCTCAACAACATGTCCGTGGCCCAGCTCGGCGACAACGACCCAACGGGAGCCGTCACCACTCTGGGCCGGGCTCTCGACCTCGCTGCAGCGCACTGGGAGAAGCCGTTCCCGCTGCAAGCGCGCATACACGCCAATCTCGGGCTTGCCCACCGCGAGCTCGGCGACCTCGAGGCCGCCGAGCTGCATCTGACCCGAGCGGTGCAACTTCTGACCGAGCTGCTTGGAGCCGAACATCCCGAAACCCTGTTGTCTCGCATCGCCCTCGCTGCAGCCCAGCTTTCGCGTGGCCGGCCCGAGCCGGCGCACCACGAGCTGGTCGGAGTCCAGGCGGCTGCAGCCGGCGCGCTTGCCGAAGGGCATCCGATCGTCCAATACGCCAATACCGTCCACGCCGAGGCCCTGGTTGCGCTGGGGCGTGGTGCCGACGCCGAGGCGCGGGCACGAGCCGCCCTCGACTCCCGCCGCGAGAGCCTCCCCGAAGGCCACTGGCTGATCGCCAGCTCTCAAACCACGCTGGCATCGGCGCTCCTGCTCCAGAATCGCCGGACCGAGGCAATCGGCGAGCTCGAAGAGGCCCTGCCCATCCTCGAAGCCACCCGGGGCGAGGAGTTTGGGAAGACCCGCGAGGCACGCGACCTGCTCTCTCGCGCCCGCGATCTCGGTGCGGGTGATCCACGCGGAGGTGGCTAGCCGCCACTACGGCACCTGTGCCGACCAGGCCGCGGCGTCTCCGGTCTCGAAGCCGTCCCAGAAGATGACGTTGCTCGCCGTGAGGATCAGGTCATCGACCCTGAACCGCGTCCCCGGCGTCCCGCCGCCCGCATTCAGAGCGACGATCACGACCACCGCCTGCGCCCCGATCGGAACGTCGACGTTGGTGGAGAAGAACTGCCACTCGCCGACGTCACCGGGCCGCGTCAGCAGCCCCTGAGCCCCCAGGAAGTTTCCGGGAGGTGCACAGTTGACGTGATCCCAGAACTGGTAGGAAAGCTGGTAGTCGGCGAGCTCGTCGAGGGCCTTGACCCGCACCCAGCCGGCGAACCGCGGCGTCGTCGGAACATCCGCGAGGGGCAGACACTGGGCGAGAAACACCGAGCCGTCGCCCGAAACCACTGCCTCAGCCGACCCTGCTGGAGCGCTGACGCCGTCGGTCGACATCGACCACGAGCCCGGGGGCGTCTGCGTCCACGACCCGAGGTTGTTGGTGAAGCTGCCGTTGACGATCAAGTCGTAACGCAGCTGGGCGCCATCGAAACGGGTGATCTGGCCGGCGGCGGTGGTCGTCGCTTCCAGCGTCACCCGCACACTGCCGGTGCCGGCCGGCATCGGCAGCGGCACGTAGTAGCCTGCCCAGGCGTCGACCGGTGGCGTCGGCGTCCCGTCCGCCACGGCGGCCCCGGTGGTGGTCGAACAGGCCGCATCGACGAAGGCCTCGACCCGCACCGCGACCAAGGTGCTGTGGTTGACCGTGCGCGCGAACACGACGGCCGTCAACGAACGCCCGGCCGCCACCGCGGTCGGCAGACACTGCGACACGGTGTGGAGCCCGGCGCCCGACGACACCAGCTCGGCCGCTCCGAGCAAGCCGAACACGCCGTCGGCAGCGGTATGCGCCCAGCCCGGAGTCGCCGACCAGGACGCCAAGTCGTCGTCGAAACCTCCGTTCGACACCAAATTCGTCGGCACCGCCGCGATCGGCAGCGCCGATCCCAGAACGAGCACGATGGCGGCCCCGAGCCATCGCGCTGCCGCTGCCGCGGGGCGCACTCCCACCGCTGTTCTCACGACTGCTGGGTTCTCCGCCTTCATCACGACCTCCAAAGGGTTGGGATCGTCCCCTGTGGACGGCCCCGATCGGGTAGGCGAGACTCGAGCGCAGAATGGGCCACGGCCGGCCAAGGCACACGATCGCCGCCGCCAATCTCCTGAGCGCTTCGGCACATTGATGCTACGATGCGCCTATGTCGCGCCTCACGATCTCCCTGCCCGACGAAATCCATCAGGCGCTGCGCGAGGCCGCCGCTCGCCGGGGTACCGCCATCGGCTCGATCGTCGCCGAGAGCCTCGTCGCCTATGGCATCAAGACCCGCGCCTCCGCGCTCGAGTTGGTGCGGCGGGCGCAGGCACAGGCCGGCCTCGACGAAACCCGCGCCACCGAGATAGCCGTCGCGGAAACCCGCGCCGACCGTCGCTCCCGCTAGCAAAGCCAAGGAGCCACGCATGAATAGATCCAGATAGTCTTGCGTGACTCCTGACCAAGTGGTCGTCGTCGACACCAACGTCGTGGTGGCGGGCCTGATCACCCGCGATCCCGCTGCACCCACGGCGCGCATCATGGTGGCGATGCTCGACGGCAGCTTGCGCTTCGCGGTGTCGTTGCCCCTCCTCGCCGAGTACCAGCGCATCCTGCTGCGACCGGCGATCGCCGCGCTCCACCGCCTCGGCCCAGGCGAGGTGGAAGACCTCGTTGCCGAAATCGCCGCAAGTGCAGTGGTCGTCGATCCGCTGGTGGCCGGCACCACCGCACCCGATCCGGGTGACCAACACCTCCTCGACCTGCTCGCAACCCGCCCAGAGCTGCCCCTGATCACCGGCGACCAACTCCTGCTCGAGCGCCTTCCCAACGATCGCGTCACCACACCGGCGCACCATCAGCAATCTCCTCGCTGATCGTCACTACAATCGACCGGCAAGAAGTCGTCGTCAAGCCGCTGCGTGGGCTTCCGAGCACACGACCTGAACCGAAGGCCGCTGCTCCCCAAGTCGTGGCGGTGCCCCGTCGCTTTCTCAGGCGGCGGGATACTCCGATCCAGCTCTGGAGTACCCCAAGACGTAGTCCAGTTGGAGTATGTACACCTTCGTTGCACAGTGTTAGCTTCCTTCGCGGCGCCACAGCGACAGAAGGAAACCAACATGGCCACATCAGCTCTTCTCTCTCTCGCCCTTGCGGTCATCGGAGCCTCGTCGGCCGATTCAGTGCCGCAGTCCCTGGCCCCCGTTCCCGGGTCCGACCAGCACGAGTGGCTGGCGATCGACCTCGTATCCCCCAACCAGGAGGGCGAGAACGCTCTCGCCCCTCTCGACCTTCGCTGGTTGACCGAAGACGTCTTGCAGACACCAGTAGACCCGGCTGCCGGCTGCGTTCCGCTTGGCCCGGTCTTCCGCTCCTACGTGAACTCCCCGCAGCCGGACTCCCTCGGGGATCAACTGCGAGCTGCAGGCACTGCGCTCGTCGGCACCATCGTGTCGAGCAAGGTTGGCCTCCGCTATCACGAGTTCGGCCAGCTGTTCCTGGTGCGCCCCCAAGAGCGGCTCAAGGGCACCGAAACCGGCGACATCCTGGTCTTCTATCCACAGGCCGACTTCGAGCTCGAGGGGCGCCGGTACTGCAAGCGCGACCCTCGCTGGACCGACCTGAAGGTGGGAGACAACGTCCTGGTGATGATCGAGGACGGCTGGTTTGACGCGGCCACGGGCCTCGTCCAGCGGGCCCGGCCCTTTTCAGTTGGGCGGATCGACGATGACGGCTCGCTGGCACTGGGCGCAGAGGTCGGCTCGGCGACCAGGTCGTCCCTCGATCGGGTGCGAACCGCATTACGGACAGGTGCACGATAGGCCAAACAGACTTCTCCTTGGGGAGGAATCGAAAGCGGCGCTGAGCTGTTCGGTGACCACGCCGTGCTCCAAAACGGATCGTTCACCGACCACGGCTTCATCGCCCCGCGACGGCTCGCTGACTCCGGACGATCCGGCCTTCTCCGACCCGCTGGTGTGGCTGGATGCCAATCGCGACGGCCGGCCATTGCTGCAGGGAAGAAAACCACACGCTCGGCGTAGACTTGAGCGAGGGGGAGCTTGCAATGGGATTTCTCGATCGACTGGTCGCTGACGTGATCGCCCGCGAGACCGGGTTGCCGGTGCGGGGCTTGGTGCGCAAGGCGGGGGTGGGGAAGCTGGTCGCTGCCGGCGGGGTGCTGGCAGCCGGCGCCGCAGCGGTGTCGTGGATGCAGCAGCAACAGCAGCAACGCGCCGGCACGAGCCCCCAGCCTGGCGGCACCCCGCTGCCGTTGCCGCCGATCCCGGGCCGTGCAGCCGCACCCGCCCTCGGCAGCCACGGCCCAAACCTCGCCGCGACTCCACCACCACCCTTGCCGCCGTTGCCGACGATGGCGCCCCCACCACCGCCACCTCCGATGGCCACCACGACCCCGGCCGCCGAGGTCGACGACGGCCTCGATCCGCACCAGCGCTTCGTGTTGGCGCGGGTGGTGATCGCGGCGGCGATGGCCGACGGCGTGCTCGCCCCGGCTGAACGCGAGACGGTCGAACGCCACCTCGGCGAGGCCGACGACCTGAGCGCCGAGCAGCAGCAGCGCTTGCGCCGCGACCTGGTCCTGCCGGCGACGGCCGAGGAGCTTGCCGCCCTCGCGCCCGATCCCGAGCTGCGCGCAACGATGTACCGCACCGCCGCGCTGATCGTGGCAGCCGACGGCCAACGCGACCACCTCGAGTCGGCGTGGCTCGGGCGTCTCGCAGGCGCCCTCGGCATCGATGCCGAGCAGCAGCGCGCAGTCGAATCCCAAGTTCTCTCGATGACCGCAGGAGCATGAGCATGATCCGATCCGGCAGCGATCCGAGCCCCGAGCGCATTCGCCTGATCCTGACCCTGGCTCTCGGCATGGGGGCTCTCCTGATCCTCGGATTGGGCGTCTACATGCTGACGATCGGCGGCCAGCAGATGGCCGGAATCGCACTGCTTGCGGTCGGGGCGACCGAAGCGGTCCTCGCAACCTTCCTCCCCAAGCTGCTCGCCGATCGAGCTGCCAAAGCCAACGCGAACCGTCGCAGCTGAGGATCGGGCGATCTCCGCTGCGCCGACCAGAACCCCGCGCACCGCCGGGGTGTTGCTGCACCCGAGCTCCCTACCCGGAGCCGGGCCGATTGGCGACTTCAGCGGCGCGCCGCCGTTCCTCGACTGGGCCAAAGCCGCCGGCTTCGGGCTGTGGCAAGTGTTGCCGCTCGGGCCACCGGCGATCGGCGACTCGCCCTACTCCTGCCTCTCGGCCTTCGCCGGCAACCCCCTGTTGATCGGTGCAGAGGGCCTGATAGAAGACGGCCTGCTGGTCGGCGAGGACCTTGCCGATGCTCCGCCCTCGCAGCAGCGAGTCGACTTCGTCGCGGCCGCAACCTGGAAGGGGCAGCTGCTGCGCCGTGCTTGGCATCGATTGCCGAGCTCTGCGGAGCATCCTCTGCGCCGGGCGCTTGCGACCTACACGCAGCGCGAGCAGGCATGGCTCGACGACTGGGTCCTGTTTGCCGTGCTGCGTCGACGCTTCGAGGGTGCCGCCTGGTGGGAATGGGAGCCCGCGCTGGCAGGGCGCGACCCCGCCGCACTGCGCCGGATCGGTCGCGCCCTCCACGAGGAAGTCGACTTCGAGCGTTTCGTACAGTTCGTCTTCGACCGCCAGTGGCAGGCCCTGAGAGCGGCGGCGCTGTCCCGCGGGATCGCAGTCCTCGGCGATCTCCCGATCTACGTCGCCCACGACAGCGCCGATGTCTGGGCCCACCCCCGGCTCTTCGAGCTCGATGCTCACCATCAACCGCAGGCCGTGGCCGGCGTGCCACCGGACTACTTCTCCAAAGACGGGCAGCTCTGGGGCAATCCCCTCTACGACTGGTCGGCGCACCGGCGCGAGGGCTACCGCTGGTGGATCTCCCGCATCCGCCGCAACCTCGCCCTCGCCGATCTGGTCCGACTGGACCACTTCCGGGGCTTCGCCGGCTTCTGGCGCGTCCCTGCCGGGGCCAAGACGGCCCGATCCGGGGCGTGGGCAGACGGCCCGGGCAAGGCCCTGTTCGACGCCGCGACCAAGGCTCTCGGGCCACTGCCGCTGATCGCCGAGGACCTCGGCGAGATCACCGACGACGTCCACGAGCTCCGGCGGGCCGTGGGAATGCCGTGTATGCGGGTGCTGCAGTTCGGCTTCGACCAGATCGACGGCGACCACACGCCTCACCGCATCGCCGAGGACACCCTGCTCTACACCGGCACCCACGACAACGACACCACTGTCGGGTGGTGGCGTTCGGCCGGGGCCGAGGTGCACGAACGCTACCGCCGCTACACCGGCCTTGGTGGCAACGACATCGCCCGCGAGCTCTTGCGCCTGGCGTTGACCTCGCCCGCGCGATGGGCCATCGCCCCGATGCAGGACCTACTCGGACTCGATTCCACCGCCCGCATGAACACCCCGGGCGTCGCGGAAGGGAACTGGGCTTGGCGCATGCAGGCCCTGCCCGAGAACGACCTTGCAGCCGAGCTCGAGCCCCTGATCGAGGTCAGTGGGAGGCTTCCACCGCCAGTCCCCTGTCCCTCGGCCGGGCAGCAACGGTCTGGGGGTTAGGGGTTAGGATCCCACCCCGTCCGGCCCATAGCGCACCCACGCCGTCCCGATCCCCGGATTCGGGGCCGGCGCCGCGACGGTAGCGACGGGCACGCTGCGAAGAGGTGCGCGCGCAACGCGCACCCTGGGGCGCTCCCGCTGCCCGTACACCGGAGCGCCACGAAGGACGGTTCTCCGGCGGATCCCTGATCCCCCTTCTCATCGACCGACTGCCGGTCAGCGACGCCACAATCACCGCGAAACTTGGTCAACGCTCTGTAGCACCCAGCGCCGCTCTTCTCCGAACCAAGAAGTCTTCTTCCGAGTCCGGGTCTGGGTTCCCGTTTCGGTTGCGGCCTCCGCGTTCGTCCCTCAGTCCCCAGTCCCTCAACCCCCTCCCTCAGCCGCCATCCCTCACCCGCCAGCACGGCCCCGGGAAGTCGGCCAGGTCCAGGCGCTCGAGGAGAAGGCGATCGCGAACGGCAACGGAGAGAGCCTGCCGAAAGGCTTCGCTGATCAGGATTTCGCCGCCTTCGGCGGTGTCCTCGCCGAGACGGCTCGCGACGTTGACCTCACGGCCCCAGACGTCGTGGTCACCGATCCGCAGCAACGGTCCGTAGCCGAGGCCCACACACAGCTCGACGGTTTCCTCCGGCGCCACGCCGCGGTTGTATTCGGCGCAGCGCTGCTGGGCGGCGAGCATGGTTGCGAGCGCGTCGTCGGCGCTCGCAAACACCATCAGCCAGGAGTCCGCCTCCTGCTTGAGGATCTCGCCGCAGGAGGCCGCCACCAGCGGCCCGAGCAGCGCGCGCTTCTGATGGATCACGCCGAGGAAGTGCAGGATCCCGAACTCCTGCGTACGCCGCGAGAACCCCACCAGGTCGGTGAAGGCCACGGCCGCGGTGCGCTCGAAGCGTTGCCGGATCTCGGCGTCGATCGCCGCCCGATCAGCGCCGGGGGCGGCGCGGGCGGCGACGAGACGCCACAGCAGCGCTTCGGGATCCGCCATCAGTCGCTCGGGAACAGGTCGACGAACTGGAAGCGCCGACCGTCGAAGAGACCGAGGTCCGAGAGCTTGAGGGCCGGGATCACCAGCAGCGCCAGGAACGACAACGTCATGAAGGGTGCACCGAGGGTCGACCCCAGTGCCCGTGCCCGGCGATCGAGCTCACCGTACTCCGCCGCCACCTGGAGGCCAGAAGCGGGGCTCATCAGGCCCGCGATCGGCAGCGGCAACACACCGACGCCATGATCATCGACGACCGCGAGGCCCCCACGCGCCGCGAACACCGCCGCGACCGCGGTGGCGATGGATTCGGAGTCGACTCCCACCGCCACGACGTTGTGGGAATCGTGGGCGACACTGGACGCGATGGCACCCGCTCGCAGGCCGATGCCGCGCACGAACGCCACCGCCGGGGGTGCCGTCGCATACCGATTGGCGACCGCGATCAGCAGCAGGTCGTTGTCCGGGTCGGCCTCGGCAAAGCCGTCGACGATCCGCGCCGCTACGGCCTCCTCGTCGGTCACCAGTTGGCCGTCGTGAGCACGAATCGCACGGACGACCGAGCCGGCGGCGTGGACACGGTATGCCTCGGCCGAAGGCGCCACCGCATCGAACCGGTTCGGCGTCGCGGTCGGCCGGAAGGCGGCCCGCGACACCCCACCTTCGGCCACCACCTCGCCATCGATCACCGTGCGCAGGACCCGCAGCGATTCGAGGCCGTCGACCTCGAGGAAGTCCGCCGGATCGCCGACCCGCAGCAGTCCCACCGGCAGGCCGTAGTGGCGAATCGGATTGAGGCTCGCGGCCCGCAACACCGCCAGCGGGTCGTGCCCGGCTGCGATGGCACGACGCGCCACCGCGTCGATGTGTCCCGCCACCAGCCCATCCGGGTGGCAGTCGTCGGTGCACAGGAACACCTCATTCGGATGGCTGTCGAGCAGCGGCCGCAGCGCTTCGAGGTTGCGCGCCGCCGACCCTTCGCGGATCGCCACCTTCATCCCCGCGGCGATCTTGTCGAGGCCTTCCTCCAAGCTGAAGCTCTCGTGGTCGGTTTCGATGCCGGCCGCAGCGTACCGTTTGGCATCGTCCCCACGCACCCCCGGCGCGTGCCCGTCGACGTGTTTGCCGCGCCGCTTGGCCGCATCGATCTTCGCCATCAACTCGGGATCGCGCGCAAGCACTCCCGGCCAGTTCATCACCTCGGCGAGGTGGAGCACCCGCGGATCGTCGAGCAGTCGTTCGACCTCCTCGACGCCGAGAGTCGCCCCGGCAGTTTCGAAGATGGTCGCAGGTACGCAGGAGGGTACGCCGAAGAAACACTTGAGCGGGGTGCGTTCCCCCTCGTCGAGCATGAAGCGCACGCCTTCTTCTCCCAGGACGTTGGCGATCTCGTGGGGGTCGGCGACCACCGCCACGGTGCCGTGGGCGGTCGCCAGCCGGCCGAACTCCGCCGGTGGCAACATCGAGCTTTCGATGTGCACGTGGGCGTCGACGAAGCCGGGGATCAGGAACGTCGGCGGGACCTCGGCAGTCGGCTCGATCGCTGCGATTCTGCCGTGGGCCACATGAACGGCCGCCGGCAGAACCGTGCCGGTTTCGAGGTCGACGACTTGACCGGAGAAGACGGTGGGGTGTGACATGGGGGGGTGGGGGGGGGGGGGGGGGGGGGGGGTGGGGGGAAGGGGGGACGGGGCCGGAGGCGGAGCGCGGGTAGGATCGGTGACCATGGAGCGAGCACTGCTCGAGCTCGACCGGGTCGGCTTGACCTGGCCGACTGGGACGACGACCCTCGACGGCATCGATCTCTCCGTCCAGCGGGGGTCGATCACGGCTGTCGTCGGGGCTTCGGGTTGCGGCAAATCGACCCTGCTGCGTCTGGCTGCGGGGCTGCTGCAGCCGACCGCGGGCGCCGTCCGGCTCGGCGGCGAGGAGCCGCGACGAGCGCGCGCTCAGGGCCACAGCATTGGCATGGTGTTCCAGGATGCCACCCTGCTCGCGTGGCGCAGTCTGCTCGACAACGTCGCGCTGCCCCTCGAGCTCGCGCGGGTTCCCAAGCCCTCGCGCCGCAAGCGCGCTCAGATCGAGCTCGAGCGCGTCGGGCTCGCCGCGGTGTCCGGGTTACGGCCACACCAGCTTTCCGGTGGGATGAAGATGCGGGTGGCAATCGCTCGAGCTCTCGTCGCGGAGCCGAGCCTCCTGCTGCTCGACGAGCCCTTCGGGGCCCTCGACGAGATCACGCGCCAGCGCCTCGACGAAGAGCTGCTGCGGCTGGTCGCCGAACGCGGCTGCGCCGCGATGCTGATCACCCACTCGGTCGCAGAAGCGGTATTCGTCGCCGACCGGGTGGTGGTCATGGCTCCCAGGGCCGGCCCCTTGATCGCGGACATGCCCATCACCTTCGATCACCCACGAACACCGGCGTTGCGCGCTACACCGGCGTTCGCGGCCCGCTGCGGCGACATCGCCACGGCCCTTGCGGAGGGCGCATGAGGCGGCTGCTCGCACCGACCCTGGCGTTCGTGCTGGTGCTGGTGATCTGGGAGAGTGCGGTGCACGTCTTCGGGCTCAAGCCGTGGTTGCTGCCGGCTCCAACCGCAGTGCTCGACACCATGGTCGCGCAGGCTCCTCGACTCGCGGCGGCCTGCTGGCGCAGCGCCTGCGGCGCACTCGGCGGACTCCTGGTCAGCGTGATGCTGGGCTCGGCAACCGCCCTCGCGTTCGCCGCCTCGACCGGGCTGCGCCGTGCGCTCTATCCTTGGGCAGTGGTGCTCCAGACCGTGCCGATCGTGGCGATCGCTCCCCTGATCGTGATCTGGGCCGGCACCGGATTGCGCAGCGTGATCCTCGTCGCCACCGTGGTGTCGCTGTTCCCGATCGTCACCGCCGGCACCAACGGCCTCCTGCGAGTGCGCCGCGAGGAGCTCGAGCTCTTCGAAGTGCACGGCGCACGGCCGCTCGACGTCTTGTTGCGGCTGCGCCTGCCACACGCGCTGCCGGACCTGCTGGTCGGCACCAGGGTTGCCGCCGGGCTGGCGGTGGTGGGCACCGTCGTCGGCGAGCTGATGGTGGGGTACGGTGCCGGCACCGCCAGCCTCGGGACGATCGTTCTGACCTCGTCGAGCCAGCTCGACACCGCACTCCTGTTCGCGGCGATAATCCTCGCGACCGTGCTCGGCGTGGTGATCGTCTCGATCGTCGGCAACCTCGCCAACCGGGTGCTCATCGCCCGCGGCGAAGCCGCTGCGGTGCTCGACCCGCTGCGCGACCCCAGAACTTCGGGAGGTACTCCGTGACCCGCTTCGCTCTCAGTCTGATCCTGCTCTCGACGCTGACCGCCTGCCGCACGAACGACACACCCCCGAGCCCCGCGGCCGCCGAGCCCGGACCAATCAAGCTGCGCCTCGCTCTCAACTGGTTCGCCGAACCGCAACACGGCGGCTACTTCGCCGCCCTCGAAGCCTGGCGTGCACGTGGCCTCGAGGTCGAGATCGTCCCGGGCGGCCCCGGCGTCAGCGCCATCGCCCGCGTCGCCGCCGGCGAGGTCGACGCCGGAATCGACAACGCCGACATCGTAGCCCTCGGGCGAGTCCAAGGCACGCCGGTCGTGGCGGTAATGGCGCCGATGCAGGATAGCCCGCGGTGCATCATGGTGCATCGCGCCAGTGGCATCACCTCGCTACGTGACATCCGCAACCTCACCTTGGCGATGTCCGAGGTTGGTGCGTTTCCCTCGCTGCTCCAGCGCGAGGCGACGCTCGACGGAGTCGAGATCGTGCCGTACCCCGGCACGGTGACCAGGTTCCTGGTCGACACCAACTTCGCCCAACAGGCCTACAGTGTCAGCGAACCGGTGGTCGCACGCTCCCAGGGTGCCGATCCGGTCTGCCTGCCGTTCTCGGAGCTCGGTTGGAACCCCTACACCAGCGCACTGCTGGTGAACGAAAAGGCCCTAGCCGAACGCCCACACGTCGTCGGCGCGCTGGTCGAGGGTGCGATCGAAGGCTGGCGCGCCTATCGCGCCGATCCCGCGGTCGGCAACGACCGTATAGGCGCGATGAACCCGGAGCTCGAGCCAGAGATCGCTGCAGCGATGGCGGTCGAGGTGGGCAAACTGGTCGACGGGAGCGAGGGTGCCGCGCTCGGCAGCATGACCCTGTCGCGGTGGACCGAGGTGGTGGGGATGCTCGAGAGCCTGGGCCTGGCCGAGCCCGGTGCGATCGACCCCAAGCGCTGCTTCGATGCACGTTTCCTGGCGGGAGAGACGCCCTGAACGACGACAGCACGCTGTCGCGCCGGCGCACCCGGCTGCTGCCGGCACCGCCGCCCGACCGTGAGGTGGCCCTCGCTGCGGTCGACGCTCACCGGCGGTCGGTGTACCTCATTGCTCGGCGCGCGTGTGACGAGATCGAGGCCATCGCACCGTGGCACGATCTCTACGCCCCGCCGCGCGACCCGGTGGCGGCGGCGCGCCTGGCGGCTGCGGTCCACTCCTGGTCGAACGCGCTGAGAGTCCGCGTCGAAGAGGGCATCGCTGCGCTCGAAGCGGCAGCGTGTGACCCGAACTTCATCGAGTACGTCAGCTTTTACCTCGGAGCGGTCGCAACGATGTTGCGCCCCGACACCCTCCGGCTCGGCACCGCCATCGAAACCGCGCGCCGGCCCGACGCCACCCAGCTCGACGGCGGAATCGCCTGCGAGATCGCCGCCGACGTCAAAGGGAAAGGGACGAGCTCCCTGATGGGCGCGGCCGCGAGCCTGGTCGCCGAGGGCACGTGGGACCCGGTCGCCACCGAGCCCCTGCTGTTCCCGGAGAAGAACGACGAGTTCCGGCGCAACCACGAATTGCTGGCGGCCGTCCTCGACGTCTCGTCGACCCTCCACCGCATCCGCGTAGGTGCGTTGATTCCGCAGCTCTCCCATGCCTGGGCGCACGGCGCCCTGCCCGACCGCTGGGCCTTGACCGATCTCGGCCTGCTGGTCGCCCAGGTCTCCCAGCTGCTGCGACCGGAGCGCCGAAGGGCGCTCTACGCCGGCGACTTCCACCAGCTCGAACGCCGGCTGCGGTTGCTGTCGGCGCGGGTCGGCGAGGTCGAACGGCTCCACGCGGCGCTCGTCGACGACATCGCCGAGAGCAGCGCCCGGCGCCAGCTCGGGGTGCTGCTGCGGGAGATCGCGGCCCTGATCGACTCGGCGGTGCTGAGCGACCTGCTGCCCGAGGGTGGACTTGCGCGCCTGCGCAGCCTGCTCGAGCTCTCGAAACAGCTCGACGGCCACGTCGACGTCGCTGCCGCCGCCCAACGCGGCGGCCTCGGACCCGACGCCACGGCGCTGCTGGCACTCCTCGTCGACGATGACCTCAACACCTTCGTCGGCCTCCTCGCCGCGAACGTCGCCCGCCGTGTTTCCTTCCAGCTCGAGAGCCACAACGAGGGTTTCGCTTCCGACGCGGTGCCCTCTCCGGGCCCGATCGCCGCCCCCGTCGCCGAGGCCCCTGCGCGACCGGCAAGCCGGCCGGGCGGCGAGCTCGCGGCGCGACTGCGTGCCCTGGTCGGTCGTTTGACCGCCGATGCCTACGCCGGAGCTCGCCAGTTCCGCATGGTGCACAAGCTGTTGACCAGCCAGAACCGCGTCCCGGAGGCCCTGCTCGCCGGCTGCCGCCCCTACATCCACGATCTGGTCGACGAGATCGTTCCGGCCCTCGAGCCCCTCGTCGAGGCGGGTGAGCTGCCGGCTGCGCTGCGCCACGACTTCGTCACCGACGCCTTGGCGCTGGCTACCGGCAGTGCCCGCGACCACGAGGCGGGGAAATCGTTGCGGCGACTGATGCGGACGCTCGAGACCCTGCAGCAGCTCGGTACCGAGCAGCGGTAGCGGTTGCCTACCGGCCGGTGGCGAAACGAGCCTTCTGTGCACCACGTGCAAGGTACCGGGGACCAGGTACCGGGGACCCGTCGGAGTGGCGTGTGGGATGCTCTGCGCCGTCGCCCACCCACCCAGGGCCCCAATCCCCGTCCCCTGGTCCCTGGTCCCGGGTCCCTTCCTCCCACAATCGACTCAGGGCACTGTCGACGACCAGGCGCTGCTGTCACCCGACTCGAAGCCGTCGAGGAACAGCGCCTCCGGGACCGCCCAGATCTCCTCGCCGGTGCCGTCATCGGCCACGAACAGCACCAACCCGAACTGGGTGACGAAGGGCGTGTCCGATCCTGCGCCGGCGTTGATGCTCGAGCGCGGGCCGGGGCGGATGTCACCAAGAGGAACGCTGTCGATGCCGTTGGTGACCCACGGTTCGCAGCCCGTCGCCGGGGTGCAGGCGCGGAAGTAGATGTGATCACCAATCGTCACCAGGTCGGAGGGGTCGCCGCTGCCTGGGCCGGGGTTGAGGTCCGCAACGAGATCGATGTCTTCGCCGTCGCTCGCGAAGAGCTCGCAGCCGGTGGTGTTGGTGCAGGCGCGAAAGTAGACCATCGAACCGAGGGCGGCAAGATGCTCGGGTCGAGATGATGCGGCACCGGGCCTCAAGGTATCGATGACCTTGGTGCTGGCCGGCGTGTAGTTGGTCACCCACAGCTCGCGCCCGACCACACCGTTGTCGGCGGTGAAGAACGTGCCGGACGAAGTGTTGGTGAAGTCCGCCGGCAGTGGACTCTCGGAGTCGATGGTGCGCAGATCCAAGAGCTCGTCGGTGCTGGCTTCGGTCCCGAAGGTCAGCCACAGGCGCTGATCGTTGCTGCCCGGAGCCGTCGCAGTGAACAGCGCTGCCACACCGAGGATCGGCGTGAACTGGGCCGGGTTCGAGCTGTCGACACCGGGTCGAATGTCGATGAGCATCGCGGTCGTTCCGGCTTCACTGATGAAGGGCTCGTCGCCTCCTGCTGCCGTGCGGGCCCGAAACAAGGCTCGCGTGCCGAGAGCAACCATCCCGGTGATCGCACTCCCGTTCGGGCCGGCATTGATGTCGGCAACTGGGAAAGTCCCGGCCACCGTGCCGTCAGTGCTGGACCACAGCTCGACACCGTCGACCGGACGAAATGCGCTGAAGAACAGCGTACCGTCGACGTCGGTGAGATTCGAGGGGAAAGATCCCGCCGCGCCGGGATTGATGTCCTCCACCAGCGCTGCTCCGCCTGGGTTGCTGCGGTAGAGCTCGGTCCCACTCACTCCCGCCGCGGCGAAGAAGGTGATACCTCCCGAGCGGGTGACCAAGCGCGGGTCGGAATCACCGCCTCCTGGGTTCAGGTCCGCCAGGAGCGCGGCGCCGCCGGGCCCGGTCGCACGCCATAGCTCCCGACCATGGGTGTCGTCGATCGCACTGAAAAACAGCTCCGATCCGGCAGCAGCGAGCTCGCGCGGAGAGGAGCTGGAATGGGGCGGGTCGAGATCGACCAAGGGATCGGTTCCGGGTGTGGTGCCATCGGTGATCCACAACTCCTCGATCCCCGCCGGAGTCCGCGCCGGAAACGCGATCTTGGAGCCGAACGGCGGCAAGTAGAACAGGTCGGCGTTGCTCGACGCCGGCCCGGGCACGATGTCGAAGAGCAGCGTGGTGCCGATAGTCGTGCCGTCCGTCGCCCACAGCTCGAAGCCGTTGGCGCTGGTCTCCGCCCCGAACAGGACCTTCGATCCCACCGTGCGCAGGGTGGAGGGTCCGGATCCGAGGCTTCCGGGCTCGATGTCCGCGAGCAACACGGTGCCGGCCTCGGTTCCGTCGCTCTTCCAGAGCTCCGCCCCTGCCCCGGCCACCGAGGCGCTGAAGTACACCTCGCCCCCGAACGATGTCAGGTACGCAATGTCTGGCGAGCCCGCACCCGGGACGATGTCTGCTACCCGCGTCGCGCTGCCACTCTCTGCCTTCCACAACTCGTCGCCGGTGGTGCCGTCGTTGGCGACGAAGTAGAGCGTCGAACCGGCGCCGAGGAAGTTTCGGGGAAACGAGCCGCCGGCGCCGGGGTTGATGTCGGTGGCGAGCACCGTGGTGGTGCCGTCGGTGCGCCACAGCTCGGTGCCGCTGCCGGCGACGTTGGCTGAGAAGTAGACGAACCCGCCGGCTGCGGTCAGGTTGTTCGGCGAGCCCGAGCCGGCTCCGGCGACGATCTGGCTGACCCTCACCGTTCCACTCGAGGTCCCGTCGCTCTTCCAGATCTCCGCGCCGTTGACCCCGTCGTTGGCGACGAAGTAGAGCGTCGGGCCGAGGGCCACGAGGTTGCGCACGTCGCCGTCGGTGCTGCCGGGGAAGATGTCCTTGACCAGAGCCGTCCCGCCCGTGGTGCCATCGCTCGCCCAGAGCTCGCGCCCGGTCACGCCGTTGTCGGCAACGAAGAAGGCCTTGCTCCCGGCCACCACCGGCGGATCGAAGATGTCGGCGGACCCTGGTCCCGGGTTGATGTCGCGCAGGAGGGCCGTCCCGCCCGGGGTGCCGTCGGTCGAGAACACCTCTTGCCCAAGGGCGGGATCGCTCGCGATAAACAGCACCAAGCCGCCGAATGCGGCGAACTCGCTCGCGCCGGAACCGCCTGGCCCAGGCGCGATGTCGCGCAGGAGGAACGTTCCGCCCGGCGTGCCATCGGTCACCCAGGGCTCGATTCCGAGGCCGCGGGTGCTGGTGGCGAAAACGAGCTTGCTGGCGATCGCGGCACCCCCTTCTTCGACGCTGGCCGGTGGATCGTCCGCCGGAATGGTACGGACGTCGTGGAACCGGAAGGCGAGCTCGGCCAGAGCAAGGCCAGCCCCCCCGACCGAAAGCAGGACGAAGGCGAAAACCGCGCGACGCATGGGACCTCCTGGGTAGGTCACAAGCCTCGCATCGCCGCAGGGTCGGCCACCACTGACCAAAGTGGGGTACGCGGAGAGGCAACATCCCGTTGACACACGGCCGACTCGGCGCTACCATCCTCGGTCTCGAAGGTTGGGGCCGTAGCTCAGCTGGGAGAGCGCTTGAATGGCATTCAAGAGGTCAGGGGTTCGATCCCCCTCGGCTCCACCAACCAACTCAACAACTTAGCTCGCGGGCCGGATCGCCAAACCGGCAACTAGGGGCCACATAGGGGCCACGGCGCAGCCGCTAGGGGGCCGTTCAGGCGCCGATAACAGTCTCGGACTCAGCTCGGGCGGGAACCAAGATGTCCCCCGCCACCAGGGCCCATCCCAGGCGGTTTGCTTCGCGGTCGTTGGGGCTCATGCGGTCGCTCCCAACTCGGCGATGAGGGACTCCAGCTCGCCGGGTGCAAGCTCTCGTTGGTGCGGCCATTCGCCAGGCATGCAGCCTTCGGCCCGGAGTCGGTCGACCAGCGCCACAAACGCGGCTTCGGGAAGGTGGATCGGCAACGCCAGACGGCAGACGATCGGCCGGTGGCGGGCCTCCAGGTCGAGTACGCGGCGCTTGAGGCTACTCATGGGATGACTCCGCGATCTCGGCCTCGAGCTTCGCAATGCGTTGCTCCAGGTCGCTCCCCTCGATCAGTTTGGCGACCAGCGCGAGCACGGACGCCAGGCGCGACGCATCCGCCGCAGGGACATGGCCTTGCCTCGCGGCTTTGTACAGCCTCGCGGCCTCCAGGCGGATCCGATGCAGCGACGACAACGGCCCCACATAGGGGGGGGTCGGCGCCGAAGTAGTTGCTGATTGTGGGGTTTGCGGCATTTCTACCGCCTCATTTTGCGGCATGGATGGTCACTCCGCGTCGGGTTCTCGGTCGGGTAGGACCGGGGGAGGGCCAGGCCAGGGTTCGGCTCCGAGGTCGTCGCCCCAGGTCGCGGGAGTCTCGGGCTCGGCATCGGCGATCGTGTCGAGGTCGGCATCCCCCCAGGCGGGGGTCGTTGGTTCGCGGCGATCGGCTTCGCGGATCAGGTCGGGGAGGTTCGTCATGGTGCGGTCTCCTTCGGTCGGTCGGGTCAGTTGATCGAGTCGCTCATCGCGCGAGCGAAAGCCAAAACGTTCTCGTCTACCGCATCGGCGACGAGGTCGAAGTCGGCTAGCCTCGCCTCGGCCTTGTCGCGTGCTGCCTCCAGCTCGATGCAACGGCGCCGCGATGCGTCCAGCTCGGCCGTGGTGGCGTCCAGTTTGGCGCTCAGCCGATCGAAGACGGGTCGCAGCTCATCGAGGGCGCGGTCGAGGGCACGGTCGACGATCGCGGCGATATCGGCGGGTGTGGTGGTCTTGTTCATGCGGGACTCCTTTGGTAGCGGCCATCGGCGCCGCGGCTGTAGATGCGCTTCGGTCGGGAGGACTCGCTCAGCTCGCGCGCCCTGCGCTGGCGGAACTCCAACTCCGCGCGGTTGTCGGCCGCGAGGATGGCGGCCTCACGGGCCAGCGCGGCGCGGGTCGCCTCACGTTGTGCGATCAACTTGTCAGCGGCGGCCATGCGGGCCAGGAACAGCCGCTCAAGCTCTGGCATGTGCTCGGCAATGATTCGATCGGTGGCAGCGTCGGCGCGGCGCAGGATCTCGGCCGCTTCGTCGTTCGTCCATCGGCGTTGATCCGGTGCGGGAGTCGAGGGCTCAGCCGCGGCAATGGGCAAGACATCCTCTTCGACCTCCACCTCGGGAACCGGTTGCGCATCCTCGATCGGCTCGGGGTCGTCGTCGCCATCCTCCGCGGCGATCGGCTCGGGATGCTCTCGGAGCACCTCGGGATCAGACGCCAACTCGACCGGCACGGGATCAAGCGCAGGCGCATCCTCGGCAACGTCCAGGATCGGGGCCACGGCTTCGCCAGCGCTCACAGGAGCGTCGATCTCGGTTTGGTCGATGGCGTGGGTCTCGGTCATGGGTCAAGGGCTCCTAGGCCAAGGTAGGCGGCCGCCTCCGCGGGCAAGGCGGCCGGATGGTGGGGCTATCGGCGGGAAGGTCGGGGGGTGCTGGCGGGTCGGTCGTTGGCGCCTTTCGGCGGTACCGGCAGCGGCTTGAAGTCGTAGGCTGGGACCGGGATGGGTCCGCGGCCCTTCGGCATCGGTTGCAGCTCGCCGCTCACGGTCGAGGCGGGTCGTGGGGTCTTGGACATGGTGGTGATCTCCTGGTGGTGGTGTGGTGGTCAGGACGCCGGTACGACAGTGATACCGGGCGCGATCTCGGTCCCTTGCGGGGCGGCGGGTGCCGGTGCGGCGGGTGCGGCAGCAGCCTCCTCCGCAGCCTTGCGGGCCAGATAGCGCTGGTAGGCGTCCTCGGGCTCGGCCTTCGCGGGTGCCGTCGCCGCTGCCGCTGCGGGTGCAGGTGCTGCTGGTGCGGTCGGCAGTCCACGCGGCAACTCGGCCTCCAGGCGCTCGAGTTGGCGATCCGACATCGAGTCGTAGCGATCGACAGCCGCGGCGATGTCGGATCCCATGGTTACCACGTTGCTGCGGAGCCATTGGCTCCACTCGCCTTGCGAAATGCTGGGTCCTGCGGTGCCGTCCACGTCGCGACGCCAGGTCAGCCCCTCGATGAGCAGGGCCACGCCAGGCGCGTAGGACGTTGTCCCGCCGCTGAATCGCTTGACCAGTTGGGCGGGTGTGATCCGTTGTTGGGCGGGGTCACGCGAAAAGGGGTTGAAGCTCATGGTTACTCCTTCGTTGCGGCCTGTCGGCCGGTGGTGGTGATCGAGACGACGTGCACCTCGGGTGAGCAGTCGCACGGCTTGCCCTTCCAGTGTGCGCAGGTCGAGTCGTGAGCTACCTGTAGCCGGGTGACGGTGCCAGGTCGGCAGCGGTCCCCGATCGCCACGATGGCGCCGAGGTAGTTGGGGAGCTTGTTGGTGGTGCTCATCGTTTGGTGCCCTTCATTGACTGCGTCCCAGTGCGTCCCGACTGCGTCCCGGACGCGGTCATTGAGTGCGTCCCGTGTCCCACTCCTTAGTGGGACGCGGTCGCCATATGACTTGGAGGGCCTCCGAAGGGTAATTTGGGGGTCGACTGCGTCCCGGCCTTCAGCAGCGGGTCGGAGTGCTCTCGGTACGGCTTCGAGGATCGGTAGAGCTTCGCGCCGCGAGGTCCGGGGGATTCCGTGATCCATCCCTCAGTGACCAGGACACGGACCGCGAGCCGAACCGCTCCAGCCTTGCCCGTGACGGCCTTCTCGACTCCGCGGCCGGTCAGACCTTCGGGGACCATTTCGAGCGCCTCCGAGACTCGTTGCATGAGGCAGGTCGGCCGGAACTCGCTCTCGGCGCTCGGACTCTGCAAGGTGATCGAGACTTGCTCGTTTTCCGAGGTCGCTTCGACGATGCAGGCCAGGCGATCCGATCCCGAGGTTTCGACCCATCCGCGGCGATCTTTCGCAAGATAGAGCTTGCTTTTGCCCGTGCGACCTCGACCGAAGGGCTCCACCACGGCAATGCGGTACGCGGCGCCGCTGATACCCGCGAGCTTGCCCTGTGCTCCGATCGCCCAACGTCCCCGTTCCTCGCTCGACTTGGTGACGTGGTCGAGTAGCAGCACACATGCACCAGCCCTTGCGAAAACTCTCGGGAGCCGCTGGTAGTAGTCGGCTACGTCGCTGTTGTCGGTCAGCTCTAGCCCTTCCAGGCTCATCGACTCCGTGACGCCGTCCAGGACGACTAGGCCGGGCTCGAGCTTCACCAGGGCCGAGAGGGCCTCAAGAGTGCATCGTTCGCCAGGGTGCACGTAGACGAACCGAGCGACGATGTCCGCGTCAGGGATCCCCAGGGCTCGGAGTCGAGAGACAACCGACCGCGGCGAATCCTCGAAATCGAGATAGACGACGGTGCGACCATCCTCCAGCTCTTGGCGGCATGCCTCCAGGGCTACCCACGACTTCATGCTCTCGGGCTCACCCGCGAGGCTGTTGACCGCGCCTCGGTATAGGAGCGCCGCGCCTTCGACCTGGAGCACGTCGGGCCGTTCCTCTGGTGCGGTTCCGCTCAGGATCGCGGCGAGGTCGACCGGTGCCCATGTGCTGGTGCTGGCGGGCTCTGGCGTGGGCTGTAGGGGCTCCAGGGCTTCGACGATGTCGACCAGCTCGGACACGTCGTGCCGCGACAACCACTCGACGGCGTCACCCTTCGGCGGGAGTCCCTCCGGCTCGAAGATCAGCACCTCGGATGCGATCCCGACCAGCGCCCCGGCGATCCGCTCCATGTGCTCGCGTCCGGCGTCGTCAGCATCCGGCCACAGCACCACACGCCGACCAGCGAGGATCCCGAGCACCTCAGCGCTCGGCGTGCCAGACGCACCTGTGACGGTGCCTACAGCCTGCTTTCCAGCGGCGAGGAGTGCATCGGTGGCCTTCTCCCCCTCACAGACGAACACAGGTGCATCGTCGCCAGGCTCGCGCGGCTTGAGCAGGTGGCTACCGTAGAGCGGCAGGTCGGCGGGCCGGATGGGTCCGAGTCCGGCCGAGCCATTGGGTCGGCTCCACGGGCATTCCTTGGTGCCGTCGTTGAAGTCGTGCCGGTGGTGTATGGCGACCAGCTTTCCGCTGGCGTCGCGGATATCCCAACGTCTGCGGCCGATGATTCGGCGCGCGATGCTCGGGACCGCACGGGGAGCAGGTCGGTCTATCCCGAGCAACCGCGCGGCCTCGATCGTCGACCAGGTGGCGCCGCATCCGTGACACTTGCCCGCGCCCTTGGTCGTCGACCATCCGGCCGATGGGCTCTCGTCGGTGTGGCCGGGCTCCAGGCATCGAATGGTCAGCTCGTCACCCCTCGCGCGGGTGCCGGAACGGTCGCGCAGTGCGCCATTCACGAGCGCCAACGTGGTAGAATCTGCCTCAGTCGCTTGAGCATGTGCGACGCCTCCCGATCGGCCGCTCCTCCCCAGGGCGGCCGTCTCCTTTTGGGGCGAAGGTGCGGCGCGGCTCATGCGGCCACCTCTCGATAGGCTTCAAGCCAAAGCCGGAGGTCGTCGACCAGGAACAGGCGGCGGTTACCGATGCGCAGCGATACCGGGCCCTTGCCCGCGCTCACCAGCCGCTGAAACGTCCAGCGGGACAGGCCGATCAGCTCGGCCGCTTCGCCTAGGTTGACGGCCAACCGATCGGTCGTGTACAGGTGCGGATTCAGCGCGGGGACGGGATGGGCGGGTCGGGACATTGTCGGCACTCCAGGTCATGGCCATAGGCCAGTTGAAGTGCGACGACGGGCCCCTCTACGTGCCGCAGCGTAGGTGCTGCGGGGTCCACTACCCTCGGCGCTTGATCGGGCCTTGGATCAGCCCGACGCAATGGAGCATAGCACAGTCTTTGCGGTCATGGGGCAAAGTGCCTCACCAACGCAACCGATGCGGATTCCCGCAATATCAGGGTGCTCCGAGAGCAGGCGCGGCAAAGTGCCTCAGCGGTTGGCGTCGATCCAGTCGAGCACGCGGCGCAATTCCTTCTCGCGGTTCGGGTCTCTCTTCGGGATCCGTTCGAGGTTGCAGGTCGCGAGGTACGCGCAGTCATGCGCGCGAGTCGCCGCGGCTGATGGCTTCGTGTTGCCGTTGCCGTTGGCAATGATCGGATGCGGCGCGCCTTCCAGCTCGCGACGGATCCACGCCGCCACCGTTCCCAGCGCTTCGCCCTTTGCGCGCCCCTTGATCCGTTCGAGGTTCTTGATCACGAGATGCGCCCAATGCTCGGCTACCGAGCCCTTCGCGGTTGTTGGTAGTGGCGGCCGGTCGCCGAATGCCTTCGGCAGTGACGGCGTCGGGTTCTTGAGGAACTTCTGCAATGTGCTCTCGGGTTCGGGCTCTGGTTGAACTTCGTCGCCGAACGCCTTCGGCAGCGACGGAATCTTCAATAGCTTCCGAAGCTGCCTGGATTCAGCCTCCGGCTTAGGCTCCGGCTTAGCGGGCTCGGGTTTCTGGTCGCTTGTGATGAACGGGTTTAGCGGCGGTACCGCGCGCGGCTTAGGCTCCGGCTTAGCGGGCTCTTGCGGAACAGCGGGCGCGGCTTCCAGCTTCGCGGCATAGTCTCGAATCGTTGCCGCAGCTCCGAGGGCGAGCGCTCGCACCGTCACTGCAAGCGGCTCCTCTCTAGCGTCGGCCATCGACTGCAGCAAGTCCAATTCCCTGTCGGTAAGGGAAAGCAAGATCTTGCGAGAACGATTCTCGCGCTTCCGCGGCTTCGGCATTGCGGAGATGATAGCGAGGGCTTCGTCTTTGGTGTGCATGGGCCAATCGTACGGCTTAGCCGACGCATATTCAAGACTAAGCCGCTCGCCACCTCGATCGATGCGTATTCAGCGGCGCGACGAGATAGGCACGACTGCGGCGGGCTCGCGACCTTCGGCGATCTCGACCACTCTCCGGCCCCATGCCTCCAGCGCTTCGCGCTTCTCAGCGAAGTAGTGGTGTCTGTCGTAGACGGATCTGACACCACCTCGCCCTTTGTGGTTTGCGATCGCGTCTCTCACCTCGCCGGGGATCCGCAGCTCGGCTAAGCCGGTGAGGCACGTTCGGCGAAGATCGTGGATGCGGAACGGTTCCAGGCCATCGCGCTTGCAGAGACGGCGAATACTCGGCCTCAGGTCGACCAGCGGGCCGAGACGCCGACCCGAAGGGAACAGCCACGGGCCGCGGTGCGGCAGGGCTTCGAGGATCGCTCTCGTCTGCGGGACGATGGGCAAGCGATGCACGCGGCCGTTCTTCGTCCTCGCCGCTGGCAGCTCCCAATAGCTGAGGTCGGGCGCGATCTCCGACCAGGTGGCTTGCAGGGCCTCGTTACGGCGCGCGGCAGTGAGCAGGAGCCAGCGCAGGGCTCCCCCGGTGACGGGGCCTTCGTGATCGCACCAGAGCCACAATGAGCGGATCTCAGCGGTGGATAGGACGCGCTCGCGCGAGGGCTCGGCGCCGAACCGAGGCATCCTCAGGGCGGGATTGTGCTCTACCATCCCCTCCCCGATGCCGTAGTTGTAGATGGCGGATATCAGCGCTCCAGTGCGGTGAGCGGCGATGATCGAGCCGCGATCCACGATCGAGCGCAGCAAGGCTTTCACGTCGGCGCGGGTGACTTTCTTCGCGGGTGTCTCCCCCAGGGCCGGGAGGATGTCGCGCTCCAGCTTGCGCATGTCCTCGCCGAAGGTGCGCTTGTGAACCGTCGCATGCTCCGAGAGCCAGCTCTTCGCGAGGTCCACGAACCGATCAGTGCGGCGCACCTTCCGCGCCTGCTGGCGTTCGTGTTGGGGGTCGGCCGCTTCCTTCTCGATCGCTCGCCGCGTCTCTCGCGCCTTGTCCCTCGCATCGGCCAACGTCAGGGTCGGGTACGTCCCGAGCTTGTACCGTCGGCGCTTACCGTCCGGTAGCCGGTAGAGGTAGCTCCACACCTTCGCGCGGGGGGACACGCGGAGCGCCAAGCCGGGCTCCAGGATGTCGTAGTAGTCGGTTTGGGTGTCGGCTTTGAGGCTCTCGATGAACTTCGCCGTGAGCGCAACTTTCGGCATGGTCTCCCCTCCAGGTGCAACTAGGGGCCACATAGGGGCGGGAAGTTTTGCGCTTCCCTGCACCGCTATGCACCACTATGCACCAAAGACTAGCCGAAAGTACCAAGGAAACGCTAGGGGTTCTGCTATCTCCTGCACCACTATGCACCAGGGCGTAGCCCTTACTCCACTGAATGGCATTCAAGAGGTCAGGGGTTCGATCCCCCTCGGCTCCACCAACCTCCTCGCTCCGCTCGTCGATTCGTGATCCGGGCGGTTCGGTCCCTCGCGGACTCGGGTGCGATCCCCCTCGGCTCCACCAACCTCCTCGCTCCGCTCGTCGATTCGTGATCCGGGCGGTTCGGTCCCTCGCGGACTCGGGTGCGATCCCCCAGCTCTGACGCCTTCCCTCAGTCGTCGTCGCCGGCGCGACCCGGCGGACGACTGTCCAGGGCTCGGCGCATCAGGTCCCGCTGCTCGTCGCGCCGGGCTCTGAGCACTCCGGCATCGCGCTCACTGCGCGCCTTCGACGACTGCATCACGGCCGCCACGACGGCGCCGATTGCCGCCACCAGCAGCAGGTGGATCGCGCCACCAAGGGTCGTACCGCTGATCAGGGCCAGCAGCCACAGCACCGCCAAACCCGCCGCTACCTTCTTCATCCGCTCACCGCCACCATCGAGGCACCCCAGTTCGGCGCGAGCACTCGCGCTGGCCGCAGCCTACCCCATGCCCGGCTTGTCGGTGCAGGCGTACAATCGGACCATGAGGGACAACCCGACCATCTTCGACCGCATCCTCGACGGTGAAATCCCCTGTTGGCGGCTGTACGAGGACGAGCACGTCTTCGCCTTCCTCGACATCTATCCCCTCGCGGAAGGGCACTGCCTGGTGATCCCGAAGGAGCGCAAGGCCTTCTTGCACGAGCTCTCGGACGACAGTGCGGCGGCGATCGGGCGGGTATTGCCACGCCTTGCTCGGGCGGTGCTCGCTGCCACCGGCGCCAAGGACTACAACGTTCTGCAGAACAACGGCGCGGCGGCTCATCAGGCGATCTTCCACGTCCACTTCCACATCATTCCCAAGGTCGACGGCCAAGGGCTCGGCATCGGCTGGAAGCCGGGACAGCTGAGCCCGCCGCGGGGCGAGGCACTCCAGCGCGAGATCACTGCCGCCCTCGCCGCAGGACGCTGAGTCCATGAGGGCCTGGCAGATCAGCGGAGGATTCGGGCTCGAGCGCCTCGAGCTGGTGCAACTGCCCGATCCAGCGCCCGGCCCGGGTGAAGTGGTGATCCGCATCGACGCCGTGACGCTCAACGCGCGCGACCTGATGATGGTCCGTGGCGAGTACAACCCCCGCCAGCGCCTCCCCCTGGTGCCCTGTTCCGACGGCTGCGGCGAGGTGGTCGCAATCGGGCCGGGGGTGTCGCGCGTCGGCATCGGCGACCGCGTGATCCCGAGCTTCGCGCCCGCCTGGGTCGGCGGCAAACCCCAGCGCGAACAGGCCAGACAAACCCTTGGTGGACCGCTTGCAGGAACCGTCTCGGAGTACTTCGTGGCCACCGCCGAAGGTGTCGTGCGCGCCCCGAGCCATCTCACCGATGCGGAAGCGGCGGCTCTCCCCTGTGCTGGGCTGACCGCCTGGACCGCACTGATCGAGGACGGCCCGCTGGCGCCCGGCGAGACGGTTCTCGTGATCGGATCAGGAGGCGTTTCGCTCTTCGGACTGCAAATCGCCCGCAGCACCGGAGCGCGCGTGGTCGCCATCACCCGCTCGAGAGCCAAGATGGAGCTGTTCCAGAGCCATGGCGCCGACCTGGTGATCGACAGCACCGTGACCCCGGCCTGGGGAGCGGCGGTGCGCGAGGCGACCGGCGGCCGCGGGGTCGACCACGTCCTCGTCCGCGGGCTGGAGGCGGTGTCGGTCGACACCCCCGACCGGGGGATCTTGTCCGACCACGCGCCGGTGGCCGTCACACTGGGAAGGAAAGCGACCCTC
>CAZRFU010000005.1:63091-73608 GCA_964599475.1 uncultured Thermoanaerobaculia bacterium
CGACCACGTCCTCGAGGTGGGTGGTGCCGGGACCCTCGAACAGAGCCTCGCGGCGACTCGTTTCGGCGGCCACGTGGCGCTGATCGGGGTCTTGGCGGGAGCTGCCGCACCACTGCGCCTGACCGACATCTTCATGAAGCGGATCCGTGCCCAAGGGGTGCTGGTCGGCCATCGTCAAGGACTCGAAGCCCTGGTCGACGCTGCAGATTCCGTGCTCCCCCGCCCCATCCTCGACCGCACCTTCGACTTCGAGCAACTTCCCGCGGCCTTCGAGCACCTCGCCTCAGGTGATCACTTCGGCAAGGTCGCCGTCCGCGTCGGCTGACCTCCCAACTCGACCGCGAGCTGAGCCGCCAACCTGGCGTTGGCGACGACCAGGGCAACGTTGGCGTCGAGGCTGACACCACCTGACAGCTCGTCGACACGGCGCAAGAGGAACGGCGTGATGTGCTTGCCGCTGATGCCCTGGCGCCGGGCCTCCTCGAGGGCAGTCACGATCGCCGCATCGATGCCGTCGGGGTCGGGCTCGTGCTCGGGGGCGATGGGATTGGCGACCAGGACCCCGCCGGCGAGCCCCATGTCCCACTTCGTGCGCACGATGCGAGCCAGCTGCTCGATCGAGTGCACTCGGCGATCGACCGGCAGACCGCTGTGCCGGGTGAAGAACGCCGGGAACTCGTCGGTGCCCCAGCCCAACACGGGGACACCGCGCGTCTCGAGCATCTCCAGGGTCGCGGGCAGATCGAGGATCGACTTGGCTCCCGCCGCGACGACCACCACCGAGGTGCGGGCGAGCTCATCGAGGTCGGCCGACACGTCGAAAGTGTCACCGGCACCCCGGTGAACGCCGCCGATCCCCCCGGTCGCGAACACCTCGATCCCCGCGAGGGCAGCGATGATCATCGTCGCCGCGACCGTGGTGGCCCCGTCTTCACCCTCGGCGACGGCCACCGGAAGGTCGCGACGCGACACCTTGCGCACCGCCTGGCCACCGCGGGCGATCCGCTCGAGCTCAGGCAGCTCGAGCCCGGCGCACATCTCGCCGCCCAGGACCGCGACGGTGGCCGGCACCGCGCCCCCCGCGCGCACGGCCGCCTCGAGCTCCAGCGCGGTTTCGAGGTTGCGCGGCCACGGCATGCCGTGTGCCACGATGGTCGACTCGAGCGCCACCACCGCCGTGCCGGCGCGGCGGGCCTCTTCGACCTCCGAACCGAGCCTGACGCGCGGCCCGGGCATCAAGGATCCTGCCGTTCGAGCCGATTGCTCTCGCCCTCAGCAAGCACCCGGTGCCCGGTCTGATCGAGCAGCTCGAGCGCGTAGCCGGCGTCGACCACCAACAGCACGCGCTCCGGGCTGTTGCCCGAAGCCTCGAGGCGCACCACGACGGCCTCGGCATCCTCCGCAATACCGATACCCGTCGACCAGGCTCCCTCGGTGACAAAGCTCTTGTCGCCTTCCGGCGTCCCGACGAACACCTGTTCGAGCCGATAGGTCGCGTCGGCCTCGAGCGCCAAGCGCAGCTCGATGGCGGCGCAGTCGACGCATTCGAAGCGACCGAGCCAGCGCGAGGGGGCCGGCACTTCGATATGGGCTGCGGCAGCGGGCGCAGCCGGTTTGGTCGCGGGCTTGGAGGCGCCACCATCCTGACCATGGCCGACTCCGACCGCCGCACAACCCGCCACCAGCACCGCGATGACACGGCGTTTCATGGATCTCCTTCACGGGCGCACCCGTCGAATACGCGCGATCCCACGACGAGCCGTGCGGTCGCCGCAAAGCTCTGGCCACCGAGCTCGCACGCCTGCGGCCACCACTCGAAGACGAGCTCACGACCGTCGGGCGTCGACGCCTCGAGGTGATGCCGGTCATCCTGCCGGGTGCGAACCGTCACCGCCGCCCGGGTCACGACCTCGCCCACGTGGAGCCACAGCTCGCTCCCGCGGATCTCGATCGACCACGAAGGATCACTGCCGCGGCCCTGAAGGTCGACCCGAGACGCCGCGTCGCCGACCGACAACGCCAGGGCAAGAAACCCCGCCAACGATCGTGAAAGGGACATCTCTCGGATCGTACCAGGAGGGGCCGGGGAGCGGGGACTCTCATGCACCCTTCGTGGTGCATCGGGGATGACCTTCGGGTCTGATCCCTGGTCCCGGGTCCCCGGTCCCTGGGACCCGACACCTTCTGATCACCTCCACCACAGCGACAGCCACGGCCACCACGAGATCACCAACAACGCGACGATCATCGCCGCCCAGTAGCGAGCGAGGGGGCGTACCACCTCGCCCACGGTCGCACCGGACACGCTGCAGCCGACGAACAACACGCTGCCGACCGGCGGCGTGCAGAGGCCGACGCAGAGGTTGACGACCATCACTATGCCGAGATGGATCGGATCGATGCCGAGGGCCGTGGCGGCAGGCAGCACCACTGGGGTGATCAGCAGGATCGCCGGAGTCATGTCGAGGAACGTGCCGAGCAACAGCAGAACCACATTGAGCAAGAGCAAGAAGCCGAGCTTGCCGCCTCCCAGCCCGATCAGTGATTCGGCCAGTGCGGCGGGCGCTCCTGTCCACGCGAGGATCCAGGCGAAGGCCATCGAGGTCGCGACCAGCAGCAGCACCACTCCGGTCGTTCGACCGGCAGCGGCGAAGATCGCCGGCAGCTGCGGCACCCGCAACTCGCCACCCACCAGACCCGCAACGGCCGCATACGCCACCGCGAGCGCTGCGGCCTCGGTGGCCGTCACCCAGCCGGCAAAGATCCCCCCGACCACGGCGACGACCATCCCCAGACCCGGCAGGGCTGCCGCCAGCGCGGGCCCGAACGCCGGCACCTGGGGGGCCTCGGAGGGCAGAATCGTGCGGCTGCGCCACGCCGCGGCCGCGAGCAGGACCAGCCCCATCAGCAGCCCCGGCAGGTAGCCTGCGAGAAACAGCGCCGCGATCGACACGCCGCCGCTCGCCAGCGAATAGACGATCAGAACGTTGCTCGGAGGGATTACCAGGCCGGTGGTCGCCGCAGCGATGTTGACCGCGGCACCCTCCGCGCGCGGCCACCCGGCGCGCTGGTACTGCGGCCCCATCACCGTGCCGATTGCCGAGGCCGCCGCCACCGCCGACCCCGAGATCGCTCCGAAGAGCATCGCCGCGACGACGTTGACCGCCGCGAGCCCACCCGGCAACCGACCGACCACCGCCTCTGCGAGCCGCACCAACCGCCGCGCCAGGCCACCGCGATGGGCGAGCTCGCCGGCGAGGATGAAGAACGGAATCGCGAGCAGCGAGAAGCTGTCGAGCCCGGTTGCCAACCGCTGCGCCACCGTGACCACTGCCGGGCCGGCGGGGACCGCGATCAGCAATCCCAAGGCTGCGGCCACTCCGATCGCAAACGCAATCGGAACCCCAACGGCCAGCAACGCCGCCAGGCTGACAGCGAGCAGCAGGGCAACACCCGGCTCGAAAGCACTCACCGGCGTGCCCTCGCCCACGAGGAGACGACATCCCCCAGGATCACCAGGCCGGCCAGCGGCAGCACCGCGTAGACCACCGCAAGCGGCAGTCCGAGAGCAGCCGAGCGCTGGTGCAGCTCGGTCGTCAACCACACCAGCTGCGCGCCACCTCCCACCAGGACCAGCGCCGCGAAGACGCCGACCACGGCCTCGACCAGCGGCGCCGAGACCAGCGGCTTCCACCCGATGGCGAGGTGGGCACGATCGAGCCACACCCGCGCGCCCCCGAGCATGCCGACCCACACCAGGGCGTAGCGCGTCGCCTCTTCGGTCCACGCAAGCGGCCGGCCGGCGACTCGGCTGCCGACCTGCAGCAGCACCAGCCCCACGGCCAAGGCCAGCAGGCCGCCGACGACGGCATCGAGCAGGCGCTTCATCGCCACCTCGGCGCCTTCATTGGCCCCTCCTGGGGGATCGGGGATCGGGGATCGGGACTCGGGGGTCGACTGAATCACGCCGTCGCTCGGCGATCAGCCCGAGCAGCGGACCGAGGACCGGGTCGGCGGCAGCGGCCTCGCGCAACGGCGTGACCCGCTCCGCAAAGGCCGTCTTGTCCGGGCGATGGAGCATCACCCCCGCGGCTTCGAGCTCACGCAACGCCTCCTCGGTCGCCTCGCCCCACCACTGGCGCTGCAGCGTCTCGGCGTGCCGGGCGGCACGGCGCAGAGCCTCACGATCGTCGGCCCCAAGGCGATCCCAGGTGGACTTCGCGATCAGCACCACATCGGGGACGATGGTGTGCTCGTCCAAGGTGTAATGCCGCGCGACCTCGAAGTGGCGCGAACGCAGCAGCGACGGCGGATTGTTCTCCGCTCCGGCGACGATGCCCTGCTGCAGCGCGGTGTAGAGCTCGCCCCAGGCGATCGGCGTCGGCTTGGCGCCGAGGGCGGCGACCATCCGCATCGCCGCGGTGCTCTCCTGGGTGCGGATCGGCAGGCCGTCGAGGTCGTCCGGGGTCGAGATCGGCCGATCGATCGTGTAGAACGAGCGACTGCCGGCCCGGTACCAGGCCAGCGGCACCAGGCGGATCGCCTCCAGACGCCGGGCCAAGGCGGCTCCCAAGGCTCCATCGACCGCCGCCATCGCCGCGTCCTCGTCTTCGAACAGGTACGGTACCGTGAAGACCCCAAACGCGGGATCGAATCCCTCGAGCACCGCCGCCGAAGTCTTGGTGAGGTCGAGACTGCCGATCTGCAGCAGCTCGACCGACTGGCGCTCGGTTCCCAGCTGCTCGCCGGGAGAGATCGTCATGCGCAAGGCCCCGCCCGAGCCCCTGCCGAGCTCCTCGGCCATTTCGGCCATCGCGAGATGCACCGGGTGGTCGACCGCAAGGCCGTGGCCGAGGCGCAAGGTCCGGGGACGGTCATCGCCGGCACATCCGAGCACCAGCAGTACCGACAGGATCAACGACCCGCTTCCTGCGGAAGAACCAGGGCTTGGCCGTGGAGCCTCGCTTGCTCCGTCGAAGTCTCGGTAACGCATCTGAACCAGGCCACTCTGGCACGGTTCGACCCACAGAGCCAAGCTCGCGCCGAACCGCACCGTCCACGCGGATGCTCTCGGACTCGCGCACCTCCTCGCCGCCGCGCCCCGCGACCCCTCCGCAGCCTTGCAGTCGACGGCCGGCCGTGCCAACCTGCGCCGCATGGAGACCCTCGACCTGCGCGGGCTGCGCTGCCCCTTGGTGGTTCGCCTCGTCGCGCGCCGGCTGCAAGACTTCCACGGCGAGACCCTCGAGGTCTTGGGCGACGATCCGACGATGGAAATCGACCTGCGCGCCTGGGCGGAAAAGGCCGGCTGGCAGCTCCACCTCGAGCGCGAGGATCAGGTGCGGCGGGTCCGCCTGACCCGCTTGCACCCAGCCACTTCCCCGGCTCTCACTTCCGATCCGGGTTCCCAGCTCCCTGATCCCTGATCTCCGATCCCTGGTCCCCGGTCCCTGGTCCCGCCTCCGCTACAATCCCGCGCAATGCTGGGACGTCCCGCTCCGATCTTCGGCCTGCTGCTGGCCCTCGCCAGCCCCACGATCGCCGCCGGGTGGACCGCCGACTCCTACCAGACGATCGCTCGGGAGGCGGCCAACATCGCCCCGCCGGACCTCAGGGGGCAACTCGAACGTCATCGTCGCGACGTCCTGCGTGGCGCCGTCGCCCCGCTGCAGGTCGGTGATCCGCGGCTGCGGGTCAAGAACCCCGACGGCTCGGGCCAGCTCGACGCGGCGGTGCTGCAGGCGACCAAAGACCTCGCCGCCGCGATCCGGACGGTGCAACCGTTCTCAGAGGTCGCCTACCGCTTCGGCGTGCTCAGCCATTACACCACCCTGCTCAACGACCCCCTTGCCGTGGGAGAGGCCGATCCCGCCGAGCGGCGCTTCAGCGATGACTACTCGCGCTACCGCGAACGCGCGGCGCCGCGCTTTGCGCTGGTGTTCTACGCCGACGAGCCGAGGGTCGACACGTGGGACGACGTCCGTGGCCTGGTCGGCCGCACGCTCGCTCGCGGCCGTTCGCTCTACCCCCTGGTCGGGATGGAGTACCGCCGCGTCGGCTTCGGCTCGGGGGTGATCCACTTCGACGATCGCTCGACCGCTTTCGGCATCGGCGCAGTGTCGTTCAGCCACGCCGTCACCGACATCGCCCGTCTGGCCCGCTGGGCCTGGCGCGAAGGCGGTGGCATCGACCGCGGATCCCCGGCGGAGCTGCTGCGCCAGCCGCGGGTCCTGGTCCTGCCGCGTGACCGCGACTCCGAGCGGCGCTGATATCCTGTCCGACCGGGCCTTCGCCCGCGCAGGAGCTCTCATGAAACGACGCGCCCTGATTTCGGTCAGCGACAAGAACGGCCTCCTCGACCTCGCCCGCGGCCTGCTCGAGCTCGGCTTCGAGCTGGTATCGACCGGGGGCACGGCCTCGACCCTGGCCGCAGCCGGCCTCGCCGTCACGAAGGTCTCGGCGGTCACCGGTTTCCCCGAGATCCTCGGCGGCCGGGTCAAGACCCTCCATCCGCGCATCCACGCCGGCATCCTCGCCGACCTCTCGGATGTCGGCCACCGCAGCGAGCTCGGTGAGCACGAGATCCAGCCCTTCGAGGTGGTGGTGGTCAACCTCTATCCCTTCGAGGCGACCGCTGCGGATCCGAGCTCGAGCCCGGATCAAGTCGTCGAGCAGATCGACATCGGTGGCCCTTCGATGGTGCGCGCCGCCGCGAAGAACTTTGCCCATGTGGCGGTGGTCGTCGATCCCGCGGACTACCCGACCGTCTTGGCGGAGCTTCGCACCGGCGGAGTGACACCAACGACTCGGCGCCGCTTTGCCCTGGCGGCCTTCCGGCACACCGCCGCCTACGACGCGGCGATCGCGGGGTGGTTCGCCGGTGAGCACTATCCGGCCACGCTGATCCCGGTGTTCGACCGCGTGCTCGAACCGCGTTACGGCGAAAACCCGCACCAGCGCGCCGCGGTCTATCAGCGTCGCGGTGGAGGCGGGCTCCTCGGGGGCTTGCGCCAGCTGCAGGGCAAAGAGCTCTCCTGGAACAACCTGCTCGACACCGACGCCGCCCGGCGCCTGGTGGCCGACCTCGATCAGCCAGCGGTGGCAATCGTCAAACACGGCAACCCGTGTGGCGTCGCCGTCGGCGCCTCGCTCGAGGAGGCCTGGGTGCGCGCCCTGGCCGCCGATCCGGTCTCGGCCTTCGGGTCGATCGTGGCCCTCAATCGTCCTCTCGATCGCGCCACCGCCGCGGCGATCGCCGAGCTCTTCGTCGAGGTCGTGATCACGCCCGAGGTCGACGAGGACGCCGCTGCCCTGCTCGCTCAGAAGGCCGCTCTCAGAGTGCTGGCGGCGCCGCTGCCGGCGGTACGCAGTGGCATCGACCTGCGCAGCATCGACGGGGGCGTGCTCGCCCAGGACCTCGACCTCGAGCTCGACGACCCGAGCAGCTGGACCTGTCCCACCCGCCGTCAGCCCTCCGCCGAGGAGTCGCGCGCCTTGGATCTCGCCTGGCGGATCGTGCGGCACGTCAAGTCGAACGCCATCGTGCTCGCGACTGACACCGCCAGCGTCGGCATCGGCGCCGGGCAAATGAGCCGCCTCGACAGCTGTCGGCTCGCGATCGAAAAGGCGGTGACCGAGGTCGCGGGGGCAGTGGCCGCTTCAGACGCCTTCTTCCCGTTCCGCGACGGCCTCGACACACTGGCAGCCGCCGGCATCCGCGCGGTGGTGCAGCCGGGCGGGAGCAAACGCGACGACGAGGTGATCGCCGCCGCCGACGAGCACGACATCGCGATGGTCTTCACCGGCCGACGCCACTTCCGCCACTGAGGATCCCGATGCGCACTCTCCTGGCCCTGTCGCTGCTGCTCTCCACCATGCCGGTGGCGGCGGAAAACCCCGCTCCCGACCCCTTCCAGGCGATCGAAGATGTGCGTCGCGGCCTGGCGGCCAAAGGCCCGGTGGCCGCGCGCTTCGAGCAAAGCTTCATCCCCGCCGGCTTCACCAGCGGCGAGGTCGAGACCGGCACCCTTGCCCTCGAGCTGCCACGTTGCCTGCGCTGGGACTACCTCGACCCGGATCCCAAGAGTTTCCTCCTCTGTGATCTCGAGCTCTACTCGTGGATCCCCGGTGAATCGAGCGGCCAGCTCGTCCCGCTCGAGGACGCCGAACAGCCCGGACTCGACCTGCTGTTGCTGCCGCGCGAACGGCTCGAGGCCTTGTACTCCGCCTCGTGGGCTGCCGCCACCGAAGGCCAACCGGCAGAGATCGTGCTTGCTCCCAAGGACCCGGCCCACACCGCCATCGCCACGGCCCAGCTCGCATTCACCGCCGAAACCGGCACCCTCGACAGCCTCTCCTGGAGCGACCGCGAAGGCAACCGCAGCCGCTTCCTGTTCTCGACCTGGGAGAGCTGTCCCGCACCGTGCGACGTCTTCGTCGCCCCCGCCGAGTTGACCTGGGAGGTCCGCCATGCGCCGTCGAAGTGATCTCGTGTCTCTTGCCCTCGTGGCCATGCTGCTCGCAGCCCCGGCCGGGGCGAGCTGGCTGCGCAAGTTCCCCTACGCCGCCGGTGAAGCCGTGGTGGTCCAGGGTACCGTCACAGACGCCGCCAACGCCCCGCTGGCCGAGCTCGAGGTAGTCCTCGAGGTCACCGACACGCGCCTGTCGCTGCGGCCATTCGGTCGCGCGCCGCGCGAGATCCACCGCGTGGCCACCCGCACCGACGCCCAGGGGGGCTACGCCCTGCGCCTGGTCTGGGACGAGCGTTGGGATCGCGCCGAGCTGCTGGTCGGTGTGCCGGTCTACCGCGGCGACGGCCCCAAAGTCCACGTGCTCGAGCGCCTCGACGTCACCCGCCGCGTCGCCCAAGGCACGCCCGCGGTCATCGGCGCCGTGATCCAGGACATGGAGTTCCTGCGCAACCATCGAGAATTCGAGCGCAGTCTCGTTTCGGAATCGATGCAGCGCTCCTACCGCGAAAAGGGTCGCCCCGACCGCGTCGATCGGCTCGAGACGCCGGCCGCCGTCGAGGTCACGTGGTGGTACTACACCGCCGGCTTCACCCTGCGCTTCCGCGACGGCGTGCTGATCGATACCCAGAGCTTCGAGCCGATTCGGGAGGAATAGGGACCCGGGACCGGGGACAGGGACCGGGGACCGACTGGGACGGAAGAAGGGATCGGGGATCGGGGATCGGGTTCGGGGATCGGGCGATAATCGCAAGCGACCGGCTGGCTTACCGATCGCAACCGGGAGCCCAGGGCCACAGCCAGGCGGCTGAGACCGGCACCCCCGAGATCGACACCCTGTCGGCCGATCGCGGGCCGAGGTCGAGGAAACTCGTCGCCCCCGCGGCGATCAACATGTCGTGTTGTCGACCTGCCACCTCGAAGCGGACCTTGGTCGGCTCGGTGTTGGGCGGGAAAGCCAGCTCCAGGCGGCCGGGCGCAGGCACCTCGATCGCAAAGCCGCCGTGTGCATCGAGCTCCGGCGCGAGATCGACCGGAGACCCATGGCAGAGCAAGCTCGCCACCGGGCGTACCGACAAGCAACGCGCGCCCAGATCGCCCGGCGTGAGCTCGAAGCCGTCACCTCGTGGCCCCTCTGGACTCCAACCCTGGAGCACCTCGGAGCCGGCCTGCTGTGGTCGCCACCACTGCTCGTCGGTCGCGACGCGGCACTCCCCGTCGAAGCGTACACAGCCGATCACCCCCGCGGTGCCCCCGTCGAACCGTACCTCCAGTACCAGGCGGTTGCCGCCGGCGCGCAGGTAGCCGTCGAGGTCGAGCACCGCCACGTCGCACTGATCGCGGGTCGCGACCGCCGCCAGACGTACACCGTTGACCCACACCACCCAGCCGTCAGCCGCCCGCAGCACCAACTCGGCGTCTCGTGGATGATGGTCGAGGTCGAAGTCGCGCGCCAACACGATCGTGGCGGGGGCTTTGGAGACACCCCGCGGCCACAACCACTGGGCATCACCGAGCTCAGGCAGCGTCGAGCCGCCGCATCCCAACAAGCTCAACAACAGTGGCACGACGGCCCATCGGCGCATGGAGGGAGCGTAGCAGGCTGAAGAAGGTACCGGGTACCGGGGAAGATACTCTGGCGGGTCCCGGGTCCCGGGTCCCGGGTCCCTCTGCCTGGTGCTAACCTCTCCGACCATGAGCCGTGCCGTCGTTGCCGCCATCCCCGCCCGCTTCGACTCCTCGCGCCTACCGGGCAAACCGCTGCGCGAGATCCACGGCAAACCGATGATCCAGCGGGTCTACGAGCAGGTACGCAAGGCCGAAGGGCTCGACCGCATCGTCGTTTTGACCGACGACGAACGCATCGCCGAAGCCGTGCGCGGCTTCCGCGGCGAGGTCGAAATGACCCCCGCCGAATGCGCCAGCGGCACCGACCGCATCGCCTGGGCGGCGCGCGATTGGGATGTCGACGCGGTGATCAACGTTCAAGGCGACGAGCCCATGATCGACCCCGACGCGATTTCCCGCGTCGCTCGTCACCTGTCGGTA
>CAZRFU010000005.1:73618-111474 GCA_964599475.1 uncultured Thermoanaerobaculia bacterium
GCCATCGTCACCCTGGCCACCGCCGCCGGGCCCGCCGACCTCGACGACCCCAACGCCGTCAAGGTGGTGCTCGACCGCGACGGCTACGCCCTCTATTTCAGCCGCGCCGGCATCCCCTACCCGCGCCGTTCGGGGATCATCCCAACCTGGCGCCACGTCGGCCTCTACGGCTACCAGCTCGAGACCCTGCTCGAGCTCGCCACGCTGCCACCGAGCCCCCTCGAGCTGACCGAGTCCCTCGAACAACTCCGCGCCCTCCACCACGGCATCTCCATCCGCGTCCTCGAGGTCCGCAGCGCCATGCCCGGCGTCGATACCGAAGAAGATCTGCGGCGGATCGAAGCGTTGATGCAGATTTGAAGAAGGGACCGGGGACTGGAAGAAGGGACCGGGGACCGGGGACCGGCATCGGGGATCGATTGAGGTCGGCTGATGCGGGGCCCTGGTGCAGCGGCTGCGGAAGTACCCGAGCCGGCCGATCTTCGGCAGGTCTTGTGAGGGGTAAGATGCGCTTGGGAGGCAGCCGATGAAGATCTACACTGCCGTTGTCGAGAGGTGCCCTGAGACCGGCTACTACGTGGGCTACGTCCCCGGTTTCCCTGGGGCACATTCCCAAGGCGAGACTCTGGACGAGCTCAATGCGAACCTGCGCGAGGTGGTCCAGATGCTCATGGAGGACGGCGAGCCCGAGCTCGAGGGAGAGTTCGTCGGCACCCAGCTCGTGTCGGTCGGTTGAGATGGGACGCCTCCCGGTGCTCAAGCCGGACGAGGTCATCCGCCTTCTTCGGAATCTCGGATTCGTCGAGGTGCGCCAGCGCGCGTCGCACAAGCAGCTTCGACATCCAGGCGGGCGGTCGACGACGGTGCCGATGCATCACGGGCGGGACCTCTCTCCGATCCTGTTGCGAGTGATCGCTCGGGATATCGGGCTGACCGTCGAGGAGCTACTCGGAAGGCGGTGACGCGCCAGTCGCGGCAGATCCGCCCGCGGTAGACTCCCCCCATGGATCCAGGACTCGCCGGCGACGTCACCCGCCTGCTCCTCGCCCACCGCAGTGGTGATCGCGAAGCGTTCGGGCAGCTGGTGGCGATGGCGCATGGGGAGCTGGCGAAGATGGCGCGCCAGCAGTTGCGCAAGGCGCCGTCGGGCCGCACCCTCGACACGGTGGCCCTGGTCAACGAGGCCTACATGCGCCTGCTCGACCAGGGCTCGGTCGACTGGCAGAACCGGGCGCATTTCTACGCCGTGATGGCGCGGGCGATGCGCTTCGTGGTGGTCGACCACGCGCGGCGGCACTCGGCCGAAAAGCGCGGCGGCGAGATGCAGGCGGTGACCCTCGATCCCGAGCGCATCGGGTTCGAGCACCAGGCGGAGGTGGTGCTTGCGGTCCACCAGGCCCTCGAGCAACTCGAGAGCTTCAACGAACGGCTCGCCCGGATCGTCGAGTGTCGCTACTTCGCCGGCATGACCGACGAGGAGATCGGTGCCGCCCTCGACGTGTCGACCCGTACGGTGCAACGCGACTGGCCGCGAGCCCAAGCCTGGCTCCGGCGGGCCCTGGACGGGCCTCCAGCGCCGGCCTGACCACCGACCACTGGCCACCGGGCAACGATGGCGGAATCCCGCTCGATTCTGCGATAGCCCTCTCGACCCCTGATTCCCCTCGGAAATCGATCCGAGGCCACTCGAGAGGACGAGAAGCATGTTGGATGATCGTGTCAAACGACGCGTGGTCGAGTCGTGGCGGCTGGTGGTGCCGATTGCCGACACTGCGGCCGACCTGTTCTACCGCAAACTGTTCGAGCTCAAACCCGAGTATCGCCGTCTGTTTCACACCGATCTCGAGGTCCAGAAGCGCAAGCTGCTGGCGATGCTCGGCTTCGTCGTCAAGGCGATGGACTGGGCCGACGACCACTGGCGCGAGGACATCGACCCCAACGACGATCTGTTCACCGTAACCGTTGCCCTGGGGCGGCGCCACGCCGAGCTCTACCGCATCCCCGAGGACTCCTACGGCCCGGTCGGCGAGGCCCTGCTCTTCACCCTCGACTACGGCCTCGGCCCTGCCTTCGACGAGGAAACCCGAGCGGCATGGACCCGCACTTACCAATTCCTCTCCGGGGCGATGCGCCTCGGCGCCGGCCGGCCTTCCCACCCCTCGACCTCATCGACCTTGTCGCTGGAGACCCATTGACCATGCCAAGAACCGAACATCGCACCGCTGTCGCCGAAGGCTCGACCGACAGTTTCGACCTCGCCGAAGTGTTGCAGCTCGCGAGCGCCAGCCGGCTCTTCACGGTGGTCGAGGTGCACTCGCAACACAATCACTATCTCGGCTCGGTCTACCTCAAGGGTGGGCAGGTGCTGGAGTCGGTGACGACCCTCGGCGGCGGCGACGTCGGCCTGGTCGGCATCTCGAGATTGCTGCGCCATCCCGGCCCGGTGCTGTACCGGATCTTTCGCGCCGACAGCCCCAACCCGCTGCCGCAGCCACTCGGCCGGATCGAATCCCTGCTGCTCGAGCTCGACAACGCCGAGATCGACCAGCCGAGCGCCAAGCCGGAACCGTCCGGACCGCCAGTCATGGCCGTGCCTCCCGCGCTCCCCGCGCCGGTGCCCTCGGTCGACCTCGCGGGCACCCTCGGGGCGGTGGCCGGGAGCCTTGCCTCGATCGACGGACACCTGCTGCGCCTGGCGACCTCGGCGCCATCGCGAGCGGGTGGCACGACGCACTTCGTCACCTTCGTGTTGGGCGGGCTGGCAGGAGCCACGGCGATGGTGTTGATGTTGTAGGGAAAAGGGCCGGGGACCAGGGGACTGGCGGCTACCATGACGCCGGCCGGTACCGAGTGGGTCCCGGATGCCGGGTCCCGGGAGCACCGAGCGGCTGTGAGGTGGCCAGCTGGTATCCTTCGCGCGATGTTGCGACGCTTGCACCTGGCGACCGCCGGCGAAAGCCACGGCCCCGGCCTGACGGTGATCCTTTCGGGTCTGCCCGCCGGGGTTCCCGTCGATCTCGGCCTGATCGACGGGGACCTCGCACGGCGCCAACACGGCTATGGTCGGGGCCGGCGCATGGCCATCGAACGCGACCGGGCCGAGATCCGCGGCGGGGTGCGTGGCGGCGAAACCCTGGGTGGACCGGTGGCGTTGTGGATCGAAAACCGCGACTGGGTCAACTGGCAGCCGATCATGGATCCGCTTGCCGTCGACCCGCGCCGGGCCGCCCAACGCCGGGTCTCGCGACCTCGCCCCGGACACGCCGATCTCGCCGGCGGGCTCAAGTACGACCGCGACGATCTGCGCGACATCCTCGAGCGGGCATCGGCTCGCGAAACCACGTCGCGAGTCGCCGCCGGTGGTTTTGCCAAACTGCTGCTGCGCGCTGCAGGGATCGAGATCAAGAGCGGCGTGCGCAGCCTGGGCCCGATCGGAGTCGATCGCCCGGTGCCGACCTGGGAAGATCTCGAGCGGGTCGACGAAAGCTCGCCGTTGCGCTCGATCTGGCCCGAGCTCGAAGCCGACATGGTCGCCGCGGTCGACGCCGCCAAGGAACAGGGCGACACCCTGGGTGGCGCGGTGACCTGCATCGCTCGCGGAGTTCCGGTGGGCCTCGGCTCCCACGTCGCCTGGGACGCCAAGCTCGATGGGCGGCTGGCGCAAGCGGTGATGTCGGTGCATGCGGTCAAGGCCGTCGAGATCGGCGCGGGCGTCGCCGCCGCTGCCGGCCTCGGTTCGGCCGCTCACGACCCGATCGAGCCGCGCGACGCCGCCGGCACCTTTGGCCACACCTCCAACCGCGCCGGCGGGCTCGAAGGTGGCATCACCAACGGTGAGGACGTCGTGATCACCGCCTACAAGAAGCCCATCGCGACGCTGCGCCGCGGGCTGCCGAGTGTCGATCTCGACAGCGGCGCGCCAACCGAATCCCAATATGAACGTTCGGATGTCACCGCAGTCCCGGCCGCCGGAGTGATCGTCGAAGCGATGGTTGCCCTGGTGCTCGCGGACGCGTTGCTGGAGAAGGTCGGGGGCGACTCCCTCGCTGAGCTCCTGGCCCATCTCGAGGCGACCCGCACACTCCAACGCGAGTGGCATTCGACCCGACCGATGGAGCCGTGATGGATAGTCTCTTCACACTCGACTGGGAGCGCCTGCGCTCCGAGCTCACCTCGACTCTGGCCACCTGGGGCCCACGGGTCGTCGGTGCGCTGCTGGTGTTCATTGCCGGGTGGTTCATCGCCCGGTCGCTGCGCAAGACGATTCGCAGGGTCTTGGCGCGCACCGCCCTGGACGCGACCCTGGTGCCGTTCCTGGCGGCCCTGGTCTACTACGGCACACTCACCATGACGCTGCTGGCCGCAATCCGGCTGGTCGGCGTCGACACCACCTCGCTGATCGCCGTGCTCGGCGCTGCCGGCCTCGCCATCGCACTGGCCTTTCAGGGGACCCTGTCGAACTTCGCCGCGGGTATCATGATCCTGATGTTCCGCCCGTTCCGCGTCGGTGACGTGGTCGAGATCGGCGGCGACACCGGCGCCGTCGACGAGGTGTCGTTGTTCTCGACGCGGCTCAACACCGCCGACAACGTCCGCATCATCGTGCCGAACTCGAAGGTCTGGGGCGAGCGCATCAAGAACTTCACCGCCAACCCCACGCGCCGGATCGACCTGGTCGTGGGCGTCTCCTACGACGACGACGTCGCCGCCGTGCGCGAGCTCCTGCTCGGCATCATCACCAGCGAGGAACGGGTTCTGAAGGACCCGGAACCCGCCGTCGAGGTGCTCGAGCTTGCCGACTCCTCGGTCAACTTCGCGGTGCGACCGTGGTGCACGCGCGAGGACTACTGGCCGCTGCGCTTCGACCTGATGCGGCGGATCAAGGTCGAGGTCGAGGCGGCAGGGTTCTCGATCCCCTTCCCGCAGCGCGACCTGCACTTCAAGGGCGAAATGCCCGAGCTGCGGCGCGTGTCGTGAGCAGTTCCTCTGCACCTCTGCGCGGGGCGGGGACGAAAATGAAGGATGTATTGGGTATTGGGTATCGGGGACTCGCCGGAGTGAGACGCCGGGACCGCCCGAGCGAAGTCCGGCTCCCACCCGGGTCCCCGGTCCCAGGTCCCAGGTCCCGGGTCCCCTATACCCGATACCCAGTACCCAATACCTCTTTTCTGAGCAGCTGAATGACCGAGGATCGGCGCTGCCCGGCCTGCTACGAGGACCATCTGCCGGGGTCTCCCGATTGCCCGGCGCTGCGCATCGGAACGGTGATCGACGGCCGCTTCGAGTTGCGCCGGATCCTCGGAGCCGGCGGGTTCGGCGCGGTCTTCGAAGCGGTCCACCTCGGGCTCGACAGCCGCTTTGCGGTCAAGACCCTGCTCCCGCGGCTGGCCCGCAACGAGGCGGTGGTGGAACGTTTCCTGCGCGAGGCGCGCACGGCGGCAAGTCTCGACCACCCAGGCATCGTGAGGGTCACCGACGTCGGGCTCGACGGCGATCTGCCGTGGCTGGCGATGGAGTACCTCGACGGCGAGTCCCTGGCCGACCGGATCGTGCGACGCGGTGCTTTGCCGGTGGCGGAAACTGCAGCGATCGGCGACGCGGTGCTGGCGGCTTTGTCCTTCGCCCACCGCAAAGGGATCGTGCACCGCGATCTCAAGCCCCACAACATCTTCGTGATCGAGCCCCCCGGCGAAGCGATGCGGGTCAAGTTGCTCGACTTCGGCTTGGCCAAGGTCCTCGACGCCCGCGACGCTCCACAACTGACTCAGACCGGCGAGTTCGTCGGCACACTCCAGTACGCGAGTCCCGAGCAGGTTTCCGATGCGCGCAGCGCCGACCCCCGCAGCGACCTCTACGGCGTGGGCGCAGTGCTCTACGCCTGCTTGACCGGTCGCTCCCCGGCGAGCGCCCGCACGGCATCCGAGGTGCTGAGCCAGGTCGTCACCGGGCGCATCTCGCGCCATCCGCGTGAGCTCGAGCCGCGCGTGCCGGAAGCCGTCGACGCCGTCGTGGCGCGCTGTCTTTCGTTTGCGCCCGAGGAACGATTCGGCGACGCCGACACTCTGCGCCGGGCGCTGCACCAGGCATCGAGCGCGGCCGTCTCGATGTTCGATGCGCCGACCCAGATCGTCCGCGCCGATTCCGAGCCGGCAGCGTCGCCGGCACCGCGACGCTTCCCCACCGCCTGGCTCGCCGGGGCCGGCGCGGTAGCCGTGCTGCTCGGCACATGGGTGTGGCTGCGCCCGCAGAGTGACTCCCCGCCGCCCCCGCCACCCGAGCCCTCGCTGATCGACACCCCGGCGGATATGGCGGCCCTGCCTGGCGGCCGCTTCCTGATGGGGAGCAGCGCTGCCGAGGTCGACGCCGCTTTCACCTGGTGCGAGACCCTGGTGGCACCGGCGCGCGAAGCCATGCGGGCCGCCGGCAGACCCGCCGAGGAGATCGCTGCGACCGCGTGCGACCGCAAGCTCTACGAACGTGAGCTCGAGCCACGCGAGGTCGAGCTGTCCCCGTTCGCCTTGGATCGCGACGAGGTCACCAATCGTGAGATGGCCGAGTGGCTCGCCGCGCTGGCGGAAACCCGCGTCGACGGGCGACGGATCCTCGCAAGCGACGGCGCGGTGTTGGCCGAGCTCGCCGCCGGAGGCCCGTTCGGAGGCCTCGAGGTCGGGCCCGACGGGCGCACTGCGGCAGTCCGGGGTCGCGAGCACTTGCCGGCGGTGTTGGTGAGCGCCACCGCGGCTGCGCGCTTCTGCGACGACCGCGGCCGGCGCCTGCCGACCGAGGCCGAATGGGAGCTCGCCGCCCGCGGCTCGAGCCGCCGCCCCTTCCCGTGGGGCGACAATCAGCCGAATTGCGGCGACGTGGTCTACGGCCGTGCGCCGTTCGGCCCCTGTCAGCACCTGCCCGCCGATCTCCAACCCGCCGGCACCGGCACCGGCGATCGCACCCCCGAGGGAATCCTCGATCTCGGCGGCAACGTCGCGGAGTGGGTTGCCGATCGCTTCGTGGCCCCGTATCCGCCCTGCCCAGCGGCCCCCTGCCGCGACCCGCTGGTCGATGTCGGCAGCGGGCAGCAGGTCGTCCGCGGTGGCGCCTTCCACCTGTGGGCGGAATCGACCCGTGCTGCCGGTCGCAGCCGCCGGCCGATCGATCCCGGCCCAGGGGCCCTTCCCGCAGACGTCGGCTTCCGGTGTGCGCTCAGCCTGACGGCGCCCTGAGGCTCCCGTCCAGCACGCGCAGCCGCTCGAGCACCGGATCGCGCTCGAAGCACCAACCGCAGGCAAAGCCGTTCGATCTGGCCCGATCGAGCTGACGGCGCGCCGCCTCGATCTCACCCGCGAGGACCAGCAGCTGCCCCAGGTGGTAGTCGATCTCGGCATCGCCGAGCTCGGCGGCCGTGCGCACGGTAGCCAAGGCCTCGGCGATGCGAGCGGCGTCGGTACCCCGTCCTTCGATCACCGCGAGCAGGAGGTGCGCGAGGCGGCCCCAGACCTCCGCCGGGCTCAGCTCGAACAGCGGCTCGAGGATCTCGCGCGCCTCCGGCTCGCGGCCGAGCCTGAGGGTCGCGAAGGCGCGCAGGTACCGCCCTCGTAACGACGGGTCGAGACCCCAGTGTCGCAGGAACCGATCGTACTCGCCGGCTATCAAGAGTGTCAGCGGAGCTGCCACGTGGCGCGAGAGCCCGCGCGCTCGTTCGCACACCGCGAGAGCCTCGGCATCGATCGGGCGGTCGGCCGAGGGGCCGACCTGGAGGGCAAGGCACGCCGGCCCCGGCGCACGCGGGAAGGCCGCCCCCATCGCGTCGACATTCTCGAGCGCGCCTTCGAGATCACCGAGCTCGTGGCGCAGCGCGGCAGCCAACACCCACGCCTCCAGGAGATCGGGCTCGCGCTGCGCGACTGCCTCGGCTCGAGCCAGGCCCTCCTCGAGGTGGCGTGCGCCGAAGAGGCAGTTGGTGCCGAGGTGCCGATGCAACCGCGCCAGCAAGATCGAGGTCGCCGCGAAGGTGGGCTCGAGCCCGAGCGACTGCTCGAGAAGCTCGCCACGCGCTCCCGCGTCACACCCGGGCTCGTCGAGCCACTTCAAGCCACGCAGGTAGAGGCGATAGGCCATGACGCCGGCGGGAAGCTCGACTGCGGCCGGCGGCCCTCCGTTCGGGCCCACCCGTGTTGCCACCTGCTCGACCGTTACCGCGAGCCCGTCGAGGCTGCGGTCGTTGTCGAGCAGCGGCACCGCCAACCGCAGCTGCTCGGATTCGGCGTCACCGGACCGGCCGGGACGGTGGATCTCGACCAGCAGCTCCGGCGGTTGGTGCGCCGCCAAGCGTCGCAGGCCCCCGGTGACGATCGGGTCGGCCCCGGTTGCGGCGGCCACCTCCGCGATACTCGCGGCGGTGGTCGCGAGCTCGCGCGTCGACGCCGGGCCCAGAACCGTCCAGCCCGCAGCTTCCAGACGACGAGCCAGGGCCTCGGAGACTGCAAGCGAGAGCAGCTCGAGCTCTGCGTCGCCGGTCTCCGGCCCAAACGGAACGAGCAGCACCACTCCAGACGCGGTCGGCGCAACCCGGCCCTCGACGGCGTCCACCGGCGAGACTGCGCTGCGCCACCGTCCCAGGCCCACCGCGCCCAGCCCCAGGGCCACGACGATCGCGAGGCCGACCGGCCCGGCAAGCCGCCTCCTCGGGATTGGTGCAGCGCCGAGCGTCCGCGACGGTTCGCGCGGGGCCGAGCCCAACGCACCGGCCGCGGCGACCACGACCTCGACCTCGGGCGAAAAGCACACCCCTTTGCCGTGGCGTGTGATCAGGTAGCGCGGATGCCTGGCGTCGTCGCCGAGGGCCTTGCGAGCAGCGCTGAGACAGGTCGCGAGGGCCGCGTCTGCGACCGCACGATCGGGCCACAGCTCGGCGAACAGCTCCTCTTTGGCGACCAGCCGGCCCCGTCGCTCGAGTAAGAGCAACACCAGTTGCAACGAGAGTGGCGAGATCGCCACCTCGCGGCCGGCGCGGCGCAGGACGAAGGCCTCGGAGTCGGCCTCGAAATCATCGAAGCGGTAACGCATCAGAGGTGGTACCGGGAACCGGGGACTGGGGACCAGGGATCAGGAACCCGGGACCGGGGACCGAGACTGAGGAAGGAGGGGACTGAGGGACCAAGGGACCGAGGGACTCGAGGTGGCGCTGCTCTTCGGCTCCCCAGGCTTCGCCGGCCAGCTCGCGAGCGCGCTCGGCGGCGGCGAGCGCGCGTTCCACATCCCCAGCCGCCAGGGCCACGCGCGACCTCGACCAATGGGTTCTCCACCATTCGTCCCAGCGCGCGCCGAGGTCCGCGAGCATGCGCTCGGCCTCGGAGACGGCTCCCCGGTCGGCGAGCCACTCGGCCGCCTCGATCGAGAGTCGTGCCTCGGTGGCCGAGCTGCGCGTACGCCGCGCCATCTCGAGAGCGTCGGCGAACGCCGTGATCGCCGCGGCGGTTGCTCCTCGTAGCAGCGCTGCTCGCCCTTCGATCACCCGCGCCTGCACGGCGAGATCCTCGGCAGCAAACTCGGTGGCGGCGGCACGAACGTCGGCCAATGCCGCCTCGACTCCGTGCACTCTCCCCTGGGCGAGCTCGAGCTCGATCAGCCGCGCCTGCTCGGCCGCCACGCGCCTTCGGTCGCCAATGTCGACGAAGCGCGCCAACGCCTGGCGCGACCAACGCGCGGCCTCATCCCACTGCCGCCGCGCGGTCTCGAGGTCGGCGAGCCCTGCGGCGGCGTAGGCCTCCTGCCGCGGGAGCCCGAGCTCCGCACTCACCGCGAGTGCCTCGCGCGAGAGTTCCTCGCTCTGCGCCCAGCGACCAAGGTCCATCGCGACGCTCGCGAGGGTCGTCAGGCTGCTCGCGACCCCGGGCCGATCGCCGAGGTCGCGCCGAATCGCCAAGCCCTGGCGAAACAGATCCTCCGCCTCCGCGAGTCGCCCGAGGGCGCGGGCGACGGTGCCGAGGTTGTTGAGGCTCGCCGCCTCGTTGCGAAGGTCGCCGAGCTCGCGCCGGAGCTTCAGGGCCCGCTCGTGCATGCGCCCGGACTCCTCGACGTCGCCTTGGTTCCACGCCAACACGCCGAGACTGTTGAACACCGTGGCCTGTCCCCGGCGGTCGGCGAGCGCCGAGGTGATCTCGAGAGCGGAAGCGTAGTGGCTCCGCGCCGACTCGAACTGCGCCTGGTCGGTGTCGAGGATGCCGAGGTTGATGTGGTTGCTCGCCTCGGCGCGGCGGTGGCCGAGCTGCTTGTGCAGCCTCCAGGAGCTTTCGAAGTGCCGTCGGGCGCGATCGGTCTCGCCCGAGGACCGATACAGGATCCCGAGGTGATTGTGGGCTTTGGCCTCGAGCTGCACCATCGCCTTCGCCTGGGCTTCGCGCAGCACCGCTTGCCCAAGCTCTTCGGCTGCCTCGCGGCGCCCCAATCGGCGTACCGCAATCGCCAGCTCGTAGCGTGCCTCCAGCAGGTCCGGCGCGCGCTCGAGCGCCAGCTCGAAGAACCGTACGGCCTCGGCCGGGCGACCCTGCAACTGCTCATTGACACCCTGCGCGAAGGCCTGTTGCGCGAGCGCATCCGCTGTCGACTCCGGACGTGGCCGCCCGGCAGCCGGGATCGCAGCGTTGCCGATCCAGCCCACTACCGCGCCCGCCATGGCGTGCGCCACCGAAAACACGTCCGAGCCCGCGAACATCTCGCTGCGCGGCGGTCTCCCAGCGGAGGTCAGAGTCGCGCGAATGCGGTAGGCACCGTCGTCGCGGGTCACGACCCCGGAAACGAACCACTCGGCGCCGGTTTGCCGTGCCAGCGACCGGGGATCGGCATCACCACCGCGGGTCAATCCCACGATTTCCGTGAGCGGCACCAGGCTAACGGCACCGGTCGTCTCGATGCGGCGGGCGACGAGGTCGGCCAGACCGAGCTCGACCCAGGCCAGGTCGGCGTCGCCGGTGGCGTTGACCAGCGGCAGCAGGGCGACGGTGGAGAGCCTGTCGGACGTAGTTCCAGCCTCGGTCGATGGCGGTGCCCGCCCTTGCCACCACCACCAGCTGAAGACACCGACGAGGGCCAGCAGGCCCGCGCCGGCGACGCCCAACCGGCGCCGGCGGAGGGGGGGAACCTCGACGCCGATCGGTGCCACGCCCTCTGACCCAGCCTCCAGCTGCTCGACCGGCCCGGCAAACCGGTACCCTCGGCCGTGCACGGTGTGGATACGCTCGGGAGCCTGGGAACTCTCGCCCAACGCACCGCGAGCGGAGTGGACGGCTTGAGCGAGCGCACCTTCGGCGACCACCTGGCCCTGCCACACCTCGGCCAACAGCTCCTCGCGACTCACCAGCCGATCGGCGTTGCGCACCAGATACGCCAGCAGCTCGAAGACTCGCGGCTCCACAGCCACCGGCACGCCGGCGCGCAGCAGTCGAAAGCCCTCGACATCGAGCTCATGGTCTCCAAAACGGTACCGCATGCGACCTCGGGCTCGATTGTACGACGGGTTTGAAGGTGCTCATGTTTCCCTGAGAGTTTCCTGAGGGACTCCTGAGGAGCACCACACGACCACCGGGGCCTGGCCGTCCTACCGTGATCACATGTCACGGATCACCCACACCACGGCCCCTGACCTCGCCGCCGACGGATCCGGCCGCACTGTCGCCGTGGCCTGCTTGGCCTTTGCGCTCTCCTGGTGCGCGAGCCCGAGTCCCGCGCAACAGGGCCCCGACCTCAGGCTCGAGTGGCTTCACGAAGGTCGAGCCCGCACCCAAGCCCCGCCGCTCGAGGGTCGTTCCGGCGAGCGCCTCGAGGTCTCCTACCGGCTCGGCAACAGCGGTGACCGCGATGCGTTTGCAGTGATCCTGCGCGCCTTCACCGCCCTCGGGCCCCAGGGCACTCCGGAACGCGTCGAACCGGGCCCAGCCGTCAGCCAGCAAATCGACCGGACCGTAACCATCGTGCTGTCTGAAGGCATGCGCGAGCTCTGCCTCGAAGCCCGACTGCAGAACCGCTCGGCCGGTGATCCACCCGACCCTCGTCCGCAGGACAACCGCATCTGCCGCCGCATCCAGGTCCACACGCCGGGGGGCGCCGCCCGCCGGCATTCCGTCAACCGTGCCGCACACCACAGGAGGATCACCCATGCGACACCCCGATTCTGAGCTCACCACCCGCGCTTTGCATTCCGCAGCCTTGGCGCTCGCCCTGGCGCTGATCGGCGCCGGCACCGCCTCAGCCCAGCCCGATCTCGAGATCACCTCGATGAGCCTCGTCGGCACAGCACGCCAGGGCGCCTGCAACACCGTCGCGCTGGTCGTCCGCAACAGCGGCAACCAGGGCACCGCCGTCGCCGGCATCAACACCTTCCTGGCGACCTACAGCCAGGGCAACCCCAACCTCAACCGCGCCGAGCGCACCGACATGATCGGCGGCGTCATCCAGGCCGGCAACACCGTCCCCTTCAATCTCACCAACGTCGATTTCAAGGCCCAGGGGGCGATGACCGTGCAGGCCTTGATCGACTCGACCAGCAAGGTCGCCGAGTCCAACGAGAACAACAACTCGCGCACGCTCAACGTCAACGTCTCGGGCAGCTGCACCAACACCCCACCACCGCCGCCAACGCCGACCTCGACCTGTGACTTGAAGGCGATCTTCACCGCCCCCAGCGGGTCGAGTGCTCCGGCCGGTCAGCCCGCGACCTTCACCATCAACTTCAGCAATCCACCAGGCGCCGGCACCTGCCCCGCTTTCAAGGTGAAGTTGATGCGGTCGAACGGCCGCACCTGCGGCGGCTACGGCAGCCAGGTCGGCGGCTCGGGCGCATGGCAGGCCGTGGGCCCCGTGGCCCCCGGCGGGAGCGCAACGGCGTCCTTCACCGAAAAGAACCCGACCAAGGGCACCTCCTGCTACAGCCTGGGGTATTCACCCCACGCCTACAACACGCAGACCAACAGCCATCGCCCGCAGAAAGTCGTGGCCTTCAACTGACCCTCGGGCCGCCGCGGCAGGTGTCGCGGCGGCCACCACCCTCATCCCTGGAAGGACCACCATGACCCGCCAGCCCACCCCCCGATCGACGCTGCGCCGACGGACGTGGACGGCCCTGCTTCTGGCCGCGACCGTACCGCTCGCCTCCCCCGCCGCCGAAAGCCCCGTCTCTCTCGACACCGGCGGGCGTGAATGGATTGCGCCCGACTTCGCCCTGACGATCGAGCTCGCTCCCGACCTCGGCGAGAGCACGATCGCGGTCGTCCTCGGAGGCCGCGACCTGACCGACCTATTCGACCGTCGCGGCTCCACCTTGCGCTACCGTAGCGACCTCCTGCCTCTGCCTTCGGGTCGAAACGAGGTGACCGTGTTCCGGGTCGAGCCCAGCGGCGAGTGGGTCGAGATCGGGACGGCGTCCCTCGCGGTCCTCACCCGCGCAGGATTCGAACAGGTCGAGCGGACTCCTCGCCTCACCCTCGCGGGCCTCGCCGTGGTCGACGAACAACGCACCCCGAACGACCCCTCGCTGCCGGGCACACCGGATACGGGCACTCTCTCGGTCGGGGGTGGGATCGCGGTGACTCGAGGCGGCTGGCGTTTCGCCGCCGACGCCGATCTGCTCGGTGTCACCGAGGTCGCGAGTGCCCTCCGATTCGATCTCGATGGTGAGGAGGCCGATCGTCTCGATCTCGCCAGCTGGGCTTTGCGCTTCCAGCGCCAGGGTCACCTGCCGTTCGAGCTCGGCCTCGGGCACGTCTCGTGGACGGCCAACCGGCTGCTGGTGGGCGCCCACAGCAGCCGCGGCGTGTCCTTCAGCATCCCCGGGTCGAGGGCGTCCTTTGCGCTCACGGCGACTCGCGGCCGTCCCCTGGTCGGCTGGAACGATCCGCTTGGTCTCGAACGCAGCGACGATCTGGTGCTCGGCGGCGAGGTCCGCCTGCAGCTCCTGCCCGAGCGGCCGGGAGGGGTCGAGGTCGCAGTCGCGTGGATCGACGGCGAGCTCGCCGCCCTCGACCCCTTCGGCGCCAGCCTCGTCACCGACCGCGAGCGCAGTCGTGGGCTGGGGCTCGCCCTGCTCGCCAGCACGCCCGGTCAGCGCTTGCGGCTCGAAGCGTTGGCAGCTCGCAGCCGCTTCGACAACCCCTTCGATCCAACCCTGGCGCAGGGAGCCGAGCTGGTTGCGGTCGAAGAGGAGGAGCGTGACGCCTTTGCCCTGTCGACCGAGCTCGCCCTGATCCAGAATCGGCCCTGGGGCACCCACGCGACCTCGCTGACTCTGGCACTTCGCCACGAGACCGTCGAGCCGCAGTACCGCTCGATCCTGGCGAGCCTCACCGCCGACCGCGCCACCAGCGCCATCGAGCTGCGCGGCCAGATCGGACCACTGGCAGCGCAGCTCACGCGGGAGCGCTCCGAGGACAACCTCGACGACATCCCGTCGATCCTGACGACGCGCACCGACCGCACCGCAGCGGCCGTAATGCTGCCGCTGGCCGCTTTGCGCACGAGCCAGGCCTGGCCAACCGTGACCCTCTCTCTCGACCGCACCGACCAACGCGGCCTCGCGCTCCCGGACAACGCCGATTTCGCCCCGAGTCACGTGCCCGACCAGCGCTCGGAGAGCGCCAACCTGCAGCTCGACTGGACCCTCGAGAAGATCCGCTGGGGCTACCGGCTCTCGGCTTCGGATCAGGACAATCGCCAGCCAGGTCGCGAGCTGGCGGACTTCGAGGCCCGGACCCACGGCTGGACCTTCGGCTGGAGCCCTCACAGTCGACTCGACCTGGGCTTCGAGGTCGACCGCGAGCGCTCGCGATCCTTGGAGGCGCACCGCACCGATCGCAGGCGACGGCTGGGTGTGAGCCTCGGCTGGCGACCCCACGATCGCCTGAGCTTCGACGGCCGGTATTCGCGCAGCAGCAGCGAGGACGATCCGAGCACCTCCACCTCGCAGTCCCGCCTCGTCGACTGCGGCCTGGCCTGGTCCTTCGGGCACACCTCTGCTCGTGGCCGCACCGTCGCGGGCCAGCTGTTCGTGCGCTACTCGGACCAGGAGCTGGCCGCCCGCGACCTGACCTTCCTGCTCGACACCGTCACCACCGGGCAGACCATCACCGCCGGCCTCAATCTCAGCCTGCAGTAGGAGCGATCATGCGACTGTCAGTGTTTGCCCTCGCCCTCACGTTCGTCGCAGTCGATCCAGCCGATGCGATCCGTCGCGATCCCAATGGGGTCAACGTCTCGAGCCAAGGCGCCACCACGGTGTTCATCACCTTCGGCGACCTCGACGACCAGGTCCCGGTCGAGGCCGAGTGGTGTGGTGCACTGGTGTCCGCCGCTCCGGCGATCGGCATGCGGTGCGACCCGTCGACGGTGTTCGGGCGTCTGCCAATCCGCTTCGATCAGTCCCGTCTCTCGGGGAACGGCCGTGTCTTCAGCGATGTCATGAGCATTCCGCCGAGTGTCGCTCGGCGCGCCTGGCAGGCGGCCGCACGGGGCGAAACGTCGAGCTTCTTCTACGTGCGCCGCTTCGTCTCGCTGATCGGTGGCCCGGACGAATACGTCTTCGTCACCTGCCGACTCGCGGGCGGCGGAGCACGCGTCCCCTTCGCTCTGACCGATGTCCGGCTGGCCTTCGAAGGTGGCGACCCGGTGCTCGCCATCGATCGCAACCAAGCGCCGACGCCCTTCGTCGCGGACATCGCCTACAACGGCACTGGTCGACTCCGAGGTCGCTGGGAGGTCGTGCTGCCGGGTGAGGATCCGCCAAGCTCGGTCGACCTGCTGACCGCAGCGACCCTGCCACCAGAGGAGCGAATCCGCCAGCGGCGGTTCACGGAAATCGCCCGGTTCGACGTCTTTGCTCCCCCGACCGGGCGGCTCGAGCTTTCCGGCCCGGATCCCAGCCGCCTGCCGACCTCGATCGACGGGCTGTACACCATTCTTCTCCGGATCGAGGCCAGTGACGATCGCGAGGGCGATTCCAACCTCGCGGCTGCGGGCGCGGGTGACGGCGTGATTCACGCCGGCGCCGTCGCCGGCTTCCCGCTTCCGGTGCTGCGCTACGTGGTTGGCGCCTCGGCGCTCGGCGCTGCCTTCCAGCCCCTGGCTCCGGTCGACGACGCCGAGGTCGATGCAGGCGAGCCACTCAGGTTCTCGTGGACCATCCTCGGCGAGGCCAAGCTCTACCGTCTCGAGCTCGCTGCCATCCCCGACGGCGAGGTTGTGTTCTCGGCAGTGGTCCAGCAGGGCATCGGCGCCTATCAGGCTCCCCCGTGGTGGGCCGACCGATTCGCCGAACCGGCGCTGGCGTGGCGGGTCGTTGCCCTCGATGTCGGCGGGAGGATCCTCGGTGCCACCGGCTGGCAAGATCTGCGCTGGACTCAGCCGTGATCAGTCCCAACGCAGGCCGGCGGGGCCACGCAGCACCAGGGCGACCAGCTCGCTCTGCCGGGTGGTGCCGACCTTGCCGTAGACGCGCTTGAGGTGGCTGCGCACGGTCTCACGGGTGACCTTGAGCTCGTCGGCGACGCCGTCGATGTCGAGCCCGCGCAGCAGCCTCGCCACCACTCGCGCCTCCGCGGCGGTCAGACCGTAGTGGCGTCGGACGACCTCCTCGGGAAGCTCGACCCCGACCTCGCGGTCGCTGACGAACAGCGCACACGCCCGCCCCGAGGAGCGACCCTCCCCCTGTAACGGCACCAGCAGCAGCCGCAGTGGATGCATCGCCGGTCGCGGCAACTCCAGGTGCTCGGAGGCGCGCATGGAGGGATCGTGACTCGCACCCACCATCCGCGCGACCATGCGACACAGCTCGCGTTGGACATCCGGATCGGCGGCGGCAAGGGCATCGCCGACCTCCGCGCGCAGGGGCGCCTCGGGCCCCAGCACCTCCGCCGCGGCCCGATTGATCTGAGCGACCTTGCCGGCCTCGTCGAGGAGGACGACTCCAACCTCCAGGCGGTCGAGTGCAGAACGAATCGCAGAGTCGCGGGTGCGTTCGAGCTCGCGCTGCCGCGCCAGGTCGAGCACTTGCGGAACCAGGCGTTCGAGCGCGCGCCGCATGCCCTCGCGGGGTGACGGATCGGGCTGCGTGATGAGGCGCACCTCCCGCCCTGCCCAACTCGAGGTGAGCGGGCTGGGGTTGCGCCGGGCGGTGGACGACATCAGCACTTCCCATCGACGGCCACGGTGCACCACGATCTGCACCTCATCGACCTGCAGCGCCCGCGCGAGCTCCTCCAGCACCCCCGGCCACGAGCCCTGCCAGGCTGCACGGTGGAGTTGGCCCACCAGCTCCGCGACCAGCTCGACCTCGCCTTCTTCCGACATCCGTCCTCCGCCTCCATGTCCAACACCGTCGCTTGAAAGACGGACATCTGCCCGGCATTTCCGCCTTCGCGACATCCGCTCTCCTGCTAGAAACGCCATCCGAGCCGAAAGTCGGACATGGAACCTTTCGTGGGCATCCTGCGTGTAGGGTTGACGAGGATCATCGTGTGAGCGACCCAACCCCCAGCCCCGAGCTCTTTCTCGCCCGCCGCGCCGTCGCCGGGCATGCCGAGGCCTGGGAAGCCATCGTCGACGGTCTCGGCGATGGACTGTGGTCGATCGCCTGGCAGTTCGGCGGTGACCAGAGCGCGGCCGAGGACCTGGTCCAGGAGATGTTCCTGCGGCTGTGGAAGATGTTGCCGCGGTACCGTGGCGACGTGCCGCTCAAGCCTTGGGCGTTCGCGCTGTCGCGCAATCTCTGCATCGACCTGTGGCGTCGGCGTCGCGGTGAACGCGAGGCGCCCCACGTCGGGGACGACGCCCTGGCAGTGGTTGCGAGCGATTCCGATCCGGCCGTCGAGGCCGAGCAGCGCGAGCGCAGTCGAGCGTTGGCTGCGGCCCTCGACCAGCTCCCGGCCCAACTCGCCGAGGCGGTCATCCTGTGTGATCTCGAGGAGTGGACGATGATCGAGGTCGCCACCGCCCTCGACGTCCCGATCGGCACGATCAAGTCTCGGCTCCACCGCGGCCGAGCCCAACTCGGCGCCCACCTCGACCACGGCCCACGACGACTGGAGGCACGGCCGTGAGCTCGCGACGTCTGCCCCCCGAGGTCCGCGCCCGACTGTTGGCGATCCCCGGCGAGACCGGCCGAGCCCCTTCTCGACGCCTGCCGACGGCGGTTCGCGCCCGGCTGCTCGCGATCCCCGCAAAGGCGGCCGGGGTCGAAAATCGATCGGCCTGGGCTCGCCGTTGGGTGCTCGATGGGCGCCTGGCGGTAGCAGCCAGCACGCTGCTCGCGCTCCTCGCCGCGCCGTTGGTCGACGCCGCAGTCGAGCCCTCGCGCGCGGCGTCGGTCTCGCTGTCGAGCCGCTGGAACACCTTCACTGCCGCCGCCGACAGCACCGTCGATCACGGCGAAGCGATGCTGCGCCACATGGGCGACCGACTCCGCCGGGAGTCTCTCGAAATCCTCTGCTCCACCCACCAGGACCTGGTGGCCACCGGGTCCCTTCTCGCAGAAAGCTGGAACGCCACCGTCGACTGGTGGCACTCACCCTCCGACTCCCCCGAACCGCAAGGAGACTGACATGACCCACCCCGAAGCACCACGCCCCGAGCTCCCGCCTCCTGCCCCGGCTCCCGCCTGGAATCCGGCCAACCCCTCTCATCCGCTGGCGAAGAACCCCTTCGTCGCCGGCATGTTGTCGATCTTTCCCGGCCTCGGCAACATCTACAACGGCCTGTACCTGCGTGGGGTCGCCTTCTTCGTTGCCTTCCTCTCCTGCATCGGTGTGCTCGCCGGAGTCGACCATGAAGGTGGGCCCATGTTCGGTCTGGCGTTGGCCTTCACCTACATCTTCAGCATCGTCGACGCCGTGCGTCAGGCGTCGTTGATCAACCTCGGTCTCACCAGCGATCCGGCCGCCACCTACCGGCCAACTCCATTGACCGCCGGTGGGGGCTCCGCTCTCGCCGGTCTGATGCTGTTCGGCCTCGGCTTGCTGGCGCTGCTCGACCGCTGGTTCCACATCGATCTCACCTGGCTCGCCGACGCCTGGCCGCTGATCCCGATGGGCCTCGGCGCATGGTTGCTTGCGGCAGCCTGGCGTGATCGCAGCGGCAAGGCCGCGCCGAGCGCGGACGACGAAGTCTGATCGGTCAGAGGTTAGGGGTTGGGGCTCCTGAATACCTGATACCCGATACCTGATACCTGGCCGAGGGCCGAGTGCCGGGGCCAGGCGAGAAAGGCGGCGACCAGGAGGCCAACGACGCAGATGGTGACCGCCGGGGCCCAGCCCCGCGGCCGGTAGGTCAAGTCGAGGTGCCCCACTCCCGCCGGAACCGCTACTCCCAAGAACGCCCCGTTGATCCGAACCGCCCGCGCGGCGCCCGAGGTGGCCTCAGAGGGGGCCACCTCGACGCGCCAGCCGGGAGCCCAGCTGACCGAGGAGGCGACGACCCTCGGCGCCGAGCTCGGGGGCTCGAGCGCGAGGCGGTAGCCATTGGCTACCGCCTCGATGCGGACCGATCCCGGCTCCTGGTCGGCATCGCCCAGACCCTGATCGACCTCGACCAGGGTGGTATGCCCAAAGTCGGTGTGATCTCCGAGTCGGCTCCAGATTTCCGGGGCTTCCTCGACGCGTCGCGGCAGGTAGAAGCGGCCGAGTGCTCCCGGCGAGCGCCACAGCCCCACGCCTTCGGCGGCCAAGACTCGCTGCCACCGGGGCGGGGGGCGGCTGCCCAGGGGGCCGACGAACCAGCGCACATCCAGCGCATCGAACACCGTCGGAGGCACATCCCTCACGGAGTCCAGGATTGCAGCGCCGGTGCGACCGCGACGCCAGCCGGTCGAAACCAGGAACCGCTGCACCCGCGCCGGCGACATCGGATCGCGGACACGGGGATCGCTCGCACCAAACAGCACCGTGCTGTTGGGCGCGAGAACCGGCCCCTCGGCGACGAGTCGGCCACGACCGCCGGCCTCGATCTCGTCGACCACCTCCTGCAGGACACCAACCACCGGCGACCGGGGCTCGAAGGTCGGGACGACCTGAGCCCGCAAGCAGGCCAGATCCGCCGCGGTGACGATCAGCGCGACCGCACCCAGCTGCGCCGCCGGCAAGCGCAACCCGACCATGCCGACGAACAGGCCGAGCCCGAGGGCCGTCACCAACAGCCACCGCGCCTCGCCGGGATGCCCTCCCGTCCCGCTGGCTATCAGCCACACCACCTCGAGCCCGCCGAGCCCCACCACCGCCCAGCGCAGTCGCGGCCGGGTGGACAGTTGTGACAGCACCAGGCTCGCGGCCACCGTTGCCGCGAGGATCCACAGCAGCCCCAGCCGGCCCGGATGGGCCGAGCGCATCCCCGGCAGCTGCCAGGCGAGGTCCACCAGCCCTGGGACACTCGCCGCGACGAGTTGGATCACGATCCCGACGCCGACCATCCAGCGCAGCTTCGCCCCGCCCGCGAGCAAGCCGGCGAGCGCCAGGACCAGCGGCACCGCGCCGGGCCAACTCGTGAGCTCGTTGAAGTTGATCCCGGTGGCGACCGGTCCCGACCAGGTCCCACCGCGGGGGCTGCCGTGGACGAACGGCGCCACCGCCATCTCCAGGTAGGCCGGCCGATAGTCGGGCGCGTCGACCAGCCGTTTCACCGCTGCCGCGCGGTTGCCTTCGGGGATCGCGTCGGCCGCCGCCACCAACGCCGGTGCCGCGATCCCCGCAGCGAGCACCACCGCCGCACCCACCGCGAGCAACGCCCGCGGGCGTCGCCACGAGGCCAGCGCGACCGTGGCTCCGGCGGCGGCAATGAGCTGCCACACCGTTGCCGGATGGCCCGCCAGCAGGCAGCCGACGATCACGAGGGCGGCTGTCGCAACACGTCGGCATGTTGGCCGCTCGACCACACCGAGCAGCAGCGCGAGCAGCAGCGGCAGCCACGCCGCCACCTCGGCGTGGCGCCAGCCGCTCCACACCGTCATCCAGCCCGACAGGGCAAAAGCCATCCCGGCGTGGGCGGCGGACGGCGGTTCGGCTCCGAGCCGGCGCGCCAGCAGCAGGCCCCCGGCGGCTGCCACGAGCGACGCCAACAGGCTCGAAACCCCGAGCGCGACGAGCGGCTCGAACGGCAGGGCGAGGATCGTGAAGGGGGACCATGGAGCCGCCTGGACGTTGCCGAGGAGGGGCTGGCCGGTCCCCAGGCGATCGGTCCACAAGGGTAGATCTCCGGCACGCATGGTGTCGTGCACGATCTGGCGAAACGGCCAGGCCTCGAGCGCCACGTCGCCGCGCAGGGCATTCTCGGCGCGAATCGGGGCCGACCCGGCGGCCCGCGGCACGCGCGCTTCGACCAGGTCGATCGGCACGATGGTCCGTCCTTCGAGCACCTCGAAGAACGCCGCAATGACCAGGAGCGCCGCAGCAGCGGCCCACATCGCCGCCCGCGACGGCCTCGGAATCAGCCGCGCCAACCGCGCACCACGTCGGCGGCCTCGACCGGCAACCAGCCCTGCTGGCCATCGGGGAGCTCGACGCGCAACCACCCGCCGCGCTCCTCCACCAGTCGCACCTCCGCGCCGGCATGGAGCTCGAAGCGCAACACCGCATCGACCGCGGGCCCGGCGAGGACATCGACTGCGGCCGGCACGACCACCGCCACCCGTGGCGCGAAGAACAGGTCGGCGGCCACACTCACCCCAACGACGAGCACGCCGAGAAAACACGTGGCGATCAGCCACCGTAGGATCTCACCGCGCCGACGGAGCAACCAAACCCCCGCGAGGCTCCAAGCGAGCGCGTTCAGCAACACCAGAACCCACCGCAGCTCATTCGCGGCGAGCCAGAAATGCCAGAACCCGAGCGTGCGAGCCCACGCCGGGGCAGTTGGTGGCGCGATGGCATCGCGAGCGGTCTTGCGAGCGAAGTCGAGGTTGGCCGCCACGTCGCCATCACGCGGAAGCCGTTCAGCCGCGCGGCGATAGCTGGCAATCGCCGCGCCGAGTCGTCCCGCGCGCAGTTGGGCGTTGCCGAGGTTGTAATGCAGCAGACCGTGGTCGAGCCCCTCCTCGACGAGCTCGGCGAACATCCCCACGGCCTCCTCGGCGCGGCCATCTTCGGTGGCCGCAACGGCCGCGAGGAATCGTTCCTCGGCGGTACCGCGACGGGCCGTGACGGCAGCTGCCGGCGGGCTCGTCGCGATCGTGCCGGTGGGAACGACCCGAGTCTCCTCCTGGCCCAACACGGTGCCCGGCACCACCAGAAGCAGCAGCGTGAGCAATCGCCCTGCAACTCTCATCCGCGACCTCCCCGCCCGAGGACGGCGGCGAGCCGTTTCGCCAGGTCGGCGACCACGTCCGGAGCACCGGCCACCGGAGCCCCGCCGTAGCCGGCGGCGTCGAAGCGATCGAGCGTCGCGCGGACTTCGGCGACGAGCTCCGCGCCGACTTCGGCGCCGGCCAGTCGGTCGGCGATCTCGGGAGAGGTCGCCGCCGCGCCTTCGAAGCCGAGCATGTCGCCGATGAACGCCCGCAAGGCCCGCGATGCCGCGAGCGCGGCCTCGCGCGGCGGCACCGGCAACTCCGCGAGCGCTCGTGACAGGGTCCGGCTGGCCTCGCGCCGACGTCGCAGACTCTGATCGGACGCGAGGCGTCGCCGATGGGCGGACCACCACGCCGCCGCCGACCACAGTAGCGGCGGCAGAGCCAGCCCGACCCAGAACGGCAGCCCGGAGCTCGGCGCACGCACCGCCTCGAGGTCGCGCGAGGACGGCAGGATGTCGTCGCCCAGGATCCGCACCTCGACTTTTCCTGCGGTTGGCCCCATCGCCACGGTCGCCGCCAGGTCTTCCTGGCCCTCGCGGGCCGCCACCTCGAGTGGGATCGCGGGGCTCGAAATCGTCCGGAACTCAGCCGCCTTGGGATCGAAGATCACCAGCGTCGCCTCGGGAATGGTCACCACACCCGCCTGGGTCGGTACCAGCGCCTTGCGGTAGGTCTTGGTGCCGCTGACCCCGGCGTTGGCCTTCTGGATCGACGATGACGGCTGCTCGTCGTAGACCTTGAACGCCGCCAGATCTCCCAAGCGCGGCTCCGGAATGGCCAGGGCGTTGCCCGAGCCCGAAACCGTCAGCTCGAGGGTGGTCGACTCCCCCACCGTGAGGGTCGTCCGACTCGCCTTGCTGACGAGCTTGAAATCCCCAACCAGGCCCGACCACCCGGTCGGTGGGGCCGGTAAGGCTCGGACCTCGAGGCGGATCGGGTCGGTGCGCAGCACCCGCGGGCGCCGTTCCGCCGGCGGCCGAAAGAAGTCGTCGAGGCCACCTCGGCGGGGTGCCTGCGCCAGCACGTCACAGGACAGGCTGATCGCCGGGATCTCGAGCGTACCCGGCCGGTTGGGGAAGATCGCGAGCTTGACCTCGGACACTGCATAGGCCTGCCCGTCGATGGTGGTCTGGAACTCCTGGCCGCTGTCGAGGCGTTCGTAGGTGGCGTTGGGGATGTCGATCGGTTCGAGCCGGGCGTTGTCGATCAACACGCGGCGGTAGAGCCGGAAGGTGTAGATCACCTGCTGACCCACCCACGGCTTGGTTTCCGACACCGTGGCTGCCACGAAGACGCTGCGGTCGCGCGGCGCCGACGTCACTCGCAGGGTGAAGGGAGCACTGGCCGCATCGGTGCCGTCGATCCTCACCGCCCCCACCACGAAGAGCCCCTCCCGCGTCGGCACCAGGGTGTAGCGGAAGATCAGGCTCTGCGACACGCGGCCGTTGACGATGTGCGTGCTCTGCATGGTGCCTTGGGGATAGACCTCGAAATCGGGCAAAGGCGGCAGCTCGGGCCGCACCCCTCCCGGGGCCCCTTCCACCACCACCGACATCGAGATCTGATCCTGAAGCGACACTTCGTTGCGATCGACCTCGACCCGCACAGTGGTCGCCGGCGCGGGCGCAGCGGCGAGGAGCGAGGCGGCGAGCAGAGGGGCGATCAGCGGGCGCATTCGAAACTACCAATCCTTTGCAGGGCGGGTACGTCGACCCGGTTTCGGCGGCGCGGTTTCGGCCGGCCGACCCTCCTCGAGAGAGCGTAGCAGTGCTTCGACCTCTTCGGGGCTGAGCTCCCGCTCCTCCGGATCACCGGAGCTCGGCTGTGGCTGCTGAGGCTGATCCTCGGGCTGCGGCTGCGGCTCCTCGCCCTGAGCTTCCGGCTGAGGTTCCTCCGGCTGTTGTTGTTCCTCTTCACCCTGCTGCTCCTCGGATTGCTGTTCCTCGGGCTGGGGTTGTTCCTGCTCTTGTTGTTGCTGCTGCTGCTCGCGCTGTTTGGCTTCTTCGAGCCGACGACGGATCTCTTCGCGCACGAACTCGAGGTTGTAGCGAGCGTCCTCGTCCTCCGGATCGATCGCCAGTGCCCCCTCGTAGGCCTTGACCGCCTCCTCGAGCTGCCCTTGGCGGTAGACGGCATTGCCAAGGTCGTAGAGTGCCCGCTCCTGGAGCTCGGGATCGGCCGCGCTCGCCGCGGCCTGGCGGTACGCTTCGGCAGCACCGGCGAAGTCACCGAGGCGATAGCGGGCCGCACCCACGTTGCGCATGGTGCCGGCGTCGTCGGGTCGAGCGATCTGGCGATCGAGGAAGCCCTCGAGTGCGCGATCGAAACGCCCGAGCGCCCACGCCTTCCACGGGTCCTTGGGAGCCGGGGCCAGGCCCGGATCAGCGGACTCAGCGTCCGCGAGCGCGGCCGGCTGCGGCGCGGCCGGCTGCCGCGCGGCCGGCGGCGGCGCGGCCGGCGGCGGATCGTTTGATTGGGATGCGGCAGTGGCCGACCACAGCACGAGCGCGGCGCCGAGGCCGAAGATCACCGGTCGACGGGTCATCGCTCCTCCCTCCGGCGCGAACGTTCACCCACCAACGGCTCCAGCGCCAACGCCACCAGCGCCAAGCCAAGCGCCCACTGGAAGCGCTCCTCCCACCGCTGGCGGCGGCGCGACCCGAGCTCGCTGTCTTCCATCGTCGCCTTGATGCCACGGTCGTAGATCGTCTCGAGATCGAGATCGCCGGTCACCGACCGCACCGATCGCCCACCGGTTTCGAGCGCGACCTTCTGCAGCAACGCCTCGTTGAAGCGGCTCATGATCACCTCACCGCTGCGGTCGCGCCGATAGCCGCCACCGGGCGCCGGAATCGGCGACCCCTCCTCGCGCCCGATGCCGATGGTGAACACGCGGATCCCGGCCTCTTTGACCCGCTCGACCGCCTCCATCACCCGACCTTCGTGGTCTTCACCATCGGTGATCAGGATGATCGCCTTGCTGCTCGGCGAGGCATCGAACGCCTTGCGCGACACGTCGAGCGCCTCGGCCAGATCAGTCCCCTTGAGTGGCACCAGATCGGGCTCGACCGCACGCAGGAAGAGCTCGGCGGCGGCGTAGTCGAGGGTCAGCGGACACTGGACGAAGGCCGTGCCGGCAAAGGCGACGAAGGCGATGCGATCGCCTTCGAGGGTCCCCAGCAGGTCCGCGAGCTTGCGTTTGGCCCGTTCGAGCCGCGACAGGCCCCCGCCGGCCTCGACATCCTCGACGAGCATCGAGTCGGAGACGTCGAGGGCCACGACGATGTCGACGCCGCGCCGCTGGACTTCCTCCCACGTGAAGCCCCACCGCGGCCTAGCCAGAGCCAGCACCATCGCCGCCAATCCGACCAGGATCAGAAAGGCCTTGAGCACCTCGCGCGCCGGAGAACGGCCGGCGATCAGCCGCGGCAACATCCCGGCCTCGGCGAATGCGGCCATCCCGCGTCGCCGTCGCCGCGCACTCCACAACAACACCGCGGCCACCACCGGCACCAACCACAAAACCCACAACATCTGCGGATCGCCGAGCCGCGCCTCACAGCCCGACATCACCATCGCCGCCACCGCGACGACCGCTCCCCGCTTCGACTTCTTCCAGCTCCCGCCCCCCTGCTCCCCGCTCCCTCCCTCCGGATCCCGGATCCCGGATCCCGGGTCCCTGGTCCCCAATCCCGGCTCCCCAGTCCCTGGTCCCTGGTCCCCGGTCCCCGGTCCCCAACCCCTGGTCCCCGGTACCCGGTACCCGGTACCTTCTCTCCGGTCCCCGGTCCCCGCCCTCCTCATGGCACCCTCCGAAAGCGGGTCGCGAGCAACAGCACCTCGAGCAGCAGCAGCCCGATCGCCGGCCACACCAACAGAGCGAAACGTTCGTCGTACTCCATGTACTTGGTCTCTTCGATCTCGGTGCGCTCGAGCTCGTCGATCTGGGCGTAGATCTCCTCGAGGCCCTGGCGGTCTTCGGCGCGGAAAGCCCTTCCGCCGGTGAGCTCGGCCATCGTCGCGAGGGTTTCCTCGTCGATCTCGACGTCCTGGTAGACCACTTGCGGCCCGAGCATGCTCTCGACGATGAACGGCGCCTTGCCGCGCGTGCCCACCGCCACAGTGTAGACCTTCACATCCCTGGCCTTGGCGAGCTCGGCCGCCCGGATCGGAGCCACCACGCCCGCGTTGTTGCGCCCATCAGTGAGCAGCACGACGACCTTGGACGCCGCTTTCGACTCCTCGAGGCGCTTGACGCTGATGCCGAGCGCCGATCCGATCGCCGTGGCATCGCCGGCGATGCCGATGTCGATGCGGTCGAGGAAGGTCGCCAGCACGCCATGATCGAGCGTCAGCGGGCACTGCGTGAAGGCTTGTTCGCCAAAAACCACCAATCCAATGCGGTCGTTGGGTCGTCGCGCGACGAACGACTCGACCACCTCCTTGGCGATGGCGAGACGGTGGCGCCGCTCGCGGATCGGGCGATCGGCATCGAGATCGAGGGCCATCATGCTGCCCGAAGCGTCGAGCGCCAAGACGATGTCGATCCCCTCCGTACGCACCACGGTTTCGCTGCGCCCCACTTGCGGCCGGGCGATCGCGAGCGCCAACAGGACCAGCGTTCCCACTCGCAAGGCACGAACCGCCGGCCGCAGCCGCACCGCCCACGAAGGGCGCAGCTGCTGCAAACGAGCCAGCGAGGAGTAGCGGATCGCGGGGACCCGAGTGCGCCGCCCTCGCACCTCGAGCCAGGCCCACACCAGAGCGTGCAGGGCTACCGCCCCCAGCAACCACGGCAACCACGACCAGGCGGCCCAGCTGATCACGCCGCCACCCCCGGGGTGGTGTCGCCGGGAAGCTCCCGGGTGCTCTCGACGACGAGCAACGCATCGTCCCACACCTGCTGGACCTCGGCCTCAGCCGGCAGGTGGAGGGCGAACTTGACCCGGTCGGCTGCGGCCAGGGCGCGTAGCAGGCCGGCCCGCGCCGATGGATGCAACGCCCCGAGCTCGCCGACATGGTCGACGATCTCTTCGGTGGTCATGTCGGTCGCGTTCAGGCCGAAGCGGGCCTCGACGTAGCCGCGCGAGATCTCCGAGACCTCGTCGTGGAAGCGCCGCAAGGTCGCTTCATCCTGGAGGTCGAGGCCGCGCAACGCCTCGAGCCGGGCGAAGGCGATGTCCCATGGTGCCGCCGGGGCAACGTGCGCCGGGCGGCTGCGCCGCCACCGGCGCCAGCCCCAGATCGCGGCGACCAGCGCCAGAGCGCCCACCACGCCGGCGGCGATCCACCCCCACGGCGGTGTCGGGCGCGGCTCGAGCGGTTTGATGTCGCGAATGTCGCCGCCGTCTTCGGCCGCAACCACGTCGAGCGCCTTGGCCTCCAGGAAGATCCGGGGCGCCGTCAGCTCCTGCCAGCCGCCTTCGGCGCCTTCGGCCCGCGGGCGGTGGCGCACCACCACTTCGGGGAGGACGTATGAGCCCGCCACGTCCGGCCGCAGCCGGAAGGTCCGCTGCTGGCGGACGCGACCGCTGCGCAGGGTTTCCTCCTCGCGCCGGGTGTCTTCGATGGCAACTCCACCGACCCTTGCACCCGGATCGTCGAGATCAACCTCGAGGGTCGGGTCGTGCTCGACCTCGACCGTCCAGGTGGCAACCTGGCCGACCGTGACCTCGGCTCGATCGAGGGACGAATCGACTACGACCGGCTCGGGTGGAGCCTCTTCGACCGCAGGCGGAGCACCACAGGCAGCCGCCACCGCAAGGGCCAGGGCCAAGGCCGGCAGGCTACGGCGCATCCGCACCTCCGGCCAGGCGTTCCGGGAACAGCTCGACCTTGCCCGACTCGAGCTCCCGGTCGACGGCGTCGCGCCAGGCTCCTTCGAGTCGCTGGCGCCGCCACTCCTGCTCCACCAGCGGCCGAACCTGGGCAAAGGGCAGCGGCTCGGCGTCGGGCTGCGAGCGATAGCGCTCGCGGTTGGCGGTGTAGAAGGTCTCGAGATCGGAGGTCGATGGATTGGCCTCGAGCGCCTGGCGTTCGAGCCACGAGCCGAGAACCACCCGTCTCTCGGCCAGGGCGACGCGGCGCCGGACCTCCGGATCGGCGTCGATCTCGAGCCGCTGGGCTTTGCGCCACAGCAGCTCCTCACCGACAACCTGACGCAGCAGCTGCAGCCGCCCCTCGGGACCGGCAAAGGAGTCGGCGGCACCCGGAGGCAGCTCGGCCAGGGCGTCGTCGATGCGCGAACGACGGATGGCGACACCATCGACCGTGGCGACCACCGGGTCGTCGGCGTCGGTACCGGCCTCGGCGGGGCCGACGCCGGGGTCGAGCCGCGTGCGTTGTGCCAACGACGACTTCGCTGCCTGACTGCGACCGAGCGCCTCGAGCGCCCTGACGACCTTGGCGCCGTGATCGGAAGACAGGGCCGTCTCGTCCAGCGCCTCGGCCTGGTACAGGAGCGCAAGGCCTTGCTCGAAGCGTCCCCGTTCGACCAGCGCGACGCCCAGTCGCTCGGCGACGGCAGCGCGCTCCGTGGCCGTGCCGGCGCCCGCCGAAAGCCACCGTTGCCAGGGTTCGAGCGCAAGCTCCGGCAGGCCCGCCGCCTCGAGCTTGATCGCGGTGGCGCGGGCCACCTCGGCGTCGTCTGCGGGGCGCTCACGCGGCAGGAGCCAGACCAGGCTCCCGCCCACCACCGCCACCAGCACGGCGCCGAGGAGCACGCCACCCAAGGTAATCGCCGGTGGGCGTGGTGCAGCGGTCGAGGCCAGAGGTGTCGGCCGCAGTTCCATCACCGACGCTCCCGTTCGTGAAAGAACCGCACCAGCGCATCGACCCAGGGTCGATCGGCGGCGATCGCCAACTCGCCGATGCCGGCCGAGCGCAAGGCCTCGCTGCGCCGACGACGATCGCGGTTGGCCAAACGTCCGAGCTCGCGCATGGCCTTGCGATCCGAGGTGTCGACCAGCAACAGATCCCCGGTTTCGGCGTCTTCGAGCTCGATCAGGCCACACGCCGGCAGCTCCTCCTCGCGGCGATCACCGATCGCGATCGCGGTGAGGTCATGGCGCGCAGCCAGAACCCGCAGGCCCTCCTCCCAGCCGGCGTCGAGGAAGTCCGAGATGACGAAGCCCACCACCCGTCGCCGCGACACCCTGCCGAGGAAGTCGATCGCCGCCGGCAAGTCGGTGCGGGCACGACCGGGCCGGAAGGTGAGGATCTCCCGCACCACTCGCCACACGTGCGCTCGCCCCTTCTTCGGGGGGATGTAGCGCTCGACGCGATCGGAGAAGACGATCAGGCCGACCCGATCGTGGCTGCGGATCGCGGTCCACGCCAGAGTGGCGGCGATCTCGGCGGCGACCTCGCGCTTGAGCTTCTCGCCGCTGCCGAACTCTCCGGAAGACGACACGTCGACCAACAACATCACCGTCAGCTCGCGCTCTTCCCGGTGGACCTTGACGAAGGGGGCACCGGTGCGCGCGGTGACATTCCAGTCGATGTGGCGCACGTCGTCGCCCGGCTGGTAGGCACGCACCTCCTCGAACTCCATGCCGCGGCCCTTGAAGGCACTTTCGTACTCACCCGCCATCGAGTCGGTGACCAAGCGGCGAGCCCGGACGTGGATGCCCTTGATCTGCCGCAGCAGCTCCGGAGGCAACCCTCCTTCGCCCAGCCCGGCCTCGGCGGACGCTTCGAGCTCGCTCACGGAACGTCGACGGTGGCAAAGATCTCGCGGACGATGTCGTCCGAGGTCAGGTCGCGGGCTTCGGCTTCGTACGAGGCGATCACGCGGTGACGCAACACGTCCGGGCCGATCGACTTGACGTCCTGAGGGGTGACGTAGGCGCGACCGGCCATGAAGGCGTGCACGCGAGCGGCGCGCGCGAGGAAGATCGTCGCTCGCGGCGAGGCGCCGTATTCGATCAGCGGCGCGAGCGATTCCATCTTGTAGGCCTTGGGCTCACGCGTCGCAAACACCACGTCGACGATGTAGTCCTCGACCCGCGTGTCGAGATAGACCTGCTCGGCGACCTCACGCATCGCCCGGATGGCGGCGGGATCGAGCACCGGAGCCACCGCGGGGACATGCGAGGTCGCCATCCGTCGCATGATCTCCTTCTCCTCGACCCGATTGGGATACCCCACCCGCAGCTTGAGCATGAAGCGATCGACCTGCGCCTCGGGGAGGGGATAGGTTCCCTCCTGCTCGACCGGGTTCTGGGTCGCGAGCACCAGAAACGGGTCAGCGAGCTCGAAGGTCTTTTCGCCGATGGTCACCTGGCGCTCCTGCATCGCTTCGAGCAGCGCGCTCTGGACCTTCGCCGGCGCCCGGTTGATCTCGTCCGCCAGCAGCAGGTTGGTGAAGATCGGACCGTGCTTGACGATGAAGTCACCGTGTTGCGGGCGGTAGATCTCGGTGCCCAGCAGGTCTGCCGGCAGCAGGTCGGGAGTGAACTGGATGCGGGCGAAGCGGGTGTGGACCGCCCCGGCGATGGCCTTGATCGCAGTGGTCTTGGCCAGCCCCGGCACACCTTCGACCAGGATGTGACCATCGGCGATCAGCCCCAACATCAGGCGATCGACGAGGTAGGTCTGCCCCACCACGACGCGCCCAACCTCCTCGCGCAAGCTGCGCAACACCCCAGCCTTGGCTTCGACCTCTGGGGTCAGCTTCTCGACCACCGTGCTCATGTCGTCCTCTCCTCCCGCGCCCGCGAGCCCGGTGGCCACGGGAACGTCGTATTCGTCGAATTGTCTGCGAAATCGTCGCGCTCGTCGCTGGATCGCGAGAACAGCCGCTCGGCGCGTCGCATGGCGGCCTCGAGCTCGGGTGCAGCGGGCGCTTGACCAGCGTAGCGAGCCTTCTCGAGATCGACGACCAACGAGTCGGCGAGCTGCGGTTCGCGGTCGCGCAGCAGAGCGATCAGGCCTTCCAGGCAGGTGACGAAATCGCCGTCGAGACGGGCCCGACGGATCCGCTCGAGTGCGGCCGGATCAGCCGCCGCCGCCACCACAGCCGCCTCGGCGCGGCGGCTGCCTCGACGCCACCACCAGCTCCCCAAGGCGGCGAAGGCCAGAACACCTCCCCCGGCCACGGCCACGCGGGCGGCACCGGCGAAACGCGGTGTCACCACCACGGCGGGGCCCTCGATCCGGCTCGCCATCGCTTCGCGCTCCCCGCGCGGGGTGTAGCGAATCTCGATCGGCCCGAGCTCCCGGGTTCCCGGCTGTGCCACCGTGATTTGCTGGCGATAGACCACCGTGGCGGCACCGTGGCGGCTGCGGGTCGACGCGGCCAGCGGGCCGAGCTCGAGCCCGGCGGGCTCGACCAGCACCGGCGGATGGAGCACGTAATCCTCGAGCCTCCCACTCCACTCGACCTCGATCGCCAGGTCGAACGGTCGACCTGCCACCGCGGCCCCTTCGAGGCGGGCCTTGGCGGTCGGCGGTTCGATCTCGGGGCGTTCGGGAGGCGCCTCGGCGGTAGCAAGCGGCGGCGAGGGAACCGGCTGATCGGTGGTGGAGGCCGCCGCGGCAAGAAAGCCGGTGCCGAGCCGCGACCAGTCCTTCGCGCCCCTCGACACGGCAACCAGCCGGCCGGCAGGATCGACGATCCAGGTCAACGGGATGCTCGATGCCCGCCAATCGCGGGCGGCGTGGCCGGTGTGGTCCCACACGTTCGGAAAGGTCACACCCAGGCGCTGGAGGAATGGCCCCACCGGCTCGGCCCGGCGGTCGATCGACACACCGAGCACCACCACACCCTGTCCCGCGACACTCTGATGGAAGGCTTCGAGCGTCGGCATCTCGGCACGGCAGGGCCCACACCAGGTCGCCCAGAACGTCACCACCACCCACCGCCCGCGCAGGCTCGACAGCGAAAACGAGCCCCCATCGAGGGCCTGCGCCTCGAGCGGAGGAGCCACCGTCGGGGATACCGAAACCAGCCCCAGCGTCTCGAAGCTCTGCGCCCGGACGATACCGGTGCACACGGTCACCGCGACGAGCGCAGTGTGAATCCAGGTCGAAATCGGCGTGCGAAGTGAGTGCATTGCGTCAGATTGGCGCCAATTCATGCCCGGAGCGGCAGCCGAGGCCGCTTCGAAGCCGAGCGCTGCAACGTGCAGCAAAGCTCGTGCCTGGTGGAGAGGTACCGGGTACCGGGTACCGGGTACCGGGACTTGGGCAGCGGGCGCCGGGTATCGGGAGTTGCGGGGTCGCGTGCCGGAGAGTCGAGGAGAGCCATTCCGCTCACCCTCGAGGCGAGGCCGGCGCAGGCCACGGCAGCAGCGGCCACGACCCCGAGACGATCTCGCGATTGGCGAACTGCCACACCACCACCCGCACAGCGTCGAGCCGGGTGGGATCGGCTGCCAGCTCGGCCAGCAGTCGTTCGCGACTGCCCCGCGCCCCACCGGCATTGACGCTGACGACATCGACCTTGGCACCGAGCTCGCGCGCCAGCTGTTCACCCAGCCCTGCCCCACGACCCCAGCCGAGCTCGGGGCGCGAGAACACCCCGGTGAAGCTGTCGCCGAGCAGCAACACCGCCCCGCCCCGGCCGACCGCCTGCTCCGGATCCCGCAGCGCCTGGACCTCGACGACCTCGGGATCGACACGGGCCGTTGCGGGCAACTTCAGCAGCCGCAGCAGATCGCCATCGCCGGCGACCTCCCGCAGCGTGCTCTCGACCTTTCCGGCAGTCCCGACCAGCGGCGGCTCGACAGTCGCGACCCGTGCAGCGATCGCTCGCGCCGCGATCTCGACGGCAGCCGGATGCCAATGGGTGTCGCGCCGCAGGAACCAGCTTCCGGCCGGGGACGAGCCCGCCTCGAGCTCGGCCGCGAGATCGATCCACGCGACCCCCGCGGCGTCGAGGGCGCTCGTGAGCGAGGACCAACCAGCCACCCGGCGGTTGCCCACGCCCTCCGCCAGGCGGCCGGCCTCGAGCTCGGACTTGAGCGGCGTCGGCACCACCACCAGCTCGATCCCGCGCGCCGCCAGCGCATCGCGCCAGGCGAGGATCGCTGGTCGCGGATCGACCTCGACCCGTCCGAAGCGCCGCGCGCGAGCGAGGGCCGGCGCGCCGAGCGGATCGGGCACCAGCACCGCCTCGAGATCTGGGCGCCAGAACAACCAGCCTCCCGGTGCCGGCACGACATCGTGGGAGCCCAGTCCGAGACGCGTCCAGCCGATGAGGCGCAGCGTTGGCACGACCTCGTCGAGGAGGGGATTACCCTCCTCCAAGCGATCCTCGAGCCGGCCGGTGATGTCGATCAGACTGGCGTTGCCCGCGCGCGGATCGACCCTCAACTGGCCAACCGCCGCCACGGCGCCGGTGGCGGCGGCCTCGAACGGCTCTGCCACCTCGCCACGCAGCAGCTGAGCGACCAGAACCAGCACCATCGCGCCGCCGATCGCCCCGATGGTCCACCACGCCGTCGCCGCCGACACCTCGGTGTGCCCAATGAGCTCGTCGGCCTCATCGCGCCGCTGCTGCCACTCGGGTTGGCTCATGACTCCTGCTGCCAGTCGATCAGAAGATGAAGTAGATGAAGGGGTTGTACTGCTGCGACGACAGCGCGACCAGCGCGACGACCAGCACCAGCAGGGACGAAACGGCCCGCAGCGGGGTCAGGCGCCGAGTCCAGTCGAGGGCCTGCGGCGACACCGCGACCACCAGCCCCGCGAGCGCGAACACGACCAACGGCGCAGGCCGCGCCATCCAGGCCTCGAGCAACGCCGCAGCCGGCCCACCCTCGCCGAGCCCGGCCATCGCCGCCAGGTGGTCGAGTGCGCGGCCGAGGTCGTCGGCGCGGAAGAACACCCAGCCGATATGGACCAGCACGAAGGTCCGCGCCACTCGCGCCCAGCGCGGCCATCGCGACGGTCGGTCGCGGCCGGCGCGCTCGATCCCGAGCCACAGTCCGTGCCAACCGCCCCACACCACGAAGTTCCACGCCGCGCCGTGCCACAGGCCACCGAGCAACATCACCGCCGCCAGGTTGAACGCCGTCCGCACGGATCCGAAGCGGTTGCCGCCGAGGGGGATGTAGAGGTTGTCGCGCAGGAAGGTCGACAGTGAGATGTGCCACCGCCGCCAGAACTCGGTGATCGACGCCGAGCGATAGGGGGCGTCGAAGTTGCGCGGCAGCACGAAGCCGAACAGCAACGCCAGCCCCACCGCCATGTCGGAGTAGCCGGAGAAGTCGAAGTAGATCTGGAAGCCGTAGGCGAAGGTGCCGAGCCACGACATCCAGAAGCCCGGGTCGGCGGCGTCGAAGGCGAGATCGGCAAGGCTCCCACAGGGATTCGCGAGCAGCACCTTCTTGCCCATCCCGAGGGCAAGGAGCGACAGCCCCCGCGCCGTCTTGGCAAGGGTGTGCCGGCGTTCGGTGAGTTGCTCGGCAATCTCGGCGAAGCGCACGATCGGGCCTGCCACGAGCTGCGGGAACATCGCCACGTAACAGGCGAAGTCGATCGGGTTGGCGAGCGCCCGACAGCGCCCGCGGTAGACGTCGAGCGAGTAGCTCATCGACTGGAAGGTGTAGAAGCTGATCCCCAGCGGCAGCGCGATCGCCAGCACCGGCGCCTCGAGCGCCGAGGGCCCAAACGCCTCCACCAGCCGGTTCCAGCTGGCGGCAGCGAACCCGGCGTACTTGAACACCGCGAGCAATCCCAGATTGGTCACCACCGACACCCACACCGCCGCCCGTTGGCGCCGACTGCGAGGTCCGTTCACGTCGAGGACTGGCGGTTCGCCCGCTCGCGGGCGACCGTCGTACGCGATCACCAGGCCGCAGAGCCAGTCGACCGCTGTCGAAAACAGCATCAGCAGGCAAAAGGCCGGATTGCCCCAGCCGTAGAAGAGGTACGACAGCGCCGTCAGCACCAGGTTGCGCCCGCGACCCGGTGCCACGGCGTAGAGCACCACCGCGAGCGGCAGGAAGAAGTAGACGAACAGCGGCGAGGAGAAAACCATCAGCGCACCACGAACCACTCGGGCGGGCCGAGGTCTCCTTCGGCGAGGTAGGTCGCCTCGAGCTGTGGCTGTGCGCCGAAGGGCTCGACCTCGAGCTCGACTCGGGCACCGATGGTCCGATCCGCCGCCGGTAGCGTACGGCCGTCGAGCAGGACCCGCTCGGCGACGTGGACCAGGCGCCCGGCGCCCGCCGCCCCACCCTCGACCTCGATGCGCACCACCCGCAGCGCATCGCGGTAGGGGGAGATGTCGTCGAGGCGGGGAACCGGCGCGAGGCCGACGATCCGGCCACGCACCACACTCGGCGCCACGGCCGGCCGCGTCTCGCGCCGCTCGCGCCAACGCGCGAAAGCCTCGGCGGCCAAGGTGTCGTCGACGGCACCGGTGCCGAAGGCCAGCGCCTCGACCCGGCCACGCCACCCGCGATCCGGCGGTTCGGCACCAACCGCGAGCGGCCGCGTCTTCCAGTGGAACAGGTCACCCTGCACGTGGTCGGCAGTGACCAGCGGTTGACCATCGCGCCAGGCTCGGATCAGACCGGGCTGCCACGCGATCGACCACCACGAGCTCCCCGACGGCAATGCCCCGAGCTCGAGCTCCGAGGTCACCGGACCTTCACCGGCGGTCGTCAGCACGAGCCACAGGCGATCACCGCGCTGCTCGAGCACGAACAAGCGCTGCCCGCGCCCACGCCCGCCGGACAGCGCGACGATCGGACCATCGGCGGTGCCCTCGGCCGGGTCGATCGCGACCTCGACGCGCAAGCGGTTGACGCCTTTGATCCGATCGATCAGCTCGCTCACGACCGCCGGCGGGGCCCACCAGCCGCCGTCGCCGTGACTTTCGAGCGCAAAGTGGCGATCGAAACGAGCCAGCCCACTCGGCGCCAGCGGCAACTCCGCAGCCGCGGCGCCCGCGGGGTTGCTGCCGCCACCCCAGGCAACCACCACCCCCTCGGGATCCGCCGGCCACTCGCGCCGCGGCACCTCGATCGCCACCGTGGTGCGGTTGGGCGGCTCGGCGCGGTCGACCACCCCGTCGAGCTCGATCCGCTGGCCCGGCTCGAGGGCACCTTGGAGGCGCACGCGGCGCTCCGCGAGCGTGACCTCGAGCGCCGAGCCCCGAACCGTCGGCACCGCGGCGAGCGCCTCGTCGAACCACAGATCGAGCCCTTCACCGCGCCACACCACCCGCTCGAGCCGCGGCGGCGAGGCTTCGTGGGCCACCACCAACCCCTCGAGACGCCCGGAGGGGCCGGTCGCCACCAGACGGAAGCGCCCGGGCTCCTCGATCGAGGCCGATCCCGCCTCGAGCTCGCTTCGGCTGCCGGCAGCGGAAACCAGTTCCACCTGCCACTCACCCGCCGGGAGTTGCGGGGCGACGAGGAACGGCACCTCACCTTCGAAGCGCCCGAGCGCGAGCGGTGCGGCCCACACCGTGGGGAAACGGTCGACGGCGGGATCGGCACCAATCACCGCGGCCGGGCCGAGCGGACGGAGGTCGGCGTCGAGCTCCATCACCATCACGTCGTAGTCGGCAGTGAAGTGGTTGTGCTCGTCCGGGGACGCTGCGACCGCCAGGAGCCTCCCATCGGCTGACAACGACGGGAAGTAGACGTAACCGCGGCCGAGCGGCAGTGCCGGATCGTTCTTCTCGAGCACCGTCTCGATCGCCCGGCTGGCCAAATCGATGCGGTCGATCGGCCCACCGGCGCCCGAGGCCCACAGGCCATAGCGCCCATCCGGGCTGAAGATCGGCTGGCACCCACCGAGGAGATGGCGTTCGATCACCCGTCCGTCCTCGATCGGCGAAAAGGTCGGGTAGCCGGTCGTCGCAAAACGCAGATCCGGCGACGGCAGGTAGCCGAGGGTCGCGTGCCCGGCCGCGAGCACCACGGCCTGGGTACCGGTCGCGAGATCGGTTTCGACCGTCCGCCCCTGTCGATCGAGCCACACCAGGTGGGTGGCATCACGCCAGACCACCGCGCGGTTTTCACCGTAGGTGCGGGCGACGTCGGCCAGCTCGCGCACAGCGCCCGTGCTGCGCTCGAGCAAGAGCAGGCGCCCGGTCTCGATCTCGGGGTACCGGTCGGGGCCGGCGGGCAGCTCGAGGAAGGCCAAATGGCGCCCGTCCGGGGACAACTGCGGGCAACACTGCCGCACGTCACCCTCGGCCGGCAACACCGGCTCGACCTCCCCACCGGCAAGTGCCCGTTGCCACAGCCGCCAACGCCCGCCGCGGTTCGACTCCCACACCACCACCCCGTCGACCCCGGCAAGCGCCGTCGGGTTGTCGGAACGGAGGCGCTGCGATGTCACCACCTCCGCGCGCGGCACCACCAGGCGCTCTTCCAGCAGCGCCGCCGCACCCCACGCCACGCCCCACAACGCCGCCGCCGAGAGCACACCGCCACCAAGAGCCACGGGGGAAAACGCCCGTTCCATCGCGCGAACCTTACACGGTCGACCGCTCGGGTGCCGACCGAGGGCTGCTGACCTAGGCTAACGCGGCGGCCGCAACCGAAGCCGGAACCGGAACCACTCAGACTGGGATCAG